>DATIIH010000013.1:0-110169 GCA_035479875.1 Patescibacteria group bacterium | reverse complement strand
GGGTTATCGCGTGAGGTAGTGTATTGGATACCACCAATCACTATAGATATTGTTACGACTACTCCTACCATAGCTGCTAAGAAATTAATGAAAGGAATAGCATACTTGGCTACTAGGCCGCAGTCGGCGGTGCAGTTGTTGCTCGCAGACTTGTCTTTAGTTGCTTCAGGGGGCAGCCCAATACACGGCGTCTCAGTAGTACCGGTTTTGCCGGCGGTGCATGTAGGGGCGGTGACGGGCGCGGTAGCCGCGTACACGGACGTTACCGGCAACACCGCGGCAAACGCAAACATCCCCATAAGCAAGCAAACGGCAGTAAAAGAGGTGAGCTTGGTAAACAGACGGCTAATATGCACGCGTATCATATATATGCTTGTAGTATATTTAGCGCTTGCGGTTTTGTCGAGCCGTGCCACACGTAATGCATTCCGCTCGTGCCAAAAAACATATATAATGGTACATGAATATGAGAAAGGCACTGGCGTTTGCCATTCTACTAATTGTTGCGGTAACTGCCGTGGTGGTAGTGTTTGTTAAGATCAACAGCCACCCGCCAGTCAGCGCGTGCTTACAGCTCATCCAATATGTAGAAGCCAATGACGCCCAAAAATCGTATGCGCTGTTTACTAAAGATGCTCAGTCTACGGCCGACTACAACTCCTGGAAAAACCAGGTTAAGCTGCTCAGCGTCTTCTTTGGCGGGGTGACACCCAAGCTCACCAGCGACCCGACGGCCACCAGCCTCACCACCAAGGCCGATACCGCCACCGAAAAGTATCATATTTTTTACAACGCCTCGAACTTCGACATGACCTGCGGGCTACAAAAAAACGGCAAAACCTTCTTAGTTGATAACTTTACGAATATACCGAGTTAGAATATGAATATGCGCCAACCCTCCACTCGCCGCTTCCACCTTAGCCGATTACCGGTACTGCTTGCCGCCTTTGGGACAGCGTTAACGCTATCGCTCGGCCTATTTGCACCGTTCTTTACTTCTGTTGCTTCGGCCAACCCAGGGGACAACCAGCCGGACGCATCAGAAATTGTGCTTGAGTATGGAGGCACGAGTTTTACTTGCCAGGCATCGGTCTTAAACACGCAGGTTACCGGCCCGCTCCTAGATGGAATGATTTGGGACCAGTCGTCGGCCGCTATACCCAATCCCGGTAACTTATTAACCAGTAAGAAGGTGACCACCTACATCGGCGTTAAGGGCCGCAACTCCTCCTCTGATTTTGTGAACAGCTGGCCCAACCACTTCGTCGATGCCGCCCAACTGGACCACGCTCTAGCGCTCGGCGCCACTAACCAGCTCGCGCCAATCATTACATTCTTCCCGGCCACCAATCCCAACCCCATAGGGCCATTCGACAGCAACGGTTTGTGCTTTAAGCTACCAGGCATGGTGCAGGTGAGTAACAACGAGTGGCGTGGCTTCGAGAACAACGACGGTATCACCAACGATCCTAAAAACTGTGGTGGCAACGTCAGCGACGATGCTAGTGGTACCACTCTCGTGCCATACTGCCACGGGTTTTTGCGCTTTGTAACGAGCTCCAATACACCGATCACTCAGCCGGACGGGCTACAGGTAATCCAAGGCACCATGATCGAAGCCGGCAATCAGCGAGCCTCCAAGACCGTCTGTAGCGGTGGCGGCAAGGGCGGCCAACAATGTAGCCAAGTGCCTGATGACACGCCAGCACAATCCGTTGGCAGCTTTAAGGTACTCGTCGGCGGCACCGTATCGCCCCCCGGCCTTACTAACGTCGGCAGCGTAAGCATTGAGTGGCTCGACGCTTCCCAAATCAAAATACTCAGTACCACGCTCAAAGGTCCGGGTACTGGTAATGACCCAGTGGTCGGCGAAATCTACCAAAAGCCCACCTGGAGCGACAACGCCAGCGATGACGGTACCACCCACTCAGCAGTGTACCTGCTAGCTGCCGCGCCCAACAGCGCCCCAGCCGATCGTAAAACGTTGACCGGTGCAGGGCGCTGCGAGAACCCTTATCCTCCAGGTAAAACCGTCTGTGGCGCACAAGATAACTGCACACCGTATATCGCCATTGACGATAATATTGGCTTTGACCCCGTAGCGGCCGCCAAAGCACACAGCCTGGGCACCTTTAACAGTGCCGTATCGAAGCTTGGTGCAGCGACCGGCACACTGGTGAACTATGACACCAATTGTAAGATCGACGGTACCTATAGCTTGTCGTTGGACAATTTCCAACCGGCGTTCGGAACCTGGTTCTATTATAGTAAGGCGCAAAAATCTTTTGTGGTGATATTCACTAACACCGGCGCCGATGAAGCGCCGTACGTTGGCGTCTATACCCTACAAAAGAACGGCCAGTACACCGGCGGCGACAACAACTGTAGTGGCGCGATTAACGTTGACCCCAGTGTTGATGTGACCAAGGTAAACGTCAACTCCCGTTTCTTAGTGCACTGGGTCCTGAACGGTGCCGGCTGCGCCACCATATCGACAACAGGTGTTGGCGTCTACGCCTTATTTAATGAAGACGACTTTACCGCCACGGCAGCTACTGCGCCAACCGTTGACGGCGGAACTGATGCTGCCACCAACACACCCGACATCATCTGCCGCGTAGCTGTTGGCGATGTCTTTAGTTGGTTTGCATGCCCGGCGCTCACGGCCATGCAAAAAGCTGCCGGCTGGTTTGACGATGAGATCAACAGCCAGCTAACCACCGACATCTCGACGATGTTTGGTGATAAGAATGACACGTCCAAAGCCTACCACACGGCATGGGGTAGCTTCCGGGTGATTGCGCTGTCGATCATTGTCATCGCCGGCCTAATAATGGTTATCAGCCAGGCTCTTGACGTTCCGCTGCTCGACGCCTATACCATCAAAAAGATATTCCCCAAGCTGCTCATTGCCGCCATTGGCATTACTATATCCTGGAGCTTACTGCAATTCTTCACTCAACTCAGTAACGACCTGGGCAATGGCATTCGCAGTGTCATTTATCACCCATTTAATGCGCTCACCGTCAACGGGCAAGCGCTTAAAAACCAGATCGGGGGCGGCAGCAGCTTTGTACTCACCCTGCTTACCACTGGGGGCATCTTGGCCTTTGGTGTGGCTGGTTTGCTGTCATTCGTACTAACGGCGCTGCTTGGTGCATTGATTGGCTTTGTAATGGTGGTATTCCGGCAAGTGCTACTCATTTTCTTGATCATTACCGCGCCGTTGGCCATCGCATTTTGGATTTTAGGCCACAAGCTATGGAAACTATGGTACGACGCGATCTTGGGTGTCTGGTTAGTATTCCTGTTTATCTCGGCGTTCATTGCCATCGGCCGCGTGTTCTCGGTGATATCGTTTAATAACAACGGCACCGTGTCACAGATCATCGGCATTATCGCGTATTTTGCGCCGTACTTCTTAATTCCGTTGGCGTGGCGAGTAGCGGGCGGTGCGATTGCCACTGTTGGAGGCTTAGTGAATGACCGCAGCAAGGGTGGCTTCGACCGCTTGCGCAACTTCCGCGGCAACCAGGTTAAAAAGCGTGGCAAAAAGATGCAAGAAGGCACGCTGGCCAATGGCCGTGGCCGTATTGCTACCGGCTTTAACAACCTGACGCGTGGCGTCGCGAACGCACCAAAATTAGGCGCTAATCCGGCCCGCTGGCGGGGCAGAATGAACAACGCTCTCACCGAACAGTCGTATCAAAGCTCGAAAGAACTGCGTGAACGCGACGCCGCATTTGCAACTATTAGCCAAGACGAAGACCTATTGCGGGTTGCTCGTGACGCCCGCAGCGGCGGTGACGTAACCCGCATGCTTACTGCCGCCGGCCGAAACACCGCCGAAGACCACGCCAAGGTGGAGGCTGTTATGCGTGCTGGCAACCGTGACGCGGTGCGGATCGCAGCAGCAACTCAATTGGCGGCTACCGGCACTGGCTACGAAGACTCCGGTCAGATGCTTGCATCGATTGCTGACGTGGCTGGCGACGACCTTGGGCTGGGGACACGTATGCTTGGGGATGCCCGTAAGGCGGCAAGTGATGCCCGGGCGGTTCATTTATCTGGCGCCGGCTTTGGCCGCACCAACACCGAACTCCACGCTATTATGGGCACGGCTCCAGGGGCTGCCCGAGCCACTCGAGCCGCAGCTGCTACGCAAGCCCTTAACCATGAAGCGTTGCAGGGTACCGGTGCCTACCAAGTTATAGGTGCCCGTCGCAACGCCGTCGAAGCACTGGCGCCGCAAATGGTGCAGGATGTCAATGATGCACTTTTGACTGGCAACCAAGATCAAATCGACGAGGCCCTGGCAGGAATCTCGGCTCGTCACACTGCTATGACTTCGGCTTCGCCTGAGAATGCTCAGGTTATGGCCCAACAAGTTATGAGCGCCGGCGTACAAGATCCAGCCAATGGCCAATGGGTTACCGTACGCGAGTTAATCGACCGAGCCCGCAACAGGCCGCCAAACCCCGCTCATGGCCAGCAACGCTTCTTGGAGATGGAGCGCAACTATACCAACGCGTATCAGCAGAACCAGCAGCAACAGCAGCAACAGCAAAACCTTGGCTCCGACCGCCGCATCAAGACCGACATCGTTCCAACCGGCACCTTTACGCCCCAAGGCTTCCCGTTCTATAGCTTCCGCTACATTGGCGACACCCAGCAATACGTCGGCGTTATGGCCCAAGACATCCTACCGTTTATGCCTGAGGCCATCACCACCGAAGCTAATGGCTACTATAGCGTCAATTACGGCCTACTCGGCATTCAGATGCTCACCTACGACGAGTGGCTGACTGAGCAGCACGCCCCGACTCACGCCTTGTCATAAAATACGCGTAGTACTAACACACTATACTTGCATATAGATCACTAATGTGCTAGTGTATAAGCATTATGGCACTCGGCGAATCTCCAGCTTTAGGTTCCGGCCCCGCCAATCTCGGGCCTGATGGCCCAGATATGGCAGCGGTCCCCGGTATGAGCCCTGGAGCTGGCCCTGGCCCTGCAGAAGCAGCAGCACCATCTACGCCAGCAGGAGAGGTCTACGAGGGAGACTTGCTCGAACCCGGCGAAGGCCCGCAAGACTTACCTCGGGCCCGCGTGGTAGACCCCGTATGGGCGGCAGGGGATACTTCTGTCCCGTATGGTGATCTAAAAGTTGGTAGCCCTCCTGAGGCCGCCGACGCCCCGCCTGCAGGCCCAAGTCCGTCGGCAGGAGCCTACTTCAACCTCGACGACTTCTTGACAGCATGGCGCGCGACTGCAACAGGCAGTCCGATGCCCGGTGCTGCTACAGGCGGTGCAGCCACACCAAGGGCCGAAACTACTCGGGCAGCATCAGCCGACCCAGTTGACCCGGTTATGGCTGGCTCAGTAGGCGGTGGTACGGGTCGTACCGGATCAGCGCAGACAACCAGAACCACCATAACCCCGGACTTCGGCGAAGGCTCGGGGGCAGCAGCAGAAGCCCCCGTCGAGGCGCCACCAGCGGCGGGACCAGTCGAAGCCGAAACCACTCCAGACGACCTTTGGGCTGGCACTGAAGGCGCTGAACCGCCCGACGACGGTGATGAGCCACCAGAGCACCCAGACCCTGAACCCGATCCGCCCGAGGATCCCCCTACTGTAGAAATAATCCCAGAAGTCTGGCAGCCAGGTGAGCGCGAGGCTAACGAAATCCGCGACTGGGCACTACGGACCATTGCAGGCAATAACGGCAATGCCACTTCTGCGTTCCTTATCGAAAAAGCAAAGGTCAGAGGCTGGGAAATGGATGAGCAGACCGCTTGGGAACTGGTGCGTAGCCTCTTAGACGTACCCCTTACAGTCATGACCACCGTAGTGGATACTGACGGCAAACCAATCGCAGTACCCGTGGACGTGCCGATGTTCCAGGAGCACGAGCTAGTTCGCGTGATTGGTGGTGTGCCCGTCCACATGAGTGAGGTCGGATACGACGACCCACGCCGTGAAGCGTTTGCACTCCATGGCGCAGGCGGTAGCAACATGGCTTTCGGGGTACGCCTCAGCCAACACGCCCAACAATTAATGTTCCGCCCAGAGTTCGCCAGCGCAACTGGCGCCGCCATCCGTAGCACTCATCCAGATTCTGGACTTGTACACCTATTATGGCAACATCGCATGATTACAGTGGACGGCCGCGAGGGGCCGGTGCCGCGGATAACAGATAGAGGTCTGTATGAAGCAAGCGTCACCAGACTATTCCCACGACTCATGGATGTTGCCAAGCTAGCGCTCACGCGTAGCTATGATGTTAATAATGGCCGGGCTTGGCGTATCCGCAAAGACCAACGTGTTGCCGGTGGCGCCGTAGAAGAGGCGCTAGCGCAATTTAACTTGTTCGAGCGTGCAACCCTGGCGCGCATGATGAGCGAAGCTGGCGCCAAGGCGCACGCGACCCGCGTTGCCACTGGCCATCCACACGAAATACGCACTATGGAGACCGATGCTCTTGACTTGACACGCGACTTAGTGAGCCGCGCCGCCCCCTATGTCGGGATTGGCGTTGGCCGCGCTCAAAGCAACTATGGTGAGGGTGCACTAGCTACAACGGCTATGCAGCTTGCTCTACAAAACTTACTCGACCGAAGCGGCCAGTACCGTCAAACCGAAATCACCGCTGCGGATGTAAGAAGTACACCTCCTGGTGACTACCCTACGCTACCTCGCCTCTACGAGGTGGCAATGGAAGCTCGCACAACCAGTGAACACGCACGTGCCGGCGCCCAAAGGGCTGCACGCATCGGCGGAGTAGTGCTGCGCTCTGGCGCCGGTACTGTGCCGGTAGCCCGCTTTGCTGGTCGCCAAGTCCGCACCGGCGCAAGGGCCGCCGCACCGCACATACGAGAATCGTACGAAGCGGGCAGGCAAGCATTCGGCCAAGAACTCCCTCTTGAACTTAGGCTTGTGAGTAACGCTGCACAGCGCGCTGTCTTAGCCGTACGGGCAGCCCGTTCTCGAGGTACCGCAGCCGCACTGCGAGCTGAGCGTGGCGCCTTGCGCACCGAACAAGCTGCCCTCATAGGCAGGCTAAACATCTTGCGTGGCCTCGTTGGGGCCCGGCGCCGTCCTTAACTCGGTGGGTGGTATTCGGCCGACCGTGCGCAGCTAGCAATCTTTCAGCGCCTACACGATTAAGCTATACTAATTAAGGTATGGCATCGTATAAAGTCATCCAGGATGTCGAGGCAGAGGACAAGCTGCTGGGGCCACTGACGCTCCGGCAGTTTATCTACGCCTTGATTGGGGCCGTTCTCTTGTACTGCACGTATTACGCCGTGGCTCACGGCGCAGGTTTTTTGGCGGCAATTTTTTTGCCCGTGGTTGGTGTTTTGGGCTTCTTTGCATTCCCTTGGGGCCGCGACCAACCCACCGAAATCTGGGCACTTGCTAAAATTCGCTACTTGATCAAACCACGCAGACGCATATGGGACCAGACCGGCACTAAAGAGCTGGTGTCTATCACCGCTCCTAAGCACGTCAATGTCGATTACACCAACGGTCTGACCCCCACCGAGGTTGACAGCCGACTGCGCGCCTTGGCGCAGACGATTGACAGCCGCGGCTGGGCGATAAAGAACTCCAACATTAACATGGCGACGCGTAACGCCCTCAACCTCAACGATCCGCAGTCCGACCGCCTTGTTGCGCCAATGGCTTTGCCCAGGCAGGTAGAAGATGTAGACATCACCGCCGCCGACGACATCCTAGATGAACAGAACAACACTGTCGCTCAACACCTCGACACTATGATTAGCGCCTCGTCGAGCGCACGGCGCCAAAAGATTATCAACAATCTGCAACAGCCCGCTCCGTTGCCCGACCCGCCGGCGGCTACTAAAACAGCGAGCAAACCAACCACACAACCGATGGCAGCCGGCAACTACTGGTTTATGAACCAGCCGAGCCGAGCAGCAAGCTTGCCGGATGATATGGTGACGTTTAATACGCAGGTTATCACTCCCGGAACACCGGAAGGTGAGGCGGCAAACGAGCCGCCGCTCTCAGATAACGAGGCCGAACTCGTTAATGAGCTCGAGGCCCACAAACATACCTCGCCGAACACGGCATACCTCAGTCACTTGCACAACATCTTGCCACCGTCATCGGCTGCTGCGCAACACGCCGCCGAAGATGGCGCTGCCGAGCAACAACCGACAACAACACCGAGCGCCGAACCGGTAGCCGGACTCGCGACCGGAGCAGGCAACCACGTGCCGCTGCCACCCGTCATGCCGCCAATACCTACGATGCCGGTGACTACACCCGTCCAGCAAGCCTATCCCACGCCACCGCCAATGCAACCCCCAGCCCAGGGACTGCCACAGCCGCCGACATCCTACGCACCCGTGCAACCCTGGGTGCCGCCTGGCACTCAGCCGGGGCCTGCGGCGCCCGCCCCAAACATGACACCCGCATCGCAGACTGCTATACTACAGTTATCCAGGAACGACGATTTAAACGTGGCCACCATCGCTCGTGAGGCTAACCGCAACAGCGGGGAAGTGGTTATTAAGCTGCATTAGCAGCGAGGGCATCGTTCAGGTGGTATAAGGCATGAATCCTAACGCATACAACCAACCAGCATCGGGTTCCCAGGCGCCGCCAGGCGTTGCCTTTGTGCCACAACAAGTTATGCCCGATGCGAGTGTCGGACGGGCGACACCATACCAAGGCGCTGGCGCGCCACAACACATGGCTGCACCGCCCACTGCGCCCCCTCACATGGCGCCGCACGCCATTGGCAGCGACATGTTACATCAAGCGAGTTTTGCTGCCAACACCCCTCAGGCCGGTGCCGGGGCACCCGGCCTCGTCCAACCAGCTACCGCTACCGTTGGCGGTGTTCAACCAACAGTTAAACCACCGGTTGCTCACAGCAATCCCAACAGCACTCAAAATACGCTGCTGATTGCCGAGATTAGGGACGGTATCGTCATCATGAACGATGGCAGTTTCCGTTCGGTGATCATGGCCAAATCGGTGAACTTCGACCTTATGAGTCCGCAGGAGCAAGAGGCGGTAGAGTTTAGCTACCAGGGATTCTTAAACTCATTGTACTTCCCAGTGCAAATCTTTATTCGTTCTCAGAAGGTTGACCTCCAGCCGTACATCGAACGGCTCGACAAAATCCGCACTGAGCACGAAAACATGCTGCTTGCCGTGCTCATGGATGATTACATCCAGTACATCGACCAACTGAGCCAGCAGACCAACATCATGGACAAGCGTTTTTATGTCGTGGTGCCGTACTTTCCGCACGTGGATGTCCAAAAGGCTATTAGCCAGAGCAAAAACTTTGTTACCGGCTTTATGTCGCTGCTCAGCAAGCAAGAGCAGCACGTTACTATTAACGAAGCCGATCTCGAAAAAGCTAAAACCGAGCTGCGCAACCGCGTACAGTCAGTGCTGCAGGGGCTCCTCCAAGCCGGCATCCAAGGGCTGCCGCTAGACACTCAAGAATTAATTGAACTGTACTACGACTCTTACAATCCCGACACCGCCACCCGCCAACCGCTTAAAAACTTTGGCAAGATGGACGCCGACATAGTCACTAAGGGCGAGGGCACCGCTCCGCAGGCGCACCTACAACGGGAGATGCAATAATGGCTAAGCAAAAACTCGACGCCGTAGCGCTTGCTCAACAACAGCAGTTGCGCGAACAGCAAGAGGTAGCCGCCGCGTTCCAAAAGGGCATTACGGCGCTGCGCGACTTTATTGCGCCCAGCTCTATTGAGTTCGCCAGCGACCGCTTCCGCCTCGGCACACGCCAAGCGCGCACGTACTACGTCTACGGCTACCCACGCCAACTGTACACCGGCTGGCTCAGCAGCATGATTAACCTCGATGAAGTTATTGATATCTCGCTGTTTATTTACCCGGTAGAGAGCCAAGTGGTCCTCGACAACCTGCGCAAAAAAGTGACACAGCTAGAGGCCGGCATCCAAATCGATGCCGAAAAAGGCCGCGTCCGCGACCCGGGCAAGCAAGCCGCCATTTTGGACGCCGAAGAAATGCGCGACAAATTGCAGGTGGGCGAAGAACGCTTCTTCCGCTTTGGCTTTTACTTTACGATTTACACCGGCAGCGATGAAGAGATGGAGTTTGTAAGCCACAAAGTCGAGTCATTGCTCGGCCAACAGCTGGTGTACAGCAAGGCCGCTACTTCGCAGCAAGAGCAAGGCTTAAACAGCACGGTGCCGCAGTTTAGCGACCAACTACAAATTAGGCGCAACATGAGCACCGGCGACATAAGCACCAGCTTCCCGTTCACGAGCGCCGACTTAACGCAAGAAAATGGCATTTTGTATGGTATCAACATGCACAACTCCGGCCTGGTAATCTTTGACCGTTTCAGCCTGGAAAATGGCAACTCAGTAGTCTTTGCTAAGTCCGGTGCCGGTAAATCGTTTACTGTTAAGCTCGAAGCTTTACGATCGATGATGATGGGCACCGAAGTGTTCATTATTGACCCCGAAAACGAATACGAGCGGATGTGCGACGCTGTCGGCGGTGCATATGTGCGCCTGAGCCTGAGTTCGGCCACGCGCATTAACCCATTTGACCTACCAAAAGTCGTCGATAGCGAAGAAGCAGACAATGCGCTACGTTCTAACCTGATTACGCTGCATGGTCTCTTACGCCTAATGATGGGCGGCGCCCAGGCTCAGATGATGGGTGGCACGGCAGTGATGGCTCCGGCGCTGAGTCCAGTGGAAGAATCTGACCTCGACGCAGCTTTAATCGAAACTTACGCTAAGGCCGGCATCACCAACGACCCGCTTACTCACCAAGGGCTGCCACCTACAATCGCCGACCTATATGACAC
The DNA here is from genome assembly GCA_035479875.1 of Patescibacteria group bacterium. GTDB lineage: Bacteria > Patescibacteriota > Saccharimonadia > Saccharimonadales > UBA4665 > PMNU01. The sequence goes on along the minus strand of DATIIH010000013.1, from coordinate 99,308 downwards.
GTTACTGCACATGGGCGGCACCGGCCCGCAGCTGTCGCAGCGCCTGCGCAAGTACACCACAGGCACGTTTGCCGGCATCTTCTCGCAGCAGAGTAACGTCGACATTAACAACCCGCTCGTAGTGTTTAACATCCGCGACCTCGAGGACGAACTCCGCCCGGTGGCCATGTACATCGTCCTTAACTACATCTGGAACAAGACCAAATCCGACCGTAGGCGCCGTATGCTAATCGTCGACGAAGCCTGGCAGCTTATGAAGTACGAGGACTCAGCCAACTTTATGTTCAGCCTCGCCAAGCGTGCCCGTAAGTACAACCTGGGCATCACCACGATCACCCAAGACGTGGAAGACTTTATGGGCTCACGCATGGGGCGGGCAATCGTGGCCAACGCCAGTATGCAATTCTTACTCAAGCAGTCGCCGTCGGCGGTCGATGTTTTGTCGGATGTCTTTAAACTCACGAGTGAGGAGAAGAAACGTCTGAGTCAGTTCCCGGTAGGCCAAGGCCTATTCTTTGCTGGCCAAAACCACGTCCACCTTCAAGTTGTGGCTAGTCCCACCGAATCCAGCTTAATTACTACCAACCCCAACCAAGTCCAACAAATGGAGCAGGGCGGGGAGTTTAACCAGCCGCAAGGCACTATTGATTTGAAAAACCAATTGTATCCGGGAAGCACTAATAATCTTGCGAGGTAGGCGATGGCAAAAACAGACTATGACTCCGACTTACTCCCCCCAGACCACAAAGAAGATCTAAAGGCTGCGGAGCAAGACGCCGCCCAGCAACACTACAACCGCGAGTTCAGTCAAATGACCGACCCGGAGAACTACAAAGAGTCGGCTGACCATCCGCTTGGCGAACGCGAATCGTCTGCTGCCGATTCAGAGTCAGAAGGCGAAACCGAAGGCAAAGGCAACAAAGGCAGCACGTCGTCCAAAAGCGAAGCCGAGAGCTCTAGCAGCGACGCGCCATCCGGCGGCTTTGTAAAAAAAGGTGGCGAGGGCAAGGGCGGAGCACAGGGCAAAAAGGGCGACGGCTTTGTAAACAAATACCTAAAAAAACGCAAGGTCTATCTTGCCGCGTCAATTATTACGCTGCTCGGTGGCGGTATCATCACGCTCATTTCGTCGAGCCCGTTCGAGGCCATTCACATTGCCCAACTGCTCAACCAATTTCACTTTTCTGAGGGTCAGAACCAAAGCGACGACACGATGAGTAAAATCGCGCGCTACATCAATGACCGCAAGCCGGAGAACACCCGCATGGGCATCCTGGGCAACAAATTCGCCAATAAAATTGAAGCTCGTTTTAACGTCAACGGTATTGCGACGGCGTACACACCATTGTTTGGCTTTTTAGACGGCTATATGATCGATCCTATCAAACTGGCGGATGTGAGCGATACCGACCTCAAATCTGCGGCAAGAATAGAAGCCTATCTGAAAGAACAGGGAATCCCGTTCAAAACTCTTGATGATGCAATAATCGAATACTATAAAGAAGTATTTCACGTCAACTTGCAGACGCACGCCGACAACCCCCATATACCCAAGGGTAAGCTGTTTGCCCCCGCCGTTAGCATGACGTACTCCGAAAAACCACTCATTAAAACAATGGTTAGAGAGGCCGGCCTAAAGGGTATTACGGGTGCGCTGTCGGCCCGGATTATGGGCAAACGCGCAGGCGTTACCTGGCATCCAATTAAAAAGCTCGATGCGGCACTATTTAAGACAGTCGATCAAAAACTGTCGGCTTGGTTAAAAAAACGTGCCGCCAATATCCAGGATGGGGAGAATATCGTCGTCACTGCTGAATCGGAGACGGACCCCAAGGACAAGGCAGCAACGGCGAATGCCGCTGACGCTCAAGCTGCTACCGAAGCCGAACTGCAACAGCTCCAACAGGCTGGAGATGGCGTAAAATCCGGCGACCCCGCACCGCTCGATAGTTTCATTAAGAGTACCGGATTTAAAATTACGGCCGGTGGGGTCGGCCTGATTAGCATCGCCTGTCTGGCCCAGGCGTTGGCTGCACAATTCGATAGCATCCAAGAAAAAGCGGCCATACTGCCGCAAATACGCTTGGCGGGGGAGGCTGAATCCGTCGGAAGCGAGGCCGAAAATGGCGGTCCAGACATGGACCTGGAGCAGCTAGGCTTTTACACAGCAATGTACCACGACGACAAGACTAATACCAGCTGGGCAGATGCCCGCAGCATCCAGGCCGAACTACATCAACCACAAAATGGGCCAGATATTCCGGACAATGCCAGGGTGAGCGTAGAGGGAAACACCGTTACCAAATTCCTTAATTCAATTCCGGGTCTTGGTACGGTCTGTAAAGCGGCAGACTCAGCCGTCGGCCAAGTCATAAGCTTTGGCATTAGCTTTATTGGCGGTCCGATATCAGCCATCGCCACCTCGGCAATCGGCGTCGCCGTCCAGCCGCTCATACCACAGCTCTTGGGCTGGCTAGCCGGGCACCCTGTGCCAACTGTACCGCACGGCGCGGACTACGGTAGCTTCACAAACTATGGGGGTTTCTTCGCCGAGAATGACATCGAAGCATCTACCGGCGGCCACGTATTAACCCCGCAAGAGGTTGGGCAGCTGCAAACCGTCCAGGCCGCCGATGACAAAGCAGAGTTCGCCTCGCACAACATCGCCTACCGACTATTTAATCTCTACAACCCACACACACTAGCATCAATCCTGTATGACAAGATTAACCCTGGCATTATGTACAACATCAGCACTCTTACTTCCAACCTGCTGAGTATGTTGCCACACCTGGCGTCACTGTTTGGCAGCCTATTGAGTGCCCGCACCTCCGCCATTGGACCAGTAGACTTCAACTATGGCGCTCCCCACATTGGTGTGTCGCTGGCAGACCTAAATAACCCCCTCACTAAAAACCCATTCAAAAACGCTGACGACGTAATTAATAAAATCTTGCCGGGCCCAGACGGCCAAGCGCTCATCGACCGCGCCAAAGCTTGCAACGGCATGAATGTAGGCCTCGACGGCACGGTTACGAGCACCGGCGAAGTGCCCTCGGCGTACGACCAAGCTAAGCCAGAAAACCACTGTGCCGAAGACACTACCGAGTGGGCGCAAGTTAGTGCCTACATTAGGTCGACCGTTGCCATAGAGAGTTACGCTTGCTACGCCGAAAACGACCCCCAATCTTGCGACGACCTCGGCTTCCCAACGGGCACACTGAGTGACCCCAGGGCGGGCGCAGCAGCTTTTGCCAATCCACCATCTGGTTATAGTTCTAATACAGCCGCTATGGCGGCACTGGGGATGTAATGCGCAGACGATTGCAGCAATTTAGTAGGCGTTACCTCAAAAAAGGGCTGCTCGTTACTGGCAACCTCAGTATGGTAGTGTGTTTGCTTACAAGCAGCCAGACCAATGTGTTTGCCATGACCTCGGCCCAAAAGAGCGCACTCGACCACGGTGTGTTGTACTTTAACACCGAGGAGGGATGCGGCGCAGACGGTACTGCCGACAGTGGCACCACAGTGCCGCCACCAGCCAGCCCTGTTGTCGTAGGCGGGAACAAAAGTCTGCACCTAACCGCTACACAAATTGCCAATGCCAAAACCATCATTTCCGTATCCAAGTTGATGGGATTAAGCGAGCGTGGCGCGCTGATTGGCCTCATGACTTCATTGCAAGAAAGCCACATATACAACCTCACGAATACCTCGAACGTGCCACTATCCACTGGCCTGGCAAATGAAGGTAACGGTGGCGACCACACCTCCTTAGGCGTCATGCAACAGCAAACATCCACCGGCTGGAGCACATACGAGGGGGATTCGACGCACGACATACGCGGCGTCAAACAAATACTCGACGTGTCTTACGCTGCCGAAGCATTCTTTGGCATACCCAAAGGCGCCAACATCACCTACCCACCCGACACCAAAAACCCCGGGGCGGTGAAGAAGGGCCTACAGAACAGGGTGCCTAATTACCAGACCATCGACCCGGGTGTCGCGGCACAAACTGTCCAAGTATCGGCCTTCCCCCTAGCGTACTCCAAATGGCAGATCACGGCACAAGCGATTCTCGACGCATATTATGCTTCTCCTAACGTGGTAACAACGCTCCCAATTGGCTATGATAGCGTTCCTGCCTCAACATCGAGCACAAGCAGCGACACTGGTTGCGCCGCGTTTAATGACACGACATCGTCACTATCCGGCGGCTGCAATAACCCGGCTATTGGCAAGTTCTTTAGTACTATTTGTGCCTATTCACACCCAGTCTATGTCCCGCCGAACTACTTCACAATGACACCGGCCTATGCGGCGGCGGTAGCCGCTCACAATGGCTATGTTGGCGGCGGTGCGCACCCAGGCGTAGACTGTGGCGGTTTTGTCACCCAAGTCTTCCGCAATAGCGGAGCCGACCCAAACTATAATGATCAGGCTAGCAACGTGGTTGCACAATATGATTACGTGAGAAGCCATCCAAGTAAATATAAGATCCTATCGGGGGTCAAAAGCTCAAAGGACCTCCAACCCGGCGATATATACTTCGAGTCCGGACTGGGGCACACTTATATCTATGTTGGCCCGGGACTATTCACGAACTACACAGCGGCGTCGGCGTCATTCAGCACTACCGGGCACTCTTGGCGTACGCCAATGGCCAGCAAAACCTACGGTTTTACTACCGACCACTGGGTTCGCCCATTAACTGATCTGACAAAAGTATAAACGGGGGTATGCATATGACTAGTAAACAGAAGTTGCTTCTCATCGTTGGCGGCTTCCTGGTGCTTGCGCTCGTCGTTGCAGCGTTATTGCTTGGCAAGAGCGGCACAGGTGTGCAGGTGCAGGTGCAAGCCCTGCCAGCAGATTCGGCCATTACACTCGATGGTAAGCCGATTAAAGCGGGCCATGTACAGTTGAGTCCGGGCACTCATGTCTTCGAAGCTACGAGGCAATACTTTGACCCAGTGACTAAAACCGTAGACACCAAAGGCCTAAACAAGTCCCGGGTGATCTATCTGATGCCGATACCAAACTCATCGGCGGCGATGAACTACCTGTTGAACCATCCGGCCGTGCAGCAGCAGCGCGAAGCCGCTGCCGGCGCTGACGCCGCGCAGACCTCCCAGAATCTTACCGCTACATACCCTATTATCGGCTATCTGCCGTACCAAACCACCGACTTTAAGGTTGACTATTCGCTTGATAGTAAAAATACGTTAAGCCTCCTGGTCACTGTGTATCCCATCGCCGACCCAACGACCGACCGCACCGACTATACCCAGCAGTATAACGGCTACAAGGCCGAGGCACTCCAATTTATCCAGAGCAACAAGGTGAACATCACAACCACGCAAATCACCTACACGGCGAGCAGCGATCCTAACGACTAACGCTTAGCTGCCAAGTGGAATAATATTGCTGCTGGTAAAATGCTGTACCACTAAATCCGCGTCGGTGGTAGTAATAAACGTCTGATAATCGGCTACAAAATGAGTGAGTGCTTGGCGACGTTTGCCGTCGAGCTCACTAAATACGTCGTCAAGGAGCAGCAAGGGCTTTTGACCGCGCATATCTTCTAGTAGATAGAGTTCGAGGATTTTAAGCGCCAACACGAGCGTGCGCGCTTCCCCGCGCGAGGCAGTGTTTTGAGCCGGATGACCGTCGATAGTCACCAGCAGGTCGTCGCGGTGTGGACCATAGGCAGTAAAGCCGCGGGCGATGTCGTGCTCCAGCCCGGTCTCAAGTTTACTAAGCAGGGCGGTCTCGTAACTATGCAGCGGAAATTGGGCGCTGTAGCCCAGCTCGATCCTATTCTTTTGATTGCTGATGCCGGCGTACAACTCATCGATCCGCTCATTAAAACGTTCAGTGAGCTTTTGACGCTCACTGGCTATCTTGCCGCCTAACTCACTCAAACGGATATTCCACACAAAGAGTTGCTCCGCCAGATTGCGCGGCTGCTTTTTAAGCAGTGCATTGCGCTGAGCCAACACGCGCTTGAAGTGCCGGCGTGTGGCACCGTAGCCCGGAATAGTCTGTTCTATGAGGTCATCAATAAAGGTACGACGAAGTTCGGGTGAGCCACTCAAAAGCAGTAAATGATTCGGTTCAAACAATGCTACGGGCATCGTGCGCGCTGAGGTAAGACGGCTGAGTGTCTGGCCGTCAATCTCAAAGCTTTTGAGGTACTTATCGTGCGCCATCTGCTCCAACTTGACCGTGCGCTTGCCGTGCGGCGTATCGGCGTCCAGGCGGCTCCAGGACGCGTTAAACTGCACCAACTCACTATCGCTCGCTCGGTACGACCCACCGCGTGCCAACACCAACACCGCCTCCAACAAATTCGTCTTCCCGCTGGCATTCGGCCCGACAATAATATTCACCCCGGACGAGAGCTCAAACGACGCATCATTGTACGAACGAAAGTTTTGAAGACGCAGATCTGTAATCATAATTAATTATAGTGTGGCACAAAACGTACAAATCCAAGAAGGTGGGTCCAGCGTAGTGCAACCAGAGAACATATGTTCTCTGCGTGAAACGCACACCTTCTTGGATTTGTACGTTTTGTGCCTTCCTATTTAACTCTTTAGAGGCATGATGATGTGCACATAGTCGTTCGTTGCAGGATCCCGAAGCACCGAAGCCTCAAGCTTGCCATTAAAGCAAAAACTAACTTCATCTCCACCGAGCGCATGCAACGCATCCAACAAATACCGCGAATTAAGCGTTATGGCACCCGTACCCACAACCTTAGCATCAGTATTAGCCGTGTTCTCACCTAGCTGTGAGGCAATCGAACGGATGCTGAGTTCCTGCGTGCCCTCGTCGATATTAAGCGTGATACTACCGGCACTCTCACGTGCAAACAGGGCAGAAATCTTGGCCGCATTTAGTAGGTCGGAACGCTTCATTGTAGCGGTCACCGCAAATTTTTCGGGAATCAGCTTACGGTAGTCGGGATATTTGCCGTCGATTAAGCGAGCCACGAGCTCAATATCGCCAACCTGGAACAGCACCTGCTGGTCGTCGCTGGTGACGCGCACGTCGTCTTCGGCGTCGCCCACAATCCTAAGAAGGTCCTGCATTGCCGACACCGGCACAAGCAGCTGAACATCTTCTTTGCTGCCGATCAATTGCTTTTCGGCTAGGCGGTAACTGTCGGTGGCAGCCATGTATAATTTGCCGCTATTGGTGTGTAGGTACACGCCAGTGAGCACAGGGCGGGCTTCGTCGGTACTGGCGGCAATTACTACTTGCTGTAAGCTCTTTTTGAGCACTTCGGAAGGAACCGTCCAAGTTTTGCCCTCAGTAATCGCTGGCATCACCGGAAACTCTTCGGCGCTCACGCCATTAATCACCGACTGGTACTGCTCAGTAGCAATATTGAGCTTGTAGTCGTCGAGACTAAGGTCGATAACACCGCCAGGCAGACTATTCACAAAGTCTTGCATTAGGCGGGCGGGGACCGTGATAGCGCCCTCATTGGCTACCTTGGCGCCAATATAATGCGTGATGGCGATGTCGAGATTGGTAGCGGCAATGCTCAGTCGGCCACTGACCGTCTTGATAAGCACATTAGCTAGTACAGGCAGTGTGCCGCGAGCATTGGCAACCCGCGCGACTGTGCCGAGTGCTTTGTTTAGATTTTCCTGAGTGACCTGCAGTTTCATAAGCTTCCTACCTTACTAAGTAATAATATATTTATATAGTTATGGTTATTATAGGCACTGTGGATAGTGGGGATAAACGGCTAAGCAACAGCGGTAAAATGAGTGTTTTGCCCTGTGAAGAAGTCTGGGTAACAAGGCGACTAAGTGTGGGTACAACTGCCATTTGTACACGGGCTGCTATACGAGCAAGCGCTCGGGTTGCGCACAAAATGTGTGCAACAAAGGCCTGAGCACACAGCATTTTCACACCTTGTGCACAGCTTTTACGCATGTAATTTATCCTTTATAGCACTGATTGCTTCGCGGATGTCGGCGTCCAAACGCGACTCTTTAGTAATCTTTTCTATGGAGTGAATAGCAGTGGTGTGGTCTTTACGGCCAAGCTCGCGGGCAATCTTAGGGAAGCTGAGGTGCAGCTCACTGCGCAGCATGTACATAGCTACTTGGCGTGGTACGACGATGTCTTTGTCGCGCTTAGGGCCGAGCATGTCTTCGATAGGGATTTGGAAGTGCCGCGCCGTGCGCTCAATGATTTGTCGCGCACTAATATGCTTGGGCCGCGCACTACTGCTGCCGAGTAAGCTACTGGCGATGCCCATGCTTGGTTCCAGCCCGCGCATTTCACAGAAGGCTAGCAGCTGGTTTAGGGCACCCTCGAGTTCACGGATGTTAGTCTGCACATTAGTTGCTAAGTATTCGGTCACATCGGTGTCGAGTGGGACCCCCTGGACTTGAGCCTTGGTCTGCAAAATTGCGCAGCGCGTTTCAAAATCGGGCGTTTGCATGTCGATGCTCATCCCCCACACAAAGCGGCTGCGCAGTCGCTCTTCGAGTGTAGGGATATCACGTGGGGGCTTATCGCTACTTATAATAATCTGCTTGCTGGCTTGGTGCAGGGCATTAAAGGTATGGAAGAACTCTTCTTGGACCTTTTCTTTGCCGGCGATAAACTGCACGTCGTCGACAATTAATACGTCGGCACCGCGGTAGAAGTCGGCAAAGTCGGTGTTTTTCCTAAAACGCAGTGCATCTACAAATTCTTGCAAGAATTGTTCGCTACTGACGTACACTACCCGCGCCTTTGGGTTGTTGGCTAGTACCATGTTGCCCACAGCCTGTATGAGGTGTGTTTTACCAATACCAACCCCACCATATAAGAATAGCGGGTTGTATTTGGTGCCGGGTTGGGCGGCTATGGCTTGGCATGCGGCATAGGCGAGCTCGTTGCCGCTGCCGACAATAAAGTTGTCGAAGGTGTATTTTTCGTTGAGGCCCTGGCGATATGCGTGCGTAAGGCCGGTAGTCTGTGCTTTTGGCGCTACGGCCGGGCTGGCAGCCGGGCTACTGTCGAGTACGATGGGAGCTTCGTCACGCTGGGCTGGAGTGAGCGAGGAGTGGATCTTGTATTCTACGCGCTCGGGCGTGGCACCGTTTTTGCGCAGCGTCTCAACCACTAGGTCGTTATATTTGCGCTCCAGCTGCTGCTTAATAAAGACGTTCGGCACACCAATTACGATCCGTTCATCGTCCTGCTTGAGCAGCACCGTGTTCTTAAACCATGTGACAAAGTTGCCGCGCGAAACGGTTAATTCAATCTCCCCCAAAACTGTTTGCCAAAGTCCAAAGTCCATAACCCTCGCTCACTAGCCTTTATGAACCTGACTATACGCCAGCACAGGCGACTTTTCCACACCTTTGTAAGCGTTAACAGATTTGCAAAACGATTGTGGTCGTTAGGTGGTAAGTTATACACAGCAGTTTGCCATCTCTGTAAAAACTGTGGAAAGTACTTGGCTAAGTGTGGAAAACTTGCTAGTATTGGTGGGGTAAACATTGCCAATTTTACAAAAGTCGGCAAGTGAGAATATAAGCAAGGGTAAGGCCCCCGGTGCAACCAATGGTTGCCCAGGAAGGGGCCTTCCTGTTAAAGTGAGAGCATATGCCAAAACGAACGTACCAACCTAAAAAACGCCACCGCGCACATGTGCATGGTTTTATGAAGCGCATGGCCACCCGCGCCGGCCGCCTGGTTCTTAGGCGCCGCCGCCTTAAGGGCCGCAAGCAGCTGTCTAAGTAAAGTAGGCAACGGGCGCAAGTAATGCGCCGAGAAGCAGGCAAGGGAGCTGACGAAGCCGATGATCCACTCAACACATCGATTCCACGGGCGCAGCTCGCTGCGCTTTGTGTACCAAAAAGGTTCTACAGCCCGCGGTGAGTTGCCGTTGGCTATGCGCTATGCCGTTAACCCGCGCAGCCAAACCTGGCGTGTGGCGGTGGTGGTGAGCCGCAAAGTAAGCAAAGCGGCCGTGGTACGTAATCGTATCCGCCGCCGCATATTCGAAATTGTGCGTAAAGACGCCAGTCGCCTCAAGCCACCGATCGATATCGTATTCACCGCATATGACCCGGCTATTGCCGAGATGGACCACGCCACTCTGGAGCGCGCTGTACTGCAGCAACTCGAGAGAGCGGGTGTGCTTGAACGTCAGCGTGCAGGCGCAAATCATGATATAGTAAACCAAGAGGAGACGATTGCTTAATGTTTACCACGCTGATAGTCCAGCCAATTTTTAACCTACTAGTGCTAATTTACGCGTTGCTGCCCGGCCACAACTTTGGCCTGAGTATTATTTTGTTCACGGTGGTGATACGTATTGTGCTGTATCCGCTGGTGAAAAAGCAGCTGCACCAAGTTAAGCTGATGCGTAAGCTCCAGCCGGAGCTCAAGCGCATTAAAGCCAGCACCAAAGGCGACAAGCGACAAGAACAGCTGCTCATGATGCAGCTCTACAAAGAGCGCGGCATCAATCCGCTCGGCTCTATTGGTGTGATGCTACTGCAAGTACCGATCTTAATCGGCCTCTACAGCGGCTTGCGTCGCGTGCTCGACGACCCGCACCAACTGATTACATTTGCGTATCCATCGTTGCAGCATCTGTCTTGGATGCAGCACCTGGCTGGCAATATCCATGCCTTTGACGCCACGCTATTCCACGTTGTCAACCTTAACCGCGCCGCGCTCGGACCCCAAGGATTGTACTGGCCGGCGATGATCATCGTGCTCAGCAGCGCCGTCGTGCAGTATTACCAGGGCAAACAACTCACGCCCACCACGAGCGACTCACGCTCGCTGCGCGCTATTCTTAAGGACGCCAACAGTGGTAAACAGGCCGACCAAACCGAGGTCAACGCCGCAGTGGGCCGCAGCACACGCTACTTGTTGCCGGTGATGGTGTTCCTGTTCACGGTGAGTTTGCCCTCGGCCCTGGGTCTCTACTGGCTAGTGAGCGGCGCAGTTGCGCTCGCCCAGCAAACTTGGCTGCTCCGCGAGGACGTTACCGAAATGGAAGCCGAAGTCACACCCGCAGTCGCCACCATTAAAGCCAAGGCCCAAAAAGCCACCGAAGCCGAAGTCGTATCCACTACACCAGCGTCCACCCCGGCCGCCCGCAAGCCGAAGAAAAAGTCGGGCAAGAAGAGCGGTAATCGGAGGAAAAAATAATGGAAGAAGCAATTCGTTACGCCAAAAAGTACCTCGAAGACTTACTATCCTTTTTTGGGCTGAACACCGACGTTCACGCCACCGCCGAAGACGACGTGATCGAGCTCGATATCCCCTCGACCCACCTCAATGGCTTTCTAATTGGCCAAAAAGGCGATAACATGCGCGCCATGCAATTTTTAACCAGCAACGCACTTAAGAATCAGGGTTTTGAATACACGCGTGTAAACATCGATGTTGCTGACTACAAGAAGCAGCGCGCCCAGCGCTTGAGTGAACACGCCGAATCGTGGATGAAGCAGGTGAAAGACAGCGGGGAACCGATGGACCTGCAGCCAATGAACGCTGCCGACCGCCGTACTATTCACAAACTTGCCCAGGAATGGGGCCTACTGAGCGATTCCGCCGGCGATGGTCGCGACCGCCACATTGTGCTCAAACCAGCTGTCGAAGCCGAAACTGAGCAGTCTAAAGACGCCGAACCCACCGAAGAAGCCAAGTAGTTCTAAATAGCTTTTGGCTTGTGCTGACCATTTTCGGGGGCGAGCACATCTTCGTATATGTCGAGCGTTTGTTTGGCCATGGTGGCCCATGAGTATTTTTGGTATTGGGCCGTGCCTTTTTGGATGAGGTCTTTGCGAAGCTGAGCGTCGTCGAGCACCATAGCAATCTTGTCGGCAATGTCTTGTGCGCTGTGCGGGTCGCAGTAGAGCGCGCCTTCACCGTACACCTCGGGCATAGCGCTAGCGTTACTCGACACTACCGGCGCGCCGTTGGCCATTGCTTCGAGCGGTGTCATGCCCCAGCCCTCGGCTAGGGACGGCGTGGCATACACTCGGGCGTGCTGGAATGTCCATTTAGATTCCGGGTCGGGCAAGAAGCCGGCCACAATGATGTGTGACGCCGATGGATGACGCTTGATCTCTCGCTCGAGGTCGTTGTAGTGTTTTTCTTTCTTACCTACGAACACCAGGTATAGGTCTGGATAGTGGGGGTGCAGAATGTCGAACGCTTCTACCAGCTTGGGAAGGTTTTTGTGCGGAAAGCCGGTGCCTTGGTACATGATGTAATTGTCCGGCACCACCTCTGGCCTCTTGGGTGTGACATTGAGCGGCACGCCAACTGATTCATAGGTCACCACCAGCTTGTCTTTGGTGAACGGTTGGAACTCGGCCACCTCTCCTGCTGCGTGGTGTGTGGGCACGATAATGCGCCTCGATTTACGGTGGGCGAGCCACATTAAGAAGTGGTACAAGCGCATCTTTATCCAAAAGATTGCCGGGTGTGTTCCCTTGGGATGGGCGTACTGGAACATGGTGAGGTCGTGCGTGGTGGTAACTATCTTACCGAAGTAGAGCAGGGGCTGCTGCGTCATCGTAAAATGCACAAGGTCTGGCTTTAGGCAGTATAGCTGCCAGGCAAAGCGCAGCTCGTTTAAGGGGTTAAACGAAAACTGCGGGAAAGGGGAGGGGACTGTGCGGAAATTCCCTGCTCGCATCTTCCAGTCATCATCGGGCGCTACTAAGACTGTATAGTTGTTGTAATTATCTACATCTTGCAGATGGTTGACGAGCTCATCCGCATAACGGCCGGTGCTACTGCGCCGTACTCGGGCGTCGATGACGATATGGCGTTTCATTTAGGTATAATTGTAGCTATCATGCAGCAAACACGCAAAGTTCCGCTCTGGGGTGCTCTCGCGCTTCTTATATATATGCCGCTGCACGTGTTCTTGGCACAATCACTTAGCCTGCTAACTGGTGGACTCAGTGCGTGGAAGATAGCCAAAGACCTACTCGCTGCAGCAGTGACCCTGTTCGCAGTTTGTTTGGTTATGCGAAATCGCAAGGGGAGTAAGCTGCTCAACATCACGCTGGTGCTGACCGCGATATATATAGCGCTGCATTTTATACTGTGGGCGTTCTACCCTACTATCTACCGCCCTAGCGCCGAGCTGGGCATTATTTACAACAATCGGCTGCTGGCGTACGTGGTGCTGGGACTTTGCGCCGGGTTACTCCTTGATAACAGAGACAAACTCCGCCCAGAGACGTTGCTCAAGGTGTTATTAGGCATCAGCACGCTGGTGGCAGCCCTAGGTGTTGTGCAGTATTTTTTGCCGCACGACATCTTAACGCACGTGGGCTATAGCGTACAGCGCGGCACGGTGCCGGCTTTTTACATCGACAGTAACACCGAATTTCCGCGGGTTATGTCGACGCTACGCGACCCCAATTCACTCGGCGCCTACTTGATCCTTCCGCTCACCGCGCTCACTGCCCTGATGCTTAAGGCCTGGACTAATAAGCGGCGCCTATCGCAGCTCGTTGGGCTGTCCGCGATCCACTGGGCAGCGCTATTCCTTACCTTTGCGCGCAGCGCCTGGCTGGCTGCCCTGCTGTCGGTTGGGCTGGTGGTTTTTTGGCAGTACCGAGCGGTTATTGCACGAACAACAAAGCGTTATTGGCCAGTGTTAGTCGTAGCGCTGGCGATCATTGGCGTGGGCGCTTTTGCCTTCCGCAACAGCTTTATTGCCAAAAGTGTAGTCACGCACAGCACTGGCGTGCCCAAGGCGGCACACGACTCCAACGGGTTTCACTTGGCATTCGCCGAGCGCGGCCTCGAGGGTATTGTTCGTAATCCGTTTGGTCACGGCCCGGGCACAGCGGGACTAGCCTCTATCCAAAATCCTCACGGGAGCTTCCTCACCGAGAATTACTACATTCAGATTGGCTACGAGGTTGGCGTGCTCGGTCTGCTGGTATTTATTGCGATTAACGTTGTGCTCTATCGTGCGCTTTGGCAGCGGCGTGAACTGGTGATGGCTCAAGTCCTCTTGGCCAGTTTTTGGGGCTACGTGGTATGTAATATGCTGCTGCAGATGTGGAGCAACGAGGCTGTGGCTGCACAGTGGTGGATTACCACCGGACTGGTGCTCGCGGCCCTGCGCACACCAGGTAACCCCAAAAGCAAGAAGCGTTTAGTCGCGGCCCGTTGAAGCCGCAATCCGTTCGTGCAGGCTGCGCGCTACCTTTTCCCAGCTATAGCCAGCCGCGCGTTTGCGCCCGGCTTCGCCCAGGGCGTGTGCTTTTTTAGGGTCGTTCAGGAGTTCTGCGAGTGTTTTGGCTATCGAAGCGGTTTTGGTGGTGTCGTAATAGAGGGCGGTGTCGCCGGCAACCTCGCGGAAGACGTCGATATTGCTGAGGGCGCACGGCAGACCGTAGTGCATCGCCTCGAGCGGCGGCATGCCAAAGCCTTCGTAGTTGCTGGCGTAGGTGAACACGCTGGCGCCCATAAACAATGCTTCTTTAAGTTCGTCGCTGATATAGCCTGGGTGGATAACGTCGTAACCGGCGGCACGCGCCGCCTCAATTCTTTCGGCCTCTTTGCCGGCAAAACGCTCGATTCTGCCCACTAATACCAGGCTGAAGCGCTCGCGCAGCTCCTTAGGTAGCGCACAGTAACCATCAATAAGCCCGATGAGGTTTTTGCGTGGATCTATCGTGCCAACGTACAAAATGTAAGGCTTAGTGAAGCCGGCATCTTTGATCATTTGTGCAGCCTTGGCCTCGCTCATGCCCAAGGATGGCGGCGGTATCGGTGTTACCAGAACTTTATCGGGCGCCACGTTGTACTGCTCCCCAATTCGCTTTTTACAAAACTCCGACACCGTAATCACAAACTGCGATCGTTTAATTGCCACCGGCACAAAGCGGCGGAGATCGCTACCGTTTTTAGGCGAGACGTATTGCGGCAGGTCGATGTACGCGAGGTCGTGCACCACCGGCGCGCTCGGCGTTTTAAACAGGCTGGGGTACGACAAAAAGTTAGGGAACAGCAAAAAGTCGCCGCGGGTTTTGGCCAAAAGCTCTATAGGCACTTCTATCCCCCACCGCCGGAGCTGGAATAAAATCTGGCTAGGGAACAAGTGTACGCCGCGGAAACGCAAGTTGGGTGCCTTGGGAAAATGCGCGGTAGGTCGTTTGCCTAAAAAGTTGTAATAAAATCCTATCAGCTCAATTTCGTTTGGATATTGCTTAGCTAGCGCTTCTACAAGGCGCTCGGTGTAATAAGCCACTCCGGTCTTGTTGACCAGCAGCGGGCTAGCATCGAAGATGATGCGAATTGGTTTTTGGGTCTTCTTAGTCACAGTAATAGTATAATGGTAGCAACAATGGATTACGCACACAAAATCAAGGCTCGGTACCGTTATGCGGTGATCCTGCTCAAACAGATGGTGCTCACCGATTTTAAGCTGCGCTACCAGGGGTCGGTGCTCGGCTACGTGTGGTCTTTGCTGCGCCCGCTGTTCCTGTTTGTGATCATGTACATCGTGTTTGTTAAGTTTTTGCGCATCGGCGGCGATATCCCCCACTATCCGGTGTATCTGTTGATGGGCATTGTGTTGTGGAACTTTTTTGCGGAGATTACGTCGAACTCGATTAGCTCCATCGTGATGCAGCGCGACCTTATCCGTAAGCTCAACTTCCCTAAATATGTCATTTTGTTGGCTGTGGCTGTGGCGGGGCTCATCAATTTGCTGCTCAACCTGGTGGTCATTACTATTTTCTTGATGTTTAATCACGTGCCGTTTACGCTCAGCATGCTCTGGTTACCGGCGTTTGCACTAGAGATTTTTGTATTTGGCATATCGATTGGCACTATATTGGGCACAGTGTTTGTGCGTCTGCGCGACATTAATTACATCTGGGAGGTGATTGCCCAGGCGCTGTTTTACGCCACGCCCATTATTTATCCGGTATCTTTGGTGTTTGACCGCTGGCCAGTGGTGGCTAAAATGTTACTGGTTAACCCAATTGCCCAGGCCATGCAGGATGTCCGTTACGACGTCGTGACTAAACAGCAAACATTGACGCTCAGCGGAATCACACACCACTGGTATATCACTGCTCTGCCATTTGCGGTTGTATTGCTCACCTTGTTAGTCGCAATCCGTTTGTTTAAGAAGCGCGCGCCGTCGTTTGCGGAGGAGGTGTAGCATGGCCGATATGTCTGCGCCGGTTGTGATCGACGTTAAGCACGTCAGCAAAGACTTTTTATTGCCGCACCAGCGCGCCGGTTCGGTTAAGCAAGCGTTCACGAGCCTAGTGCGCCGGGCCGCCGGCAAACACTCTGTCGAGGTGCAGCACGTGCTGCACGACGTCAATTTTAGTATTAAGTCCGGCGAGTTTGTGGGCATTGTGGGCCGCAACGGTAGCGGCAAGAGCACTATGCTCAAAATGCTCGCTAGTATTTATCAGCCCAGTAAAGGCACGGTGCGGATTGAAGGCAAACTAGTACCGTTTATTGAGCTGGGCGTAGGCTTTAAACCGGAGCTCACAGGGCGCGAAAACGTCTATCTTAATGGGGCGCTTATGGGTTTTTCTACCAAAGAAGTCCGCGCCATGTACGACGACATTGTGGCCTTTGCCGAGCTGGAGCGTTTTATGGATCAAAAACTCAAAAACTATTCGTCGGGCATGCAGGTGCGTTTAGCGTTCGCGGTGGCGATCACTGCCAAAGCCGACATTTTGCTGGTAGACGAAGTATTAGCTGTGGGCGACGCTGACTTTAAACGCAAATGTTACGACTATTTTAAGTCACTTAAAAAGCAAAAGAAGACAGTGATTTTTGTAACCCACGACATGGCCGCCGTACGCGAATACTGCGACCGCGCCATCTTGATCAATAAAGGCAAGTTGGTAACCGACGCCGGTGCCGACCAAGTAGCCGAAGAATACACCCGCCTGTTTATCGAAGAAGAATTCACCGCCCGCGCCGAGTCCACCGAGCAAAAACGCTGGGGCGATGGCAGTGCCACGATTACCAAAGTGGTGCTCGACAAAAAGACCGTGAAAGATGAGGACAAAACTATCGGCCTCGCCATAACCTTTAAAGCCGAGACCGACCTAGAGAACCCCGTAGCTGGCTTTTCGATTAGCGACGCTGCCGATAACATTCTGTTTGGTACCAACTCTTCTATCAAAAAGCAAAAGTTAGACAGTCTAAAGGCGGGTGAATCGTGCACCGTACGCTGGACAATGCCCAATATTCTGGCCGACGGCAAGCACTTTGTGAACGCTACTGTGGAGCGCAGCGACGGCGTCACCGTCTGCGATTGGTGGGCCGAAGCCGAACTGTTAATGGTGCGTAAAAGCGAAGAGACCGCGTACCCGATTACACCACCAATCGAACTGACCGTGGAGCGCAAGGGTTCAAAGTAATAATGGTAGTTATCTTTTACGGCACCAGCGCAGAACTTATTAAAATGCTTGGCATCGTGCGCCGCATTCCTCGCTCCGAGCTGTTTTTTATCTGCACCGCTCAGCACCGCAAAGGTCTCATTAGATTGCACCCACAAATTGGTATTGAGCCGGACGTGTATTTGTCTGACGGCTGGCGTGGTGGCGACGTGGTAACGATGAAGCAAATGCTCGTCATGATGCTCGTGGCCCACACCCGATTTGCTCGCAAATTCTGGAAGATTAAACGGCAGATTAAGGCCCACGACGCCAAGCACGGCACCAAAAGTGTGGCCGTGGTGCATGGTGATACGCTTACAACTGTGGCGGGCTCATACCTCGGCCGATTCCTTGGCTTGCCTATCGCGCACGTAGAAGCCGGCCTACGCAGCGGCATCTGGAACAACCCCTTCCCCGAGGAGCTCGACCGCCGCATTGCCGCCAAGTTTGCCCGCATTCACTTTCCGCCCAACAACACGGCTGAGCAAAGCTTGCGCAGCGAGCGTGTAAAGGGCGACATCGTAAACACCCAGTTTAATACCGCCAAAGACGCCATCGAGATGTCCGGCGAGTTTGTGAGCGAGGACTTCCACAAGTTGGTGCTGCCCAAAAAGTACTGCCTCGTGCTTTTGCACCGCACCGAACTCATCGAAAACAAAGCCAATCTGGAGGCCATCCTCAAAGTAGTTCGCGACCATGCCTCACCCAAAACGCCCGTCGTCTTTGTTGAGCACAGCACCACACTCCAGAAGATAAATAGCTACGGATTTCAGCACTATTTAGAAAAACCGGGCCTGACGGTTATTCCTAAGCAGCCCTATTTTGACTTTATGGTCGTCGTGGGCAACGCCGACTACATCGTGACCGACGGCGGCGGCCTGCAAGAAGACGCTTACTTTTTTGGCATCCCTACTATGATCCACCGCCGCACAACCGAGCGCGACGAGGGCTTGGGTCACAACGCCGACATATCGCGCATGGACACCAAAAAAGTTGTAAAGTTCCTAGAGCACCATCCCGATAAGAGCGAGTTTGCAGCGCTTAGGCATGACGTTTCGCCCTCGCAAATCGTCGTCGACTACTTTTTAGAGCACAAATATATCGACAGGAAGCTAGACAAATGGCAGACCAACCCAAAGAATTCGCGAGCGTCATCTTAAAGTCGCTGGACGGCCGGTTTATTTTGCAGCTGCGCGACGATAAGCCGGAGATTGTTGACCCCGGCAAATTGTCGCTTTTTGCCTCGCGTATCCAGGACGGCGAAGAACCTCTTGATGCTGCGGTGCGTACCCTGCGCGAAGAAACAACGCTCGTACGGCCCAAAGAAAACCTCACGTTTTACACGCATTTTATAAAAGACCCGGCGCGGCACACCGACGCCGGCGGCTCGCACGTGTTTGTGGCCACGGTGCCCGTCGACCCAACCAAGATCACCGTGCGCCAAGGCCAAGGCTACCGACTCAAATCGCCCAACGAAATCGCGGAAGCCGAAACGGCACCCATTACCTATGACATTCTCATTGGCTACGTTGCTGGCAATCGAGCGTAGAAAATGATATAAGGAATCTATGGCAAGACAAATATCCACTGCAGAATGCACCGCAAGAGTGCTGACGAGAACCGGTGACACGAGTACATCGCATATGATGTTGTACTGTCGCATTATGGGGAAAGGGGCATGCTGGAAGGATAGGCAGCGCGAGATTGCAGGTGAGGACGGTCAACATCGAATAGCGGTAGTCGACGGCGAATGCCTTGCCGATGTAAACGCAGGCATCACCGACCCTGGCCCCGTAGATGCGCTCAAGGCCGCGCTCGGTTATAGCGGTAATCCTTACCTAGACCCTAGTGTTCCTTTTGACGCGGAACGCAGCGCAGCTATAGGCATAGAGCCGGTGCAGATTCCGCCCCTACCACAGACAGAAGAACCTCAGGGATAGTAATTATTTGCCGTGTGGCTTGGTGATTTCGCGCACCACATACAGCGGGCGGTTACGCGCCTCGCCGTAAATGTTGGCCAGGTAAATGCCCTGGATGCCTTGGCCCATGAGCATTAGGCTGGTCATTACTAAGATGAATACGGCCAGGTAAGCGCTGCCGCTAAAGCCGAGGTGCAGGGGGTCGTTAAAGGCAAACTGCTCGATGATCATAAAAGCGCCGAGCAGTACGCCGACCATAAACGCCACCGCGCCAAATAGGGACGAAAACAGGAGCGGTCGCATCGACGTGGTGGTAAGCCCGTCGAGCGCCAGGCGGGTGAGTTTGCGCAGGCTGTAGCCAGCCGGGCCGTTTGTACGGGGGTCGGCTTTAAAGTCGACGTAGGTTTGCTTAAAGCCGAGCCAGTTGACGAGCGAGCGCGTCATGCGGTTGTGGTCGTGCAGCTCATTAAAGGCTGTCACAACTTTGCGGTCGAGCAAGCGGAAGTCAGTGTCTCCCGGCTCGGCATCCTGGCCGTGGATAAAGTGAATCAGCGCGTGATACAAAGCAGAGCCGGTGTTCTTAACAAAGCCGGCTTTTTCGTTGCTGATGCGCCGTCCGGCAACCACTTCGTAGCCCTCGTGCCATTTGTCGATAAACTGTGGCAGCAGACGCGCCGGGTGTTGGCCGTCGCCGTCGAGGACAATAACTGCCTCGCCTGTGGCCTCTAACAAACCGGCGGTGGTGGCGGCTTCTTTGCCGAAGTTGCGGGTAAAGTCGATGATGCGGACGCGTTTGTCGCGGGCTTGCAGTTCTTTGATGCGCTCTCCGGAATTGTCGGTGCTGCCGTCGTTAATCATGATGAATTCACTAACGTGGTCGCCGATGGCACCAACTAGGTCGTCATAAAGTGCAGCAATGTTAGCGCTTTCGTTGTAAACTGGAATAACAATCGATAGTGTGTGATTCTTGTGCATACGTCCTGTGAATTATAGCATGAAACAGCAGATTACATATTATACTGAAAAGTTAACCAAAAGTAAAATGGCGGCACTGCTCAAGCGCCATCCACGGCGCAGCGAGTTCGCAGTAGTCAGCCTCTTCTTTGGTGCGCTAGCCGCCCTATTTATGGGCCCAATCTTGTTCCATTTTGGCAGTGCAGTGCACGGTTTTTGGGGCGATGGCACTGGCGGGCTGATTTGGTTGGGCACGTTGCATCTCGGGCCATTCGGCGGCACCACGCATGCGGTGCTGTATCCTTACGGCGAGAACTTGTTCCGGCCAGACCTTGTTACGTCATTCTTCTTGGTAGTGCCGTTCTGGGTATTCACCAAGATTATGGGCGCAGTTGCCGCGTGGAACTTTATGGTGCTCGTTTCGTTTTACCTCTGCGGCGTTGGCATGTACTACTTAGCCAAGCGGGTAACGCACAGCCGTCAGGCGGCGCTGTGGGCCGGTGTGGCCTTTGCCTACTTGCCCATGCACCAGTACAAAGCCTTTGGCCAGATTGGCTACGTGATGACCTTTGTGTTTGTGTATGTGCTGTGGCAGCTGATTAATTTTTGGGAGCGGCCCACACGCAAACACGCGTTGCTTTTGGGGCTGGCCACCGCAGTGCCTTTTTACGTCGATGGTTACTACGTACTCTTTACCATGATCTTAGTGGGCCCGCCACTGGTGTTCTTAATGGGCAAAGGCCTGTGGCAGCTCAGTAAGCAGACGGCCGCCGAGTTTAAGGCGCTGCTGATTAACTTGAGCTTGCTGCTCGGCACAACCGTGGTTTTACTGCTACCGATTATCTACGTCAAGCTGGTATATGGTGCGCAGATTGCCGCCGAGCTGGCGTTGGCCCGCGGTGACTTTATTGGCAATGTGATTGCCTACACGGCACGCTGGTACGACTACGTGCTGCCGATACTGACCCATCCGGTATTTGGTGCATGGGTGACTAATTTTAGAGCGACGCACACCCACGGCTCTAATCCGTCGGAGTACACCATGTATCTCGGCCTAGTGCTTGTGGGGCTGGTGATCTACACGATGTACTACTTTTGGAAGCGGCGAGGTGTTAAAAAGCTTAAAGAGACGCGAGTAAACAAGCTGACCATTGGCATCCTGCTACTGATTGCCGGCGTAGCCTTTGTGATGACATTGCCGCCGTATGTCCGACTGCACGGCCATCGGCTGCCGTTACCAACCGGCGTGCTGTCTAAGCTAGTGCAGTACTGGAGGGTGTACTCACGGCTGGTGCTGCTGATTGACGTAGTGCTTTTGCCAGTAGCAGCCACCGGCTTGGCGATCTTGCTCAAGTCAGTGCATGGGCGGGCAAAACAGTGGGGCCTGCTAGCGCTCGTCATTTTTGTGACTCTCTTTGAGTATTTGTCATTCAATCCGTTTCATCGCCATGATATCTGGTATTACGGCAATTTGTCGTCGGCCAACACCTGGCTGGCGCAGCAGCGTGATGTGTCCGTGATTGCCGATTACCCGTTGGTAGACGAGCCGGCCGGCGAGGCTTCGCTGTATACTACCGAGCAGCAGGTTAATCACAAACAGATGATCAATGCCGGCAGCATTACAGCCGTTGGAGCGCCGCTGCGCGCCAGTATTATGGGACTTAATGACCCGCAAACATTGCCGGTGCTCAAAGCGCTTGGCGTGCAGGCGATCATGACGCACGAAATCCCTAACGATGTGGGCACTCCCGGCTTGGTGCTGGCCTACAGCGCGAGTGTGGGCGACGCTGGCTATGCGCATGACGTCAATGTATTTAAGATTGCTGGCGACATTCCGGCCGCCAAGTACGCACTCGTGGCACAAGCAGGGTTCACCAGCCTGCCTCAGCCCAATTTAACAACCAATTTCGCTTTTGATACCAGTGGCCTCGGCTTGCTGCGGGTTTTGCCAATGCCCGGCGTAAGCGACCAGCAAGGTAGTCTCAAAACCATCTCGTTTGTTATTACTAGTTTGCCTACATTCGCGGGCAACGACATCGTGCTCAGCCAGAGCGGGCATGTCATCGACACCATCCATCTAACTCCTGGCCAACAACTGGCAGCTATCTACAACGTGAACAGCAGCGATGATGTCCGCATGCAGATTATCGGCAGCACGCCATCCGGCAGCGTGTATATTACTGGGCTGGGCGCGCAGCCCGCCGACGAGTAAATCTATACTAAGTGCTGCTCGTGCAGGGCAGCTATCAATTTACCGGCGCTTTTTTGCCAGTCGAATTTTTTGACTTGCTTAAGACCGGCTTCGATGTGTTTGTTGCGCAGTGCTGGCTTGGTGAGCAGCTCGTGCATGGCATGGCTGATTTGGTCAAAGTCTTGCGAGTCAACCAGTATGGCTGCTTTGCCGGCTGATTCCGGCATGCCGGTGTTGTCACCGCCAATCACTGGCGTGCCGCAGGCCATGGCTTCGAGGATCGGAATGCCGAAGCCTTCGTAGTGGCTGACATATGTTGATGCTTCGGCTCCCGTGTATAGCGCGGGCAAATCATCTTCATCAACGTAGCCAGGCTGGATTACGCGGTCGCCGGCCAGTCGTGCCTCAGTAATTGCGTTGCGAATGTCGTCGTCGCGCCAGCCATGCCCGCCGACGAGCACCAGACTGACCTCTTGCTTAAGCTTAGCCGGCAGCATACGGTACGCGGCGATGATGCCCTCCAGGTTTTTGCGCGGCTCCAGGTTGCTCACAAAAATCATATATTTGCCAAAGATGCTGTACTTGGCTTTGGCAGCTCTAACCTCGTCATCGGTGCGTGCGTAGTAATGAGCGGGCACGGCTGGGTAGGTAACAATTACTTTCTCTTTGGGGATGTTAAGGCGGTCGCAGAGCGTGCGCTTGCTGAATTCGGATACGGCCATGATAAGGTCAGCTTGTTCGGCCGAGCGCTTAAAGTGGCGCGTCATAAAGGCCAGGTTTTGCGGTGAGGAATATTCCGGGTAATCGTACATGCTGAGGTCGTGAATAGCGATAACTGATGGCGCCTGAGCCAACGGCCAGCGGATAAAGTTAGGGAAGATATATACGCCTTTGCCGTACAGGAGGTCGAGCGGTGGCATCAGGTTATGAAACTTGAGACTGTGGTAAGCACGCGCCGGTAGCCAGTCGATGGGCTTGTGATATGTCTGATCGTTATCCAGGAGCGTGCCGAGGTCGATGGGCTCGCGTGGATGGGTGAGGAGACTCAGGCTGTCACCGGCTTTAAGGTGAGCTTGCAGTCCTTCGCTTAATCCGTAGGCAAACCAACCTACGCCGCTGCGGTTCTGTAATAAAGTGTGCGCTTCTACAAATATTTTCATACGGTACGGTTGTTAGTATAGAATATTTATAGACTATTATGAAGTTCACAAAGGTACTGTCATCGTTCTTCGAACTGGACCAAGCGCACGCCCGGGTAGATTTGTCGATGCCGACTGCTGGCCTGGTTGCGATAGTAGTTGCGGTGTGTTGGTCGGCCAATGGCGCGACGACGGCCGGTGATTACGGTTGGCGATTGCTGGCTGCGTTGGTGTTTGTTGGTTTGGCGCTCAAGCTGCTTCTAAGCGCCGGCGCCTCGCGTGTAGCCTCGCTGTTTACGGTGGCTTTGGCGCTTGCTCTGTGTTCGACATTCTCGTTACGTGGGCTGTGGCTGGTGAGCATATATGCCGCCGTGTTGGCTGCGGTGCAAGAATACTTCCTTACCAAAGGCAAGCTAGCGGCCATTGCGGCCGTGGTGATTACTGTGGGCCTGCTGGCTGGTGTAGGCGATAATGCAAAGCCGGTGCTACTGGTGTTTGGCCTAGCGTTGGTGGCACGCGTACTGTGGCACGCCATATTGGAGCGCGTTTCGCGGCGTGTGTTCGTGCTCTTTACTGCTAAGGTGCTGGTATTGGTGGTGGCAACGCCGCTATTCACCTACGGCGTGATGCATGCGCTGCCGTATTCGTTTGGCTTGCCTGAGGTTTTGGGAGCGCCAACCGTCAGCGTTTGGGTAGTCGTTGTTGTTGGCCTGGTTGTGTTGCGCGGACTATGGGCTACGATGCTACTGCGC
Source organism: Patescibacteria group bacterium (assembly GCA_035479875.1). Taxonomy (GTDB): domain Bacteria; phylum Patescibacteriota; class Saccharimonadia; order Saccharimonadales; family UBA4665; genus PMNU01. The sequence continues at coordinate 74,924 of DATIIH010000013.1, read as the reverse complement.
ACCGAGCGCAGCCCACAGTTCCGTGGCCTGCGCATCTTTTATACGTTTTTGGGTGTTGGCCTTTTAGCCGTCGTGTTCCTAGTGCACCGCTACGCCACGAGTATCTTCTTGCCAGGTGCCCTGCAGCAGATTTATAGCTTTGGCCTTGGTGACTACGGCATTGCCGTGAGCGCCTATGCGCTACTTGTTACCGGCTTGATGCTCACGGCCGCCATCGATCGTTCACTCTACACCGGCACACCGGCTATGCACCGGGTGAAGCAGTGGCTACGCTAGCTCGTTTTTGAAGATGTGTCGATACAAAGAGCACCAGCGAGGCGAGCGCCATTGCTACTGCTGGTATGCCTAAAGCTAAGCTGGCAGTGGAGTGGCCATGAACACCGTGGGCAATGGTGCGAAAGAAAAAGAACAGCCCGCCGTTGACTATCAGTAATCCCAAAGCCGTGACGATCACCAGGCGCTGCCGCTTGCCAACGATACCTTCGATAATCTGGTGGTTGGTAAGCACTACCGCGGCATTAAACAGAATTGATAAGTCCAGATACCCCACGTTAATGCCCGCTGGCCGGTGCACGAGCAGGCTAATAAAGCCGTGCGGTACCAGCCACAGCACTCCAGCTGCAACTACAATCGCTACGTCGACGGCCAGTGAAGCTTTAAGCGCCAGGCGCGGTTTTTTGTGGATGAGTTCTTGTTGCTTGGCGGCTAAATAAATCGACACCGGCGCCAGGGCAAAGAAAATTAGCTTGCCAATCACCGACACGGCGGCGTAATCGGCCGACTGTTGGTTAGTAAAGAACTGGCCAAACATAAAGAGGTCCATGCCGAGCAAAAAGTTAATCGTTATGGCGTACATCACGCTCGAAGTCAAAAGCAGCCGCTGGCGTCCCAAAACATGCACCGGCGCCGCCCAAATGCGTTTAAACATCTCTAAGTTTTTGCGCCGCCGCTCGCTATCCTCAAACAGCGAGAACAATCCAAACACCACCACAAATACTAGGAGAATGCCGCCCACCGCTGCCAAATCTTTGTGTGTAGTAAGTAGCGCCGCGCCGATAGCACCAAGCACTAGCCGCCCAAATGCCAAACTTACGTTGAGCACCGCAGATTTGGTAAACCGCCCCGTGCCCAGGTAAATGGCGTTTAAGACCATCACCGGGATGCTGCAAAAGATGACCGCCAGGGTAAGGTCGAGCACCACGCGGTCGTGTAGCCCTGTGCGCCGCTCGAGCTGCCCGCTAAAAATAACACAGCCAGCCAGCAACAAGATGTACAGCACATAAATAATCTTTTGGCAGGCGCGGATGATATCGGCCTGACGCTCCTTAGAAACGTAGAAGACGGCGATGCTAATAATGTTAAGCGCCACAAATAAGTTGCCGAATACGTTAATCATGTTGTTGGCCAATGTGAGGTCGCGGAACTCTTGAACGCTCAATAAACGAATCAGTGCAAAGTTAAACAAAAAGTTGCAAAACGAAGCTACCAGGCTCAGCGCCGTAAAGCTGCCGATACCTTTAATCATATTTTTGACGTATTGGATATTTTGCATAGATTGGAGGTAGCCCGAGGGGTGTGCTATCGTTACTATAGTAAGTAAAAGTGGACCATAATGCACGCCCTATCGGTTATTATACCCTGTTATAACGAAGGCAGCTGGCTGCCCGAAACCATCGCCCGCGTTGAGCGTGCGATCCAAAAAGCAAAGCTCAAAAGCTATCAAATTGTTGTAGTAAATGATGGCAGCACCGACGACACCGAGGCTATCATTAAGGATCTGCAGCGCAAGAATAAGCACATCGATCTGGTAAGCTACCCCAAGAACAAGGGCCGCTTTTTGGCCCGTAAGGCCGGCATCGAGCGCACTAAGCACGAGTTCGTCTTATTTTTGGACAGCCGAGTATATGCCGACGAAAATTCGTTGGCCTATGTGACCAAACAAATGGCCAAGAACCCCAAGCTGGTAGCCTGGAACGGCCACGTGCGCATTAAACTGGGCTGGAATATCTTTGCCCGTTTTTGGGATGCGGTTACTCACTTGGCGTGGCGGCGCTACTACCAGAACCCCAAGCTTACCCAATTTGGCATTGACGAGTTCGATTATTATCCCAAAGGCACTGGTTTTTTGTTAGGCCCGCGCGCAGTGTTTATGCGCTACATAGAGGAGTTTAAGCCGCAGAACGCCAACTACCAGTTTGTGAGCGACGACACCGCCCTACTGCGCAATCTTACCCGAGAGGTCAAACTCACTATTGCACCAGAGTTTTCGTGTTTGTACCATTCACGCGACCGATTCTCGGCGTTTACACGGCACACCTTTAAGCGCGGTACGTTTTTTGCAGACGGATTTTTTAAGCCGGGCAACCGGTTTTTTATACCGCTCATCGGGTTTTTGATAGCCACACCGTTGGCGTTGGCCGTGCTGGCTGTGCGTCCGATTTTGGCACTCATAGCATTTGCTGTGTTCTGGCTTTTGGAGCTACTGGCCGTGCTACTGCGCGGCGTTCCGGCTGCCAGCGCGCTGAGTTTGTGGCTGCTGACACCGGTGTTCGCCGTTCTGTACGGCGCGGGCATCTGGCGCGGCGTGCTGATGATTATGTGGCAAAGGTTGCAACGCGTTGCCGCTCGTTATCCACGCGGCATGGCATATAGCGCGGCCTTTGTGCTGTATGCTGCATGCACACTGTATTACATGGGCGGTGCCGCTACGCACTGCACCCAATCGCTTTTAAGTTTTCCTGGCGACAACACCGCTGGCATGATCGCCTACTACAGCGCCGATAGCCATTCGCCATGGCTTGGTCAAAGCATCGACTTTAGCTATCCTTACGGCGAGTCGTTGTGGCAGCCAACTCAAATTACTGCCCAAGCTATTTTTATTCCATTTTGGCTGATAGCTAAGGTCGTTGGCCCGGTGTGCAGCTTTAACGTCTTGTCGATGATTGGTTTCATGTCGGCGGCGCTCGCGATGTTTGCGTTCGTGCGGTGGCTACTTGGCGGCCGCACGCTCGTTGCCTTGCTAGCAGGCTTTGCGGTAGCCTTTACGCCTTACTTACAGAACAAGACGGGCGTGCACATTTCGTATGTATTTGAGGCGGTATTTATTGCCGCAGCGTGGTTGTTTTTGTGGTTTTGGCGTGAGCCGAGCCTTAAGAAGGCGTTGCTTCTGGCGCTGCCCGTTGCTCTGTTCGCATATATCGACGGCTACTTTATTCTGCTTGGCGGCGTGCTGGTTGCCGCATTATTGGCAGCCATGGTGCTGTCTACGCTTGCGCGGGACGGTTGGCGGCTCAAATCCGGACTGGTTCGCCGTTTCAAACTATTGCTTCTGACATTTGGTGCGGCAGTAGTGTGTGTGGCGCCCGTGCTGTATGTGGACTTGCATGCTTCAAGCCAGATAAGTGGCTTGTTGGCGGCCACACGCGACAGCATCTACCAAGAAGCCGAAGTGTATGGCGCCCGGCCGCTCGAATATCTTGTGCCTAATGCACTTAATCCGCTCACCAATCATGTGTTTGGCGCGTACGCCAAGCGTGATAATCACGGTTCCAACCCAGCCGAGAATATTTTGAGCCTGAGTATTACGCTCATGGCGCTGGCGGCGTTTTTGGTAGTGCGTTCGTTCGTTGGATTGAGGCGCAAAAAGCCGCTAGTGCTTGAGCGCGCTCGCTTGCAACCACGTGCCATAGCGTGGATTTTTGGCGTCGTGTTTGTCGCGGCCGTACTCATGAGCTTCCCGCCGCGCCTCGGCTCGCTGGTTATGCCCAGTGACGTATTAATTCGTGCAGTGCAGCTGTGGCGCGTTTTTGCCCGGCTGAGCGTGATCGTCAATATCGCCCTGGTGGTGCTGGCCAGCTATGGCCTGGCGCTGCTACTCGAGCGCATAAAAGTGAGATGGCACCGCGTGGCCGTAGCAGTTCTAGTGTTTGCCCTGGTGTTCACCGAATACCTGACATTTGTGCCACCGCGCCCGGTGGCTGGCTACAACCAAGTGCCCGAACTGTACACCTGGCTCAGCACCCAGCAAGCTTACCAAGATATGGCCGAGTACCCGCTCGACGAGCCCGGTACTAGCGCATATTCGGTGTACTACAACACGTACCAGCGCGTAGATGGCAAACACCTGCTCAACGGCATAGTCAGCAACCCACAGCCACTGTTCGCGCGCCACGCCGTATTGAATTTGGCGAGCCCGCAGGCGGTGCCTGGCCTGCGCACATTGGGTATCGACTTTGTCGTAGTCCACGCAGTCAAAAACCCTGGCCCAATTGCTGGCTTGCAACTCATGCACAGCAGCCCCGAACCTGTACTGCAAGACACCGCGTGGGGCTACCGCGTGCTGCCGGGTCCGATGTCTGGCTATGTAGCGGCGCCCGCTGCCGGCTTCCATGCGCCCATCAAAAATAGCGTTATTATGCAGACGCAAGAAGTGGGGCACGACGGCGTTTTGCAAGTTAAACGTCTGCTGCACACTAGTCCAGTCGAGCAATCGGTAACACTCGGCATTACCGCCAAAGCGCTCGTTCCGGCCGGCCAGTTGGTGAGCATTCGCCAGGGAAACACCGTCGTATGGCAGGGCGTTATCCCCGCCACCTACCAGAGCATCGAGTTCGCGGTTGATCCGTCGCAGGATGTGCATATTATGCCCATCAAACCCACCACCGACGCCACCCTCTGGCTATCGCAAATTACCGTAGAGTAGGTTTTGGCTGTCGTTTTTCCGGCTTTGTGGCAGCCAGTTCGTCATCTAAAAATTCAAACAAAATATCGAACGTTGGCGCTGAGGTAGACGAGTAGCCGGTGGCATACACAATGTCAAAGTTGCCAAGCGCCTTTTTGATGTTCTCGAACAGCGTAGCATGGCGGTATGTTTTGGAACGACCCTGGGTAGAAACTTCCATAAACAAGTAGCGCGTCTTGAGTCCGCTCAGGCACTTAACCACTTCCATTTCGTAGCCTTCAACGTCGATTGTTACGAGGTCGTAGTGGTCGCGCTTGGTCAGCTTAGGCACATCGTCTACGAGGGTAATGGGGATTTCTTTGAGTCGAGCCTTGTCGCCGGCGTTTTCCTGTAGCAGCGAACCTACGCCAGAACGCGTCGGCTCATAAAACATTTTAGCGCTGGCTTTGCTAGCGCCGACGCCTACGTTGTATGTCTTTACATTGTTGTAGGCCGAAGCGTTCTTTTTAAGAATCTTATAAATATCACCGTTGGGTTCCAAGGCATCGACTTTAGCGTCTGGCACAATGGCCGCCATAGTGATCGGGAACTGCCCAATGTTGCCGCCAATGTCGATCACATGCTTGGGGGTAATCTTCATGTGGCGCAAGATTTTGTGCGTGATCTCGAACGGATAGTTTTGCAGGTTAAACGGCGTAGCCGGGTTGTCGTAGTAAAAGTCATGACCAAAGTAGCGGATGCGCTTGTCTTTTTTAACCGCCAGCCGTGCGTAGGCCGCTAAAAAGGCGCGGTAGTACGCCACCTTTTCGCCTAACGGAATATTACTTACTAGCCACTCGCGGTTGCGGCTTACGAGCATCAAGTTTTTTAATAGGTAGGTTGTTTTCATATTTTCCACTCAGATGTTTTAGGACACAATCCCTACACTATAGCTACTTAACGCCCAGCCGTCTACGGTCTTTCTTAGCGGAGTTGCGCGCTCGGTGGATTGTGCGTAAGTCGTACGCTACAATAGGAAGACAAAACGACTACCGGAGGGGAAGCGGTGCCAATTAAAGATTACTATGATGATAAAGAATGGGAATTGCATTACGAGCAACGCTTTTTATTTGAGCGTGAGCAAAAATCCATCGACTACATTAAAAAGCTGCCGGGCGCTAAAAAGATTTTAGACATTGGCTGCGGCGACGGCTATTTTTTAAAGGGCCTGCGTGATGCGCTGCCGGCCAGGCGTAAAGTTGAGCTATGGGGCGTAGATTACTCCAAATCCAAACTGCGCCAGGCCAAAAAGCAGGGTTTTAGTACCAAGTGGTGCGACCTGGAGCAGGGCCTTCCCTTCCCAGACGCGACGTTTGACGTGGTGTACGCCGCCGAGCTCATTGAGCACTTGTTTAACCCTGACTTTTTGCTCGAAGAATGTCACCGTGTGCTCAAACCCAAGGGTACGATCATCGTTTCTACCCCCAACCTCCAGGCTTGGTATAACCGGGCGTTGTTTGCGCTCGGCATCCAGCCAATATTCTACGAGGTCTCTACCCGTTCGCCCAAAATTGGCAGCGGCGCGCTGGGCCGCATTAAAAAAGGCGAGGCGCCGGTGGGCCATGTGCACGTATTTAACAAAGCCGGGCTGCTCGACATGCTGCGCGCCGAAGGCTTCGAGATTTTAGATACGCTCGGCGCGCAGTTCCACTCGCTGCCGCGGCCGGTGCAATTTATTGACCGGGCTTTTAACATCCGTCCGTCGATGGCATCAAACATCATTGCGGTCGCCAAAAAAGGCGAGCGCAAGGCAACCGAGCCTGCTGTCGAGTAGGCTAGTTAACGCTCATATAGAAGTTCATGCCGGGGTCGTTCATCCAGGCCGTGCCTTCGGCCACTAGGCTAAAGTATTCACGATAGATACCGGACTGCGCTGGAGTTTTCATCCAGAATTCAAAGGTGCCGTTTTGGCCGGGAGCGACCGACGGTTCAATCATGTGCGCTGGGCGGTTTTGGCCGAGCCAGGAGCCGTCAAAGAATGCGCTGAGGCGGTCGAGCGGGTGGGTCATGCCTACGTTCACCGTATTTATGCCAGAGTTGTGCCAGGTAACGTTGCCAGTGTTTTTAGCTACAAAGCCAACGTATACGCGGTCGCCAGCGGCGAGGCCGGTGGTACCTTTGCCGGTGGCTTTAGTTTGGTCGGCGTAAGCGTATTCACCCATAAACTGCCACGAATAGATCGGGTTGATGTTGCTCATGTAAAAGTTGACCCCCAGGTCGTTCATCCACGTGACGCCTTCCACGACCGGTGCAAAGTACTCCACGTGGGCGCCGGGGTTGTTTTTGGCGTTCATCCAGAATTCAAAGGTGGCAATCCCACCCGGAGCTACGGTAGCTTCTTGCATGCGCGCCGGCCGGTTCACGCCCAGCCAACTGCCATCGTAGTACGTGCTCGTGCGGTCGACGCCGCGTACGGTGCCGAGGTCTACGGGATTGGCGCCGCTGTTTTTCCAGGTGACATTGCCGGTATTGCGGACCTTGAGGCCAACATACACACGATCACCTGGTTGCAGGTTAGTTGTTCCTGCACCCGTCGTTTTGTTCTGGTCGGTATACGCGTACTGGCCAACCTCTTGCCAGCTATAGGTAGGCGGCGTGACGCTGCTAGGGAAGGTGAGACCGATGTCCGGGAACCAGGCTTGGCCGGCAGCCAGCAGGTCAAAATGCTCATTGTAGGTGCCCACCGTGTTCGGGGCTTGGTACCAGAACTCAAAGGTGGCAATCCCGCCCGGCGCGACGCTCGATTCTTGCATCACGGCTGGCCGGTTGCAACTGACCCAGGTAGTGTCACAGAATCCACTGGAGCGGTCGAGCGGCTGCGACGTGCCAGCGTAAATGGGATTAAAGCCGGTGTTACTCCATGTGTAGTTGCTGGTGTTTTTTACCTTAAAGCCAACATATACACGGGTGCCGGGCAGCATGTTCATAGTACTGGCCCCAGTTGTTTTGGTCTGGTCGGTATACGCGTACTGGCCAACCTCTTGCCAGCTATAGTTGGGGATGATCGGTGAGCCAAACCAGCCTTCGTAAATCGTGTCGAACGATTGGTTGCCATGGAAGTGCGGTGTGTACCAGTACAACGAGGCGGTGGCGCCAGTATCCATGTGCGTGGCTTGCCCGTCGATAGTGATGAGGCCGTCGTACGATACGGTAGGGCCGCTGGGGCAGGTCTGGAACGTGCCTTGAGTCATCGGGCCGCTGTAGCAGCTTTGGGGGTCGTCGGAGTTGTCCCAGTTACTGTGCCAGGGGTTGCCGCTCCGATCAACCGTGGTCGTTTTGATTATCGCCCAGCTCATATTGCCTTCGGAGCGTTCCTCGCCGAACTTCAAAAGCCAAGCACCGTGGATGAGTTGCTGTGAGAATCCGGCCTTAGCTGCGGTGTTGACACATGTACCGCTTACCGAGCTAGCAGTGTTGCCGTGCAGGGTGTACAGATTGAGGCCTGAATAACTGTAGGTAGTGCCGCCGTCCGGGCAGCCGTAACCCATAGCGCCTGTGTAGGCCAGGGCGCCACAACCGCCGCCACCAGTCACTAAGCTTTGCTCTTTTTGGAGGGTAGTAAGCAGTGCGCGCGGGCTAATGCCGTAGGCTTCGGCGGTGTGGTCGATCACAGTGCCGGCGCTGACGTTGCCGCCATAAGTGTAGCCCCCGGTTGGTGTGTAGCCGGTGACGTCGGGTGCGGCAAAGCCGTTGTTGGTGCTTATGCAGCTGCTCGGGAATGTATTGAGAAAGGCGTCGACGCTTGCCGCATTCATACTCGCGACGTCATCAAACACGGTGTCGTCGGCGACTCGACTGGCCGTAAAGGCAAACGCTTGAGCACCAAACAGCAGTGTGCACGCAACGCTTACGATACTTCCAAAAATGACTCGTTTGCGGGTTAACGTCACTGCGAAACCTCCAACGGCGAGGCGTCGCTTGCCGTTTTTGTCTGGCTACCCAGTGTGGCGGTGGCGGTAATTGTCCAGCTGCCGGGCGTGAGGCCAATGTCTTTTGGCTGCCAGGGCCAGTAGGTGGAGCCGCCTGCGTCGGTGGTTTGAGCGGCGAGCGACTTGGTTACGCCATCTTTTGTGAAGCTGATGCTACACTTTGCGCCGGAAGTGGTGTTGCACACCGATTGCATACTGCTGCCTGGGTCAACGTGGTGGCTACTTACGAATACGCCAGTCGGCGCTTGCAATGGTGTGTTTGGGTCTACACCAGATTGCTGGTCTTTAGAGGTCCCCGTCGTGGTCTGTGACGAACTATTGCTTGAAGATGACGAGCCGTCCCCCGGCTGTGAGACTGCCCCCGCCCCCTTGGTATTAGCATTGGCGGTCGGCGACGGCGTAAACTTTGCGCTCTTGTGATGGAACCAATGCGTGGTATTGGTCAGCTCCAGTATGGCGACAATACCGGCTAGCGACACAAGCACAGCCACCACCACCAACTTTTTGGGACGATGTGAGGGCCGCTTGCGCGCAGCTGGTTGTGAACGATTGTAGACCATATGTTTATTTTATAACTCTATTGCTTATAGTACCATGCGAGTATATAGATGTACAACAGCGTAGCGGTGTAATTTCCGCCTAGGTGTATTTTTTGGTCTTGGCGTCTGAAGCCAGCCGATTAACCAATTCGGTAACTTTAAGAATCTCGGTTTTGGGCACAACAATGAGAACATCGTCGGTGTTAACAATTACCATGCCCGACAGCCCTACTGTTGTAACGATCTTATTCTTCTCTTGGTTAATAATCATCGTATCGGATGTGTCGAGCGTTTCGACGGTGCCCATTGCAAGGTTGTCGGCCTCTTTTTTTACGAGTGCCTCTTTAAGCGCGTAGAGTGTACCTGGGTCCGACCAGCCCATATTGCTGCGCACTACGACGGCATCATCACTGCTCAGATTTTCGGGGATGACGTGGTCATGATGAATTTTGGGTATGGTGGGGTAGACCTCCGAAATTACGCTCGCTTCGCGCACGGTGCCAATGGCTTCGTATATCTTCATTAGACTGCTGTAGACTTCGGGCACAAAGGTTTTGTATAGGCTTAGGGCATGGTCGACATCGTACACCATATATCCCGGGTTCCAGTCCCATTCCCCGGACTTAAACATCTCCTCGCAGGTGGTGAATTCGGGCTTGTACTTAAAGCCAACGAATGTATAGCTGCCGCCCAGGTTCTTTTTGCCAAAATGAATCCAGCCCAGGTTATTGTTGGGGAAGCGTGGTTTTTCGGATATGAGAACTACCTTTTTAGGGTCGTCGGTGCAAATGACTTCAGCAGTCTTAAGGCTGTTGATGAACTCCGGTACATTGTCCATGAGGTGGTCGGCCCAGAGTAGCGCAACCGGGCCACTGTAGCCAAGTTTTTTAAGATGGATTAAGTTTAAGCCGACAGCCGGGCCAAGGTCACGTTTTTCGGGCTCTTCGATGATGTTGCCGAGAGGGAGCTCTGGCATCTGCTCTGTAATATAATTGCGGTATGCCTTGGTGGTGCTTATGATTATGTTTTCGAGGCCAAACGCTGGCGCGATGCGTTCAATCGCTAGCTGAAACGTCGATTTGCCATCAAACATTTTAATGAATTGTTTGGGGAACGTATGTCGGGACAGGGGCCACAACCGAGTCCCGCTACCCCCACAAAAGATGACCAACTTCATAAGAACCAATTGTAGCACAGGGCGCTGGGCGCTCGCCCCGTCGGTGTAATCTCCACACTATGCCCGTATCTGGGGCTTTTGTTATGATGGGACAATGATAGTAGCTATTATCGCAGGTGGCGCAGGCACTCATTTGTGGCCGCTTTCCACGCCTGAATACCCTAAGCATTTACTAACCCCTTCTGGCAAGCGCTCCCTCGTCCAGCTGGCTTACGACAGGGCGCTGCTATTAACAACACCAGACAAAATTTATATTGTTACCGAGATAAGCCACGCCCACCGGGTAAAAGAGCAAATATCGGAGCTTAGCGATACGAATTTTATTGTCGAGCCGGGCCGCCGTAACACTTCCGGCTGCTTGCTGGCGGTGTTGGAGCGAGTAGCCAAAGAGGGTAATTCTGATGAGCCTATTGCCATCACCTGGGCCGATCATGCCGTCAAAGACACCAGAGCGTTTGCTCACGCCTTTAAGGTGGCAGGCAGGGCAACGGAAAAGTATCGCCTGCCGGTGTTTATCGGCGTTGAGCCGACCCATCCAACTACGGTGCTTGGTTACATCCACAAGGCCGAGCTGATGCCGGGCGAAGATATGGTCTACCGTGCTGCCGGGTTCAAAGAAAAGCCAGACCGCGAGCTGGCCCAAAAGTTTTTTGATAGCGGCGAGTATCTGCTGAACTGTGGATATTTGGTTGGAACCCTCAACGCCTTTATCGATGCCCTCAAAGCCGATTGCCCGGACCTATGGCGTGATTATCGGGCCCTCGCGGCTACCAAAAGTCGCAAGCAATACGAGGCAGTGTACCTGGGTTTTAAAGGCATCCAGTTAGATTATGTTTTTAATGAGCTGCTCAAGAATTTCCTAACGCTATCAGGTAGCTTCGACTGGACTGACATCGGCGTTTTCCGGGACCTGTATGACGTTACGCCCAAGGACGATAACGGCAACTGTATCCTTGGTGAGCACAATGTTGTGCTGCATACGTCTAACTCCTACGTTCGTAATGAAAGCGACCGCCCACTGGTAGTTATAGGTCTGGACAACGTTATTGCCGTATCTACCCCAGCTGGCACCGTCGTTGCTCGTAAGGACCTAGGGCATCTGGTAAAGGATGCCGTTAAAGAGCTTTCTAATGAGCATGAGGGAAAAGTAATATGAAGAAAATTATCGTTTTTGACTTGGACGACACACTGGCCGTCACCAAATCACCGATTACTGACACTATGGGTGAGCTGCTCGTCGAGCTTACCAAATATTATGACATTTGCATCATAACCGGCGGGCGGTATGAGCAAATCATAGCGAACGCTATTGAGCGTTTGCCGCTCGACGCCGCAGCATTTACGCATTTTCATTTGATGCCTACGGCAGGTACGCAGTATTACCGCTACGACTTAGCGAAGAATGAATGGGTGCGCCAATATATCGAAGCGCTCCCCGACGAAGACAAAAAACGCATCATTGATGCCCTCGAGAAAGGCGCTAAAAGTCTAGGCATGTGGCCGGCCAACCCTGCCGGCCCGGTCATCGACGACCGCGAGAGCCTAATCGCGTTTTCTGCCCTCGGCCAGAAGGCTAAGCCAGAAGATAAATATGCGTGGGACCCGGACCGTACCAAGCGCAAGAAGTTGCGTGAAGTTGTGGCCGCTATGATCCCGGACTTTGAAGTTAACATCGACGCCACTACATCGCTCAATATTCTCCGACCCGGCATCGACAAAGGCTATGGCATGAAGAAGCTGCTAGAGACAACCGGACTTAAGGAATCAGACTTACTATTTATTGGCGACCAACTCGAAGAAGGCGGCAACGACTATCCTGTTAAGGCATTGGGCATCGACACCATCGCTGTCGCTCGCTGGGAAGACACAGCCATGGTGGTCAGAGGCATGTTGGGCGTAGCAGGAGGTTAGGGGTGGCAGCGAACATCGGCGAAGAACTCAAAACTTTATTAGAGCGTCTTACCACGCTCCAGTGTCGGTCGCGGGACGATCTTAAGGCCCAGTTACTGCGGCTGCTTAGCACGCGTCGCGTTGTGGTGCACGACAGCCATAACACCCACTCAATGATATTCGTATTTACCGCCGATGATGTGCGCTATGGCCTTAAAGTTGAGTTTGGCGAGGCCAAGGTAACGCGCGACGAGGCCCGCTGGTATGAGAAAGCACTACCCAGCGTACGGCCGCACTATATTACGTCCCATCTTGGCGAAGCGTATGCTTTTGTACTGCTCCGCTGGCTACGGCATGCGCGCAGCATTGAGCAAATCGCCATCGCCAACGAAGGCAAAGAGACGCAAGAAACGATGGATCTTATTATTAAGGCGCTCGATCAGAACCAAGCACTCTTTGATAGCAGCCCCAAGATCCCGTTGCATAATTCTAGGGAACACAGTTTCTTTTTTGATAAATACAATTCGTACAATGCGAAGGCCAAAGATTTCCTGTATCTGCAGAAGCTTTTGGAGTCTGAGGCAGTGTTGGTTAACGGCAAGTTACTGCCGGGGCCGAATCGTTTCGTAGCCGCTGTGCAAGAAGATGACGAGTTGCGCAATTATTTGTCGCCGGACGCTATTGGCTTTGTCCATGGCGACACCCACACCGACAACTTGTTGGTAGAAGACGGAGTCATTTATATGATCGACCCTCAACGCATTGAACCTTATCCGATCGAAGTTGATCAGGGGCGCTTGCTGTGGAGCTTGCACGGTTGGAACGCCATTGTGCGCGGAGAGTTTGAGCTGGTCGAAATAGACAACGGTTACCACCTGGAAGTCCGGCGCCGTCAGCAGTATATGGACGGCATGCCGAGGTTCCGGGCTTATTTTACAGACCAGCAATATCACCGTGTTATGTATTCGGCGGTCATGCAGTATCTCACGCGCGTTTCGCACGCTGCGGTTGAGCCAGAAACCAAGGCGCTGTATCTCCGAGGTCTGCAGCTATTCGCCGACCTATTCGAAGATTTAGGTCGCCCGTTGCCGTTGCCGGCTGCGTTGTCTATTCAACAGTAACCGATTTGGCCAAGTTGCGCGGACGGTCTACGTTTAAGCCTTTGGCAGTAGCGATGTAGTAAGCAAAGAGTTGCATGACGATAGCCTGGAGGATGGGGCCGGTCTGCTCCATAGTCCCAGGGATATATATGACGTCATCGGCGTGGGCGGCAACCGTTTTATTGCCTTCAGTAGCGATCGCTACGATTTTGCCGCTGCGGGCACGGATTTCCTGCATGTTGGAAATTGTTTTTTCCAGCATCGAGTCGTCGCAGGCTAGGGCAAAAGTGGGGAAGTTCTCGTCGATCATAGCTAGCGGGCCATGCTTCATCTCGCCGGCGGCGTAGCCTTCGGCATGAATGTAGCTGACCTCTTTAAGTTTGAGCGCGCCTTCGAGTGCGGCCGGGTAGCTGTAGCGCCGGCCGATAAACAGAAAGTCGCGGTGGTCTTTGTATTTTTCGGCAACTTCCTTAATCTTTTCGGCCTGGGCCAAGATCTGTTCGGCTTTGGCCGGCAACGCTTCAATTTCTTCCAGCAGTGGCTTGTAGAGTTCATTACTTTCTTTGGAAAGATTGAGGGCGATCAGTAGGAGCACCATCACCTGGGCGATAAACGCTTTGGTGCTAGCCACGGCCTGCTCTGGCCCGGCGTGGCAATAGACCCCGGCGTCGGTCATGCGAGCAATAGTGCTGCCTACGGCGTTGACGATGCCGAGGCGCAGGACGCCGTAATCTTCAACCTTTTTGAGCGCGGCGATGGTGTCGGCGGTTTCGCCGGATTGCGACACGACAATCATAGCGGTGGAGCGCGAGAACGGCTCCTTGCGGTATTTAAATTCGCTAGCTAACTGGACTTCCACCGGAATGCCGGCAATTTCTTCCAGTAAGTACTCCCCTACCATACTGGCGTAGGAGGATGTTCCGCAGGCTACAATGACGATGCGATCGATATATTGCAGTTGGCCGCGGACACTGTCCAGTCCGCCGAGCTTAATCATGTTGGTGGCGGCATTGCTGCGTCCCAGCGAGGCTAAACGGATGGTGCCAGGTGTTTCAAAGATTTCTTTGAGCATAAAGTGTGGGTAATCACCGAGCACGGCTTGGTTGATGTCAAAGTCGAGTGTTTCGGTTTCGCGCTGCACTTCTGCATCGTGCATGAGGTCGGTAATTTTGTAAGAGCCTTTGTCGACAATCACCATCTCGTTGTCGTGCACATAGATCACTTCTTTAGTGTGCTCCAAAATGGCCGATGGGTCGGACGCTACGATGCATTCATCCTTGCCCACACCAATAACCATTGGACTGCTCAAACGGGCAGCGTATAGTTTGTCTGGTTCGCCAGCGTACATCGCCAAGATGGCGTATGCGCCACGAATTTCTTTGAGCGTTTTAACAAACGCTTCCTCGAACGACCCAGTCTTTTTAACGTAGTAGTCTAAAAGGTGCGGCACGGTTTCGGTGTCAGTTTCCGATGCAAACACGTATCCCTCTTTGGTGAGCCAATCGCGCAGCTCAACATAGTTCTCGATAATGCCGTTATGCACCACAAAAATGGTACGCTCGGTGTTGCAATGCGGGTGGGCATTCGTAATTGAAGGCTTGCCATGCGTCGCCCAACGGGTATGCCCGATGGCCAGACGTGCGTCGGTGTCGCCGTCTTCGTCAATCAGTTTCTCCAGGCCTTCAACGCGCCCCACTTGCTTTAGTAGTTTGGCTTTGCCTTCGTTAGTAAGCAGGGCAATGCCTGCTGAGTCGTAACCGCGATATTCCAAGCCTCTTAGGCCGGCCAATACAACGTCGGTGCCGTTTTTATTTCCGATATAGCCAACAATTCCACACATATTGTCTAAACTACTCCTTTTTGGTTATTTGTCAAATATCTTATCGAGATATTGTTTGAGTGTTTTCCTAAAGGTCTCTGGCGAGAACTGGCGCGCAAACACTTTAATGTCAGCCGATTTAAAGTCTTTGAGGTTGAACTCTTGGAGAGCCTGACCGAGCGATTCCACCGTTTGTTGCTCGAAGAACAAGCCGGTTTTGCCTTCCTGAATATAGTCGAGCGCACCGCCAGCGCGCGGGCTAATAACCGGTGTGCCGGCGGCCAACGATTCGATACCTACCACCCCAAAGTCGTCAACCAGCGGGAAGATGTATGCTTGGGCATGGGCAAAACACTGCACTACCGCTTCGTCGGAGATATAGCCAGTGAAGGTAATGGTGGGGCCGCTCAAGCCTTTGAGCCGCTCAAGATCGGGGCCATCGCCAAACACGGTGAGGGGCAGGCCAAGCTTGGCGCAAGCCATAACGGCCAAGTCGGCTCGTTTATACGGCGTGAGGCGGCCGCCAACCAAGAATCCGTTGCGTGCGCCGTTGGTGTCGGCGCGTTCAAAGCGGTCAATAAGGACAGGTGGATGTATTACGGTTGCTTCGCGACCGTAATACTTTTTGATCTCGGCTCTAGTGAAGTTAGAATTAGCAATCATGTAATCCGGGCGTTGCGCGGCGCGGTAGTCCCACTTGCGTAAAGGGCCCACGAGCAACTTAAGTCCTGCTCGCGCCAACGGGTCGAACACCCCAAAACCGGGATGCGCCATGTACTCGTCGTAACGGCTCCAGTAGTAGTGCGTTGGCGCGTGGCAGTAATTAACGTGCACTACGCCTTTGGGTACCTTAATGCCCTTAGCTTCGGCGCCGGAGCTGCTTATGACCAAGTCGTATCTGCTGAGGTCAAGATGTGTAAACCACCAGATTCGCAAAAAAGGAATAAACTTGCGTATTGTGCCAAGGTGTTGCAGCCAGCCAGTCACCACTTTATTGTCTAGATCGGCTCGCCACTTCTCAGTGGCGTACGAGGTGTATATAGGCGCGTCGGGGAACAGACGGTGCATTTCAAAAACTACACGCTCGGCACCACCGCCAATCAGCCAGTCGTGTACAATCGCTACTTTTGGCGCTGTCCTGGTCGCGCCCATGTTAGGTGTTCCCTCGGCCCCCCAGGGCGACCCGGACAGTTTTAAGCAGGATCGTTATATCAAGCCAAAAACTCCAGTTTTGCACATAGTACAAGTCGAGCTTGCGGCGTTCCTCAAAGCTGATGCCCCGCCGTCCAGAGACTACAGCTAGGCCGGTCAGCCCAGTTTTAACCGCCAGAATCAGATTCTTCTTGTCATATTTAACGAGGTCGATGGGGTCGAGCGCCCGAGGACCAACCAGACTCATGTCGCCCTTTACGATGTTGATCAGCTGCGGTAATTCGTCGAGGCTCGTTTTGCGCAGGATGCGGCCGAAGGGTGTCACCCGAGGGTCGTTTGCCAGCCAGTCGCCATTAGCACGGTATTCTTTGAGCAAGTCTAGCCGGCCCATTTTGGCAAAGCCTTCTTCTGGGCTCATGCAATACTTTTGATACATATTACGGAATTTGTAAAAGCTAAAGGTGCTGCCAAAACGCCCCAGACGTTTGGGCTTATAAAATACTGGTGAATGCGGCTCAGTAATTTTTAGGACCAGTATGATTAGGAGCATCAGCGGCGAAGCAAGCAGCAGCAAGAACAGCCCGACCGTGAGGTCGAACAGCCGTTTTACCACACGCCCCCACCCGAACAACGCTGTTTGATGCACGGTAATTACCGGCACGCTGTTGCGAAACAGCTCTACTTCTATATTGCCCACAAACAATTCACTGTTGCCCGGGACAAACCGGTAGCCAACATGACTTTCTTGGGCATAGGAGAGGATTTTGGCGTTTTGCGCCTCATCTGCATACAGTTCGGTCTGGATAATGCCGTGCAGCTCACCGTGCGGAGTGAGCAAAAACTGGCCAAAGGTTTGGAATAGCGGTACCAGATGCTTGCCCACGGCTCGTTTGCCGCCCACCACGCCTACCACCTTGTAGCCGGAGCGCGGGCTATTAAGCCAGCCCAACAGGTCGAGTGTCATCGACGTGTTGCCTACCAGAAGTACGCGAGTTAGTCCGGTCCCGCTTCTAAAGAGTTGTACCCGGATAAAGCGTGCTAAGTTTCTAAAGACTACTAAAAAGATAAAGCCAAAGGCAAAGCCGTAAATCGGCACCAGCCGGGCAGGGAAGATTGGCTTGCTGGCCACAAAGTTCCAAAAGATAACAAACAACAGGCCAATAAACGAGCCGACAAGCAGCCGCCCGAGTTCTTTAAACCGGTACTCATAGATGTTGCTGTTATATAAGCCAAGCAGGGCAAAAATCAGAATCCAAAACGGCAAGACGCTCAAAAAAACGGCCAAAAAGGCTCGACCGTTACTGGGTCCAATCGGTCCGCTACTAATGCCCACCTCCAACTTAATGCGCAGCACGTACGCTGCCACAAATGCCGCCACTAATGCCAAAAAGTCTCCCACCATTAAGCACAGGTTATACACAAGTGAGGCGTTGTTCTTCATGTGATTAGATTGTACCACTTTGGATTAGTCGTTGCCCGGGCACCGACAAGTACTAGCATTTGTTGGTATACTGGTATGAGGTATGGGTAGTACAGACCGTTTTTGTGAGACCCGCGCCGATCTTATCCAACAAAATGAGTGTATGATTGGCGGAACCTGCTATCACTGGGGTGGGATTGCTCTGTTTGCTCGCGACGTGGGCACGGAGCGTAAATTCTCTCTTGCGGCGGCTTGGTTTACCTTGAGTAATCACTTTTGGTATCGCCTCGGGGCACAGTACCCCGCACGGCGGGTCTTTGCAAAGGAGGGGGCATGAGCGACACCGTACGACCAACCAAAAAGCAACGCGAGCTACTAACCTTTATCGAGCAGTTTATTGCCGAGCACGGGTATAGCCCGAGTTACCGAGAAATAATGACAGGGCTTAATTACACATCGGTGGCGACTGTGGCGTTGCATATTAATAATCTCATCCGGCGCGGGCATTTGCGCAAGCGCGACCACTCGGCGCGCTCGCTCGAAGTTGTCGAGCCTAGCGAACCAAGCAAGATTCCCACCAATCAAATAAAACCGTCTGAAGAAAAGTGGTTGGTCGAAAAGGTAGAGTATTTGTTTGCCGAGCTGGAGCAGGCCGGCCAAGTGGCAACCGATAATCTCGACCATTTATATGTATTGGTAGGTGCGCTTAAGGTTCTAGGCCTCGATGGCGCCGCTCAGAGCTTTATTCCGCGCCTCAGCGCCCTCAAGCAAAAGACGACTGCCGCCGAGCAGTAATCGTAGTGCTTTGTTGGTAAAACTACACCACGTATGTAGTGTCTAGTTTGCTATGATAGATGTACTTAACAACATATTGCTGGAAGCAGGTGAGAATCCTGTACTGTGCCGCAACGGTGATGCCCCATAGGGTCGAGTCCGATACAGCTTGTAACGACATTCCCGAGCAGGAAAGCGCCTACCTCACCCTCTACCTTGCTCTGGAAAGAGGGTATTTTTATAACCGCCGTAGCCCATGCGCCAGAATTTGCATCAAGCGCCGCCCCCGTTTTTGAAAACGGGCCGGAGTTTTTGGGGTGGGTTGACGCCGACAGCATCCGCGGCTTACGTGAAGAACGCGAAGCGGCCCGTGTCCGCGCCCGGGCTATCCTTGACGGGCGCAGGCGTTTACTTAACGAGGGCGACAGCGAGCAGCAAGTCCCTTACGCAGTTGACCCACTTACTACTGCGGCCCGCGCTAACCAGGCGCGCCGAACACACGGCAAAGAAAGCTCTCAGGCCGCCGAAGCCCGCCAGAGCCTGACCACAGACACCAAGCGTCTGCTTGCCGAAGCAATGCGCAAACGCACGTGGGAGTTTTTCCCAGAGACCAGACAGACCTTCGACTCCGCTGCCAATGCCTACCACTTCTTAGGGCGTTGCCTCATCGACATGGTAAGCGATGGCATTACGCCGATAGCTGAGGACGAAGAGCTGGGCTACCGCTTAGGCGAGTACGTAGAAGAGGCCACCTACATCGCCGTTCGCAAATTAGGCCATTTGGCGGTTGGCAACTTGACCGTGCTCCGCCCTGGCCAGCCAGAAGCCAATTCGACGTTGCCCGATACGCGCGTCACTACCATTTCGGAATGTGCTGACTGGGCAAAAGCAGCGCACGCCAGAGGCTCCGAGCTGGGCCTAGGTGGCTATGTGCCGGAGAACGACAAGTTTATGATTCGCGGTGTGCGTTATGGCAAAGATGCCCGTTACCAAGAACAGCTTGGCCTCTCGGGCGAAAACATTACTCATGACGATATTGTTGAGTTCCTTAGGGAGGTGGGCGTTGCCCAGCAGGGCGAAATGCTTAGCAAAGCCGAAGTCCGCGAGAAGCAGGTTATTAACGTCACCGGCGAGGGTGTCGTGGCTGTTGGCAAGAGGCTGGATGCGATCGCCAGCAAGCGCACCGGCAAACGCATCTTTATGGGCGAGATTGTGGCCGACGACCACCCCATGGACTACGCCGCTATCGAAGCCGAGGCCGTTGCCCGTCAAGAGAAGCTCGACGCGAGCAGCGAAGATCTCGCCGACTTCTTGATGACGCTCGAACAGTCCGGTATTGACCACTGGTCGGCTATGGGTCTCGTTGAGCGACAGGTTAAAAAGATTGTGTTTGGCCTGGTCAAGCACAATCCCGATCAAGCCGAAGTGGCGTTTAACGTCCAGACTGCCAAGCGTCTGCGTGAGTTGGCCGAAACCCGCGGGCAGCACACCGAAGATGCTATCCGCGCAATCGAACGGGATATCGAAGCCGACGCCCCGCCGGTTGTATTCTGCGGCGCCGGCAGTTGTGGCTTAGTAGAGGCCGTCGGCCCTGAGGCCGATGCCATGAAGGTTCTGCTGGGATTTGAGGAAGGTGATGATATGGTGCACGACGTCGAGCGTTCATGCACCTCCTGCGGCAAGACGGGCAACATCTATTACGTCTATAACTCCAAAAAGTTAAACAAGGGCTGCACCTGCGGCGCCACCGAATTTACTACTAAAGGCAAGTAGCTGCCCTTAGTACAAAATTACACCGCCTTGGTGTTGCGGCGTGCGATATACTGAATCCTGTCCGCAGATTTTGGGAGATAGATCTGAGAGAAACTTGACAAGCACAAGCGGTGTTTGATATTATCCCAGCACTTCCGCGGAAATACCGCTGAAAGACAAAAAAGTGAGTACAAAAAATAAAATAGCGCGATTCTGTGATTTGTGTGAGGAATCAACGCATCGCAAAGGAGTATATATGTCCGTCAAAGTAAGAACGGTGTCTTCACGCGCCAGTCGGGTGCCGGTGGTAATCCTCCGTCCGTCGTGGCAAGAGTTCTTGACGTACTAAGCGTTCGGGAGAGCTAGCTTTAAGTAGTAGGTCAACGGTGTAATCCGCCTAGGCTTTGGCTTTTTGGGCGATCTCGGCGTCGATCAGTTTGCTGAACGAGTCTACAGTGTTGACTGGCTGGATCTTTTTGCCGTCTAAAAAGAAGGTGGGCGTTGACTCTTGGTTGCCTGTTTTTAGGAAGGCGCTGATATCGGCGTTAATCGCGTCGTTAACAGATGAGCTGGCGTAGTCGGCCTTGAATTTTGTAAGGTTTAATTTCAATGTTGTCGCATATTGGTTAAATATATCTTGGGCGTTGCTGCTTTGACTCCAACTGTCCTGGTTCTGGTATAACAGGTCGTGCATTTGCCAGAATTTACTCTGCAGGCTTGCTGCTTCGGCAGCCCGAGCTGCGGCAAGGGCGTTTTTGTGTACTTGGAGCAGCGGCAGGTTGCG
This sequence comes from Patescibacteria group bacterium, assembly GCA_035479875.1. Taxonomy (GTDB): domain Bacteria; phylum Patescibacteriota; class Saccharimonadia; order Saccharimonadales; family UBA4665; genus PMNU01. Next base: position 53,868 of record DATIIH010000013.1, on the reverse strand, counting down.
GAACTGGAAGGTGATTTTGTCGCTGTATTTAGCAGCTACTTGCTTAGCGACGGGGTAAAAAACGCCACAGTACGGACATTCGTAATCGCCGTACTCAACGAGTGTAACGCCCGTCTTGGTACTGCCCTCTACGTGATTGGTGGCCACCGCACCATGGCTACTCGGCGCGCTGGCCTTGTGATTGTTAAGTAGTAAAATCCCACCAAACAGTACGATGATAATAGCGATAACCGCCCAAAATGGTTTACTCATGCCCCTAGTATACACGCCAGATGCTGGAGTATGGTACTATATATTTACGTGAAATAACGCAATAGCTGCGCGTAATGAAAACAACAAAAACCAAACGGCCGGTGAGCCGCAGCGTTCACCTCAAAGCCAAACAGACGATCAAAAAAGCCAGACCGCTACACAAGCGCTTTTTACTCCATCCCTTTACGGTGATGGTGCTTTTGTGTGTCGGTGTTTTGATTGTGGGCATGACTGTCCGGACGATGGCCGATTCGATTATTGTGTCTGCCAAAGTTTCGGCCGCGCCGCCGACCGAGCCAGCAACCATCGAATCGCCCACCGATAATCTGCATGTCCAAACTGCTATCCAAGCGGTGAGCGGCAGCTGTCCTCTGCAGACATATGTGACGGCTACGGTGAATCATGTCTTTGCTGGTTCGGCACCGTGTACCAGCAGCCAGAAGTACTCGTTGCCAGTAACGCTGTCGGAAGGCGCCAACGTAATCGTGGTGCAAGACTACAACCTTACCGACGACGCGGGTCCGCCCACACCACCTATTACGGTATATTATGACCACGTTACGTCCACCCCGCCGTCAGACAACACCCCCCCACCTACCACACTAGTAGTGACGGGCCTCGACGGCAATTCTTACTCTTCGGGCTCTGACACTGTGTGGCTGACAAGTGATCGCCCGACGATTAGCGGTTTCGCGCCGCCGTTTTCGCGCATTACCGTTACGTTTCATTCGGTGCTTGCTGTCTGTCAGACGGTAGCTAACTCTCGCGGTTTTTGGAGCTGCACCCTCGACCAACCTTTGCCTCTGGGTGTGCACCACGTAGATATCACGGCAGTTACACCGGATGGCAAGGTGCTTGTGTTCCCTACGATTACCATCGATGTTGTCGCCTACTTATCTAACTTGCTGAGTTCAACTGCTTCGGTGCCGCGGCTGAGTGTCGACCATGCTTACGAAGCGCGTACGCCCGGACAGGATACCACCTGGGTGATGAGCATCGCCGGCGGCACAGCGCCGTACACCGTAAACGTAGACTGGGATGATGGCAATGGCAATGGTCAGGAATACAGCAGCGGCGCTCCGTTCACACTGGTGCATAGCTACCATACGTCGCGGACCTATTTGATCTCGGTCACGGTCACCGACGCCAAGGGAGGTCTAAGTGTTACGCAGCTGGTGGCGACCATCGGCCAGACGGTCGCCACTACGACCAACGTCGTAAAGGGCGGAAACCTACTCAGTCAACTTATGGGAGGCGCTAAGAATACGCTCTGGCTCATTTGGTCAGGTTACATCGTGGTACTCCTGATGATGGTTGGCTATTACTTAGGTGAGCGCGAAGAATACCGTTTACTCACGACGCGCAAAGTTGCCCACGCCCGGCCGGGTGCACGCGCGAGGCACCGATGAGTAATCATTTTGAAAAACAGCGGCCGGATGGCGTAAGATGAGTGCATGGTAGCATCAATCTTTGCCCTTGTATTAGTCGCCTTTGGTTTATTCTGTTTAGCATTGCAGCGTTTTTATAGTTGCGTACCAGTAAAAGAGCTTAAGCGTTTGGCTGCTCGCGGCGATCACTTGGCAGAGGCCTTATACCGGCCGGTGGCTTACGGCGAGAGCATGCGGCTGCTGCTGTGGCTCCTGTTTGGCGTCAGTACGACGCTCGGTTTTGTACTGTTCGCTAATTCACTCGTCGGCGTGCCGGCATTCATTATGATTGGCCTGAGCCTGGCCGCAGTTATCGCCATTCAGTCATTGAGGCTCACCGTGCGCAGTGCTCGTTTGGCGGTCACGGCCGCTCCGGCGCTTACCTGGCTGCTCAATTACGTGCACCGACCTTTTGCTATCTTGGCCCAGCTTGTCAACAGCCGTCGCGACCAAGATGCCCACAGTGGTCTATACGAAAAAGAAGATTTTGTAGCCTTGCTCCGCCAGCAGCAGGACCAGCTCGACAACCGTATTGCAAAGCGCGACCTGGCACTGCTCGAGCGCGTGGTGCAGTTTGACGATCATCGCGCTGCCGACCTCGCCCAGCCGATGTCGCGCTTGCATCTGGTAAACGTCGATGAGCACCTCGGGCCGATACTACTAGCCGACCTCCATAAGAGTAAGCAAGACAGTTTTTTGGTATACCAAGGTACTGCCGACAACGTGGTAGGCACTCTCTTTTTGCGTGATGCGCTGGCCGCCAAAGAGGGTGGCAAGGTAGGCGACGTGATGCGCGCACAACTCTGTTTTGTGCACGAGGATTTTAGTTTGCGACAAGTACTCAACGCTTTTGTGCGCACCGGCCAGTTTATGCTGGTGGTCGTCAACCCGTTCGAAGAAGCGCTGGGCGTCATTAGCCTCAGCCACTTTATGGTTCAGCTGATAGGCAGCCATGATGACGCTGACGATTTTACGGCGTACGACAACCGCACGTCAGTCGCCGCTTTTAAGCCAAAGCCGGTAGCCGTGAAGCCTGAAGTGCCAGAGGTGACTGAGCCCGTCGAAGCGGCCGAGACCGAGGAAGCTTCCGAAGGGTCCCAAGCCGAGTCATCTTCCCCTGAAGCAACAGAGATGGTAGAATAGCCATAATGAACACGGCGCAATCTAATATGAATCTCCGGGTCGGCAGCCGCTCCTAAGGCGAGAGCGGGCTGTGCCATGCGACCCCACTAAGCCGCAACATTAACCCCAGGAGACAGCGATGCGCATTTTAAGTAAAGAGTTAAAAGGTCACCTTGGCGAGCAAGTGCTTGTGCAAGGCTGGCTGCACAAAAAACGTTTATTGGGCGGGCTGACATTTATCAACGTCCGCGACCGTTCTGGCCTGACTCAGATTGTTATTAAAGAAAAAGACGAAGTCGAAAAGCTACGTGGGCTACAAATTGGCACGGTACTCGAAGTAACAGGTACAGCTGTGGACGAACCACGCGCCCCCGGCGGCGTAGAAATCCACGACGCTAAACTCACCGTCATGGTGCCGGTAACCGCCGAGCCGCCGATAGAAATCGACAAGCCACTCAGCCACAAGTCCGAGAACCTCGACACCCTGCTCGACAACCGCGTGGTCGGCCTGCGCAACCTGCAAGAAACCGCCATCTTCAAGATTCGCTCCGAGCTCACCCGCTACATCCGTGAGTTCTTATATAAGAATGACTTTGTAGAAATCAACACACCTAAACTGGTGTCTGGTGCGGCCGAAGGCGGCGCCGAAGTGTTTAAGCTGGACTATTTTGGCCAGGAGGCAACGCTTGCCCAAAGCCCGCAGCTGTACAAGCAGATTATGGTAGGCGTGTTTGAGCGGGTGTTCGAAATTGCGCCGGCCTTCCGTGCCGAACTGAGCGCCACCACCCGCCACGTATCCGAAGTAACTATGCTGGACATCGAGATGGGCTTTATTACAGACCACAACGACGTGCTCAACATGCTCCAAGATTTGGTATTTAGCGTGGTAACCCGCGCCTACCAAGAACACGGCGAAGAGCTTAAGACGCTGCATGCACCAGAGCTGGTACTCAAACCCGAGTTCCCGCGCTACACCATGGCCGAAATCCACCAGCTTTTTACCAAAGAAACCGGCAAAGACACCAGCAAAGAAATCGACCTCACACCGGAAGAAGAAAAGTGGATTTGCGAATACTCCAAGCAGCACAACGGCTGCGAAGCGGTCTTTGCCACCAATTTGCCTAAATCCAAAATGAAGTTTTACCACATGGCTAACGACGACGACACGGCGCGCTCGGCCGACCTGCTGTTCCGCGGCGTCGAAATCAGCACCGCCCCCCAGCGCGAACACCGCCACGATAACGTTGTAGAACAGATGAAGAAAGCTGGCATCGACCCCACTCACCCCGGCTTCAGCCACTTTTTGCTGGCCTTTAAGCACGGCCTCCCGCCCCACGGCGGTTGCGGCTTTGGCATCGACCGCCTCACCGAAAAGGTGATTGGCCTGGCCAACATCAAAGAAGCCATTTTGTTCCCGCGCGACATCAACCGCCTGGCGCCTTAGATGCATACGACGCTGCTTGCAACGCTGGGTGCACTCGCTGGCATGCTCCAGTTTATTAGTATTGTCCCGTACTTGGTTGATATTTTTCGTGGCAAGACTAAGCCAGAGCGAGCTACCTGGTGGATTTGGTTATTGCTTAACCTCGTGTCACTCGGGGCTCAGGTAGGGGCGCATGCCCGCTGGTCGCTGTTGCTGACGGCAGGGCAGACGATAGTTACCGCTGCTGTTGCAGTATTGTCGTTGCGTCACGGCTACGGCAAGTTTCATCGTAAGGATATGGCGGCAGTCGGTGTGGCGATCGTTGGCGTTGGGCTATGGTGGTTGCTCAAGAGTCCGCTAGCGGCATTGATTGTTGTTGTGCTCGTCGATCTCACTGGGTTTTGGCTGACGATTGAAAAAACTTGGAAAGCGCCACAAACCGAGACGCTTGCTACGTGGGCAATATCTGCTGTTTCCGGCACCCTCGGCGCGCTGGCGGTAGGCGCGCTTAACGCCACGCAGTTGCTCTACCCGCTCTATATAATGACGGGCAACTGGCTGATGGTATCAATCATTATCTACCGTCGCTCCCACGTTGCGGCCGCACAAGCCAAACGGCAGTAGACATTCTATTATAATAACGTTATAATGTTCGTATGATTCAAGGTATCCAAAAAATTATCAGAATCGGTTCGAGCGAAGGTCTCACACTTCCCGTTAAGGATTTACGCCGCGAAGGTTTGGGCACCGGAGACGAAGTAGAATTTATCGTGCGGCCCGTTAGCAAGACGCAGCCTAACGACGAACAAGTCATCCGCGCAGCCCGCAAGATTCTTACCGATTACAAAAAAGACTTCAAAAATCTCGCCGATCGATGATTAATCTATCGCTAGAACAACTGCTCGAAATCCATGCTCTTGTACTCCAAGAAACCGGCGGTTCTGCCGGCCTGAGAGATTTGGGTCGGCTGGAGGCTGCGCTGGCCACGCAAACGCAAGTGGTATTTGGCGAGGAGTTGTACGCGACGCCCTGCGAGAAGGCGGCCGCACTTATTCGTGGAATAATTGCAGACCACGCCTTTGTTGATGGCAATAAGCGTTCCGGAATGCTTGCCGGCCTGACCTTTCTTAGTATTAATGGAGTCGTTTTTAAGGCGAAGCAAGGTGAGCTGGAAGACCTTGCGGTGCAGGTTGCCACCAATCATCTTACGGTGACCGACATCGCCGCATGGCTCGCGGAACGGGTGGAGCAGTAGCCGTGAAACTGTACCTCGCCTCATACCGAATTGCCGACCTCAAGGTGCTCACCGACCTTATCGGTAAGCCCGCGGCCAAAGTCCGCGTGGCGCTGATACCGAACGCCAAAGATTACTATGCGTTCCGGGCGCGGCGGGTAAAGATTCGCTTTGTCGAGGAGTACTTGCGCGCATTGGATTTTACCGTCAAAGTTGTCGACCTCAACGATGATCGTACTCCCGCAGCGCTAGCCGAAGAGCTTAAGACCTTTAACCTGATCTGGGTCATGGGAGGTAACACCTTTTGCTTGCGTGAGGCCATGGCGCGCAGCGGCTTCGATAGGGTTATTCATGACGTCTTGGACGCTGGCGTGACGTACGCCGGTGAAAGTGCCGGCGCCTGCGTGGCGGGCACCGACTTGCACGGTGTCGAACTGGCCGACGATCCCGAGTTTGCCGAAAGAGTACTTTGGAAGGGCCTCAACCTGAGCGCTCATTATTTTATGCCCCATGTCGATAATCCCGACTTTGGGCCGTTGGTGCAAGAAGCTATCGACAGCCGAACCGACGATCCGACAATGGTGCTGCTCAATGACAACCAGGCGTGGGTGGTCAACGGTGCCGATGAGTGGAAAATTACTGGCGTTAAGCCCGAAGACAAAGACTAGACCTACACCGCCGGCTTATTGTCGAGCGAGTGCCAAATATACCAGCAGGCGATTGACTCATACGGGTGCCAGTGGTTCTTCGCCGCGAGCTCAGTAATCTCGGCCGGGGTGGTCGAGTGGTCGAATCCGTATAGTTTTTGAACGCCATTTTTAATGCCTAAGTCGCCGATGGCTAGAATGTCGAGGCGGCCCATGCAAAACATCAAAAACATATGGGCGGTCCATTCGCCGATACCCTTGACGGCGGTGAGTTCTTTAATGACCTCTTCGTTGCTAAGCCCATCCAAATGGTCGAATCTTACTTTGCCGTCTATCACATGCTGCGCCAAGTCGTGCACATACGCCGCCTTACCGTAACTTAAACCGACGCCGCGTAACGCCTCAACATCCTTAGTTAGTATGGCCTCGGGCGTCGGAAAATTATCGCTGCCGAACAGCGCGCAAAAACGCTTTTCGATGCTGGCCGCGGCCTTCACACTGAGCTGCTGGCTGATAATGCTATCAACTAATTCCCGGTAGTAATCTTTGTGTGGGCGGACGGTGCTGAGGCCGGCGCGTGCAATAATCGGTGCCAAAATGGGGTCGTGCGCGGCAAGGTGTTTGGCGGCTTCTTCCACAGTTTTATCAGATGCAATCATACAGGCATTGTATACCAATATTAGTGCTATCACGCTAGCCTTGCGCTGTGCTAGACTTAAATCAAAAGTAAGGGTAACAACTATGGCACAAGAAGATAGTTCCGATCAAGAGGAAAATCCGCGCGGTCATCACGCGCCCGAACACGCCGAAACAAAGCATGACCGCGTGATGGAAGGCACCAAGGATGAAGAGTCCAAGGCCCCCAAGTTCGCCAAACATAAACAGTGGTGGACGTGGGCACTCGCTCATAAAAAGATTTCAATTCCGGTGGCTATCGTCGTACTCGTGGGATTACTTGCAGCCGTGCCGTTTACCCGCTACGAGTTAGCTGGGCTGGTGCTCAAGCAAAACTTTGCCGTCACCGTTATCGACTCGCAAACTAGTAAGCCGGTGACGAGCGCTACGGTTATGCTCGGCGGCAAAACGGTAAGCACCGACAGTAAGGGCCATGCTACGTTGCACGTCAAAGTGGGCACCACCACATTAGAAGTCTCCAAGACATATTACAAAACGTCCGACAGCTCAGTAACCGTGCCGCTCGGTAAGCAAAAACAAGCTGCGCAGGTGAGCTTGGTAGCCACGGGCCGCCAAGTGCCTGTGGTGGTACTCAACACGATCAGCGGCAAGCCAGTGGCCAACGCACTCGTTACGGCAGGTAAGAGTGAGGCTAAAACCGACACCAAAGGTGAGGCAACTATCGTCGTAGCGGCCAATGCCCAAAATCTAGCTACCACTGTATCACTGAGCGGCTACAACGAGGCGAACGTCAAGCTCAAGGTAACTGCCGGCGTCGATCCAGCCAACACGTTTAAAGTTACGCCCGCCGGCAAAGTGTACTTCCTCTCGAATCTCAGCGGCAAAATAGATGTTGTTAAAACCAACCTCGACGGCACGGCCCGCCAGACCGTACTCGCTGGCACGGGTAGCGAAAGCCCAAGTAATACGACACTATTGGCTTCCACCGACTGGAAGTACCTGGCGCTGCTCTCCCAGCGTGATGGCGGCACCAACCCCAAGCTCTTCCTTATCAACACCAGTAACGACCAGTTGACGACGATGGACGAAGGCAACGCCACGTTCTCGGTGATTGGCTGGTCCGGCCACTATTTCGTGTATACGGTTGATCGAGGCACAACGGTGCAATACTGGCAGAATAACCGTTTTGCCATTAAGAGTTATAACGCTGAGGCTGGTCAGATCGCTGTGCTCGACCAGTCACAGGCACAGGGCGACGCTAATAGCTACGCCTACCAGTACTTCGATTATCCGTTTATCGTTGGTAACAAACTGGTATACGTAGAGCGCTGGTATAACTATTTGGCCAACGCTTTCTTCTACACGCCAGTAGACATGACAGTCAAAACAGACGCCATTCGCGCCGTTCAGGTTGATGGCCAGAACAAGAAGGACCTAAAGACGTTCCCGGCGGCCAGTAGCGGTGGTTGGTATGCTTTACCAAGTGAGGTTAACGTCATTTACTATCAGCATTACAACAACTCCGGCGCAGACGTTAACTATTATGAGTATGATGATGGCGCCGTTAAGGACCTAACTATCACCTCGGACCAGTTCTACAACAATCCGTCCTACAAGAATTACCTATACTCACCGTCGGGTAACCTGACCTTCTGGAGCGAGTCCCGCGACGGCAAGAACGTCCTGTTCGTCGGCGACCAAGACGCTAAGAATTCCAAGCAGGTGGCAACACTCAGCGATTACGCAGTTGATGGCTGGTACACCGATCAATACCTGCTGGTTTCTAAAAATGGCAGCGAGCTGTATATTATGCCTGCCAGCGGCATAACCAGCGACAGCCAAGCATTTAAGGTAACTGACTTCCGTCCTTCTCAGAATTACTATGGCTACCATGGGGGCTATTAGCCAGTAGGCGGCCATGGCGGACACTCCACCCCGGCGGCCATTCCCATATAACGGGGCCGAGCCGGTTAATGCCGAGCTCGATGACCCCACCACCGAAAAAGCAGTAGAAGAGATTGCCGGCAAAGGCCGCCAAAACGACTGGCAAGACAGCGACCGCCGCGCTGGCCGCCAGAATTTCTCGCCGTCCAAACACGGGTTTTGGCATAGAGTGGGCCGGGTGTTTAGCCTTTGGCTGGGCACGGCATGGGGCAGGTGGATTACATTTTTTGTGCTGTTGGCAGCTTTAGGCGTCGGCGCTGGTGTGCCAACGGCTCGCTATTTTTGCCTGAATGCTGCGGGCGTGCAGAGCACGGCGTCGGTGACCGTGCTCGATAACGTATTGGGTACGCCGCTCAAAAATGTACAAGTGACGCTCGAAGGCAAAAAGATCGAGACTGATGTCAAAGGCACTGCGCACTTTAGCGGTCTCAAACTTGGCCCGGCCGATTTGACCATTGCCCAGCTCGGCTTCGCCACCGTTAAAAAGCACGTCATCATCGGCTGGGGCAGCAATGCACTTGGGCAGGTTTCGCTTACCAGCGTGGGTTTGCGTTACACCATTACCGTCCGAGATTATCTCACTAACCAGCCCATTACTGGTGCCGAAGCGAGCGTCGGCCAGTCCTCGGCAACGTCCGACAACACGGGCAAGATGATTTTGACATTGCCTGGCAATAGCTCTGCGGGTAGTGTGAGCATTGCCAAAGCCGGCTATCGTACCGACCAATTTGCGCTCCAGCCGTCCGGCCAGACAACCGACGCCGAGTTAGTAACAACCCAAAAAGAAGTCTATGTAGCGCAAACCGACGGCACATACAATCTGTTCAAAGCCGACATGGACGGCAAGAATCGCCAACAATTATTACCCGGCACTGGCACCGAAACTACACACACCAGCTTGGTATTGAGCCCGGACGCCACCCACGCTGCACTCGTTTCGATACGCGACAGCCAAAAAGCCGCCGACGGACAGCCACTTAATACCCTCACGCTCATATCAGTGGCCGATAGCACGCCACTCACGCTGGCGCATGCCGAAACGATCCGACTCATCGACTGGATCGGGCCTAAACTCATTTTTGAGCAGACTAACCCGGACAGCGGGGCGGCCGGCACGAGCATCATTAGTTATGACTTTGTAACTAACAGCCGCGCACAGTTGGCCAGCGGTACGACCATTGGCGGTGTCTTGAGCGCCCAAGGCACGGTGTATTACAGTGTTGGGGCAGACGCCAGCAACCCCGCAGTACAGCCCGGGTTCTACAAGGTTAATCCCGACGGTAACGGTAGACAGCAGACGTTTACCAAGGAGGTGACGTCTGCAGTACGTGCCGACTTCTCGACATTTGACCTCAACGCGGCCGACGGCTGGTACGCATACACTGTTAGTAACGATAACGCTGGGCTCACCACCAGCCCGGCCGCCGGTGCCAGCCGTCTATACCTCGACAATGCCAACCGCAGTGGCGTGAGCGCGTCGATTAAGAATGGCAACGTGATCACGCATACGGTAAGCGGCGGCAGCGACGTGACGGTGAGCGCGCCGGGTGGTGCGACGCAGGTGGTGACATGGGTTGGCCCAGATGCCTTAGTGTACCGCTTGGCAACCGAGAGCGAGTCAGCCGACTACGCCGTTGGCGTTAACGGCGGCACGCCCCGCAAGGTTGCGGACGCGCTCAACACCGCTGGCTTTAGCCAAGGCCAGTAGGTTATGCTGGACGGGTGAATGCAAGCCAGCGCAAAGAGTTTGTAGCGGTCGTTTGGGCGCATTATGCCCGGGCTGGCCGACATGATTTACCATGGCGTCGTCCCGAGGCTGACGGCACTTTTGACGCGTACAAGATTCTGGTCTCTGAGCTGATGCTCCAGCAAACCCAGGTGAGTCGGGTGCTGGCCAAGTTTGGCCCGTTTATAGAACAGTTTCCAAGCTTTACTGTGTTAGCTACCGCACCGTTAGCCGCGGTACTAAGATCGTGGAGCGGGCTTGGCTATAACCGCCGAGCCAAGTTTTTATGGCAGGCAGCGAGAATCATCAAGGCACAACACAAAGGTCGTCTGCCAAACACACTTAACGAGTTAACTAACCTACCGGGCGTTGGCCCTAATACTGCAGGAGCGCTGCTGGCCTATGCCTACAATCGGCCAGCAGTATTCATCGAGACCAATATCCGCACCGTGTATATTCATCATTTCTTTGCCGGCCAGCGTGACATTTCCGATCGCGCGGTCCTTGACCTGGTGGCGGCAACCGTGCCAGACAATGTCCGTGAATGGTACTGGGCGCTCATGGACTACGGCACGTTCCTAAAACAGGATATCGGCAACCTCAACAGTAGGAGCAAGCAGTATGCCAAACAGTCGACATTTAACGGTTCGCGGCGGCAGATCCGCGGACAAGTGCTCAAACTTTTGGGTCAAAAGGCGTACACTCATGCGCAACTCGGCCTAGTAATCGACGACGATCGCTTGCCAAGCGTGCTGACGGATTTAGTGCAAGAATCGTTGATTAGCGAGACCCGCGGTCGATACACGCTGTAGTGCCGCGTGATATACTATTAACAACGATTTATGCAACCAGAACACACGCCAAAACCAGTTATGGATGTGACCGCCCCACATCACCCGTCCACGCCTGCGGCTGCACATCCAGCACCAGCAGCTGCTAGTGATACGCCTCATCCCTCGGTGGTTCATACCCCACCAACCCCGGAGCCTAAGACCGAACCAGAACCCGTTACCCATGATGCTGATGCGGTTAGAGAAGCTCCGCCCGTTGAACCAACCCCCGTAGTCGAGCCACCCAAAGAGGAAGCGCCCGAGCCACCTGACGAGCACACATCCGCACCGGAAGAAGCAACTCCTGGTGACGCACAACCTGCCGATATACCAACCACCCCGGCGCCTATGCCCGAGCACCCCAAGAAAGCGCCCGGCCAATCGCAGACGCCAGCAATGCTCATTACGGTAACCGTGTTGTTCATGCTTGTGCTCGGCGGCATCACTACTATGATTTATCTCAAATCACGCTAGCCTGCATGCTTTTTCAGCCCAAGTCATTGGCAGGATTGCCTTTACCGTAGTGCAGTTAAGCTACCTCTGGGCAAAAGAGGCAAAAGATGGTACTATAAACGTCGAAACCTATGGAACGCAGTCCTAAAAAGAATGAGGACGACGAAAGCGGCAAAAAATCGTCGTCCGATGGCCACGAGCTGCCGCCTACCCAACCACTTGAGGAGGGTATGTTTAGTACGCATCCCGATCAGGCACGCCGCAGTGCTATCGAGGACTTACAAAGCCAAATCTTGGCCGCTTTTAACCGTTACGAAGAAATAAAAGCCAAGGAAGCCAAAGAGCGTCCAGCGCCCACGCCCGAACAGGCTGGCGGCGAGCGTGCTGATGCCGAGAGCCCCGTATGGAGGATGCCCGACGTCTTGCCGCCCGAACATGAGTCCGAGCCCGCAAGTCGTCCACCCGTAGCCGAAGTCGAAGAAGATGACGATGATGACGAGGAGGACGACGAAGACAGCCCCGCGCCGACCACTGCCCGACCAGCATGGCCCCGGCCAGTAATTCCAACTATTCGGCGGGCTGAACGCGCTAGTACTCAGGCCGAGCCGGAAGAAGAAGTTGAGCGTTCCGCCGAAGTGCCTGTTGCGGCCGAAGCCACCGTCGAGCACACTCCCAACGCGGCGCCTGCCGAGTCCGGCCCAAGCTTGGACGAAATTATAGAACCGCCAGCCGAGTGGCATTTTGCGGCTGACCCTGCCGAAGCTGTACCCGCCGGGGCCGGATCAGACGAAGCCGAGTCCGAATTTGCGGCCGATGCCGCCGAGCATGAGCCGTCGGCGAGCACTGAATGGGATCCGCCTTATGTTTCATATGTGCCCGAGCACGACGCGTCCGATGATGCTGAAGTGCCAGACGATGCACCTAGTGTGGTTGCCCACGGCTATCGCCCACCGATTCGCAATAACCCTGCGCTCTTAACCCGTGACTTTGATCCGCATCCTTGGGTACAAGGCACAGCGCCGCCGGCCTACGCCGAAAAGCCGCGCCCCGACCCATCCTTCGAGAATTACGACAACCGTCGCCGTATAGCAGGCAACTTTTTGCTCGCCGTGGGCCTAAGTGCCTACATTGCACACCGCATGGATAAGCGCCGCGCAAAGACTGCCGAAAAGCAATTTGCCGAACTGCGCGGGCAAAATAGAGAGCAGGCCAGCGCCATTACCCAATTGACTCAAGGCGCAGAGCAAAGTCGCCGTGAGGTCGCTCAGCTTACCCAGGCAAACGTACTGCAAACCGACGCCTCTAGTGCACCACGTTTTGAGGCCAGCAGGTTTGCGGCAGCACCGGCAGCCGCGACTGCCGCCGCCGAGCTTCGCCCGGTGCAGCCAGGTGAGGTTCGTTCGGTTACCGCACCCGCTGAGCAGATCGCCGCCCAAGAACAAACAGCCGCCCAGCAGCCAGATCTCGCGTCCGGCCAACGCGTGGAGCACAGCACCTGGCACAATATCGTGGTCGATAAAGAAGGACACGAAGTGCAAGGTGCGATTGCTTACGGCGAAGCTTTCCAGCGCGAGCGCCGCAGCGAGCAAATGCCTGTAGATTCTGGCGCCGGTGCCGCTGCGCCGCAGGCAGCCGACGATTTCGGCCAACCTGCGTTCCCGGCACCTATCAGTCCATTCCCAGGCCTGTCGAGTGGTCAAGTACCAGCCGACCACGAGTTGACCACTGGCACGTCACGCCAGTCCGACCTCAAGCACCGCCTGTCGGCTCACCCCACAGGTCAAATACAATCCACGTTCACCAGCCCATGGCTATGGCTCGGCGTCGGTCTTTTGATCGTCGCTTTCCTAGCCGCCGCGTTCTTATAATCTTAAAATGTTTGCTTGCGCAGCCATTCGTCTAAGCTGCCGCCGCCACCAGCGCTGATGCACAATACGAGATCGCCTGCTTGAGCGTGCGTGGCAATCATGTCTTTGAGTGCGTCGTTTAGCTCGGCTGTGTCGGTATACGCCCGCACCGTCTCATTCATCAAGTTCTTGAGGTCAGCGGGTGAGAGCAGGGGCAAGTTCTTGTCTTCACGCGCCAGATAGCTAGGCACGATGTACAGGTGCTTAACGCCCTCAAACAGGGTTTTGAGCTCGTCTTTGATAAAGTGCTGGCGGGTGTTGTGCAGACCCTCATACACCACAACGACGCGACCGGGTGCGACTTCACCAGCGTTCTGTAAGGCGCCACGGATCTTAGGCGGTGTATGAGCGTAGTCGGTATAAATGTTGTCGGCGATCTTTTCGAAGCGGCGGGCCACACCCGGGAATTGGTTGAGGTGGCCAATAAGCTCGTCGAGCGGCTTATCAGTTACCATGTGCAGAGCATGTGCAACCTGCCAGGCATTTTGGCGGTTCACTAAACCAGCCAAGTGCAGTTGTTCATTAATTGCGGGGTCATCCTCGTCGATAATGTGTTGGCTGTCGTTGGGCGTGATGCCTAGGCGCGCTACGTCGGCCTGCCATAGGATGGTCCGCTCGCTTTGGCCGAGAAAGGTGCGGAAGGCCTCGTTGTATTCTTCGCGCGTTGGGTAAATGTCGGGATGGTCCCAGTCGATCCCGGTAATCAGGCTGACATATGGATGGTAGCTCAAAAAGTTACGGTCAAATTCGTCGGCTTCGTAGATGAAGTATTCACTGCCCGGTGTAAAGGTGCCCATATCAGCAAAACTGAGCTTGGCCGGCACCAAATGACTCTCTGGCAGGCCGATTTGTTGGGCGGTCCAGGTAGCCATGGCCGTGGTGGTGGTCTTGCCATGAGTGCCGGCAACGGCGATCATTTTGAGCTTATTGTCGGCTAAAAATTGGCTTAAAAATTCGTCGCGTTTGGTGGCCTTAATGTTGTGGTCGGCACAAAAGCGTAGCTCCGGGGCGTCTGGCTGTTCCATAGGTAGGGCCGAAGTGTACACAAACCAGTCAATTGGGGCGACGGCGTGGGCCTCAGCAATTTGGTCGTAACTCTGCCCAATATGAATGTCGGTAACGCCATGCTCTTTAAGATAGCGCAGATAGCTGCCTTCTTGCTTGTCGGATCCAGAAACGTCGTAGCCAGCTTGATGGGCAATGAGCGCCATAGGTCCGATGCCAGCGCCGCCAATGCCAGAGAAAAAGATATGCATAGATCAAGTTTAGCACGCTAGCGGATGAACCGACGCAGAACATAGCCGACTGTGAAACGTAAGATCGACAAGCCTGCCAGAACAATAGCCGCCACCAGCGACCAGCCGGCAACATCGGGCGACCATGTGGGCGACACAAAATCGAATTTGTACATCGCTTCTGGGATTGCAACAGGCGAAGTTCTGTGACTGTCGACGTACTGTTCGACGCACGGCACCCGGGGGCCGCCAGAAAAACTCTTGGGATAGAGGGCCTCACAGTAATGTTGGGCGTCGGTGTATACTGCTGCGTTTACGTCGTTTACTCGTTTTTGCTCGGTGGCTTGCAGCCGGGCATAGGTGTATTTGAGTTGGATAGGTGGGTACACGCCATCGGTGCTCGCAAGCGTTGTGTTCATGTGCATGCCTACGAACGCTCGCAAATCCTGTAGTGCACCCTCCACGTCGCCATTGTTTTGGTCAGCCGTGTATACGTGGGCGCGCAGCTGTGTCATGGTCACATAGTTGTCTCGCAACGCCACCACGGCCACCAGCCCAAAAAAGCCACCAGCAACTAGTAGATACCAGACTTTAACCGGACGGATGCGCGTCCATATGTGGTGCAATTGTCGCTTGTCCATGATGATTATTTCTTACATTTATTGTAACGCACTTGCCCCGGTAAAGAACTAACCCCTTCGCTTGGAAGGGGTTAGTCGTTGGTAGCCTATCCGTCGACTTAGGGCTTAGTCGTGTTGGATGTGCTGCTCGAGTTAGAGGTCGAGTTGCTCGTCGTACACTTCTGACCAGTCGGGTTCTGCTTGACCCATTGGGTAATCGCAGTGGTTACCTGACCGTCGCTCTTCAGGTTCTCCCAGAAGGTGACTTGGTCGCGGTTGATGAGCATCTGATCGGTCGGACCATGGAGTTCACAACCAAGCTTCACAAGCGAAACGCTCTGGTTAGAAGCCGCATTTGCAGATGAACCGCTTTGGTTTGGCTGGACTTGCTGGTTGACGTTGAGGTAGTAGATGCCTTCGAGGTCAACGTATTGCTTGTTTACTGACTTAACGTGGCCAAAGTAGACCTGTCCGTTAGTAAGGAATACGGCTTGCTCTTGGCTCTTGTTAACAAACGTCTGTTCGTTATTACCACCGAGGTAAACCAGTACTACCATGACAACAACGACTGCAGTTGCAGCAAATAGCAAGACGATAAGCGCCACGCGGAGCCACATTGGATTGCCCTTCCATGACCTTGACGCCTTACCGCCACCCACTGAACCTGAGGCTGCAGCGCCAGAAGGTGAGTGAGCCGGTGCGGCTGCCCGCATGCTTTGATTAAACTCCATTGGAAAACCCCCTATTTACATGCTATTAGTATACGACCCAGTGTAATACATAAGCACGATGGCGCGCAAGAGTTAAATGTCCATGTTTTGGCGCCTTTTAGAGTGTCTTTGCAGCGTCTACGGTATAAAAACCAGTTGACAAACAAAATTCTATCAGAGTATGGTAGGGGTACCATTACTAATGCTAAGAAGAGGGGAATATCTAGCAATGGGCTACAAGCACACAAACTCTAAAGGCGTAACTTACTACCTGAACTCGAAAAAGGTCGTCCTCCGTGGCGGTAAAGAACAAACCATTTACTACTTCAGCAAGGACGAGCGCCCTGAAGCTACCGACCTACCTGAGGGTATGAGCGTCGGCGAGAACGTCAAGAACGGCTTCTTGACCGTCAAGCGCGACAAGTAACAACGCTTTATACAAACACCTGGGTCCACGCATTCCGTGCCCAGGTGTTTTATTTTGTGGTTTATTTAACAGTGTTAAATTCTGGTATAGTAAAAAGTATGACACATACAATTTTAAAAGTAGACAAGCTTCGTAAGAAGTATGACGACCGAGAGGTAGTCAAGGGTATCAGTTTTGAAGTTAAGAAAGGCGAGATTTTTGGTATCTTGGGTCCCAACGGCGCGGGCAAAACCACGACGCTGGAGATGATCGAAGCCGTCCGCGATATTGATGGCGGCAGCGCCAGCATCGACGGCGTGGACGTAGCCTCCAACCCCTGGAAGATTCGTAATTTGATTGGTGTGCAGCCTCAATCGCCGGCCTTCCAAGACAAAACGCGCCTTACCGAGACCATCGAGCTATTCGCCGCCGCTTACGGCCAACGAGTGCACCCTATGGAGTACCTCAACGACGTCAAGCTGGGCGAAAAAGCCAATGCCTTTACCGAGAACTTATCCGGCGGCCAAAAACAGCGCCTAAGCATTGCCACCGCCCTCGTACACAAGCCTAAAGTCTTCTTTATGGATGAGCCCACCACCGGTTTGGATCCACAAGCCCGCCGCAACCTCTGGGAGCTGGTGCAACACGTCCGCAACAAGGGCGTAACCGTTATTATGACTACCCACTACATGGACGAAGCCGAGCTGCTTTGCGACCGCGTGGCCGTTATGGACAACGGCGAGATCATCGCCCTTGACTCCCCCAAGAATCTCATTAAGCAACTTTTGGCTAGGGGCTTTACAAAGAAACAACACGTCGAACAGGCCAACCTCGAGGACGTGTTTATCGATCTAACCGGAAAGGCGCTGAGGGACTAATATGCACAGCGGATTATTACTTTTGATTATTGTGGCTGTGCTTGCGGTTGCCAAGCTCGTGCGGGGTCGTATGACCAAACCCAAGCCGGGCGACGAGACCAAAGCGCTACGCCCCGTCAAATACCCTAAGCTGTACGCCGTTTCGGTGTTCGCCCGCCTTAACACCCGGCGCTTTTTCCGTGACCGGCTGGCAATATTCTTTGGCGTTTTGTTCCCGCTCATCTTCCTCTTTGTGTTTGGCGGGATCTTTGGCCACAACAAGGGCACGTCGTTTAAGGTGGCATTTTTGAACCAGTCAACGACCCAAAGCGCGGTGGCGTTCGCCAAAGAGGCCACACACTCTAAGCTGCTCAAAGTCGACAGCACCATCACTACGATGGCCCAGGCCCAAGAAAAGATGACGCGCAGCCAGCTCGACGCTACCATCATCCTGCCCAAAGATTTCGGCACCGTTAAAGCCGGCCAGTCGTATCCGTCCGGCAAAGCCCAGCTGGTCTATACCCAAAGCAACGAGCAAGCCGGTCAAGCGCTAGGCTCCATTTTGACCGCCCAGTTCCAACAGTTAAACGGTAAGTATGTGAGCCAAGCGCAGCCATTTAGTGTTAAGAGCGTGCAGCAATCGAACAAGAGTTTGAGCCAGTTCGACTATACCTTTGCAGGGTTGCTCGGTTTTTCGATTATCGGCATGGGTATCTTCGGACCTATTAACGTCTTCCCAGAACTTAAAAAGCAGGGTATTTTGCGCCGCCTACACACTACACCATTACGCGTCTGGCAGTACTTTATCTCTACGATGATTTCGCAGGCGCTTATCGGCCTAGTTTCGCTCGGCGTGATGTTTGCCGTGGCAATTACGGTGTTCCATCTGCACGTAGTGGGTAATTGGGTGCTGATTGCCGCATGGCTAGTGTTTAGCATTACGATGATCTTGGGTATCGGCCTGTCGATTGGCGGCTGGGCCAAAAACGAGCGCCAGGCGGCTCCGCTCAGCAACATCATCGTATTCCCGATGTTATTCCTCTCTGGTACGTTTTTCCCGCGCTTTTTGATGCCGGAATGGCTGCAAGGGGCCACGAATTTCCTGCCGCTCACGCCAGTAATCGACGGCATCCGCCTGATCGCCACCGAAGGCAAGGGCATACTAGAGCTCGGCCCGCAAATCGGCCTGATTGCCGCCTGGATCGTGGTAATTTACATTATCGCCTTCCGCGTCTTCCGCTGGGAGTAAGCGTTAGCTAATTTTGACTCTAAGTGGTATAATATAACACATGACAACAAGCCGCTTTGCACCCGCGCCCGGTAGCATGGAACCCTTGTTCTTAGAACCAGCGCCCCCACGGGCTATCGAACCTATTGCTGATCCTATGGGGTATAAATTGCCGGACGGCGACCGTCCGGTGTCGGTTGCTGCGCGTGCGTATCATCTAGGCGAGCTCGTTGGCAGCATCAGCGGCGCAAATTCTCGTACTAGTTTTGTAGAAATTGCTGGGACGCTGAGGCATCGCCCTGCACTCGAACGGCGTTACGGAAACGACCTAGGCGGTGTAGTGGAAGGCGCCGGCTCCAATGCCTTATGGCTTGGCGGCCGTGCCGCTTCGTCATTCGTCACTGCGTTTTATGGTACCGAGTTACACCCTCGTAGCGCGCAACTGCGCGAGACTGTCGGCCTCGCCTACGTTGATTTCTTAGACCGATACGGCCAGCCCGGCCAAGCGGATGCGCGCAGGAAATTCCTGCGTACTGTCCAGCGCTCGGCAAGAATCATTCAAGCTAACGCCGACTCCAAGAAAGCGGCCTAGTTCCTGTGCCGCCAGCCCTCCCGCGGCCATTCTTGGTGTTGGCGCCGATGGACGATGTCACCGACACCGTCTTTCGCCAGATAATTGCCGACTGCGCGCCGGCGGACCTCTATTTTACCGAGTTTGTGAACGTCGATGGGTTGCAGAGTCCGGGCCGCGCACGGTTGGTTAAGCGCATTCAGTTTACGCCTAAGGAGCAACCGCTCATCGCTCAGATTTGGGGCCTCAATCCAGAGAATTTTCGCAAAACCGCAGCCGAGCTGGTAGAAATGGGCTTTGCCGGCATCGACCTCAACATGGGCTGTCCGGAAAAAACGGTGGTTAAAAACGGTGCTTGCAGCGCGCTTATCAATGACCGGCCATTGGCGCTCGAGATCATTAAAGCTACGCAAGATGGCGCTGCTGGCCGCGTGCCAGTGAGCGTTAAAACTCGGCTGGGCTTTAATGATATCGACCTTTCGTGGCTAGAGTTTTTGCTGCAACAAGATTTGGCGATGCTGACGATCCATGGCCGCACGCGTAAAGAAATGAGCGACGTTCCAGCGCATTGGGACCAGATTGGTAAAGTGCGCGAGCTGCGCGATCGCATCGCACCAAACATCCTGATTGTTGGTAACGGCGATATCGAGAGTCGGGCCGAAGGTCTAGAATTGGCGCGCAAGTATAAACTCGACGGCGTAATGATCGGCCGCGGCGTGTTCCACGACCCGTTTGCGTTTAGCGAGCATAGCCTATGGCCAAACTACACGCGCGAGCAAAAGATCGCGCTGTACCGCAAGCACGCTGAGCTGTTCACGAGGACTTGGACCGAGGGCGACCGCCGCATTGCCACACTCAACAAATTCTGCAAGATCTACATCAATGGCTTTGACGGCGCCAAAGAACTGCGCGAGCAATTAATGGGCGCGCAAACGGGCCCCGAACTACTCAGTATGTTAGATGCCGCGATGACCGTACATAACTAGTTAAGTATCGCTCTGTACGCTATACTAGGGGCATGATACGCGCCTCCCATCTGGGTAAAAAATACCGCAAACAAGTGGCAGTAGATGATCTCAGTTTTGAGGTAGCTACCGGCAAAGTTACCGGCTTTTTGGGTCCCAACGGCGCCGGCAAAAGCACCACCATGCGCCTGATGCTCGGTCTAGACAACGGTCGCGGCACAACCACCTTTGACGGTAAAAACTTGCATGCCTACAAGCGTCCGTCGCAAGTAGTGGGCGTATTGCTAGAGGCCAAGGCCTTCCACCCTACGCGTACGGCGCGCCAGCACCTCCGTATTTTGGCAGACGCCGGCAGCATTCCGCTGTCACGCGTAGAGGAAGCCCTGGAACTCGTTGGCCTGAGCGACGTCGCCAAGCGTAAACCTGGCAAATTCAGCTTGGGCATGAGCCAGCGCCTGGGCATTGCCGCTGCCATTCTCGGCAATCCAAAATATTTATTGCTCGACGAGCCAGCCAACGGCCTCGACCCCGAGGGCATTGCCTGGTTGCGCCAATTCCTCAAAGATTACGCCGATAAGGGCAACGCCGTGTTTGTATCGAGCCATTTGCTCAGCGAAATGTCGCAAATGGCCGACAACGTGGTGGTGATCGGCAAAGGCAAACTCATCGCCAATACGTCGATCTCCGAACTGTTGTCTGGCAGCACGCGCTCCAATGTGTTTGTGCGGGCGGATAGTACATCACGCCTCGAGAAGCTGTTTAAGCACGAAGCCTGGACATACGAAAAAGTAGATGGCGGCTTGCGCGTGAGCGGTGTTAAAACCGACGACATTGGTAAGCGTGCCTTTAACGCCGGTATCACCGTGCTGGAGCTGGCGTACCACGCTGCCTCGCTCGAAGAAGCATTTTTGGAACTCACCGCCGGCACCGAAGAATACCAAGCCAAACCAGGTAAGCACGGAGGTAAAGAATAATGTTCCCCGCGCTCAAAGCCGAATTCCGTAAGTTGCTCACTGTACGCACCACGTACGGCTACGTGGCCGCATCACTGTTGTTTGTGCTGTTTTTTGCCGGTTTTATCGAGGGGTATCACCTGAAGGGTGTAGAACTACTCAACCCGCAGCTCCTTTCCCAGGACGTGGTGGGTGCACTCACCAGTCTGCCCATGGTATTTGGCGCCGTTATTGCCATATTGCTGGTCACGCACGAGTATCGCCACAACACCATTATGTACACACTTACGACGTCTAACAGTCGCACCAAGGTGCTGGCCGCTAAGTTTATTACCATTACTGTGTTCGCCTTACTGCTAACCACGGCTATCGCGGTCTTGGGGCCGCTGGCGTCGATACTCGGCGTGCACCTGCATGGCAACACGCTCGCACCGCAGATTATTAACTATCACAGCCTAGTGTGGCGTGCGCTATTGTCGGGTTGGACGTATGTGATGATGGCCCTGGTGCTGGCCGTAATTATTCGCAATCAAATTGGTGCCATCGTATCGCTGTTTATTATCCCTACTATCGAACAGGTGCTTGGACTGCTTGTTAAAGACAACATGGTGTACCTGCCGTTTAGCGCCCAAAACGCCATTCTGGGTACGCCGTTCCGCGGCAACATCACCCATGCCCACGCCGCGCTGGTCGCCGGTGGCTACTTACTCGTTGCTTGGATTGTTGCCTGGATACTCTTTGTGCGCCGCGATGCTAATTAGCGCCTGCTCGGCCGATAGACTACGAGGCGGTGGGCCAGCATCTCGCCACCCATGTAGTCGGGGTGCTGTCGCGCGGCAGCGATGTCCATCGTATCGGGTGCGCAGTGGGCACGGAAAAACGCCAGGCGAAAAAGGCGCAGGCCGAGCACATCGCGTACTCGTTCGATTGCTTCCAGGCGATTTCCTTTAAGCAGTCTGATCCATTCTTGGTACTGTATATATAAGGGTTTGTCGTTCGTCTTTAGAGCGAGGGCAATGAGATCGTCGGGTGAGCGGTCTAGGTGTATAGCCATTTCCAAGACTTCTGCGGCGGAAGCGTTAAGGACGGTTAGCGCGCTGTCTCGGGCTAACAATACCGTATCACCAGATCTAGTAGTGGTGGCGCGTGAGCCAAGAGTTTTGAACTTTTAATGGTCGACCTGTCAGAGTGACTCGTCGACTATCCGAGCACGCCCTGGAAGCGGGAGCTGGACGATGCAAAGCAAACGGCGAACGAGCAAGGCTCCCGACATTAGGGTATTAGTGAGTGATTCTTTGTGCAGCGTGAGGTCTTTTGAACTATCCCAGTGCCAGCAGCATAAACCCCAGCACAATAAACCCAAAAGCCAACGCCTTAGCACGAGTAAACTTCTCTTTTAGGAAGCATACACCGATTAGCACGCCAATCAGCACGTTACCGCTGCGGATGGAAACTACATAGGCTACCGGCCCTAGACTTAGCGCCACCAAGTACGTGGTATATGCGAAGCTTTGCAGTGTGCCGACAGTAGCCAGCATCGACAGGTTCTTCCGTATCGCGCCAAGCTCCTTTACTTTGAGCAACTTAGCGATTACGAATAGCACAACTACCGCACCTACGGTATTGACTACGTTGTAGAACAATGGCTCGGAGGCGGTAATCGCCACCTTATCCAGCACACCCCCAAGCGCGATAGCTACAGCGCTCAATAGCATATACAGCGTGCTTCTATCTTCCATAAATGGGATTAAGGGGTTGTGTAGCTTTGCCCCTTTGAGGTTTATGGCGTATACGCCAAACACGATGGATATAACACCCAGCGTGCCAAAGAGTGACGGCGTCTGGTCGACGAAAGCCCACGCCATGAGCAATGACATGGCCGGTATAAGGCTATGTACTGGTAGAACACTAGAGAGCTGCCCGTGTTTGAGCGCCTTAAAGTACCCGAGTGTGTTGAGCGGATAGATAACCAGCCAAATAATGACTAGTGGCAACCAAAAGCGAATGCCTAGACTAAATGGATTAAGCAAGTGGCCAGCAAACAGCAGCGCCACCACCATGAACGGTAGCGACAAAAGTTGTATCAGCCAGCCGATAGTAAAATGATTTAGTTCTGATGAAAGGTTCTTTTCGCCGACACGGCGAAAAGACAGTAATGTCGCGCTTACAAGCGCAAGTAGAAACCACATAAGTTTTACTCCTTAGTGTTTGTTTAGTGAAAGAAAGAGAGCCTGCTCGTGTAAGAGAGGTGCAAGCAACTTATTGAACCAGTCGCTTGAAGTTGGTTCTAATTATAGCATAGGAGTGTGGATTTGTCCAGACAACAAAAAACAGGCCATCTCGACCTGTTCATTTTTCATGGTGGGGGCGGTTGGAGTTGAACCAACCACCAAGCGGTTATGAGCCGCCTGCTCTAACCGATGAGCTACGCCCCCGCGGCGTTAACGGTTGTAGTGCTAACAGAGTGAGTATAGCAGATTATTCCGTTCATGGAGTATACTATTGACAGGCCAAATGCAAATAAACACCAGAAAATATCAGGCCAGGTTGCGTTCGTACCTCGAGCAGCTGCGCGATGTGCGTACTATTGGTGTGCTCTTTTTTTTGGTAGTGCTGCTACTCATCACCTGGAGTGGAGTAAAAGCAATCGACACCAACTATGGCCTGCAAAAGCAGATTGCCGCTCTGCAGCAGCAAGATAACGTGCAGCAAATGGCCAATACTAACCTTAAACTCCAAAACGACTATTACAACACGCCGCAATACCTGGAACTCGCTGCGCGCCAAGATTTCGGCTTGAGCGCTCCGGGCGAAACAGTTCTGATTGTGCCGCATAGCGTAGCTATGTCCCACACGGTCGCTTTGCCGCAAGACATTGCGCCTGCCGTTAAACGCGCTGCCACGGCACCTAAGTACCAGCAAAATTTTCGTGCTTGGATGGACTTTTTGTTGCATCGCCAAAACGCCGGCGATTGACAATATCACCTCTGTTTGGTATAGTTAACGAGTTCAAGTTATCGCGGGGTGGAGCAGCGGCAGCTCGCGTGGCTCATAACCACGAGGTCAGAGGTTCGAGTCCTCTCCCCGCAACCAAGTGAAACTCAAGACTTCTTCGGAGGTCTTTTTGTTCGCCCTCGATCGACATGGTTGCTTTCATCTCTATGGCTGGCTCAGTTTCGTGATTATTGCAAGTACTGCTGCTACAGGTTATGCTTGGGGTAAAGAGTAAATTAAGGAGTTGCGAAGTGGGCAATATCAAGAAGAATCAAAGCGGCT
This sequence comes from Patescibacteria group bacterium, assembly GCA_035479875.1. Taxonomy (GTDB): domain Bacteria; phylum Patescibacteriota; class Saccharimonadia; order Saccharimonadales; family UBA4665; genus PMNU01. Next base: position 29,446 of record DATIIH010000013.1, on the reverse strand, counting down.
TTGGTGCAGTAGAAACGCTACTAATTCTCATCATTCTGGGCGTACTAGGTTTTACCGGTTACTACCTTTGGCATACCAAACAGGATAATCATAAAAGCGTAGCCACCAATACTTCGACAACATCCTCAACCAGTAATAAGTCCACTGACCCCTATGCTGGATGGAAAACGTACGCCAGTAAGTTCGGATTTTCATTTAAGTATCCTTCTACTGCCCGCGTCGATGATAGCACTACTGGCGCGACAGCTATCGACGATACTACCGGGCCGAACAGTGTTGATGTCTTCGTGTATGCCGATGGCTCCACCGAAGATAACTGCCCAGTCACCAATCCCGCTACATTCCCCGACTGTCTTGTAAAGGTAGAGTTTACGCTACATTCTGACACGTCAGCTGATGGCGTGATAGTTAATCCAGCCACACCGCAGCTTAAAGCAACAGCGCAGCTTGTCATCGATTCATACCAGAAAAAAGGCGCATAGAACACTAGGCCCTGCTAGTTAAGCGCGAGCACTTTTTGTCCCAGCTGCAGTGCAGCTGTACGAGGGTCCTCGGCATCATATATGCCGCTACCAACGATGGCGTTAAAGTTCAGCCCTGCAACTGCACCAGTCTCACTTAGATCTCCACCCTGAGTGACGAATCCAGGAGCCCATAGAGAGAAGCCGCCCTCGCCAATCTCGCGGTCTAAGAATGCCTTGTATGTAGCGACCTTGCCAGGCTTATTACCAGGTACAACGAAGTCCCTCACACCAAGGCCAACTGCCAGTGCAAACATCCGTTCAAACGCAGCTCCATGTATGTAACCGCCAGCTAAACCGTCATCTCTGGCCTCGATTTGATCGTGCGTCATCTCGGCGCCACTAATCACCCGGATGCCCCTGTCCATTAGCTCACGAGTCCACCGTTCTTGAGTGACAGGTCCTGCGAACGGAAACAAGATCGCCGCCTCAACCCCGCCTCGTTCCATCGCACGGCCAAAACCTTTACCCGTGGCAGGTATATCGTTACCAGCTTTCTGATGGTCGTACACGGCGCTCAGTCCGCTTTCATGTGCCGCGTCAACCGCATCTCTGAGCCTAAGTCCGAGACCAACTTCAAAGCCAATTTTTACACTAGTAAGTCCGGGAACCCCCGCAAGCAGATGCACTTTTGCTTCGAACACATCTGGATCTACATCTGCTGCAAATGAGATGCTCCTGCCGCCTTCTGGTAATGGAACTGCCATCGTACCCCCTCTAGTTGTTAACCTAACTTGAGTATACAACACCATGGCGGGTGCCCATATATGCCATAATATGAGATTAGGCTAATGTCAATAATAAGCGTACAGTTAGGTGTAGCTAGGCCACCTCAACACTAAAATCTCGTAGGGAGCTACCGTAAAGATTGCTGTTGGCCTATTCAGCAACAATCTTTATCGAAAGGGCGCCACTATGCCAGTATTTACACCTGTTAAAATCAATACCTACAAGGTTCGCAACACGGATTACATTCGTACCGAGGACAAGCCAGAAGAAGACGCCAAGCCCGCCGAGCAAACAACTCCGGCAGCGCCAGAAGCAAAGTAGGACAAGGGGGCTCCGTATAGCGGAGTCCCCGTCTCGCGCTATAATAGTAGCCATGCCAAGCCGCACAAAGCCTGTTGTGCTGATAGCCGGGGTTATTATTTTTTCGATCGCGTTTGTTGGCGGTGTGAGTAAAGTATCTTCGGATTATCTTGACCATGCTTCGTCACAGTCCAATCAGGGCTGTTCGTCGCACTCGGTCAACTATAAGGTAACGATTCAAAATGATGAGGTCAGCCCGGCGCACACCACCGCACCAAGATGCGATACACTTACCATCACTAACCTAGACGATACCGATCGTCTGATGGCGTTCGGTCTTCACGAGAATCACGAGCCTTACGACGGCGTCGCGGAGCGTTTGCTCGGGCCAGGCCAGAGCTTTACGGTCACGCTGGTACAAACAGGCAGTTTTAGGTTCCACGATCATGCCCACGACGAAGTGCAGGGTACCTTTACGGTCACTGCGTCACACTAAAGTAGCGCGTTCCAGCGTGGGGCGCTACAATGTGATTTATACAGTCTAAGGAGGTGCCATGAAGATAAAAGTTGATGAGCTGCGAGCCAAAGTAGACGCCGGTGTAAAAAAGCTGGGCTACGAAGGCGACGACGCCAAGGTGATTAGCGATGTGTTGCTTTACGCTCAGCTACGGGGCAATAACCAAGGAATCACCAAGATTGCTACTGGTGGCGTGCCTAAGGCTGCGGATGTGCACGAGTACAAAGTGGTTAAAAAGAATAAATGCGGCGCATTAGTGTCGGGTGGGCACGCCATGGTGGCTACTGCCAAAGCGACCGACTTGGCGTGCGAACTCGCTGCCGAGCACGGCGTAGGCATAGTTGGTTCTAATCATACGTTTAGCTCTTCGGGCGCAGTGGGGTTCTTTTCGCGCCGCATCGCCGATAAAGGCTACATTGGTTTTGTGTGCGTGGGCACACCGCCGTTTGTCGCTCCTACCGGCTCTGCCCAAGCTAAGCTTGGCACCAACCCCCTTACGTACGCCTTTCCAACAAGTAACGGCTCAGTGGTTTACGATACTGCCACCGCCGCAATGGCGTATTTTGGCGTAGTTGAGGCCAAGCTCAAGGGTGAGCCGCTGCCGGAAGGCACTGCTTTTGACGCCGACGGCAACCCCACCACAGATGCCGCCAAAGCACTCGACGGCGCGGTTGCTACTTTTGCCGGGCACAAAGGATATGGCCTGTCGTTGTTAGTGCAGTTGCTGGGTGGCCCATTTAGTGACGCCGGCTACATCGGCAAGCACGACGATAAAGGCGCTGGCACCTTCGTGCTGGCTATCGACCCGGGTCTGCTAGTAGACAAGGATGCATATCTAAAGGCCGCCGACGAGCTAACCACAGAACTCAAAACCGCCAAACCGCTACCCGGCAAAGAAGTACTCTTACCCGGTGAGCGCGGCGATAATCTTACCAAAGAGGCCAACGACAGTAACGAGATCGAAATAGCCGACGCCATTTGGCAGGAGCTTACGGCGTTCTCTGAGTCGGACGCGTAGTCCACAGGGCACCGTAAACTTTTTAGCCATTTAAGTTAGTAGAAAGGTTGCACATTATGACTGAGGTAACACTATTAACACGAAAGAGAAGGTCGGATCAGATCGCTCCGATGCCACCCGGCGTACGGCCGTTCCCGCTGCGAGTCGTGCACGGCATACAAGTCCCAGGCTCACCCCTTCGATTGGCGCCCGGCGTGTGGCTGCCCTAGTATATGGCTCAATTGTTTAGTGGCCACTGCTTTTATAGGCGGACAACTAGATCGGCTAGGCCGGATAACAGGCCCGCCAGCCATCAAAGGCGATCCGCGCTTGGTCGGCGGTGCGGTCAGACTGGATGGCTTCAGGCCCGGCACGGGTTATTTATTTGAGAGTACGCCGTTACCAGGCGAGCCCAGAGGCTTTGTGCACGCCTGTGTTGGCTACAATAAACCTACAGAGAATATAACGGTCTGGGGCGCTGGGAACATGCCTCTAGCCATTGGTAGCAACGAAGACGCGAGGCAAGTTTACCCTACGATCGGCGTACGAGAGATTGCTGAAACTGCCGGAGCACTGACGATAATAAACTGGACGCCGCCTGCGGGCCGACCCCCAACTGGCGCCTAGTCTGCCATTCATCGCAACCAGTTCTTTGTGGTATTTCCAACTATATTGAAGTGTAACTTTTAACTGCAGTGCGTTATTGCTGGTGCTAACCTGTTGGATAGTCGTGGAGAACTTTTATTACCCCACGAGCATGTTAGTAAACAGAGGAGGACTTATGACAGAACGAGTCCAACGCATCAAAGAAGTACGTGGTATGGACGGCAGCCTGCGCCGCTCAACCAGAGTGGTTGAAACAGAGAATGATAGCCAGTCGACAGACACCGGAGCGGCACACGCCCAGTTTACGGCCACCCGAATTGTGTGGTACCTCGACGGCATTATTACCGTCATTCTGGGTGCTCGATTTGTACTAGCGCTGCTTGGCGCTAACCCGGCCAACGCCTTTGCCAACTTCGTATATTCCATCAGCCGCCCCTTTGTGGCGCCGTTCTTTAGCTTGTTTAGCTATCGCTTGGAGTATGGTGTATCACGCTTTGAGCTGTACACGCTTGTGGCCATGGCGGTCTATGCACTAGTCGCTTACGCCATCACGCGGCTCATTACAATTAACCATCCGACCGACGACTCCGCGAGCTAGCCCACCCCAAACCTCTTTAACCGCGGCCGCTTTAGCGCGGTGATATAATCTCTGCATGCGAACACTACAGTTTTACTCCCGCCCATTCGCCGGTACAGTAGTGCAAGAAACTGCCATTGGCGTATGGCGGCCACATTACGAAAAGCTTGTTGCGCAACTTGGCGCATTGGGCACGGAAGTGAGCAGGGACAAGACTATCGAATCGGACCCCACAATCCCTCCGGGCACCTTTCTCCGGCGCGTGGTACATGCGTTTGTATTCCCGCCGCAGCCCGTAGAAGATGAAGCTGATACTTCTCGGCTACAGATCACCAATCCTGCCCCCGGACTAACCCACGAGTCATTGAGCCGGCCGTATGATCCTGAGCTCGTGCAGGGCCACGTTGCCGTCACGTACGACGATTCGAATGGCCGGATCGAATTCTCGATTCGCGATATGCACGAAGGTGGATCGACCTTGCATGAAGCGGTACACGACCGACTCGATGCTCTAGAAGCCGCCGGCGCCCAAGCGGTTTGAGTTTCGGCCGTCCCTGCGGCATACTGTGGTTAATGACCACTGCGGGAAAGACATATCGGCCGCGAATTGCCATCCTAGCTTCGGGTGGCGGCTCCACGGCCGAGGCGTTTATCCACGCTACGCAAGACGGGCGCGTGAACGCCGAAGTGGGACTCATCGTGTGCAACAAGCCGCGCGGTAAAGCAGGTATCTACGAGCGGATCGACAGGCTTAATAGGCACTACGGGCTTACTGTCGAAATTGTTGAGATCAGCGGCAAGACACATCCGGGCGGCAAGGGTGCCCGCGGCCAAACACTCGAAGAATCGGCCACCATCTGCGACCTCATTAAAAAAGGTAAGTACGACCACGTGGCGCTGATGGGCTATATGCGCATTTTGCGCGGGGCGCTTATTGAGGAGTTTGGCTGGCACAGCGGGCTCACATCTAAATACGAAGCCCGACTGAGTAATACTCACCCAGGTCCGCTGCCCGAAACCCAAGATACCTATGGCCTGCTTGCCTCAGAGCGTGTGCTTAAGCTCAAAATGAAGCAGTCGCGCCACACCTTTCATTTGGTGGCCGCGGGCGTGGACGAAGGCCCGATCCTGGCCGCCCACCCGGTAGATGTATTACCGGGCGATACGGCGCAAATACTCTTCGACCGCGTACAAGTCGTAGAAAAAGCAGCGTTGCCATACGGCATCGATAAGTTTTTGCGCGAGCAAGCAGCATATTTTGCCAGCCACTAGTGCCTTGCTACATAGACACCTAAGCGTACAGCTAGGCCGGTATCTGTTACACTAGACAGATGGATATCGTTCGCGTCCTGATTGTATTTGGTGTCATTTTTATCGGCGAGTTGCCGGATAAGTCTATGTTTGCTTCGCTAGTTTTGGGCCAGCGCTATCGTCGTACCTATGTTTGGATGGGTGTAGCCGCGGCCTTTTTGGTGCATGTGATTATCGCCGTTACCGCCGGTGGCTTTTTAAACTTGCTGCCCCACCGGGTAGTCGAGACAATTGTAGCGCTGTTGTTTTTTGGCGGCGCGCTGCTGCTGTTTTTTGGCAACCACGGCAAGGGCGAGTCGCACACCGATCCTAAGATTATTGAAGCCGAACGTAATGCCCACAGCTTTGGCAAAGTCTTTGGCACGTCCTTTGTAGTAGTGTTTTTAGGGGAGTGGGGTGACATCACCCAGATCGCTACGGCTAACTATACCGCCAAGTACCACGACCCGGTGAGTGTGGCCATTGGCGCGACATTAGGGCTTTGGGCAGTTGCGGCCCTGGCCTTGGTGTTTGGCGCCAAGCTGCTCGACCGTATCCCCACCAAAATCGTGCAGCGCATCACCGCGGGTATATTGTTTATATTCGCCGTGCTCAGTGTTATCTCGGCCGTCAAAGGCTAGTTGTGGATAACTGGTATGTTCATAGAACATTCGTCTTGTAAAGCTTTACCGTAATGCTAAAATGTTATTAAGTGGACAACACTATTGACAAAACATAAGAATTATGTATAATAGTAGATGTTGTGATCACAAACAAAAACCTTCAAAAATAAAAATAACAAAAAGAGGCAATAACCATGGCGGTAAAAACCAAAAGTGGCTTGAGCTTTGAATTCGTCAAAACGAGTAACAAAAAGATACTCGCCCTAGACAATCTGTTAACCAACGGTTAACGGCCAAGCCTAAAACTCCAAATAATAGAATCCACAAGCGCTTGTGGATTCTATTTTATGTCCGCCGCAAACTTAGAGCAGGTGGTGCAGCCGGTCGCTTATGGTAACTTTTTCGGAGCCGGAGCACGACGCGGGGTCGGGGGTGATGTCGTAGTGGTGCGCGGTAGCCGGCACCGTTTTGAATTCTTTTTGTAGCGTGGCGCCATCAATGTCGCCAAAGCTCACCAGCAAGCGGTCTTGGTCTTTGATAACCGTGTTGGTGATCGGCGTGAGGCCGGTGTAATTCTGGCCGTTTAGCATGATGTTGAGCTTGGTGTCGCCCTGTGCCTGGTACATCGCGCCGCCGTCGGTCTCGATAAAGTCGGGGCCTATGTACCAACCGAGGTTCTCAAAGAACTGGCCCCAGGTGGCAGCATGGTCGTGTACGTGAATAACAGAGTTGATGTTGTCATGCATGTGAGCGCGCTGCTGCGGCAGCGCAATGTCGTTGGTGGCGCTGCACACGGCAACCTCTTGATAATACTGTGCACCCTTAAACGTTTCGCGCCGGCCATTTAAGTAGACGGCGAAGTTGGCGTGGTAGTGCACCTGTACCGGCCTATATGTAAAGAAGCGGATACCCAAAAGAACGGCCGCGCTCAACACCACACCGAGCACTAACCAAGTAAAATGATTGCGAAGTAGTTTTTTTGCTGCGTCCATTGTTCCATCATAGCAAAAGACGGCTCGTGAGCCGTCTATATTTGATACTTGTAGTAGATAGTTAGAGCGGTTATAGCCGAATCGTCATGACTTGGTAAACGTCGTGGAGTTCTGCTGAGGCTACAAAGCCAACTTTCTGGTAAAGGCTTTGAGCGCGTGTATTATCATGTCTGACCCACAGCTCCAATTCGGTGACACCGTCTTCGGGAGCTTGTGCCAGCAATTCTCTCATGAGGCGTTCACCTACGCCAGAGCCTTGCGCACCAACATCAACAGCGATCGATAATTCGTTCTTTTCGCCAAAACGGCGGCGCCAGATTGCTCCAATGTCTGCTCCGGTCTCGCTGTCTACTGCAATAAAGCCGAAGTCGCCTGCGCGGCCAAAACCGTCAAGATAGGGGCTGAGTAGTGGTTCCGATTTGGCTGCTTCATCGTATGCCTCGGATGAGGCTTCAAGCGATCTGTCTGGGTAAAAAGCCAAAAAACACATCTTTTTCAAAAACGACATGTCTTCCGCAGTGGCTTGTCTGAATCGTGGGGTTCTAGTTTCGGCACCCATGCTATTTTTATATCAGTTAAGTTGTCAAGGATGGTAGCGGCGAGAAGACTTGAACTTCTGACCCCAGGCTTATGAGTCCTGTGCTCTAACCAGCTGAGCTACGCCGCCACATTAGTAATGAGACACCCCAAAGGGGTTTCTCATCGCGCTCGTCGCGCCGGAATGAATCCGTCGCGCGGGCTGCTCTTCCCAGTCCGTAGAAAGGTCTGAACGGAGTTAATATAGCAGATTTTATCTCTGTTGGCTAGGGTCTGACCTGACGGCGAAGAATTTGGGGTGCTCTTTGGCTAAGAGGTCGAGGAGCTCGTAGTAGTAGTCGTTTATGGGTGGCGACAGCGCTACTTTGTGTCGTTTGCTGGCGTGCGCGGCTTCTTGGGTGACGTTCTGCCCGCGGTAGTCGAGCCCGCCGTTAAATGTGCCCATTATGAGGGGCATAGCTTTGTCGAGGGCGTACACGAACATAGCTTCGTCGTTGTCGCGCGCTTCGTACTCGTGCAGAATGCGGGTCATTTCGGGGAAGTCGGGCCAATCGATGGTCAGCTGGGCTAGTGCGTCGGCTTCACGTTGGGCTTTAGTACCCAAATGTTCGGAGTCGCCAAAGACCGGTGTATCGCCGGCGTGGACTTCGATAATATCGTGGACCAGGCTCATACGTATGACCATGTCGCGGTCCAGCTCAGGAAAGTGTGGCGCTAAAAACCAGGCCATCATCGCCAGCGTGTAACTGTGGTCGACGTCATTCTCGAGTTGCTTGGTACCAGGGATGCGCATTTTGCGCTCTACGGCCCGAAAATCCAGCAGTAATTTGTGAAATTCTATAAGCCGGCGGATGTCAGGTTTGGTAGGCTTCCCCATCTGTTAAGATTATACGTATATGGATGTTATGGTCAAACCTGGCAAGTATGTACTCGCCGTGAGCGGCGGTGTGGATTCGATGGTGTTGCTGCACGTCCTCGCCGCGGATCCAGGCGTGGAGCTGGTTGTGGCGCACTACGACCATGGCATGCGGGCAGAATCGGGGCAAGACCGAGAACTGGTACAGCAAACCGCCGCCAAACTTGGGCTGCCGTTTGTGTACGAAGAAGGCAAGCTTGGTGCAAATGCAAGCGAGGCCCAGGCCCGCACCAAGCGCTACGACTTTTTGCGTCGTGTGATGAAAGAGAGCGGGGCAGGGGCGATCATTACTGCGCACCACCAGGACGATGTGCTCGAAACTATGCTCCTCAACATGCTGCGTGGCACCGGCCGTCGTGGCTTAAGTTCGTTGCGCTCACACACAGATTTGATGCGGCCGCTGCTCAACATTCCAAAAGCTGATTTGGTGGCGTATGCCCACAAACATCATATTGAGTGGCACGAAGATAGTACTAACCAAGACACTAAGTATCGCCGCAATGCCGTGCGTCATACGCTTATCCCCAAGCTTACGCCCGTGCAGCGCGCACAGCTGCTCAAACATACCGAGCAGGCCAGGGAAGTAAATGATGAGATTGATTCCCTGCTCCAGCAATTGCTCGCGGGCCACGAAGCCGACAGCCTCGACCGCGCCGCGTTCATCGCTCTGCCCCATGCTGTGGCGCGCGAGCTATTGGCTGCCTGGCTGCGCGCCCGTAAGCTTGAGTTTGACCGCAAAACTATCGAGCGATTAGTGGTATTTATCAAGACCGCTGCAGTCGGCAAACAGGCCGACATCAGCGACGCAGCCTATCTGCTAGCAGGTAAAAAAGACATCGCTCTCAGGGGTCGCACTCAGGGCCACTAGTGTGTATAATGCTCACATATGGACAATCCCAAGAAGAATTTTCGTCCCAGCAATGGCCGGGGCAACAACAACCGGCGCGGATTTAGGAACGCCGGATTCATAGCACTCATCATTTTGTTTGGTTTGATTGTCTTTGCGGCATACGGCCAAGGCACGCCGCTGCAGACAATTTCGCTCACTCAAGCGATTGCCGATGCTAACAACGGCGCCTACAGCAAGATCGTGGTAAACGGCAACGAAATGGACATCACTAAAAGGGGCACCAGCCACGCCACACTTAAGACCTTCAAAGACCCCAATGCCACACTTAAAGAAGAAGGCTTTAACCTAGCCAAAGTCGACGTTACCTACAAGCAAGAGAGTAGCACCAGCTCAGTGCTCGTGACGCTCGGCGAGTCGCTGCTGCCAGTTATTCTAATTAGCGTCGTGTTGTTCGTTATGCTCAGAAGCGCGCAGGGGCAGGGCAATCAGGCGATGAGTTTTGGCAAGAGCCGTGCTCGTTTATACGGCAACGAAAAAGACAAAGTCACCTTCGCCAACGTAGCAGGTAACGACGAAGCCAAACAAGATCTCGAAGAAGTCGTAGAGTTTTTGAAGTATCCCAAAAAGTTTGCTAGCTTGGGAGCGCGCATCCCAAAGGGCGTGCTGTTAGTTGGCCCGCCCGGCACTGGTAAGACTATGCTGGCCCGCGCCGTCGCCGGGGAAGCCAATGTGCCATTCTTTAGCATCTCGGGCTCTGAATTCGTCGAGATGTTCGTAGGCGTTGGTGCAAGTCGTGTTCGTGATTTGTTTGCTAAGGCCAAAAAGAATGCACCGTGCATTATCTTTGTAGACGAAATTGACGCCGTTGGACGTCGCCGCGGCAGCGGTATGGGCGGTGGTCACGATGAGCGTGAGCAAACCCTTAACCAAATCTTGGTAGAAATGGACGGCTTTGAACAAGGCCAAAACGTCATTGTACTAGCTGCTACCAACCGTGCCGACGTACTCGACCCTGCCCTGCTCCGACCTGGCCGTTTTGACCGCCGCGTAAACATCGACCTGCCCGACCGCAAAGACCGCGAAGCCATCTTAAAGGTACACTTTGCCAAGATGCCCGTGGGCAGCAATGTAGACCTCGACGCTTTGGCCGCCAAATCTGCCGGCTCGTCAGGTGCAGACCTAGCCAACATTGCCAATGAGGCCGCGATTATCGCTGCTCGGCTCAACCACAAAGAAATCAGTAATGATGACGTCACCGGCGCGTTCGAAAAGGTCGCCATCGGCCCAGAACGCAAGAGCAAGGTGATGAGCGACAAAGAGAAGGAAATTACCGCCTTCCACGAAGCCGGCCACGCCGTTGTCGGTCATGTGTTGCCCGACAGCGATGTAGTACACAAAGTGACGATTATCCCTCGCGGCGGCACCGGTGGCGTCACCTGGTTTATCCCGCCAGAAGACAAAAGCTACCACTCGCTCGTTGAGTTTAAAGACGTCTTAGCCCGCATGCTGGGCGGCCGCATCGCCGAAGAAGTCATTTACGGCGCCGACCACGTCACCACTGGCGCCGGTAACGACCTGCAAAAAGCTGCCGAGCTGGCCCGCGACATGGTGACCAACCAAGGTATGGGCAAGAAGTTGCGTAACCAAGTCTTCCACTCTGACGACGGCATGATGCTCGACCGCCTGGTGCACGAGCGCGACTACTCCGACGAAACCGCCAAAGTCATTGACGACGAAGTCGAGGCGTTGATCACCGAAGCCGCCAACCGCGCCCGCACGGTCATAGAAGCCAATGTAGCCCACCTCACTAAGCTTAAAGACCGCTTGCTCGACAAAGAGACGGTGGAAGCCGACGAAGTCAAAGAAGTGCTGCACGGTACGCACATGCCCAAGGCGGCAGCGCTGTATTAGCCCGCAGTTTTCGAAGTATACGATGAGGCTCCACCTGGCGGAGCCTCATTTTTTGTGGATGCTCGAAGGCTAAAACTACCGCAAAACACTACAGACGGGCGGAGCGAAAAGCTTTATACTAAAAGCTAGCTTAATCAACTAACCAACATGCATGCAGCAAGACCAGCCGCCCAAGCCTAAAAAACGAATACCACTCTCTAATGTGGCGCTGCTTTTGATTGGCTCAGCGCTGGTGAGTCAGTTGCTCGGCTTTTTGCGCACTAAGCTAGTAAATGCTAACTTTTCGGCCGTGGGGCCGCATAGCACCGACGCGTACTTTGCCGCCTTTAACATCCCGGATTTCTTTTTCTACACTATCGCTGCCGGAGTGCTGGGTGTAGCGTTTATCCCGGTGCTAGCCGACCGTTTGCAAAAGGGCGACCGACGAGGCATGTGGGAGATTTCGTCTAGCCTCCTCAACCTCCTCTGTATGCTGATGTTCGCCGTGGCGATTGTTATCTTTATATTTGCTGAGCCGCTCATCCACTATGTGGTTGCGCCAAATCTCGACCACACACAGCTGCACAATGCCGCCGTGATCATGCGCTTTTTGGCGCTCAACCCGCTATTCTTTACGCTTTCCGGTATTTTAACCAGCGTGCAGCAGACGCTGGGGAGGTTCTTTTTCTATGCTATCGCGCCGTTGTTTTACAACGTGGCGATTATTTTGAGCATTTACGTGTTTAAGGGCACCAGTTTTGGGCTTAAAGGGTTGGGCATCGGTGCGCTGGTGGGCGGCATTGTGCAACTGGGCGTGGTGTGTCTGGGCCTGATCGGCACGCGCTTTAGGTGGCAACCTAAGATTATGTGGCGCAGTGAAGACTTCCGTATGGTGCTTAGGCAGTTGCCGCCGCGCTCGCTGGACCAAGGTATGGACCAGCTGCAGACCATTGTAGAGACCAACTTTGCACGTCGTTTGGGCGAAGGTAACATTAGCTATTTTAACAACGCCAGCACATTGCAGGCGGCACCAACGCTGCTGATTGGCACGGCTATTTCTACTGCGGCATTTCCCCGTTTGGCAGCGCGGCTTAGTCAGGGTCGGCCGGACCTCTTCCGTCGCGACTTTTTACGCATCTTACGCTTCATGGTGTGGATCACCATTCCGGTGGTAATCGTGAGCTTCTTCGCCCGTGGTTACCTCGCCCACCTTATCTTTTCGCAAAACGCGCCGCAGATCGCCCTTATTTTTGGCTATCTTACGTTGGCTATCTTTTTCCGCACGCTGTATACGATTATTTCGCGCTGGTTCTATGCTCGTAAAGACACCAAAACTCCGCTGTTTGTATCTATCTTTACCATTACGCTGAACATTGTGCTGGCGGCGATCTTGGCCCGCCCAAGCACGTACCAGATTGTGGGTCTGGCGCTGTCGTCGTCGCTGGCTTCAATGGCCGAAGTATTAGTGCTCAGCGCCATAATGGTGTACCGCGACCGTGGGCTGCTCAATATGGCCTTCTGGGGCGGCATTAGCCGGGCAGTGTCAGTGGGCGGCTTTAGTATGGTGGCCGCGTATCTTACCGTTTCGTTGTTCCCGTTGGGTGCCGCAGACCGCGGATTTGTGACTCTGGGTACCAAGCTGCTGGCCGTAGCGCTTGTGACCTTCACGGTGCATGTTTCTATTTCTGGACTCTTTGGGCTGGACGAAGCGCGTCCAGTGTTTACCTGGATTAAGCATCGCCTGGCCTTTAGGCCGGTGCGTCAGGGCGGGCCGTTTAGCCAGCAATAGTTCACAGGCTAAGGTTTGCCTGCTACAATAAACGTTAACAGAATAGTGCGAGGAATTTGATGACAAGATTGCCGGTTGTTGGCAGCGACGATAACACTTGGGGCGGTTTGCTCAACGACTTTTTAACGGTTGAGCATAATAGCGACGGCACGCTCAAAATTCGCACCGACGGAACGTTTTACGTTAAGCCGGGCGGCGGCATACCGCTCACCGATTTGACCGCAGGTGTCCAAACCTCACTTGGTAAGGCCGACAGCTCGGTCCAAACTTCCCTAGCCACTGGCAAAGGTGCGATGCTGGCGGCCAGCGGCGCCGGTGTGTTTGGCGCTCTTGGCGTGGGTAGCGACGGACAGATGCTGACAGTCGACTCCACACAGGCCTTGGGGGTCAAATGGGCCACCGCCAGCGGAAGTACTGACAGTAATGCTGTACATAAAGGCGATTTGCTCTTCAACATCGTTGACTATGGCGCCACTACTGGTTCAACTGACAACAAAACCTCCATCGACAATGCTATTACCGCAGCAGCCGTAAGCGGCGGTGTCGTATTCTTCCCGCCCGGCACCTGGAAAACCACCGGGCAGCACGCCATACCGCTCAACGTCTCAGTTAAGGGCGCAGGCAAGGGTGTTACTACGATCAGCCACCGCGGTGTCGGCACGCACTGTTTCTTTATTGGCAGTAATTCCGGCGGCCCTAACCCGCCAAACTATATGGGTAGGGTTGGCGACTTTAGCTTGCAAGGCCAGTCAAGCGGCAACGGCTCTGGGCCGTGGGGTCAGCAAATCGGCATATACATTCTTAACTGTCTGTTCTTTAACGTTCAGGACGTCCATTGTTCGGTCATCTACAATAGCTTACTGATTGACGGTGGAGACGAAGTTGCGCTGGGGGCGGGCACCTTTGCGGGCAATGGGTACGTATCCAATTTTACTTCGTCCAACGTGTACATTGGTATGCACATCTACCGCTGGGTTACCGATACGATCTATAACTTTGTGTATGGCTACGGTAACGGTCCCATAACCGTGGGCTCCATCGGTATTTGGTTCGACACCAAGCCGAGTACCTCCACTCTTATTAACGCATCGGTAGAAGGCTTTGACACGGGCATTCGCATTAGCACTAGCCGTCAAGGCTTGTCGTTTATTAATCCGCGTCTCGAAAACTGTAATACCTACGTGTTATGGGAGAACAACACCTGGGGACACGTGATCCTTGGCGGATCCGACCAGCCAGGCATTTGGGCTACCGGCACTAGCGCTGGATCAGTTACCCAAATTGCTCGTGACGGTTTCTTCCCGCCGATTGCCGTATTGCCAGGGGCAAGCGCCTCTTACCGACACGCCATTTATCGCGTCGACGGCGGCGCTGGTATCGCCGACGGTATTTACGTATGTACCAAGGACGCCAGTAACACCTATGCTTGGCATGAGATTACCACGGGTAACGCCGGCGGGGGCGGTAGCACAAATGGCATCCCAGCACCAACCGACCAAGGGTTGCACGGCTGGACGTATGACCCCACTTCTATGGGTTCCGGCGGCACAGCACTTACTAGCCAGCGCATTCAGTACAGCCGTGTGGTTGTGCCGTCTGCTGGCACGATTACCGGGGTGGCCATACAAGTCACCGGCATACCCACCGGCGCTTCTAACACGTTTTTTGGACTGTATGACAACACCGGCGCGCAAGTAGCGGTCACAGCTGATGTGTCAGCCAGTTTTGGCAGCACCGGTACCAAACAACTGGCTTTTACTGGCACCTATTCAGCCGCCGCCGGTACCTATTACATAGGTTTTGTCCAAACTGGCGCGCCAGCAACGTCTTTGTCTCGTGCCGGGCTGGGGTCGTCGACCGCATATAACCTTGGTACGGCGTCGGCACCATTCCGTTTTAATACCGGCGCCACTGGCCAAACAGCACTGCCCGGATCGGTTACACTAGGAAGTCTTTCGTCGTCGAGTGACGCGTATTGGCTGGCACTCTACTAGCAAGCCCCCTGGTCTCTGTTAGGCACCTGCAGCTACCTCTGTTATAATAGGGGCGCATGACCCAAGACCATATCCGCAATTTTTGCATCATCGCCCATATCGATCACGGCAAGAGCACGTTGGCCGACCGTTTGTTGGAACTTACGGGAACTATAGAAAAGCGGCTCATGAAGGAGCAGATGCTCGACCGCATGGACTTAGAGCGCGAGCGTGGCATTACCATTAAGTTGCAGCCGGCGCGTATGGAATACAAAGGTCACCAACTCAACCTCATCGACACGCCTGGCCACGTCGACTTTAGCTATGAAGTCTCGCGCAGCCTGGCCGCCTGCGAAGGCGCTATTTTGGTGGTCGATGCCACCCAAGGTATGCAGGCTCAAACGCTGGCCAACGTGTACTTGGCGTTGGCTGCCGACCTCACCCTTATCCCGGTGCTTAATAAGATTGACTTGCCTGCTGCCGACGTCGAGCGCGTGGGCGCCGAGATAGTTAGTTTATTGGGTTGCAAGTTTGAAGACATCTTGCAGATTTCGGCCAAAACCGGGCAGGGCGTCGATGCTGTTCTCGACCGCATTATTCGTGACGTCCCCGCGCCTTCCGGGGAGACCGATGCGCCTACCCGCGCCCTGATTTTTGATAGCTACTACGATGATTACCGCGGCGTTATTTTGTACGTCCGCGCCGTAGATGGCCGCATTGGCAAGAATGACGCCATTCGCATGATGGCTACCGGCAGCGGCGGCTTGGCGCTCGAAGTCGGCGCCCTCAAGCCCGATATGCTCACCCTGCCAGCGATCGAAACAGGCGAGATCGGCTACATCGTCACCAACCTCAAGAGCACCCGCGAAGCGCGCGTGGGCGACACCGTTACGCTGGTAAAACAACCAGCCGAACACGCCCTGCCCGGTTACAAAGACGTCAAACCGTTTGTGTACGCCGGCTTTTTCCCAGAGAGCAACGAGCATTACCAAGAGCTCAAAGACGCCATCGAAAAGTTAACGCTCAGCGACTCTGCTCTGCAGTATGAGCTCGAGAACTCACCCGTTTTGGGTTTTGGCGTGCGCGTAGGCTTTTTGGGCCTGCTCCATATGGACATTGTGCGCGAGCGATTAGAGCGCGAATACAACCTCGACCTCGTCGTCACCAACCCCAGCACTGACTACCAAGTGACGCTCACCAACGGCTCAGAAGTCGACATCAAAAGCGCCGCCGACCTGCCCGACCCCGCGCAAATCCAAGAGATCCGCGAGCCTTGGATCAAGGGCGAAATCGTGTCGCCAAAAACGTACGTCGGCCCGCTCATTCAGCTCATTAACAGCAAGCGCGGTCTCCACAAAAACCTCAGCTACATCGACGAGCGTGCGTTGGTAAGTTTTGAGGCGCCATTAGCCAACCTACTTACCGATTTTTACGACCAACTCAAAAGTCTCACCAGCGGCTATGGCTCATTTAACTACGAGTTGGATGATTACCGCGCCGAAGATTTGGTAAAGCTCGACTTTTACGTGGGCGGCGAGAAGATTGACTCGTTAAGTATTATGGTGCACCGCAGCGAATCCGAGCGCTTGGGCCGGGAAGTAGTCGAAAAACTCAAAGAAGTCATTCCGCGCCAGCAATTTGCCGTGAGCCTGCAAGCGGCCATCGGCGGTCGGTTTATCGCCCGCGAAGACGTCAGCGCCTACCGCAAAGATGTGACTACCGGCCTGTACGGTGGCGACGTCTCTCGCAAAAAGAAGGTGCTTGCCAAGCAAGCCAAAGGCAAAAAGCGTATGAAGCGCTTTGGCAAGGTAGAAATCCCAGCTGAAGCCTTTACGGTGATGCTCAAGCGCGACTAGCAAATCAGCACTTATAGCGTCCAAAATTGGCCAAAAATGCAAGAAATGTTCCGAATTAGTACTGTACCCCTAGAAATATGAGAAAAAGTTCTGTATAGTAGCCAGATGAAACAGCGGATTATTACCATCGCTGGTCGTCCGGGAAGCGGAAAGTCTTCGACGGCCAAAGAGGTAGCTGCACGCCTTGGATATGAACACTTCTCGTCCGGCGACCTTTTCCGCGAGCTCGGCAAGCAGCGCGGCACGGAAGTCCTCCAAACCAATCTGAATGCCGAAAAGCAGCACGACCCCGAGGTCGACCGCATCGTTGACGGGCGGCTACGCGAAATCGGCACCACCAAAGACAATATGGTGATTGACTCGCGCACAGCTTGGCACTGGATACCGGATTCGTTTAAGGTGTTCTTGAGTCTTGACCTCCACACCGCCGCCGAGCGAATCTTGAACGATATGGATGACGAGCGTCTAGCTAATGAGCATATTCACCGCGACCCCGATGAATATGCGCAGGTGTTGCAAAAACGGCTCGACAGCGAAAAGCGCCGTTACCTCAAACAATACGGCATCAACGCGCAGGATATGAGTAACTACGACCTAGTTATTGACACTCATGCCAACAATTTTGAGCAAGCTGTTGAGCTCGTGCTTAAGGGCTACCAGGAATGGCTGACACAGTAGTGTCCGCTAGCACTCTTGACGTTTGAGTGCCAACATCTTATGATGTGAACATCATGACCGACCGCCAAGCTCAGATTTTGCGCTCAATTGTAGAGCAGTACGCCGAGGTGGCTAGCCCTGTCGGTTCTAGCTTGCTAGCCAAAGTGTTTAACGTGAGCAGCGCCACCATTCGCGCCGAAATGGCCGAGCTAGAGCGCTTAGGCTACATCGCTCAACCACACACCAGTGCTGGCCGCGTGCCCACCGACAGAGGCTACCGTTTTTACGTTAACAGTCTGGCCGAAGAAAAGCAGGCCCTGCCCATAGCCGCCCGCGCCGAGCGCGCGCTCAGTGCCCGCGTCCAGGACGCCGGTATGCCGGAGCGCACCATCCGCAACGCCGTGGACACGCTTGTAGAACTAACGCATAACCTAGGCCTGGCTACTATTGGCAACCAACTCTACATGAGCGGCTTATCCAATCTATTTGGCCAGCCAGAGTTTATGCAAGCTGGGCAGGTACAGCAAGTGGCCCAGTTGTTAGATAACTTGGAGCCATGGCTGCGCGAAGCCGCGCCCAACCAACCTTTAAGCGTATACATCGGCCGCGAGAATCCCATCGGCGGTAACGCTGGCTGCAGCCTGATTATCAGCCGTTTTGTCAGTCCCTACTCCGATAAAAGCTATATCGGCGTACTCGGCCCTACCCGCCAAAATTATCGTGATGTTACTAACCTGGTGCGCCGCGCCGGTCAAACACTAGAAGAGGTATTGTAATGGCCAAGAAGTCAGCCCAACAACCCACCGATGAGCCCATGGAAGACACGCTGCTCGAGCTTGAGCAGCAAATCGGCGAGCTAACCGCCGCCTTGCAACGCGAACGCGCCGACGTCACCAACGTCCGCCGCCGCCACGACGAGCAGCTGGCGGCGCTGCGCACTACTGCTAAAGCTAGTGTGATACGTGATCTGCTGCCAGTCATCGATAACTTTGAGCGTGCCCTCAAACATGTACCAGCCGAGCTTGCCGACAACGACTACATCAAAGGCATCCAGGCCATTGTTAAGCAGTTCGAAACAACGCTGCAAAGCCTCGGCGTCCAAAAGATCAAAACCGTTGGCGAGCCATTTAACCCACACCTCCACGAAGCCGTCAGCATGGAAGAAGGCGACGGAGAGCAAGAGGTAGTGAGCGACGAGCTCCAGCCCGGTTACGTCATGGGCGATGAAGTGTTACGCCACGCCATGGTGCGCGTACGCATGGCCTAGCAATCGTTCCTCTTGGTGAGTGCCACCGCGCTAGTTACCTAGTCTCGAAAGATGGTATAGTAGGCCATTATGACAGATAGACCAGAAACCTATTGCACTGCTATTGAAGAGGCAACGTGCGACGTAAACTGCCCATTACGTTTGCTTAGGAATGAAGTTGTTCAGGAAGTTACGGACGGCGAGCTTCCCTTATACGTGGGCGAGGGAATCCACACGCTGCGTGACCGGGTAGTCCCTGAAGCCGCCGCCGATCACCGGACAGACGTTGGAGTAATGGGCACAGACCCCGATGCCTCCAGCTACACGCCTGAATATATAGAAGTCGTGCTCGCAGATCCCGCTGACGACTTCGCGCGGCACCTTATGGACACCGCCATGACTACCATGCACGTGGATCAACCTGTGGGACCGCCTAACGCTTTGCCGGGCCCTGGCACACCGTTGGGAGATGTTGTGACCGCTCTGGCCGGTTGCATCAGGCGGCAGTACGAGGGTGAGTGCACGCCCGACATGCCCGCTTAAGCCCACTCAACCAGCAGTAGATCTTGGTATTGCTGTGCCAGCGTGCCGACTGCCAGGCGGGTCGTCACAGCTTCACGGCCATCGTCATCAGGATCAGGCGACATAATACCTGCCGCTTGGAGGATGCCAGATAGAACGACCTTGCCGGGTTCTAGCTTATCTCGCGCCCAGGAGGTGACAGGCAGCTCAAGAATCGTAGTATCAACAAGTTCACGCGCACGCACGGTAAAAGGAGTACCCATTTTAAAAGAATTGTCGCCCTCCGGCTCTTCTCGAGCAAGGGCAGCAACGCGCGCATAAGGCACGACCCCTTCTGCGCCCGCGAACGTCATATCCACCCCAGGGAAGCGAAATATGCCGTACGCGTCAGAAAACGGTTCATCACCCATCTGTCTCAAGCGGCGTCCCATATTTCTGTCCATGAGGTGGGTACGCACGAGGATCGTGTCTGCTGACATTCTTATTGTGGGTTCATAGCCCTGCTGTTATATTGAGTTTATGACATACAAAGCAAAAACTGCGACGTTAGTGCTGGCGGCTGCAGTCCTTATTACCGGTCTTTTTACGGCGCCAGCATTCGCCGTTAGTTCAGGCGGGCACGTTAACGATGCCGACATCGATGCCCTTACCTCGACCCTAGATGCAATAAACGTTTACACGGGGGCTTTGGAAGATTCCTCGGTTCCGATAAGTGAGGTTGTAGCGGACGGCCAGGCTGCACAGGCCAAAATAGCGGCATTTGGCGCCCACAGCTTTGTGACGTCACTTGGCAGTGCGTATAGCCATAGTGCTGCATCACTCAAACAAGACGTCAGCACTATCTCCACAGACATTGGCATCATAGACGGTGATTTGCAGCGCAACGATATAACGCAAGCAAACACCGACAACACCGCGCTTAATACCCACATTGACCAGTTTAATAATGACGTGACAGCGCTTAACGCGAGCGTTGACACGCACAATGCGCCTATTGTGCGGCAAGAAAAGACCATGAACGTTGCATATCTAGGACTACTCATTGTTACGGTGGTAATTTGTGCTGGAAGTTTCGCGTGGGCTAAGCGCCAAAAGATGGATCCTCTAGACGCCCACGCGCGGATGAGCGTCGCCAAAACCTCAATCGCCCCTGTTGTGGGCGCAGCGATTACCTTTGGATCATTTTATCTTGCCAAGAATGGCGGCACGTATTTTATTGCCTGGGGTCCCGTTGCTGTCGGCGGTATAGCGTACGTCCGATCACTAGCGAACTATAGAGCCACCAAAAAGTTGCCCGCTCAGCCGGTGCATACTGGTTATGCGCCGATGCCCGGCGTCGCTACGCCCGTTCACCCACAGCAATTCAGCCCCAACCCTGTCACCCCTGTAAACCCTGTCCCTGGAGCGCCCACGCCTGCGCCTCATCCAGGGGTAGATCACAACGTTCACCCACCGCAGCCCCCAACCTTTGGATAAATGCAGTAATCCGCTGGGGCATAGTAGTACAAGTATGTCATTTCGCACCAAGTATTACGTCTCGTATGTCACTATGCTGATTTGTGTGGGCTGTGCAGTCATAGGTGTGGCAGTGCTCGAGGGCGCTGTGCTCACCCATCAGCGTCGGCTGGTGATAGAAGCTGCCACCCTCCTCTTTGGCGGGGTTATTATCGGCATCGCGGCTACTCTCTCTACTTACTACTACCGTGGCCGGCAAAATGACGACCGACATACTGACCGGGCCGGTATAGAGATTCTAGCAGCGGCCGGTAAGCCCCAACAAAGGCCGTCTACACCGACGCCGCACAAGTCGTCTAAAAAACTAAATTAGCACTCTTGACATGTGAGTGCTAATTTTTCTATGATAGACTAGTATTAGCACTCGATAGTGTTGCGTGCTAATTAGATAGGGGTGTACATGGAAACGAATGGTTACGGAGTTGCAGGTTTCGATACCGCAGTTAGCTTTTGGCTCAACTGGGGCGCAGACCCTGATGTCGACCAGAAGTATGCAGAGCCCAATCCGCGGCTCGTCATCGGCGGTTTCTTAGTAAGCCATGGGTATGACCCCGGCCATGCTGACCGCATCGTTAACGTAGCACGTGAGTACGTGATAGACCCGACAAAGTACATGCCAATAAAAGTAGAAGGATAAATATATGGGAAAAATCATTGGAATCGACCTAGGTACCACTAACTCGGCTATGGCTGTTATGCAGTCTGGTAAGCCAGAGATCATTGCTAACAGCGAAGGTGCTCGCACGACGCCCAGCGTGGTAGCACTCAATAAGAATGGTGAGCGTCTGGTAGGCCAGGTGGCCCGGCGCCAGCAAGTTACCAACTCTAAGAATACGATTTACGAGGTTAAGCGCCTGATCGGTCGCCGTTGGGAGGATAAAGAAGTCCAGCGCGACCTCAAGCTCATGGGCTACGAAATCGTCAAGAGCGGCCAAGCCGTTAAGGTAAAGATGGGCGACAAAGAGTACAGCCCGGAAGAAGTGAGCGCCATGATCCTCGGCAAGCTCAAAGCCGACGCCGAAAGTTTCTTAGGCGAGCCGGTAACTGAAGCCGTGATCACCGTGCCCGCTTACTTTGACGACTCGCAGCGCCAAGCCACCAAAGACGCCGGCAAGATCGCTGGTCTCGAGGTTAAGCGCATTATCAACGAGCCCACTGCCGCAGCTCTGGCCTACGGCCTCGACAAGGACAGTAAAAAGGACGAAAAGATTGCCGTGTACGACCTCGGTGGCGGCACCTTTGACGTGTCTATCTTGGAACTCGGCGACGGCGTGTTCGAAGTAAAAGCGACCAATGGCGACACCCACCTCGGTGGTGCCGACTTCGACCGCGTACTGGTCAACTACTTTGTGGACGAGTTTAAAAAAGAGCACGGCATGGACATTTCCGGCGACAAAGCCGCTATGCAGCGTCTGCGCGACGAAGCCGAAAAAGCCAAGATTGAGCTTTCTACGGCGCAAGAAGTAGATGTTAACTTGCCATTCCTAACCGCCGACGCCGACGGCCCCAAACACTTTGAACACAAGCTCACCCGCGCCAAGCTCGAACAGCTAGTTGCCGAGCTAATCACCAAGACTGCCGACCCATGCGAAAAAGCCCTTAAAGACGCCGGTCTCAAAGCCAGCGACATCAACGCCGTAGTACTCGTGGGCGGCATGACGCGTATGCCCGCCGTCCAAGAAAAGGTAAAGAGCATCTTTGGCCAAGACCCAATGAAGGGCGTTAACCCCGACGAAGTTGTGGCCGTGGGCGCTGCCATCCAGGGTGGTGTGCTGCAAGGCGACGTTAAAGACGTGCTGCTTTTGGATGTAACTCCGTTGAGCCTCGGTATTGAGACTATGGGCGGCGTGATGACCAAGCTCATCGAGCGCAACACCACCATCCCGACCTCTAAATCCGAGGTATTCAGCACTGCTGCCGACAACCAGCCACAGGTAGAAGTGCACGTGCTCCAAGGTGAGCGCGGCATGGCCGGCGACAACAAGTCGTTGGGCCGCTTTACCCTCGACGGCATCCCTCCTGCCCCGCGAGGCGTACCGCAAATTGAGGTGACCTTTAATATCGACGCCAACGGCATTCTAAACGTCAGCGCCAAAGACAAGGGCACCGGCAAAGAGCAGAGCATTACAATTAGCGGCAGCGGCAACCTCGACAAAACAGATGTCGAAAAAATGGCCAAAGAAGCCGAAGCTCACGCCGAAGAAGACAAACAAAAGCGTGAAGCCGTCGAAGCTCGCAACCTCATCGAAAACACCGTATACCAGGCCGAAAAGATGAAGAGCGACTACAAAGACAAGCTCGCCGAAGAAGACATCAAGACGCTAGACGAAGCCGTCGAAGCCGCCAAAAAGGCGCTAGGCGACGAAAAAGCCACCAAAGACACGCTGGAAGCCGCGGCTAAAGAGTTAAACGACAAGCTGATGCCCATCGGCGCCAAAATGTACGAAGCCGCCAAAGACGAAAAACCGGCCGAAGACGAGGGCGACAACAAAACAGCTAAAGACGACAAAGAAGGCCCCATCGAAGGCGAAGTCGTCGACGAAAAGTAACAAGCTGGACAAAGCCCGCTGGGCACGCGACAATAAAGCATATGTTTGGCCATTCCAACAACAACCGCAAACAAGACGACCTTAACGTGCAGGTGCACACCGCCGTCAGCACGCACTGTTTTGGCATGGCCCAGAAGATCTGGGGCGAAAATATGCGCTCGCTAAAGGTTGACGAGGGACTCGGCAAAGAGATGCTACACTTTGCCTACGCCAGCCCCCGGTGCATGGTGTGGCTAGAGCGCGACCACGGCCGCACCGATGCTTTTGAACTGATTGTGCGCTGGCAAGAAAACGGCGTGTACGAGGTGTACACTATCGTCCGTGGCGACAGCGAAGGCGCCAATGCTACTCACGGCCGGCTGCAGGCGCTGTTGCACAGCATCCTCACCGTACCGTCGATTGTGCCTACCTCGGCCCCAACTAATGTACAATAACTATTCACATGGCTAAACGAGACTATTACGAAGTTTTAGGAGTGGGCAAGAATGCGAGCGCCGACGAGATCAAAAAGGCGTTTCGCGTGGCCGCCGTGCAACATCACCCCGACAAAGAGGGCGGTAATGAAGAGAAGTTCAAAGAGGTTAACGAAGCCTACGAAGTATTAAAAGATCCCAGCAAGCGCCAGCGCTACGACCAGTTTGGCCACGCCGGCGTAGGCGGAGCAACCGGCGGCCCCGGCGGCAATCCGTTTGGCGGCGGCTTTAACGGCCAAAACGTTAACTTTGACTTTGGCGATTTGGGCCTCGGCGATATTTTTGGCAGCTTTTTTGGCGGCGGTGGCCAACAGCGTGGCGCCAATAAGCGCCGCGGCCGCGATGTTGAATCCAAAGTAGACATTACGTTTGAGCAAGCGGTGTTCGGCACCACTCAAGAGCTGCATCTCAATATGGACGACACATGCACGCATTGTAACGGTACCACCGTCGAGCCTGGCCACGAGCTTAAAACTTGCGAAACCTGCAAGGGCGCCGGCCAGGTGGTGCAGGTGATGCGCACCATCTTTGGCAATATCCAACAAGCTAGCGTTTGCCCTACTTGCCAAGGTACGGGTAAAGTGCCAGAAAAAGTCTGTAGTGTGTGTCATGGCAAAGGGGTGCAGCGTAGGACGCAGATCATTGCGCTTAAAATCCCCGCCGGCATCGACGATGGCGCGGTTATTCGTTTACGTGAGCTGGGCGAAGCAATCGCCAACGGCCCCAAAGGCGACCTATACGTGCACGTCCGTGTGCGCCCTCACAAACGCTTTACACGTGAGGGCGACCTCATATTGAGTGAAGAGCATGTGGGCATGGTGGACGCAGCCCTGGGTACCGAAATCGACGTAGAGACGGTAGATGGCCCCATCCGTATTAAAATTCCTGCCGGTACGCAAAGCGGCACCGATTTTAAGCTGTCCGGCCACGGCGTGCCACACATCAAGAGTGAAACCCGAGGCGCGCACATCGTGACCGTCATCGTCGACACGCCCGATAAGCTCACCAAGCACCAAAAAGAGCTTTTAGAGCAATTTAACGCCGAACCGCCCAAAAAGCGCGGTATCTGGTAGAGGCCGTATAACCATAGACATTTTGATAGTTTTGTGTTAGAATGAGCGTACTCATACAAACATAAGCGGCAAGGATAGGGTAATGGCAGAACAGCGTATTGACACGGTTGGTTCCACAGAGTTAGTCGACTTTCCTGCAGCCGGCTTAGCTAATGTACCTGCCAAAGTGGACACCGGTGCCGACAGTTCGGCGATCTGGGCTAGCGATATCCGCGAGCAAGATGGCGTACTCAGTTTTACGCTGTTTGGCCCAGCCTCACCGTTTTACACCGGCCAGGCGCTCTCCACCAAAGACTACACATACGCATCGATTAAAAACTCGTTTGGCGACAGCGAATTCCGTTACAAAGTATATTTGCAAATGCGCATCGCCGGCCGTTTGGTTAGAGCCCGGTTTACGCTCGCTGACCGTTCGGCCAACTCGATGCCCGTACTTATCGGCCGCCGCACACTGCGCGGTAAATTTGTGGTGGATGTGACCAAAATGGGCATTCGCCGCCACGTGCGCGTGTTAGTGCTCGAAACTAAAGCACTCTCAAGCATGCCGGACTTTTTGCACGGTGTGAGCGAGCAGCTTCAAGGTGCGTTCGATTTTAAGACCGCAGTGTACGAAGACCTCGAGTTTCGTGTGGGCGGTAATCAACAAACGAATGTGCGTCTTTTGAGCGGCGAAGACATCGCTGATTTCGACCTCGTATTTTTCAAGACGCGTAACAAAAAACTGCACATCGCCGCGGCCGCAGCATTGTACCTCGAAAAGCGCGGCGTGCCATTCGTGGACCGCGCCGTGGGCCACGTGCCTGCCACCGACAAATTGCAGCAATATGTGCGCCTAGAGAACAGCGACATCGCCGTACCGCAGAGTATCTACGCCGCGCCACAACACTTGCCTGCTAAGTTTGACGAGCTAAGAACCGAATTGGGCATGCCTTTTATCCTCAAAGATTTGTTTGGGGCTAAAGGCACGCACAATTATCTGGTGGATGGCGAAGCATCATTTGTAGAGGCCTGCAAGACGACTGAGCAGGCTGGCGTGGCGTTGATTGCTCAGCGTTTTATCGCCAACGACGGTGATTTCCGCATTCTAGTGATGGACAAAAGCGCCGAGATTATTATCCTCAGGAGAGCCCAAGAGGGCACTCACCTCAACAACACTTCGACGGGCGGCAACGCTGCACTCGTAGGTCACGATGCATTGCCCAGTGAGGTATACCAAAATGCTATCCGTGCCGCTCAACTTTTAGAGCTCGACATCGCCGGGGTAGATATGGTACAAGAAAAGCACAGCGGCCTGTGGTATTGTTTGGAGGTCAACGAAGCACCCCAAATCAGTACCGGCGTGTTTGTAGCCGAAAAACAAGCGGCATTTGCGGCACATTTGGCCCGCACTGCCCGCAAGAAGGGGTTAGGGAAAGCATTATGAAAATCGCTATTTTATCCAAAGGCTCTGCCAATTACACCACCAAGCGCTTAAAAGAAGAAGCACTGGCCCGCGGCCACGAGGTCGTGGTTGTTAATTATGCCAAGTGTTACATGACCATCGAAAAGGGCAACCCGGTAGTATATTACCAGGGTGAGAGCCTGGGCGACATCGACGCCATTATTCCGCGTATTGCTCAAAGCTACACTAAGTACGGTTGTGCTGTAGTGCGCCAATTTGAGATGCGCGACGTCTACACCACTGCTAAGTCCATCGCCATCGACCGTTCGCGTGACAAGTTGCGCGCCTATCAGTTGCTCGCCAAGGCCGGTGTGGGTGTGCCCAAGACGGTATTCGCGCGTGAAACCGCTGACCTACAAGATGTCATCGAAAAGGCCGGTGGCGCGCCACTTATCGTTAAAGTTGCCCGCGGTACCCACGGCAATGGTGTGGTGCTGGCCGAAACCAACAAGGCCGCCAAAGCCGTGATGCAAGCCTTTTATGTTGAAGGCGTAACCTTTTTGGTACAAGAATTTGTAGCAGAATCGGCTGGCGAAGACGTGCGTGCCATCGTCGTGGGCAGCCAAGTAGTGGCTAGCATTAAGCGCCAAAGCTTAAACGACGATTTTCGTTCTAACACCCACCAAGGCGGCGTTGGCACAACGGTAAAGTTGACCCCCGAAGAAGAGCGCACCGCCATTAAAGCTGCTAAGGCCATGGGTCTTCCGGTGTGCGCTGTAGACATGATGCGCTCAGATAGCGGCCCGCTTGTGCTGGAAGTAAATTCGTCCGGCAGCATCAAAACGCCTGAGCTGCTCACTAAGCGTAATCTAGCCGGCAAGATCATCGAATATATCGAACAAAATGCCAAACAACGCAACCGCAAAGACCGTGTCGGCGCGTAAAGCGCTGTTCATGACCATGCTTGTCGCGGGCGGGGCTGGTGTTGCTATCGTGGCTACGCTAGCATTCGTGCCGGCGCGCAGTTTGCCCCACACCACCCTGGCGGCAGGCGACCACTACTACAGTCTGCAGGTCGCGGCCGATGACACATCGCGCACCCAGGGCCTGGGCGGTGTTACGGCCATGCCGGCTAACCAAGGCATGCTGTTTAAATTTTCTAGCCAGCAAACGCAATGCTTTTGGATGAAGGATATGCACTTCCCGCTCGACATGCTGTGGCTCAATGCCCAGCACAAGGTTACGCACATTACGCCCAACATTGCGCTCAATACCTACCCGCACCAGTTTTGCTATGACGGCAAGTACGTGGTGGAGCTGAACGCTGGCCAGGCGGCTACGGCCCACATCCACGAAGGGGAAACGCTTACGTTTTAACCCTGCCGGGTGCTACTATTAAGATAAGATGCCGCACAATCTCTCGCTTATACTTGCTGCCGTGCTACCGGTGGTAGCAATGGTGCTACTACGCATTAATGCGGCAATGGTTTTTTTGAGTCTGTGTTTGGGTGAGGTGCTGGTACTGTATGTAGCTTCGCAGGCCAATGATCTTTTGACGATGCTCAACCCAAACGCCAGCAAACTGAGCACCGTCTCGGTGCAGCTGTTTTTGTTGTACGCCCCTGCAGTACTCACCGCGTCCGTGACGTTAATGAGCGTGCGCGGTAAATTCAAAACTTTGCTTAATATTGCGCCAGCTTTGGCTACCAGCTTGCTGGCCGTGCTGCTCGGCGGCCCGTTGTTGTCGGCCGGCGTACGGCATGCGGCGCATTCGCACGCTATGTGGCTGTATATTTCGGATGCCCAGGCATTTATTGTGGCTGCCGGCGCGCTCCTAAGTTTAGCGTTTTTGTGGTCGCAGCGCGGAAGCTTTAAGCCGCACGAAAAACGCCACCGTTGACTTTTAGGCCGTTTTTTAAGATAATATACGCTGTTAACCAAGCGCGGCTACCCAGCCCGCACCCAAAGTTGGCCAACAATTTTGGGCCCATAGCTCAGCCGGTTAGAGCAGAAGCCTTTTAAGCTTCGTGTCGTGGGTTCGAGTCCCACTGGGCCCTCCACTATGACTAAAATCAGCAAGAACCACCTCATTTTGGGGTGTTTTTTGTATTTTGAAGGTGTAAATCGGGCTGGGGATTGGGTTATAAACATTTCTATCTTGGGTTACTTGGATTCCACCCGGAAAAATGATTTGTTTATAAACTACTAATGTCTGCTTGTCCAAATCCCACCATTGCTTGTCCTTGGTATCCATAAAATCAAACGCAAAACCTATGAAATCGTCGAAGTCTTTCTCGAAGTCATGTGCTTCCGCTGCAACCTTTTCTGCTTCGACAATCTCTAGCTTGATAGCCGTAATTCGTTCTTCTATATCCTCCTTGAGTATTGGGTTTTCAGCTAGACTATCTAGCATTTTAGCCTTACGGTCTTTTAGTACCCTGACCTTACCGTCAGCTATGAGGGCTCGCTCTATGAGCGTCTTCTCATAAGTTCGCCACACCTTACGAAGGCTTTCTTTGAGCTTATCGTGTTGTTGACCAGACAAGTTTAGTTTTGCTAGTTCATCACTCACTAGCTCGTGCAGAGTTTCTTGGCGCATTCCAAGTTTGCAGCCACACTCTTTGCAGCGACATCTATAGCGTTTATAGCTCCGTCCCTTACCATTACCCTGCATGAAACCTACAAGGCGTGGATATTTACAGCCAGACTCAAGACAGGTTTGGCATTCAGCTACATTTGACAGTACAAACTCTGGATTATTGATGACGGGGGTAAACCGTTTGCCTTTGTTTTTTACTACTTGCACTAGAATGTCGTGTTCAGCCTTAGTTATCATCGGCTGATGTAATCCGATAAGATCTTCGGGTAGCTCCCAGTCAGCAAATGTAAGTTTGCCCCAATAGTAGTCTTTTACCATGAGGGCTTTCCTGTCAAGCTCCGCCTTTTCCGGACACCCTGTCTCTTTCCAGCGGAGCTGGGGTGAGGCTGGCAGCGTAAGCTGCCGGACTCATCTTGAGGCTAGTGTGAATACGGTCGTAGTTGTAGTAGTGGATGTACATGGCAATGG
>DATIIH010000012.1:0-153822 GCA_035479875.1 Patescibacteria group bacterium | reverse complement strand
CCATTGCCATGTACATCCACTACTACAACTACGACCGTATTCACACTAGCCTCAAGATGAGTCCGGCAGCTTACGCTGCCAGCCTCACCCCAGCTCCGCTGGAAAGAGACAGGGTGTCCGGAAAAGGCGGAGCTTGACAGGTACCCCTATGGACAGATTAAGACGGTATTGTATTATATGGTTAGCAACAAGCATGAGCCAAGAATTTTGTCGCATTAACCTGCCGTATCGGGACGGCGAACAACAGCACGTATTAACCGTGACAACGCGGGCCGACCAACCTGGTGGCAAAGAGGCGCTTGGCACGTTGCCCGTAGTAGACGTCGACAATGGCTTGTTCTGTAGCACCGAGGCTTACGCTGAGTTGATCGCCACCTTGGCGCGGCGCGGCGTAGCGGTGGTTACTCACAATGACCCGGAAGGTTGCCACCGGCTTGACGATAAGGCGGGGCGTTCGGATGCCGTTACTCGGGTTGCCGGGCAGTATCATCCGGTTACCAAAATCAGCTATTCTCAGAGCGCACTGAGCGCTACGGTTAATGGCCCTGGACTAGTGGCCGATGGCTTGGTGAGCGCCTTTGCCTTCGTTGCGCCGGCAGGCATCGTGCGGGATCCGGGCATACCCGAGGGATTTGAGGCAGTTGGCCTGGGCGTACAACGGCACGCCCTGGCAATGCTGGCTTATGAGTACCGTCAAATGATGCGCCAGGTGCTTGCCGCTCGCGCTGGTTTTGGTGCGGCCTATGCGTTCCACGTGCGGGGATTTCACGGTGCGTTGCAGTATGGTGCCCTCGTTGCCGAAGCGCACGCTACCTTCACAGGTAGCATTATGCCCGGAGTGGTTGACCTTGGGCGGATGGTTACACTCGGTGTATTCGGTGGCGACAGAGATAGCTACTTCCCCGGGCACCCTATGCAGCAAACATTGGTGAACGCCGGCTTCCCCGACCAAGACATGACCGTGTATAACGGGGCGCATACGAGTCCGCTGTTTGTCCCTCAGCTTATGGGGCAAATTGCCGACTTTGTTGTTGCGGTTAGTCCTGAGCGCCAGCAATTGGACCCGCAACATTAAAGCTCGGCACAGTATGCGATTGACAGAGTTGTAGTCTTATACGGAGTGTGGGATAGTATATCAATCATGGGTATATATGAGACAACAGCAACACGCCTACAAGGTTATCCGAGCGCTTTTGATCCGGAAGTCATAGATAGTGCAGCTCGGGCTACTGCTGTTCTTGACGGCCTATCTTTTAAAGAAGTTGCTGCCCGGTATGGATTTGAAGATGGTCCAGCAACTGTAGTGCCAAGTGGTACGTCGCGGCCAGTACAATATCTTGAATTGTTACCGCCTGCTTCGATCGGGACGCTTGATCAAAAGAGCGCGCGGGTTTTGTATTTACCTATGGGTACCAATTTGGGGCAAGATACTGCGCTCCGGGCTGCGTATTTGTTTGCAGCCGACCCCAATTCCGATGAACGGCTCATTGTAGTGGGCAATCCTGGCCGGCCCGGGCATGGTACGGGTACAGTGGCCCGCGAGGACCTAGGCAAACTATGGCAGGGTGATCTTGCGCCTATGGTTTGTCCGACCCTCGCGCAGTTAGGAGATATGGGTATTAGGCGGGCAACGATGCTTGGTTATTCCCTTGGAGCCGATGAAAGTGTCGCCGCGAGCCAGCACGCTCATGATTATAATATTGAAACGCCCACAGTGGTAGCCGTAGAACCTGGCGGTACGCAAGCGTGCGGCCTGTTAGGGGTCGCCAACAATTTTAGGAGATCAGCCAGGCAACTGCACGCACATGTAGCACTTAACAAAAGCCAAGCATACGCCGAAGCTCGGAGACTGCCCGAGAGTAGTCTCGGCGGTTTTGCATTAGGGCTCGGCCGAGCCACCAATATCGCGATTGCCCATGGGCTCGGCCAAGGTCGTTTTATGGAACATGTAGGAGACGCTCTCGCAGTGCAGCAAGGTATGCATATAGCGCTTGGCTATGGCACACGCAGTGAGGTTGTCGATTCCTGGGAATTCGGCGCAGCTGCCGACAAGCTGTTTACGGAGACCGACGGGCGTGTCCTGGAGATGGGTGTAGTTGGCATGCCGCATGCCGGCGGGGATTACCTCCCGTTGCACGCGGCGCTTATGCTTGAGGGCATGAGATTGGCAAACGCGCCCCGCCCGTAACGGTTTTACTACTGTTTAAAGTTTTGTTTGGCTACATTCCACACGCTGGGGTCGTGCAAAATAGTATTACGGTAGTACCAATATTCCCCGCCCCAGAGATACATGGTGCGTAGGCCTGTCTCTTTGCCAAAATTAAATTCTCCTTGCAGCTCGGCCGCGTTTTCGGTTTTGTTTTGTTCGGCAAGGCTGATTTGGGTCACATTCTTGCCATTAGGTGGCCAGGCTTCGGCTTGGAGCTCGTGAATCATCGAGTCGCGCCCGGTTGCAATCTTTTCCCAGCCAGCCAAAAAGGCGTAGTACCAAGCCGGCAACGGATACGTAAAGTAGTGGTGTGTGATGTGCCCGTCCCATACCCGGCGGTACACCGACATGCCGACGATATCTGGCCGTGGCTGTCCCAGCGGGATATCTACCAGGTTATCGCTGCGCGACAGAATAATCGGATGAATATCGTCGAGTTTTTTGACCATGTTGTACTCGCTCACTAGTCGTGAGCGGTCAAAATTATTGCATAGGCCAAAGCCCTTTAAGAAGTATTCATTCTCGAGTTGGTAGCTTATTAGCACACGCGAACTCTTGTAACGGTTGATCACCGCAGTGATGTAATTGTTGAGCTGGCCTTCCCATGCGCTGGTGGCCTCGCCGTTCACCCAGTCGGGCGGATGGCACTCTGGCCAGCGCGGCTGGCGCAGTCCGATGCTCAAACTTACCGAGCCATGCACGGCTGCTACTTGCTGCATTTCCCAGTCGAGCTCGCTAAAGTTGTACTGGCCGGGCGTGGGCTCAATGTCGCTCCAGTAGCTTACTAGACGGAAATTGCGCACGCCTACGTCCTTAATGAGAGCATTCAGTGTTTGGTGCGGGTCGAGGCCCAGGCTCTGGGCATAGTCTGGAATAAAAGAAACTCCGAGTGTGAGCGGCTTATCGGCCTGAGTATGGATATACCACTCTGCAATGCTATACATGCCGATCAAGCACACCACAACGGCGCTCAAAACAATAACAATCAGCTTGCGCCACCAACTACGTCGCCAATAGCTAACGAACCAGCGCCAACTGCGCCTAAGCGCTCGTCTTAAGCCGCCCCCCAGTTTGGTCATATATACTAGTAGTCTGTGCATACAATAAAATCGCCACGCAAAACGCTTACGCGTATAAGTATAGTTATACCAGCCTACAACGAAGCACGCCATATCGGCGCTTGCTTAGACGCCGTTGCTAGGCAGACCGTTAAGCCCCATCAAGTAATTGTGGTAGATAACAATTCTACAGACGCCACGGCCGCGATTGCCAAAACATATCCGTTTGTAAGGCTGATCCGCGAGAGCCAACAAGGCCCGCTGTTTGCCCGTAATGTCGGTTTTAACGCGGCGCGCGGCGACATTATTGGGCGCATCGACGCCGACACGCGCCTGCCCGCCGACTGGATAAAAGAAATTATCGAATTTTACGCGCAACCAGAACATGCCAGGAGTGCCTTCACCGGCGGTGTGCTGTGCTACAACTTGCGTGTGCCCCGGGCCGTGTCATTTATTCAGGAGTGGATCGTGTTTAGGCTTAACTGGTTGTTTTTGGGCCACTACGTACTATTTGGCACGAACATGGCGTTGCCGACGTCGCTGTGGCATGCGGTGCGCGACTCTACTTGTACCAGGACTGACATACACGAGGATCTGGACCTGTCGATCCATCTTCACCACCTCGGCTATGAGATTACGTATGATCCCGCCATCAAGGTGGGTGCCAAAATGCGCCGGGTGCGCAGCGAGCGCCGGAAGCTCTGGGCGAATTTGCAGTGGTGGCCAAACACGCTCCGTGCGCACGGTATTCGAACATGGCCGGGTGCGTGGCTCGGCGGACTCATTTTGTGGTTGGGCTCACCGGTTTTCTCTATCATGGAGTTTTTTGCCCGTTTGGTTGGCAAGCCGCCGATCAAAGAGGCTTAGCCGGCGGTTGGCGTTTGCCACCGGCCGTTCGTCTCTTGATACGGCTTGCAGTTGCCCCACAGACCTTTGGAACTAGTGCGGGCAGCCTCTTGGGCGTGCGTAAAGTCGGCCGACTTAGTGAACGGATAGTACGTGTAGGCAAAGCCGTAGCCGTTTTGCACTAAAGCCTGATCTAACAAAGTGCCGTTTGGCAGATATACATAGCGCACCAAGCGGCCGTACACGTCACGGTCGTCACTTTGAGGGTCGGCCACTAAACGCACTTTGCCGCCGGCTCGGGATATCTCACTCTTGGTGTACGCTGCAGCTGCTGGACCATAGCACTGCACTGGTGTGTTGGGTTTGTGCGTTTCGGGGGTGTCAACGCCTATAAAGCGTACCGTTTCGGTTTTGCCGTTCACGTTCACTGCAATAGTATCGCCATCTACGTAATGATTGATGCTGTACAGCCCAGGGTCATTTGTCTCGGCCACCTTGGCGGCTACCCCAAACCAACCATAGTGCTGGCCGAGTGCCACCACTAGCACTAAAACCAAAGAGATAATAGAACTAAGCTGTTTGAGTTGTCGTTTGCTCACGCGCCCATTATACGCGTTATTGCTTAACCTAAAAGGCTGTTTTGGCGGAGTATAGCTTCTAGTGTTTCGCGGCTTAAATCGCTGCCGTCTAGCTTAATAGGCTGTTCTTCAGGCCCTGGCTCTTGCAGGTTGCTGCTGATGCGTTCGAAGCGCTCCAGCGGCATGTTGCCCCACACTCGCGTGTCTTGGTCTGCCGAGTGTTCGGTGGCGCGCCTCCGGGCGATGTCTTTGGGTGTAGTAATCCACACTACTACGGTGCGCGCACCGGCTTTGGCGGCGATCACTTTGAGCTTTTTGCGATCTTTGTAGAAGTTAAAGTTAGTGTCAAAAATGACGCTGTTGCCAGCCGCGAGTAGGTCTTCGGTATCTTGATTAAGAGCCGCATACAGCTCTAGATTCTCCTGGTGGCTGTGGGTGGGGTGTGGGAACCGCTCGTTGCGGATATGATCTGCCCACAAATGCGTGGCGCCAGTGAGCTCGTGGATCCATTTAGAAACAGTAGTCTTGCCCGAGCCAGGATACCCGACCATCAAAAAAAGCGTGTTCATTGTTCTTTAAGCCTACGACGAACTGTCGCCTAGAACAAGCCGCTAAAAGTCGATGCCCTTATTGGCCAAGAACTTGTCATCAAAATGGTGTTTAATCTTGTTCATATCTGTAGCGATATCGACCAGCGGCAGCAAGTCTTTGGGAAAATCACGGCCAGTGAAGCACAAGCTGGTGTTTGGCGCCCGCGAGGTGAGCAGTTTTTTGAGTTGTGTTTTAGTAAGTAAGCCGTCGCGTACGGCATTATTAATTTCATCGCAAATTACTAGGTCGTAGTCGCCGCTGGCGGCGCACGCCAATGCGTCTTGGTATGTTTCGAGTGCGGCCTGTTTGTGCTGAGCGGGCGTTACGAATTCAGCGCTGATGTCGCCGGCGTTGTAAAAACCTTTGCCACCTTTGTAAAAATGCAGCTGGTCGGCATAGAGGGGCAAGATGTCGCGTATAAACACATGTTCGCCGACGCCCCAGTGTTTAATAAACTGGATAAACGCTACATTCCAACGGTTGCCTAGCGCGCGCACCATCAACCCAAGGCCGGCACTCGTTTTGCCCTTGCCTTCGCCGGTGTACACCACTACAACCGATTGTTTGCTCTTGTAATCCTCAAACGCCATGTAGGGGCATTATACCTTACGCCGCAGCCCTCAGTTCGACTTCCGGCATCTCTGCTGAAGACGTTCCGCCATTTCGCAATTCTCTCTCGCTAGCTGCGAGCTCTCTTATGAAGCTCGCAACGTATCTGACGCGTCTCGTGCTCTTAAAGATTCGTCTTCATGTGCTAACCCGTCTGCCGTGGCCTGAACCTCGTTAGTACTTGCCCCTACAGAATTAAAAATATCCGGCGCGGTGTCCGGATCTTCTCTAACAAGTGTGGTTAATCTTAGGAATGCTTCTCCGGTGCCCGGAGGAGCTCCTTCGTCTACTCTAAAGACTGGTTGTTCTGGTGCGCCCATACCTACCCCTCCGCTTATGACCTACAGTATAGACCGAGAACAGGGGTGGCCGATGTGAATTAGTTCACACCTTATACGAGCTGTTTTTCTTTGAGCACTTGGTCGAGCTGCGGGCGGTTAAAGCCGACAATGATTTTGCCATCCACGTCGAGCACGGGGATGCCCATTTGCCCGGACTTTTCAACCGCCGCGCGAGCATCATCGTTGCTCAAATCAACATTTTTGTATGTGTATTTGACGCCGATGCCGTCGAGATAGTGCATTGCCTGGTGGCAAAACGCACACCACTCAGCTCCGTAAATAATGATCTTTTCGTCCATGCTAATAGTATACCAGGTATAGTATTATGGAGTTAGACTGTTTACCCAAGAGGGAGAAGACCTACGTGTGGGACGATGACGATGATGATGAGCCGCGGCCCTATAAAAAACAGCCGATAGAGGTCGGTCCTAGCGCCATATTGTGGCTGTTTGCGCAGACGACCTTGCGAGTGATGGTGCCGGCTCTTACTTTTATGGCGTTGGGTATCTGGATCGGCAATAAGGTGCATCACAAACAGGCCGTGGCTATCGTTGGCACGCTCGTTGGTTTGGCGGTTGCGGCTGTGCTCGTGTGGCAGCAGGCTAAGAGTGCACGCAAAAAGTCATAGAATCAGGGGTTATTTAGTTGCTTCGCCCCTGGAGGCATGCTATAGTAATACTTAAGTTCATGGGTACTTTATTCGTTATGACCGGACACATCATGTTGCCCCGCTGGCAAGGGGTGTTGTGTTAGCACCCATACTCTTCGCCAGTGATACGATCCCGGTGGCCGCCGAGCCACTGTTTAAGATAGCTGGCGTAGAGGTTACCAACGCAATGCTTATGGGCGCAGTGACTACGCTGCTGCTGGCGACGTTATTTATAGTAGTGGCGCTACGCAGTCGCGTTAAGCCGCGTTCCAAGTTCATTTATTTTATGGAGACCGTCGTTGAGCTTATTACCGTCACTATCGCCGGCAATTTTAGTGATGACGAAAAAAAGGCCCGCAAATTTGCCGGCCTCTTCATTGCCTTCTTCATTTTTATCCTGTTCAACAACGTGGTGGGCTTGCTGCCGGCCATGGGCGGTACGCTTTATGCCGTTACCGGCGGCGTTAAAGTGGCCTTACTGCGATCATTTACGACCGACCTTAACGGCACACTGGCGCTGTCTACCGTCACTATGGCTACGGTAGAGTTTTACTCCATTCGCTCCCGCGGTTGGTTTGGCTACGTGGCGCACTTTTTTAGCGTCGCCAAGCCATGGTGGAACCCTATGAACATTTTCCTCGGCCCTATCGAAGTAATCAGCGAGCTTACCCGGCTGCTCACCCTGGCGCTGCGTTTGTTCGGCGTTATTTACGCCGGCGATGTGCTTTTAGAGGTGATCGCCCACCTCACTGGTAATTTTGCTTGGGCTGGTGCCGTGCCAATCGTGCTGATGGAGATTTTCTTCGCCACCATCCAGGCATATCTGTTTATTATGTTGTCGTCGGTCTATTTGCAAATGGGTTCCACCCATGAGGAGTCGCACGACGAACCGTCCAAAAGCCATAAGAAGGCCACGGCCGGAGCAACCATTTAGTAGTTAATTAAGAAAGTAATTGGAGAAATACCATGCAACTAAGTCCAGAATTCATCAAAGGCCTCACCATGGGCCTCGGCGCCCTCGGCCCAGCTATCGGCTTGGGTCTTATCGGTTCTGCTGCAGTAACCGCAGTGGGTCGCAACCCGGAAGTCCAAACCAAGGTTTTGACCATGGCCCTGATTATGGCCGGCTTGGTCGACGCCGTGACCGTATTCGTATTGCTCGTCGTCTTTACCACCTAAAACCCGCCAGGAACGGAATATGTATATATTTGCCGCCGAAAAGGCATCCGGAATTAGCAGCTTGGGCTTGAATGTTAAGAGCTTTGTATTCCAGGTAGTTACGTTTGCAATCACTGTATTTATCCTAAACAAATACGCCCTTAGCAAACTGTTTGTCGTCATCGATAAGCGACGCGCCACCATGGAAGCGGGGCTTAAGTCGGCCGAAGAAGCCGCGTTGGCGCTGGCTAATGCCGAGAACAAAGTAGCTGAGCTCTTGCAGCAAGCCCACGACGAATCGGGCGAGATTTTGGCCAACACCAAAAAGCAGGCCGTCGGCATCATTGGCGAAGCCGAAGCCAAAGCTGCCCGCCGCGCCGAGTCAATCATTGAAGACACTAAAGCCGATATCGCTCAGCAAGTAGTTGCTGCCCGCGAAGCGCTTAAGAACGAAACGCGTCAGTTGGTAGCCCAGGCTACCGAGAAGATCATTGGCGAGAAGCTAGACAGCACTAAAGACGCTGGCCTAGTACAAGCCGCACTCAAGACCGCAGAAAGCAAGGCTAAGTCTTAGAGATGCAAAAGATATCCCGCCGCATTCTAGCTCAAACCGTCACCCGCGAACTGCTGGCCGGCAAACCCGTGGGGCGCCTTGCCAAGCAAGTAGCCGCTTATTTGGTAGAGCACCGCATGGTTAACCAGGCCGAGCGTTTAGTACTCGACATTGCCGCCGAACTACAGGCGGCCACCGGCCATGCAACGGCCGGGGTCACCACGGCGTTTAAGCCGGGTACTAAAGAGCTCGAAGCACTGCGCAGTGGCCTTAAGCACCTTACTGGTGCTAAAGAAGTTGAGCTGGAACTGCGCGAGGATAAGTCCTTACTGGGCGGCGTGGTAGTCAATCTACCCGGCCGTGAATGGGACGCATCAGTACGTCGAAAACTAACCCTGCTGGCGAGAGAAGGAGCCTAGGAATATGGATAAAATTTCGGTCCAAGAATTATCGGGCGAGCTGCAAGCAGCTATTGCCCAGTTGCAAGACGAGCACGGACTCGAAGAGGTCGGTGTTGTTACCCGCGTGGGTGACGGCGTGGCCTGGATTTATGGCCTGCAGTCGGTAGGTTTTAACGAAGTCGTTATTATTGAAGGCCGCGGCGGTGAGGCCGTAGAAGCATTTGCCCTCAACCTCAACGAAGACGAGGTTGGTGCAGTGCTGTTGGGCGACGAAACGCTCGTAGGCGCTGGCGCCAAGGTTCGCCTAAAGGGCGAGCTTTTGAGCGTGCCCGTTGGCGAAGAGCTGTTGGGCCGCGTAGTAGACCCGCTCGGCCGCCCACTCGATGGCCAAGGACCGATTAAGGCCAAGCAAACCAGCCCGATTGAGCGACCCGCACCGGGTGTTATTGCCCGTAAGAGCGTGCACGAACCGCTAATGACTGGCATTATGGCCATCGACGCCCTAATTCCTATCGGTCGCGGTCAGCGCGAGCTGATTATTGGCGACCGCCAGACTGGCAAAACGGCCATCACCATTGACACTATGATCAACCAGGCCAAGCAAAAGACCGGCGTTATTAACGTCTACGTAGCTATTGGTCAAAAATCGTCCAAAGTTGCCGCTTTGGTAGAGCGTTTGAAGCGTGAAGGCGTGATGAAGCAAACAATCATTGTTGCTACCAGCCCAGCCGACCCCGCACCACTGCTCTACCTTGCACCTTATGCCGGTACAGCTATGGGCGAATATTTCCGCGACAACAAGGGCCACGCCCTGATCATCCACGACGACCTCACTAAGCACGCTGTTGCTTACCGCCAAATGAGCTTGCTCCTTCGCCGCCCACCGGGCCGCGAAGCCTACCCGGGCGACGTCTTTTATCTGCACTCTCGTCTTTTGGAGCGTGCAGCTAAGTTGAACGACGAACTCGGTGCCGGTAGCCTCACGGCTTTGCCGATTATCGAGACCCAGGCCGGCGATATCTCTGCTTACATCCCGACGAACGTTATCTCGATTACCGACGGCCAGATTTTCTTGGAAACGAGCCTGTTTTACCAGGGTATCCGCCCGGCAATCTCGGTTGGTTTGAGTGTATCCCGCGTAGGTGGTGCCGCCCAAACTAAGGGTGTTAAGAGCGTGGGTGGTGGCCTTAAGCTGTCCCTCGCTCAGTTCCGCGAACTGGCCAGTTTTGCTCAGTTTAGTAGCGACCTCGACGACGAAACCAAACAATCTATCGAGCGCGGCCAACGTCTGACCGAACTGCTCAAACAAAAGCAGTACCAGCCGTTGAGCGTCGCCGAACAAGTGGTGAGCCTGCTGGCCGCCACTAAAGGCGCTTTCGACACCGTGCCCGTGCCTAAAATTAAAGACGCGCAAGCCGAGCTACTCACCGTTATGGCCGACAAACACAAGGAACTTATGACTACGCTTAATAAGGGCGATAAGCCCGACGAAGCAGCCGAAAAAGCGATTGTGATGGCCACCGAAAAAGTTGCTAAGGGTTACGCCGTGGCACTGTCCAACAAACAGGAAACCAAGGGGTAGTATGACAGGAGGTCACCCATCGTATGAAGGCGCGCCAGATATGGCTTGGCCCCCACGGGCCGACCTGCAGGTAACCGCCGACTATGATGACCCTCAGCTTACTCGTGCACTCGCCTGGGACCGCTACGCCGCACAGGAGACTAGGCATTTAATGATTCCTTCTGAAGGGCCAGTTCGCGTGTTGCTAGAGCAAGTGACGCGCCTGCGAGATGGCCAAGTTGTACGTGGCGACGATGTCGCTCGACGGTATGCTCTTATCGACCAACTTGGCCGTCGCCTGATGGCTCGCAATAGTTCAATGCCTACTGCCGATACACTGCTCGAAGACGATCAAACTGGTCTTGGCTGGCCCGCGCAAGGGCACCGAGATGACGCGGCCCTCCTTGTCGACGAGGCACTGTTAGATGGGCTGTCGCGTGAATTAGCCGATGATACTGTCCCGGCGGCCGACTTCATGACCTATGTAGGCGACCTATTGCAAGATCGTGCTCCAGCCGACCTCTCCATGCTGGCCGAGGATCAGCTCGCTCTTTCCCTGGCCGCTCGACGCAATGCTTTAGTCTATGTGCTAGGCACGCGCTTGGTTATACCCGCAGCACTACCACCGGAGGGTGTAAGCGATGGCCAGTAGGCAACAAATCAAACGGCGCATTGGCTCAGTGCGTAACACGCGCCAGGTTACTAAGGCCATGCAATTGGTTTCGGCCAGCAAGCTGCGCCGTGTGCAAGCTGCGGTGCAGGCCACTCAGGCTTACAGTAAATATGCCCGCGAATTGCTGACTCACCTAAAAAAACAGCACGGCGCTACGGGCTTTGACTTTTACCGCGAGCGGCCCGTAAAACGGCGTCTGCTTATAGTCGTTACCAGCGACCGCGGCCTAGCCGGCGCATACAACGCCAACGTCTTAAAACTCTATCTAAACGAGCTTAAAAAAGACGCTGCTGCGGGCGTGAGCACCGTGACCATCGTGTTTGGGCGCAAAGGTTCCAGCCTCGTAAGCCGACTTAAAGACACCGAAGTGGTCGGTAGCTACACTAATCTGCCCGACAGCCCGTCGCTGACTGACCTAGAGGCCGCCATCGGCACGGCCATCAAGCAATTTAAAGATGGCACAGTAGACGCGGTAGACGTCGTGTACACCCACTTTATTAACACTATTAACCAGCAAACCACCGTTCAGCGCCTGTTACCGGCCGGCTTTAGCGAAGAAGAAGTGAGCGAATCCATCAAGAGCTCAGAGTTTGAGCCATCTATGGAAGAAGTGCTGGAACGCACAACGGTGCGTTTGGTAGAAGCGCAGGTGCTGCAGACAGTGCTCGAATCAATCGTGTCGGAGCAAGCCATCCGCATGATAGCCATGAAGAACGCTACCGACAACGCCAACAATATTATCGACGATTTGACCCTGGAATATAACAACGCCCGCCAAGCCGCCATCACTCAGGAATTGGCCGAAATCACCGGCGGCGCCGAAGCGATGAAATAACGAGAACGGAGATCACATAATGACAACAGCAGATACAACTAAAACTAAGACCGGCAAGATTGTGCAGGTAGTGGGCGTGGTGGTAGACGTCGAATTTGAACGCGGCCACCTGCCGGCAATTAACAACGCACTCAAAGCCACACTACACGGCAAAGCTTTGCTGTTTGAGGTTGCCCAGCACCTAAGCGAAACCGTCGTGCGCGCCATTGCTTTGGCCAGCACCGACGGCTTACGCCGCGGCGACAGCGCACTCGACACTGGTGCGCCCATTAGTGTACCGATTGGCGACGAAACCTTGGGCCGTATGTTTAGCGTGATTGGCGAGACCATTGACGGCAAGAAGGACACCGACTTTAAGCAGCGCGCTCCCATTCACCGCGCGCCGCCGTCACT
Organism: Patescibacteria group bacterium; assembly: GCA_035479875.1. Taxonomy (GTDB): domain Bacteria; phylum Patescibacteriota; class Saccharimonadia; order Saccharimonadales; family UBA4665; genus PMNU01. Next base: position 141,367 of record DATIIH010000012.1, on the reverse strand, counting down.
CGAAGAGCAGTCTGGTTCGATCGAAATCCTCGAAACCGGCATCAAAGTTATCGATCTCATCTGTCCCATCGTTAAGGGCGGTAAGGTAGGTTTGTTTGGCGGCGCCGGGGTTGGTAAAACCGTGCTTATCCAGGAGCTGATCAACAACATCGCCAAATTCCATAGCGGCTACTCGGTGTTTGCCGGCGTAGGTGAGCGTACCCGTGAGGGCAACGACCTTTACCGCGAGATGGAAGAGTCGGGTGTTATCAAGAACACTGCCCTCGTATTCGGCCAGATGAACGAGCCCCCGGGCGCCCGTCTCCGCGTGGGCTTGAGCGGCCTAACTATCGCCGAAGGTTTCCGCGATCAAGGTAAAGACGTGCTGCTGTTTATCGACAATATCTTCCGCTTTACCCAGGCCGGTTCTGAGGTTTCTGCCCTGCTCGGCCGTTTGCCAAGCGCTGTGGGCTACCAGCCCAACCTGCAGCAAGAAATGGGTGCCCTGCAAGAGCGCATCACCAGCACCAAAGAAGGTTCGATTACTTCGGTACAAGCCGTGTACGTGCCCGCCGACGACCTTACCGACCCAGCACCCGCAACCACCTTCGCTCACCTTGACTCCACCATCGTGCTTAACCGCGCGCTCACCGACCTTGGTTTGTACCCGGCCGTTGACCCGCTGGACAGCAACTCTACCATCATGGACCCCGAAATTGTCGGCGACGACCACTACGCCGTAGCCCGCGAAGTACAACGCATTTTGCAGCGCTACAAAGACCTGCAAGACATCATCGCCATCTTGGGCATGGACGAGCTGAGTGACGAAGACAAGCAGACCGTAGCCCGTGCCCGCCGCATCCGTAACTTCTTAACGCAACCGTTCTTTGTGGCCGAGATCTTTACCAACAGCCCCGGCAAATACGTATCACTCAAAGACAGCATTAAGGGTTTCCGCGAAATTCTAGACGGCAAGCACGATAACAAGCCAGAGTCGGCCTTTTACCTTAAAGGCGACATTAGCGAGGTTAAATAATGCGAGAGTTTGTAAGCGGTGTACCACTTTCACCCTATGATCCAGAGGATCTAAACGGGCGCTTAGGCTTTTTGAGTCGAGCAGCAGCTTTTCCTGGTCTGTACAGCGCCGTCCCACCTGCGGACGTCGTCCCACCGGAAGCTATGCTGTCGGATATACCTGACTACTTGCTCGGGCCGCAAACAGACCAGTTGCCCCCTACATCCTTTGAGGAGCCAACCGCATGAAGTTGCAACTAGTCTCTTTAACCGGCCTAACGTACGACGATGACGCGTACGAAGTAATTATTCCCACCGCCGAAGGCGAAATTGCCGTCTACCCCGGGCACATGCCGCTCGTGTCGCTGGCCGTGCCCGGACTACTCACCATTCGTAAAGAGCGTGGCGACAGCGACAAATCACGCGACCAGTACGCAATCGCTGGTGGCGTAGTAGAAATCGACGGCGAGAACGTGCGCATTTTGGTTGATGAAGTCGAAAAGCCCGATGACATCGTAGAAGCCGAAGCCAAAGTCGCCTTCGAGCGCGCCCAAAAACTCAAGTCCGAGGCCACCTCTCAGGTAGAAATCGAAAAAGCCCAAGCGCTTGTAGACCGCCACGCGGTGCGCCTGCATATCGCCGAACTGCGCCGCCACCGCCCCCGTGGCTAGCTGTTCTAGAGTATTGAATTATTATTAATATATGCTATAGTATTCTTTGATTATGAAACAATTTGTTCTTCCAAACCCTAATTTTCTATTGCCTGGCGACGAGCGCATCATCGCCGACCCAGCGAGCCTTATTGCTATTAATAGCGAAAAGGGCCCGGAATGTGTTGACGGACGCGTCCCCGAGAACCCAGACAAAGATCCGCACATGGATACCGTGCGCCTAGTGGCCGCCGGACAGGGTGTGCTAACTGTACGCTCCGTGCTAGAGACGAGTGGTATGTCTGGCAAGGCAGTGACCAGCTATGCCCTCTTGGGTCGCCTAGAAGCAGGTGATACCTCGATAATTGCTGAAGATGATCTGATAGTTCATGAAGGTTTATGTCGTGGCATTGCTCATGAGCTAGATCGCATGTGGGCGATGCATTCGCCAAGCCCGCGCGTTATGCGGCGCGTAGGGTCGTGGGTGCCGGGCCCCTTTAGCCGACACCTTGGTCTTTCGCCAGGTCAATTACATGATGGGCTCAACGATGTCCACGATGCAGCCCGCCGTCTAAGTGGCGAATTTGAGGTGATGGGTACACCCCCGCAAGCTCAAACGATTGAACGCGTCCGCGCCCTAGGTGGCAATATTTCTAGGATCACTGTTGAGCCAACAGCCAGATCGTTTGTAACCGTTACGGCGCCAGGGGTTACGCTAGATGCTTGCAGGGCCACAGAGGCTGATACTTCGATTTATACTGCTACTCCGGTCGCCGCTGCTCTGCGCATGCGAGAAATGTGGGGGCTTAACCAGAAGGAGTTAGCTGTGGCTGCAGCCGTTCTCATGCTGGATACGCCAAATACGGAAGAACTTTTAGCCGGACTCCACAGCGACCTCAGGCGCTTCGTTGAATACGAAATACAAGAGGACCCTTCGGGCTCTGGATACCAGGCTATACGCTGGGACGCCTACTGATCTTTTATTCAGGTGTAGAGACGACCAAGATACCAACGGCTACACTTTCACGACGCGGCGCTTAGCTGTGTTTTTGGCTCCAACGGGCTTTACAAGTTATGCTTTTTGGAATACGCTGAAATCAGATAGTAATCTTACGGAGGGTCTCGTATGTTTTCAAGAAATAAAGTCGCCATGATCGTGGCGGAGTTTTTGGGTACCGGCATTTTGACAGCCGTTGTACTAAGCGTCAGCAGGTCAACACTGGGCGGCTATCCTTTCTTTATTGCTACGGCAGCCGGTTTAGTGTTGGTTGCTGGCACCATGGCGCTGGGGTCGGTGTCGGGAGCGCATTTTAATCCGGCCATTACGATTGGCCTTTGGAGCGTCCGCAAAGTTAAGACGCTACCGGCAGTTGTCTACGTTGCTGCGCAGTTGGTTGGCGCACTCGCCGCCTACGCACTGTACACCTACTTTGTAAACACCGCCTGGACTAACGCCGGCCACTTTGATAGCCGCGTAATGGTTGCCGAGGCCGTAGGCACGTTCGTGTTCTCGCTTGGCTGGGCCGCAGCCGTTTACCAAAAATTAGAGGTTGGCAAAGCGGCTGCAACGGTCGGCGTCTCACTTATTCTTGGCATTACCGTTGCCTCGGTCGCCTCTGCTGGATTGCTCAACCCGGCCGTAGCTCTTGGCGTCCGTATGTGGGTGTGGCTCACTTATGCGCTTGGCCCGGTGTTGGGTGCAATCATTGGCTTTAACTTGTACGCGCTGCTCTTTGCTCCGGAATCAGGTTTTTTGAGTGCCGCTCCAGCTAAGTCTAAGAAGAAATAGGCACGTCGTTTTAACAAAAACCGTCGGCTCCCGCAGCCGGCGGTTTTTTATCTGCCGTCTAGGAGGTCTTGCTCAAATTGTTCAATACCCGCTAGATCCGGAGTGTAATCCTTACTGGTATCAGGAAAATCGAGAGCTTGGATTTTGCGCCAGATGGCTGCGATGAGGCCTGTAACGCGCGCGATTTCTTCTTTTGAATATTCTGCCACCAAGGCGTGCAACCTGCCGTAACTGTCCTGCTCTACAAATTGCACAATACCGGTTTCGGCCTGCCAGCCTTTGGCCCCCCAGTCGGCGGAGCCATCAACCAGTAATTTGTAAAAGATGAGTTGTTGGCGGTAGCGGTGCAGTTTGGCGCGGTCGTAGTCAGCGCTGCTGGCGGGCAACTCCCACTTAGTAAACGGGCGACCGGTTTTGTAGTCGGTAACCAGCACGGTGCGCGCGGCCGGGTCAAAGCTCATGAGGTCGAGTTTGCCGGTGAGGCGGGCGTCGCCGAGCGCTACCCCCTGCCCTGCGAAGTTGACTTCTACTTTTTGGGCTGCGTGAAAATTGGACAGTTCGGCCCTGAAGAATGCGTGCAGGTGCTCAGTGCCTTGGTGTAAGTAGTGTGCAAAGTCGTGTTCGCTGAGGCCTTGAGTGCTGAGTTTGGCGGTGAAATAGGCGATGAGCGCCGTGGGCGTTGGCTTTTGGCCGCCCTGCACCTGTTCGTGGGCGTGTTGCAGCGTGGCGTGTACCGCCAAACCAAACGCTGCTTGCGGTGAAGTGCTAACGGGGAACTTGAGCAGGTCCTCGGTTAAAAAGTATAGTGGTCCGCCGCGCGTGACGTCCAAAAAGTGGCCAAAGTGCGTAGCACTGAGCTGGTAATTGGCAAGGCGTTCGGCCAAAAGCGCGTGCTTGTCGGCCTCCTCCACACCTACGTGGCGGCTCAGCCAGCGTTGTTCGTATTGGTTAGCCAGCGCCTGGGCATCTGTGGGCGCCTGGGGCGTGTCGGCCACCAGCTCGAGCGACGAGAGCGGTGCGAATAACTGTTGCGCCTTACCATCTTCTGACTTTTTAAAGTAGCATATGTGCAGGCTTTGGCGGGCGCGCGTCATGGCCACGAACAGCAAGCGCAGGGCGTCATCGTCATCGTTGTCGCTGGGTTTGATTTCGCGCAGGTTGGGTGGATAGCTAAAACGCTGGTTGTTCATGCCCAGCTTGCCCCATGCGCCGTTGTTCATACCAACTATAAAGACCGTATCAAATTCTTGGCCTTTGGCTTTGTGGATGGTCATGAGCCGCACGGCGGCAGCATCTTCGCGGTGAGCGCTGGTGTCGAGCATTACCAAATTGGCGCGCTGGTAAGCGTCAACAAATTCGATAAAATTTGCCAGCTGCAGTAGGGCGGTGCTGCCCTTTTGATGCTCCTGCAAATGGCGGCGCAAGCACGATATATGCGATAGGAGTGTGAGGTAGGCGGCGGGCTGCTGGTTGAAGAGGTCGTCGCCAAAATAATATTGTTTGAAGGGCGAAGTAATCAGGCCGTCAGGCGTCGCCGCGCCGTCGGCGCTTTGCGTAAAACCGCCGAGCAGTTTATCGAGTATTTGTTCAAGGGGTAATGTAGTTGCCTGCTGGCTCAAGCTAAATAAAAAGTCGGCCACAACGCGCAAGTCGGTGTCTTGCTGCTCAAAAATAATGTCGAGCCACAGGCGTTTTTCGCTGTACGCAGTGTTAGCCACGCGCCAGATGTCGGCAGGCGGGATATGCCACATTGGATGGCTCAAAACCTCGGGTAGCAGCGCATTGGCAACCTCTAACTTTTGTTTGCCTAAGGCATCTACTAGTCGGGCGAGTGTCAGTAGCGCCACCACATGCTCTTGCTCCAGCACGTTTTCGCGCCGCTCGTAATCGATAGGTACTTTTTGGTCGCGTAGGTATGGCACAAGTGCGTCGAGCTGGGAACGTTTGCGGGCAAGCACAGCGATGTCTTTGCCGGCGGCTCCGGCATCAACACTGCGTTTTATCTCGGCAGCAATCCAGGCATAGTGCTCTGTTTCGTGAGCGAATTCGTGGAGTTGCGTGCCCGCGCCTTCCCTCTTAACATTAATGCCGAGTTCTTTGCTGAGCCCCGTTTGCTTCTCTAGGCTCAAGGTAATTTGCGTGCTAATGGCGCGCGCATGTTTGAGGACGTGTTCGTTGGAGCGATAGTTTTCTTGCAGATTAATAATGGCCGGCTCGCGATGCAAGGTCCTAAACAGCGCTACGTTGCTCATGTCGGCTCCCTGGAAGCGGTAAATGGCTTGGTCGTCGTCGCCCACTACCATAATATTGGGTCGGCCTTCGTGCACACTAGCGTCGGTGAGCCAGTGGGCCATTTGTAGCTGGGCGCGGTTGGTGTCTTGGAACTCGTCAATCATGATGTATTGAAAGCGTTCCTGCAGGTTGAGCCTTAGCTCTTCGTGTTTTTCTAGTGCGGCCAACACATTCACGATCTGGTCGTTAAAGTCCACCAGGCCTCCGGCTTCGAGTCTTGTTTGGTACTCGGCGTACACTTCGGCTGCACCGAGCAATTTGTCGTAGTGTTTGGCAGCCTTAAAGACCCACTTTTTGTCGGCGTCTAACTCCAGCCAGTCGCCCTTCCAGGCGGTGAACGGCTTGGTTTGGGCGCGGCCGCTCAGGGCTGCCGACTCAGCCGCTGCGGCGTCGAGTTCTTGCAACAAAAGCGTCTCAATATTAGCAATCCCGGCAATTGGCTCAGTCGGTTTGGCGGCAGCGTGCAGCGCAGCAAGGCATTCACTAATCGCGCTCAGCGCGCCGGCGTCTGTCATTTTGGTCGGCCAATGTGCATTAACAACTGTGGCCAAACGTGTGTAGCTAAGCTGGTTAGCCTGGATAACTTTTTTGGAGTCGCTCGGTGACAGGTTGGCGCGTTTACAGTCACCAATAAAGTTTTGTACTTGGGTGATGGCAAAAAAGGCGTCGTCAAAGCCTTGGGCAGACAGCGGATGATTGCCGGGCAGCTTGTCTAAGATGGATTCAATAATCCGATAGCTGGTGAGCTGGTCGGCAGTGGCGGCTTCCCGCCAGGCGAAGAAGTACTCCGGGTAAGTGGTCATAATCCACGAGCCGAACGAGTTAAACGTGTGGATGGCTACATGGTAGGCCTCTTGGCCGAGGCCATTTTTTTGAATTAAACGTTCACGCAAATTGGCTGCGGCTGAATCGGTAAAGGTAAGGCACAAGATATTGCTGGGCAATACACCCGGATCGCGTTTGAGTATGTTGCTAACGCGCACGCTCAGCAGTTGAGTTTTACCGGTGCCCGGCCCGGCGATAACCAGCACCGGCCCGTCGACTGTTTCGACGGCCTGCCGCTGCGCTGCATTCAGCGCCTTAAAAGCTTCTGTATAACTCCCTGCCATGTCCACCTATTATGGCATAGTCTGAAGAATTATTTGTGGGCGCAGGTGGGGCAGTCTTCTTCGGCGTCTTGCATGCTCAGCATCCACTGTTCACCGGCTTTGGGCCAGCTTTCGAGATTGTGGAAGGCGACGAGGTCGGCCAAGCTGCGTAAAATCCAGCCAATGCGGCCTACAAAATTGCGTTTGCCCCAGGTAACTGCTGCCCAGCCAGGACCGGCCGGAATAACGCTCACCGGTTGCTTGGTTGTGTAGCTTTCGGGCATGTGGCCATCGAGCACCAAGCGGATATTGTGGGCGACAAACTCGGCATCGTGCAGCGCCGTCTGCGCCATGCCGCTAAATGGTGTGTTGGCGTTGTCGCCCAGCACTAGGATGTCTGGCTCGGCCTGCAAGTATTCGTCTACCTCTACCTTGCCGCGATCGGTGAGCTTAAAATTATTGACCTTAAAGAAGGGATTATTGGTGACGCCGGCGGTCCATACTACGGTATGGCTTTTAATCGGTTCGCCATTGACCATCAGCGCGTCAGCGGTCTCACCTTGCACTGCTTGGCCCAATAGTACTTTGACGCCTAGCTGCTGCAGTCTTTTAGCTACAGCGCGGGAAATAAGCTTGGGCGAGCGCGGCAATAGGTGGGGCATTGCCTCTACGATGGTGACATGCACGCGCCGATCATGCACGCCGTGGTTCTTCATTAGTTGGTGCAAATACGCGGGCAATGCGCCAGCCAACTCGATGCCGGTGGGGCCGCCGCCTACAACAATGTAGTTAAGGTCGGGCTGGCCGTCAGCACTTAGTTGGTTGTGCAAGTGCTGCTTAAAGCGTTTTACTTCGTCGCCGGTCTTAATGCCGTAAGAGTACTCTGGCAACCCTTGGATGCCAAAGTAATTAGTGACATTGCCAAGCGCCAACACTAGCTGATCGTAGGCGATAGTGTGCCCTTCTTTGGTGCGCAGCTCTTTTTTAGCCCGGTCCAGCGTAGTAGCCGTTGCTTTCACTAACTTGACGTGTGCGTCGTCAAAGATATGTCGGAGCGAAATATGCGTCCCGCTGCGCTTGCCGCCAGTAGCCGCATGGTACAGCCCTGGATAATAGCGAAACTCATCGTGGTCGCTCACCAGCGTTACCTGGCAATCCTCAAATTTTGATATCTCGAGGGCAGCTTTAACGCCGCCAAATCCGCCTCCCACAATAACTACATGTGTCTTGTTTGTGCTCATGGTTAGCATTATACAGGAGGTCAGCCCATTCTATATCTAGCGCTTGAATTTGGTGCGAATGGTTTCGTTGGCGGTGTATTTGTCGGTTTGGACATAGAGAGCGTAAGCGGTGCGGTCGGCGTCGGTTTGGAGCTTACCGCTGAGTGTACGTGGCCAGAGGCCGAAGTGTCTTACGGTATCGATTTCGGCTGAGAGCAGCACCACTTGAGCCAGCAGGTAGATCCAAAACAACATACCAAGCACCAAGGCAAAGGTGCCATAGAGGGTGTCGAGCTTGTGCAGCTCGTGTGTCACAATGATGCTGCCAAAACTGAGCAGTAGCTGCATAAGCGCAGCAGCAGTGACCGCGCCCAGTAGCATGTAGCGCAAACGCAAACGCCGAAGCGTGGCAATGCGGAAGGCGTAGCCGAGTACACAGGTTAGCGTCACAAAGCCGACTACATTCGCAACAATTTTGACCCACGTAGCATGTCCCAGATCGCTGGTGAATATCGACACCGCCAGTGTGGCCGCGAAGCCGCCGAAGGCAGCGCCTAAGATTGCCACGCTATGCAGCAAACTGCGCGGAAACCCAGCACGCTTATTTTTGGGGATTTGCCACATGTTATCGATGGTATAGCGGAACGCGTCCGCCGCGCCGCGCGCGCCGTACAGGGTGATAACGGCACCAACGATCAAGCCGACACCGGCGCCCTTTAGGCTATGCACATTACTCTGCAGTTGGTTGCCGAGCATTGGAAAAAAATGCGCCACACTGGTGCTCACCTGCTGTTGCAGCTCCGGGTCATTTTTAAACCAGATGTGCAAAACCGTTACGAGTACTAGCATGAGGGGAAAGAGTGACAAAAAGGTGTAGTAGGTAAGCAACGCCGCCTGATAGCCACCGCTATCGTCGCCGTATTTTTTAAACAGTGCGTATATAAAACTGATCGCTCTTCGTTTTTGCTGCCAGCGATCGATGTGCTTAATTTTGTCTTGGATATCCACAATTCCTATCATACCAGGCTTTGTGGCGTACTTCTTAAAACAGGAGTTTAAGCATAAGCCTTTTATGTAATATGATTGCCTAATGTTGGCATATATCTTATAGTAAATTGTCGGAGTTCAGCTATTGGTGCGGCGCTGTAACGTGTGTGTTTTTTTGAGGGAGTTTTGGTAACTATGAAGCTTTTGGATCCCAATGCCAGTCCGTTTTTGGTGCTATGGTATTTGTTCATTGCGTTTTTTGGCGTGGCTATAATCGTGCACATTTTTTGCAAGATTGTAGCTGCATTCATTGATTGGCGACTTCGCAAACTCCTTCGGACAAAGATGACGGTGATAGTGGAAAGTGGGTCGCACTAGTGAAGAGCGTTGCAAAACGTCGCACCGCAAGGCGTTCTAGTCCGGTCCATCGTGGCGTCTCAGTTACGACCCGCGTCGTCGTGCTAGGCGCATGCGCTGCGGTGAGTGCATTTTTGTTGTTGTCTGGGTATGAGTCGGTGTATAACAAGGCGCTACCGTTGGTGCACACACTTGATACGGTCAATCTAGCCGCATTCTCGGGGAGCTATGATTTGGCTACAGCCGCCCATTATCCATCGAGTTATTACGGCAACTTCGGAAAGCCACAGACGCTCAAGCTGCCGTCCAGCTCACTGCGGCTTGATATCGTCCCTCCTTTGCAACAGGGCGACGCATGGCTGGCTAGAGCCGGCACACTGCATCTGCTGATTGTGCGCCAGCCGCGCGCCGGTAATATTGGTATGGCTTTGCTCTATTGTCGCGCGGGCTTCCGCACCCTCAATGCTCAGAACTTGCCGCAGTTCGGCCAGAATATTTTTATGGACACTGATAAGGGCTGGCGCTATGTCTACAAGGTTGCCAACGCCAAGCAGTACGCCGACAACATTCCATACATCGTGGCCGACGACGGCAGCCAGGGCAAGTTGGTAATCGACTGCAATGACCAGGCCCAGCACGTTAATACTGTCGTTGAGGCTACTCTATTGTCGGTACAAGGAGTGCAGCAATAATGACTAATGCCAGCTTATTCATTTTTTTCCGTAATACGACCATCTTTTTGGCCACCCTAATGCTGGTTAAATATTTTATCTTTTTAAATCTAGCTGCCATTTTTCCGCTTCGCGAACAGCTGCGTCGCCGTCGGCTGCTGCGTAAAGAGGTTAAGAAAACCGGATATATTACACCGTTCACTCCGCTTATAACCGTAATCGTGCCGGCTTGGAACGAAGAAGTTGGCATTATTAAGACATTGAAATCGGTGCTTGCCAATGACTATCGAAATATCGAGATGGTTGTGGTTAACGACGGCTCGACCGATAATTCTGAGCGTTTGGTCAAGATGTTTATCCGGGCTCATCAGCTCGAGCGTATGCGGCGCGGTCGGGTTATTCGGCACTATTACCGACCTAACGGTGGCAAGGGCGCTGCCCTTAATTACGGCATCAAAAACAGCAAAGGATCTATCATCTTGACCATAGACGCCGACTCGGCATTAGCGCCTGACGCTATAACAAAGCTTGTCGAATATTTTCGCGACTCTACCGTTTCTGCGGTTGTAGGTCAAGTTCGCGTTGCGAACGCTCATGGCCGCATCGTTGGCATCGTCCAGCAGCTCGAATACTTGTTTGGCTTTTACTTTAAGCGGGCGCACTGCGTTATTGGCGCCGAGTATATCTACGGAGGCGCGTGCGCAGCCTTCCGCCGCAGCTCAACGTTTGAATATTTTGGCATGTTCGACGAAAAAAACAAGACCGAGGACATTGAGATGTCAATGCGTACCAAGTTCCACGGCCTACGCTCGCTTTATGCCGAAGACGTGATTTGTTATACCGAAGGTGCAACGTCGTACGCCGGGCTTATCAATCAACGTCTGCGCTGGAAGAAGGGCCGCTTTGACACCTTTTTGTACTATCGCCGCATGTTCTTCTCGCTAGAAAAACGTCACAACAAGCCACTCTCTTGGTTTATTCTGCCGCTGGCAATGTTTTCGGAAATTCAGCTGTTACTGGAACCCATTGGGGCAACACTGCTCATTACCTACAGTTTAATTTCTGGGGAGTTTGTGTCGCTAAGCCTGAGCATGTTGTTCATCGGCATTTCGTACACAGTAGTGGCGATGTTCGGCGTTCGCATGACCACCCGGGAGCGGCTGCGCTTAATTGCGCTCTGGCCGCTTACCTGGCCGTTATTTTACATCGTGGTATGGATAGAGTTTCATGCCCTGATGCGCAGCATGCACATGGTCCTGCGCGGTGATTCACTGGAGTGGCAAAAATGGCAGCGAGAAGGAATATAGGCGTATGAAACCCAGGCACATCGTACTTATTAATGTCGTTTTCTTTGGCTTTATGGTGTTTTCGGCAGGTATGGTTTACCAGTTTATGACCGGCAAGAAACCCTTAAGTTTTGCGGGTGCGTTAAGCCACCGCGATAGCACGGTCACAACCACGAACTGCAGCTCGCAACCGGCGCTGAGCCTTAGTAATGCCTCGGCACAGGGCCTGCATAAATTAGAGGTCTACCAACAGGCCTGTCATTCATTTGTGACCGGTACCATGATGGTATTCGTAGGCATGCCCGTGTCACAGGCTACAGCCCTGCACGCCGCCGAGCAGGACGCCGCGATGCTCAAGCAGTTCGCGCATTACGGGGTCAGGCCGCTTGTAACCGCTGAGCCTACCGACTACACCACTGGCGTTAATATTGATTTTGGCCAATTTGCGGCCGGCAAATTCACGATTTGGCTTAACGTGTATTTTCAAAGTCTCAAGGCGGCAGGCATTACCGACCAGCAGATGGGTATTTGGAATCCGTTTCCAGAGGCTAACCTGCCCTACTGGGCCAATAATCAGCCGCAGTTTTTTGCGCCAGATGTCAATATATACGTCAGCACGTTGCATAAATATTTCCCAAAGGCGCCGGCGAGCATTATGCTCAATTCGGCCACGTATCAAACCACTGATTTTAATTGGCAAAGCGGTGAATACGACAGCCTACTCCCGTACATTAAAGGCATTACCCCTGGCTCAATTGCCTATGCCGGGCTTGAGGGCTTCCCTTGGGTGTCCCCGGCCGGCGGCACCGGACCAATTATCAACGCCGCCGAATTTTTGGACTCGGCATTGATCGGTGAGGCCGCTGATTATCTGGGGACGAAGAATGTCTGGCTCAATACCGGTACTTTTTCGAAAAAGTATGCACTTGACCCAACCCAGCTGGCGACGGTACCTCCACAGCAGCGCAAGGAAATCCTATCTACCATCGACCAGCAGGCACTGATATTGCAAAAGCAGGGCTACCGTGTGGCGGTTAACCTGTTCTCGCAAGACAAGAGCAAGGCTTCGGAAGAGACTGATTGGTCATATTGGTCGGGCAAGCAGCCTTTTAGTTCCCTGGACACACCCGTACTCACCGATTTCATAAGTGAGTTAAATCAGCAGAAGATTGATTTTTGGCTGTTCGACAACTAGGTGTTTTTACCGATATTAATTTGCGTTTTATAGGGTATTTCGCTTAAGCTTAAGGCATGGATGAATTTGTAAGCCAGCTGCAGGCAGCTGGATTCTCGGGCGAGGTCGATATGAGCGACGAAGCGCGCGAGTTCTATAGCCACGACGCGAGCTTATTCGAGATCAAACCGGCATTTGCGGTAATGCCTAAAGACAGTAAAGATGTGCAAAAGCTCGTGTCTTTTGTTGCCAAACATAAGAAGGGTAACGACTGGTTATCGCTGACTGCCCGTTCGGCCGGCACTGATATGTCTGGCGGCACGCTCAACGAAGGCATAATTGTTGACTTTACCAAGCATTTTAGCAAAATCGAGAAAGTAACGAGCGACATGGGCCACGCCCAACCCGGCGTATACTTCCGCGATTTTGACGCCGAGACGATTAAACACAATGCGCTGATGCCCTCTTACCCTGCCAGCCGCGACCTCTGCACCATCGGCGGTATGGTTAATAACAACTCTGGGGGCGAAAAGTCGTTGGAGTTCCACAAAACCGAAGATTATGTAACAGAGCTCAAAGTAGTATTTGCCGACGGCAACGAGTACACCGTCAAACCCCTCAACCGTCTCGAGCTGGTCAAGAAAATGGGCCAAAAAGATTTTGAAGGACGGCTGTACAAGCAAGTATTCGAGCTGTGCGAAAAGCACTACGACAAAATCAAAGCTGCCAAGCCCAAAGTCAGCAAGAATTCAATGGGTTACAACTTGTGGGATGTGTGGGACCGCGACACCGGCGTCTTCAACATGCAGAAACTGATTGTGGGCTGTCAAGGCACGCTCGGTTTTACCACCGACATCAAGTTTAAATTGGTGCCGCGCCGGGCGCACTCCGGCCTTCTGGTACTTTTTATGCGCGACCTCGACTCACTGGGAGAACTTATCCCCAAAGTGCTCGAGTCGCATCCGGCCACGTTCGAGAGTTTTGACGACAGCACGCTACTACTCAGCATTAAATTTATGCCGTACTTCCTCAAAATGCTCGGCCTGCTCAAATTCCTTAAATTGATATTTAGCTTGATACCAGACGCTGGCCAGCTGTTGCGCGGCATTCCCAAAATGGTGCTAATGGTGGAGTTTAATGGCAATACCGAAGATGAAGTGCGCCAGAAGATTAAAGCGTTGCACTGCGACCTCAAGCACATGCGCGCCCGCTACGAAATCAATGGCTTTGAAGAAGACGCCACCGAAGGCAGAAGCGAAAAGTTTTGGATTATGCGTCGTCACAGCTTTAACTTGTTACGCAAGAAAGTGAAAGACAAGCACACCGCGCCGTTTATCGACGACCTGGTGGTGAGCCCGGAATACTTAACCGAGTTTTTGCCAAAGATTAGGCGAATTATCAAAAACTACAAACTGTTCGCGACCATTCAGGGCCATATCGGCGACGGCAATTTCCACATTATCCCGCTCATGAAGATCGAAGACCCCAAGGAGCGGGCCAAGCTACTACCGGCGATGAAAGAGGTGGACGAGCTAGTGCTGCACTACCATGGTTCTTTGAGCGGCGAGCATAACGATGGCCTCGTGCGCGGTCCGTGGCTAGAGGATCAGTTCGGCAAAGAAGTACTGGGCTATTTCCGTGAGGTAAAGCGTATCTTTGACCCGGAGAATATCTTTAATCCGCACAAGAAGTCCGACGCCAACTGGGATTATAGCTTTAGCCATATCCGTAAAAATTTTTGAGACGACGTATTGGTTCTAGCTGTCGGTGGTGATAGTCTAGAGCAATGAGCGAACTACTACGTTTTCCTATTGCCTGTAAAAACCAAAATGCTTTGGCTGCCCGCCTCCGCGTAGCGCCAATCCGTGTTATTAGTGACGCAGAAGAGTTGGCCGCCAATGGCTACCAGCCAGAGGGGGTTGTCATTCCGGACATCGACCGCCTGCGTGAGCCGACGCTTAAGGAGCTAGAAGCGATTGCTGTTCCTCTTGAAACCGAAGGGGCGCTGCGGCTAGTGCATGTGTCGCGCGATATGGGTAAGTTTGCACTCGAATTGGATGCGGTTGCCGCCAGCCGCCAAGCAGTCGGTACAAAAGTTCTACACAAGCAAGATATAAGTATCTCTACAACCCCGCCACATGCCCGGGCTGCTGCTGTTAATCCCGCGATTGCTGCCTATGTGGGCATGCATATTGATGCGCTTGTGGCCGGCGACTGCCTGGATTCCACAATCATGGGTGTTACGCTCGGGCCTTCCCGCTGGATCGCTTTAGTTCCTTCTATAACTTCCGCAGTAATTCCCGAACATCTGGTGGGAGCGGTCTTGCCAGAACAGCGCCAGGCGCGGCGCGAGGCAATTCGTGCTGCCGCGCGCGAAATCGATCCAGATGCGGCATTGTGTTTACTGCTAAGAGTTGCAGGCGCACGAGGGAGAAGTACTGTATTCGAGGCATACGCAAATTTGCCTAACCATAGCGTACTGCACGACGGCGTGGCATTTGACGCTGGCAGTCCAACCACGGTGATGCTGCTGTCTACACCGCAGCTTCCACATACAGTGTTTCCGTCGGTCGTGTAGCCCCTCTGCACTCCTACGGTGTGCGGTTGGCCTTGCTTACTGTCACGTGCGGCATTATGCTTAGAGCATATTTAACTGGAGAAATGTTATGAGTGCCCTACAGAAACTCGAAGTTCAACTTAACGACGTATTCGTCAAAAAAGCTCCCTTTCAGCTGCCTCCCAATGGGCGTAAAGGGCTAGCTGGCGCGCTGTGGTGGATCTCCTTAGTCTTCGGCGTTGTACAACTGTGGGCAGTGTGGGTACTGTGGCACTTGGGCCATGGCGTTAACCAGCTTTTGGACTACACGAATGGCTATTTGCAGGCCAACGGCTTAGCGCCGGTTTCGGGCACGCAGCACCTGGGCATGGTGTATTACCTCGCCCTCTTGTCGCTACTGGTCGACGCGGTCATCCTACTGTTGGCTGTTTCTGGCCTCAAAAATAAGCAAAAAGCTGGTTGGAACTGGCTGTACTACAGCTTGCTGCTAAATGCTGCGTACGGTGTAATCCGCATGTTCTCGAACGTGGGCGGCGGCATTGGTCAATTGTTTGGCGCGGTTATTAGTTTTGCCATTGGCGGCTATCTGTTATTTCAGGTTCGTGAGTACTTTATGGGCAAAACAGTGCACGCCGAAGCTGCTCACCACACCGACCACCACGAGCACAAAAGCTAGACTATTTTTTAACGAGTTTGCCGTCTTGCAGACGGAAGGTCATGTCGGTGCGTCCGGCAATACTTAAGTCATGCGTAACGGCGATAATCGTGGTGTGCTCAGTGCGGCTGAGTGAATGCAAGAGGTCAAAGATCATTTTGCCCGTTTGTTCATCAAGGTTGCCGGTGGGCTCGTCAGCTAATATGAGCTTGGGCTTGTTGGCGAGCGCTCGGGCAATCGCCACGCGTTGCTGTTCGCCGCCACTGAGTCGTCCTGGCTTGCGATTTTGCTTGTCTCCTTCAAGCCCCACTTGATCTAGTAGCTGCTGTGCGCGTGTCTTGCGCCCATGCGCGCTGAGTCCGTTGAACTCCATGGGCAACATAACATTCTCGACCGCGGTGAGGTTGGGGATAAGATTGTAGTTTTGGAATACAAAACCGATGGTGGCGCAGCGGTACTTGATGAGTGCGTGGTCACTCAAACCTTTTAGCGATTTACCGCCTACCACAATCTCTCCGGCGCTGGGTTTGTCGAGTGCGCCGAGCAGACTGAGTAGTGTGGATTTGCCGCTGCCGCTGCGTCCGACTACCGAGGCAAACTTGCCTTCCGGCACTTCAAAACTGATGTCACTAACGGCCGTTACGTCGCCAGCGCCGCTTTTAAACGTGCGGGTAATGTTTTTGACTTGTAACATATGAGTCTCCTACTCTGCTCTCATTACTTCGCCTGGGCGTACTTTGGCGATCAATCCGGCGGCAGCTGTACTGCCTACAATTGCGATCAGCAGCGCGCCACCAAGCCCGTAGATAAAGATGCTGCCATTCACATTGGCGCGCAGGTTGCGCACACCTTGGGCGACTGAACTCTCCTCGAATCGGGTGCGGAATCCGCCCGCAAAACCGCCGCCTCGGGCGTCGCTAACTTTAAGATTGGGCCCAAAGTCGGGCCCGCCGCCTACCGCTTGGGCCGTCTCCGGCGACGAGTCGGAGTTGTTCGCAAGTAGTTTGGTGACCGGCGTGGCGGCCACAGCGCCGATCAGGATGCCAATGATGGCTGCTAGCGCCGTGAGCGTAACTGATTCCACCACAAATTGCGCCATAACTTTGACATTAGAGCCACCAATAGCCTTGAGTACGCCGATTTCGCGGCGGCGCTCGCGCACGATCATGATCATAGTCAGCAAGATAATTACCGCCGCAGTAACGGCCGCGCCAATCAGACTAAACAGTGAGACGTTCTGGATATTTTGCAAAGAGCTCAGTGTAGCCTTAGCGCTGTCGGCGTCGTTTGTAACATCGGCGCTATTGCCTAGTGCATTCTTGATGGCCGTAGTAGTGCTGTCCAGGTTTGCTGCGTTGTCGATGTACACTGTTGCGGCTGTGATGTCGCCCGCCTGGTTGCTTAAGCGTTGTACAGTGGGAAGCGGCATAATCAGTTGATCGTTGCCAAAGGTGCTTCCGGCGTCGAAGATGCCGGCTACGGTAAATGTTACGCCGTAGGCAGTGAATGTTGAACCAGCGGTGAGGCTATTCTTAGCGGCTAGCGATGTGCCCGCCAGCGCTACATTGGCGTCTTTGTTGCCGTCAAAGTTTTTGCCGCTCGTAATCGTTAGACTGCCACCATTCGTAGAGGTAACCGCCGTGAGCGGGTTGCTGGCTCCGGTAGCCGCCACGGGCAGTTTAAAGGTGCTAAAGTCGGGCGCCGTGCCGTCTGTGGTGCCGCCAAAGTTCTGAGCACCGCCGGTATCATTTTCGATGCGTAGCTGCCGTTTGCCAAAGACGCCAGGCGTTATCGATGACAGCAGGTTGGTGTTGGAGCTGTTGAGCCGGTCACTTAAGGTAGTGTCCACACTGGTCACATGCGCTGCCGACTGAATCTTAGTGATGTCGCTCGTGGTGAGCGGTGTACCGCCGCCCTGGAAGCCACGGATGCCAGCTGGTGCCACTGTAATGGTATTACCAATATTTTTTTGAACACCAGCAATCTTTTGCCCAATGGCCTGGTGAGCTAGGAGCATCGCTAAACTCAGCCCTATGCTGAGGCCGAGCATGCCCACAATCGCGGGAGTGCGTATGCTATTACGAAAGGCGTTGCGCACGCCTCGGCTAAATACGTTCATGTTACTAACGGTCCTTTCGGTTATGTTAGTTGGCATTGTAGGGTGCTAGCCTGCGAGTTTGCTTAAAGTTTTGTCAGTGGCATAATAAAACACCCCTCGGTTGAGGGGTGTTTTGCAGTGGGGCTTTTCCGCTTAGTAGCGGTTGCCGCCGCCACCAAAACCGCCGCGGCTTCCACCACGGTCGCCACCGCCACTAAATGGGCGGCGCTCACGGTTTTCTTGTGGGCGAGCTTCGCTAACAGCGATAGCACGTCCTTCCAGCTCCTTGCCTTCAAGCATCTTGATGGCGTTTTGAGCTTCTTCGTCGCTGCCCATTTCGACAAAGCCGAAGCCCTTAGATCTGCCGGTTTCCCGGTCCATGATCACTTTGGCAGATACTACGGTGCCGGCCTGTGCAAAGGCGTCACGTAGTTGGTCGTCGTTTACGCTGTAACTCAGCGAACCGACAAAAAGTTTGGTAGCCATTATGTAGCTTATCCTCTTTCTTTGCACCGAGGTAAGCTGGGATCTTCAGAGTCCAGTTAGCTGCTCCTCAAGTACTGATTACTAATTTCTAGAACTGTCTGCAGCAGTTTTTCTAGCAAGCCCATTATAGCACGCCCCGGCCCAAAAAGCACCAGGGAAATGATATACTTAAGATTACCTGGAGGGACATACGTGGCGCGGAGGTTTACGAGCCCGGTTTTGGTGGGCATGATAGCGGTATTGTTGGTGGCGGGCGGCCTTTACCAAGCTGCCACGGGGAGCCCGGCTCAGCACGTTAGCGTGGCGGTACGCACTTTCCGCCGTGCTGAACGTCACGAAGCGCAACCTAAGCCGTTTACTTTTCCTGCCGGAGGCCGAACGCTCACCGGTACGTACCGCTTCGTAGCGTTATATGGCGCGCCAGACAGCCCAGTGCTCGGCGCGCTAGGAGGTCAGCCCTTGCCGGACGCCATTGCGCGCGTTAAGCAGCTTGCTTTACAATACCAACCGCTATCGAGCGTAGCGGTGTATCCGACATTCGAGATTATCGCTACAGTCGCAGCTGCAGAACCTACCGACAATAACGACTATTCACGCGAGACGCCTATCTCTACACTTATCCCTTGGGTCGAGCAAGCCAGGGCCCAGGGAGTCTACGTGTTGCTCGACTTGCAACCTGGCCGCACCGATTTTTTAACGCAGGCTAAACTATATGAGCCTTTACTGCGCGAGCCGAATGTTGGCTTGGCGCTCGACCCGGAGTGGCGGCTTAAGCCAAACCAAGTGCCGCTCGCGCAAATAGGCAGCGTTGACATCACCGAAGCCAACCAGGTAGTTGCCTGGCTCGCAGGCGTGGTGCACGCCAACCGCCTGCCGCAAAAATTGTTCGTGTTGCATCAATTTAGGCTCGATATGATTACCAATCGTCAGAATCTCGATGTCTCCCATCCAGAACTCAGTTACATCGTCCAGATGGACGGCCAAGGTGCTCAGGCCGCCAAGCAAGATACCTGGGCGGCCATCATCGCCGCTGCGCCGGCCAGTGTTACCTTTGGCTGGAAGAACTTCTACTTTAAAGACGCACCTATTTTAGACCCTACTCAAACGATGCAGATTACGCCGCAGCCCTGGTATATCTCATATCAATAGGCATGGCACACTCCAAAAGAAGTACAATAAGTTACAGCCGAGCGGCGAATGCTGTGGTTACATACAGAAAATAATGTAAGGAGGGTGTTTATGCCCGATGACGACAAACTGAATAGCGAAGATAAAAGTATGAGCATTCCGAGCGACGACGGACAGCCGCCATTCTCAGCGCCCACGGACGTGCCAGGTGCACAGCCCCAAGATGCCACGCACCCTAATACCGACAGCGATGTCGACGAAACTGAGGCCTACCAAGACGGGACCAATGCCGCAGCCGGCATTCGTCAAGAAGATGAACATCCCCATGAAGACGACCACGGCACACGCGTCGCGTGACGTCTAGCTAATTGGGTGCGCCGCCATCATCGTAGTCGGCCAACCAATATACCTTTTGGCGAGTATAGGGCGTTAGTCTAAGCAGTCGCCTGGCATGCTGCGTTTTTGACATTAAACTTTTCTCCTTTTATTTTGCGAACGTTAGTTGTGTCCGGCGGTATACGCGCTGCGTATTCGGCTCACGGTCGAGTTCTGGGAATTTAGCAAATTTTTTGCCTAAAAAGTTGTGGATGCGGGCATCTAACTCGTGCTCACTTAATAACCTCTGTTTCATAATCCCCTCCTCCATGACAGGTTACTTTACATACTACTGTCTTCTGGCGAGCAGCGCTGTAAGCAATGGCACCCAAGGCCTGTAATAATTCCTACACTATGTAGAGTAAACAGAAATGATACAATGGAATGACAAAAGGGGTGGCAACGCCTGCCGATACTGTTATGGAAGAATTCATCGCCCAACTCACACCGATAGCGAGCAAGAAGTTTTTTAAGAGACATTCTATTTTGCTCTATCAGGGCGAGGCACCACGTGTGGCCTATGTCGTGCTTAGCGGCGCCCTCAAGGTATACAGCATTAATACTTCTGGCGAAGAACAGGTGGTGGCGTTTCATACGCAGCATGACATCCTGCCGACCTCATGGTTGTTTGGCCAGGCATCAACCACACTGTACTACTACGAAGCACATACCGATTGCGAAGTACTGGCCGTGTCGCGTGAAGAGCTCATGCAGTTAATTACTGGCAACCCGACCTTTACCAAAATGGTTATGGCCTATTACGCGACGAGCTACGTGGGCATGTTGGTGCGTGTGACTGCCTTGGAGCAATCGCGCGCCCGCGAAAAGCTAATGTTCACCCTTTATTACTTGATGTTCAGGTATGGCCGTGAGGTCAAGCCGGGTACGTACATTATTGATCTGTCATTAACACATACGGTGATTGCGAGCCTGGTTGGCCTAACGCGTGAGACCACGACGACCGAACTGAGCAAGCTGCGCCAGCAAAAAGTGCTCAAATACAGCGTGCACACATACACACTCGACAAGCAAAAGCTGGAGCGCCTGCTGGGCGAGGACAGTTTCCAGAATCTTGCTATAAACTAGGCGTTATTTTTCGTTAAGAGCGTTCTGTACAACTTGCACAAGCTCTTTTGGGGAAGCCCAGGCCTTGAGGATATACCGTTCGGCGCCAAGGCTGTAGGCTTCGTCGATTTCTTTTTGCATGTCGTAATTGCTAAATACGATAACTTTAACCTTGGGGTGCTCTTTTTTAAGATGATATTCCTTTAAAAAGCCGATGCCGTCCATCCGCGGCATACGTAGGTCGAGTAAAATAAGCGATGGCTCTACCTCGGCAGCCACCTCAAGCGCTTCTTGCCCATCGTAGGCAACGGCAACTTGAAAGCCCGAGGTACGTAAAATCATTTGGTACGCTTCGTTTAGCGCCCGTTCGTCTTCGACGATGAGGATTGGCTGTTTATGTATGCGTTTCATCTTACTTCCTAACACTAGTGACACTCATTATAGCGTGAATACCCTTAATAACAGTGAAAAATCTAATAATCGCCTTGCTTTTTTGGCAATGTCACGGTAAAGATGGCGCCTTCGTGCAGTCTGGAAGTAACCTTTACTGTGCCTCCATGCAGTTCTATCAAGTGTTTGGCAAGATACAGCCCGACACCGGTGCCGCCAACCTGTTGACTCATTTCGTTCGGCAGCCGCGAGAATTGCTTAAATAACTTATTAAAGTCTTCCTCGGCGATACCTACGCCGTTGTCGTCGATACTTATTGTTACGGCGTGGCGCGTTTGGCGAATGGTAACCGCAATAGTGCCATTGCGCGGCGTATACTTGATGGCGTTGCTTAATAAGTTTTCGATGGCCATGCGCACCATGTGTGCGTCGATGGCTAGGTTGATTGCTTGTTTTGGCATTTTTTTAATGAGCGTATGTTTGGCCTGTACGATATCGGGACGTTGTTCTTGAACCACATCGCTAACAAGCTCGACTATATTGGTTTTTCTGCGGGCCAGCACTATCCGGCCGGCATCAATCTTGGCTAGGTGCAGGATTTCGTTAATCACTTGCAATTGGCGGTCGTTGCTGGCGTAGGCTTTTTCTAGAATTTCTCTTTGGTTAATGGGGATTTTACCCACAAAGCCTTGGAGTACCATACCTAGGTACTGCTTGACTCCGGTGGCCGGCGTACGCAGCTGATGCGATGCAAGCGACAGCAGCTCGTCTTTAGCAAGTTCGAGGTCGTGCTCTTTTTGGATTTGCAGTTCCCCTGCCCGCGCACGTAGTAGGAGCAAGATAATCAACGGCACGACGACGCTCATAAAAGCGCCAAAAACCAGCACTGAGGTCGGACGGTTGAGCTGTACTTGGCTGAGGAGCGCCGTGCGGGCAAACTCATACGTAAATGTCCAGGTGCGGCCGTAGATAGTGACCGGCTGCGTGACACGGATAATGCCGTGGTGGGTGCCAATCGAATCAAAGGCCGGCGTTTTATATAGGAGAGCCGAGCCGTCGCTGATGCTTACTGCTTGTTTTTGCGCATCACTGTCTGCGATGATGCCTTTAAAGAAGGCGCTGGTGTGAAACCCGACATACACGTAGCCGCGAATGGTGGCTTGACGGTCGGCGATTGTTGTCAGACCTTGGTCGGGGGCGTAGTATGGCACGAATAGCAGGAAGCCGCCGCGGTCGTTACTGCTAAGAGTGGTGCTTTTAAGTGTGAGTGGTTCCGAAATGGTGGGGCTACCTGTGTCGCGGGCCGCTTTGGCCGCTTGGCCGCGCGGGCCGTCGGCGTAGAGGTCAAAGCCGGGCATGCGATTGTCGGATGAGCTGTAGAGCGTCAAGGCATATACGTCACGCGGCGGCGTGGCTGGCTGCAACGTAAAGTTATCAACACCTTGGGCTGTCATCATGGCTTCGATGTCTGGCAGCTCGTCGGACGACACTACCTGGCCATAGCCTACTCCTAAGGCACTCGGGTAATTTTGGGCCAGATCAAACGCCGACAAGTACTGTGCCCAGGTGGTCTGGGTGATTGAGCCGGTGCTATGCAGCAAGCCAACGCCGCCAATTAAAATCTCTTCATATGCATTCAACTGACTCTGGGCAAAGTGTTGGATGTTAGCGATTTTAGAATTCTCGGAGGCCAGCAGATCGTGCTCCCGGCTGTGGCGAGTTGCTACCCAGCCAACCATGGTAATAAGAAGGATCACCACACAGATCACTGCCGGCGGAAAATAGAGTGAGTGGTAGGCGCGTCCTATGGCGCCTAGAACTCTGCGTAGCACACCCCACAGTCGCCTGACGCGTAGTGTGTTGCTGGTGGTCGCCTGTGACATACCCTTATTAAAGGGCTAAAGGACCGCTTTGGTCAAATATAGCCTTTTTATATAACGCACAGTATAGTTAGAGGATGCAGCCGGGGGGACGAGAAAAGACGCCAACTTATGAACAGTGGCGGTCTCGGCTCGGACGGCAACTTGCTAAGCTTGCGGTTAATCCCAGGAGGCCAATTAGCGCAGACATGGCAACTGGGCTGGCTGAGCACTGGAATAGTCGGCCCACCACTATGGCTAAGCTCGCTATGGCTGATTTCTATCGGGCTAAGTGCGACATGACGCCCCCATACAATTTGCGGATCATGATATCGTCCCTGCAGGCGGCATTCTTGGCGGCACATGGTGAGGAATATTACCAGGCCTATACAGAGCATGGGTACCCTCGAGGAGTCGCTAGCCGAGCCCTTAGGGGAAGAGGGGCGCTCGCGCTGACAGAGGAACAACGCGGCAGTTTTTACGATAATTTGGTCGCTCGTCACTTGAGTACCTCAATATCGCAGCGCGCGGTGTTCCGTAGGTTCGTAGAAATTTCGCATGTTGGGGTTGTTGGCGAGCGTCCTACGGGCATCGATGTGGGCTGCGGCAATAACAGCGGCAATATCCGTTCCGCCCTACCAGAACAATTTCCTTTTGGCCGCGTAACGATACTCTCACCAGACAACAACGGCAAACTAGATGGCCCAACGGTAGCTTTTAATCGACTCGTAGGTTCTGTGCATACGCCCGGTCATTGGATCGGCATTGACATTGACGATCCAGGACAGCTGCCTCACCAGCTTTGGATACGCTCTTGCGCTCAGCCCGAAGAAGTCGCCTCGGGCAAATTAGCTAAAGAAGATCAGATCGTCCGTGCTGCTGCTGGCGGTGCAGTAGGCTTTGTACGCCAGAATTTTGCTGAGCAAGAAGAGGTGGATGACTTAATAGGCCGGATTGGGCCGGTTGATATGGTCAACTTTTCGTTTTCCTACTTGCAGGGCGGCCATAATGAACGTGAGGCTAAACTGCAAAACGCCTTACGTTGCTTGCGACCGCAAGGCATCGTTAGCCTCTTAGAGCCAGCCGAAATCAACGGAGACGCTACGCTACGCATTATGGAAGACTGGAGCCAAATGAACGGTTTTGTGGTGCGACAATCCGACGCCGGTATGCGCATAGACCATGTTATGTCATTCACCGACGGTCGTTGCACGAGCGCCCGACTCGAGCCGTACGGCGAGCAGCTGCTTGCGGAGTTTGCTAGCCGTTAAGACATTGGCCTACAGCATCGGTGTAAGTCTGCATAAATACTCGGTGGGTGGGTGTGATGCCCTCCGGGGGTTCGTAAAAGCTGAATATTAGAGCTCCGGCTCGCTTTCTGCCTTTAAAAGGATAAATCGCGCTACATTCAACTCCCGCCCCGGCTTGGTTGAGCCGAGCTTCTCGCGGGCTTAAATCGGGGGCAAATAAGTGCTGCCAATCGGCAGTTTGTTGCGGCTCGCCAGTTGTAATGGCCTGGATAATAAGGTTTTGTTTGTAGTCGAGCGGGATAGAAATCTCGTGGAACGGCTTAGCCGATAGGCGCAAGGCGCCGTCAGCCGAAGGAGTGTTGGAGAGTGCTACGCGGCGCAATAGTTTGATTTTGGCGTCGGCCAGCAGTAGTACGACTATCCCAAGGCCCAAATTGGTAGCGGCCAGTGGGTCGGCAAACGGCGTGTCAACGATCGCCCGCCACAGCTTCTGGCCCTTACCTGCCATCTTGAACACTTCTAGCAAGGAGTTTTCGTCTGGTGGCATTGTCGGGGGTGGGCTGGCAGGCATGGCTCTACTGGTTAAGGTAACCTTAGCTTAGTCACTGGTGTGTACTTCTACCTTTGCTAAACGGTGTTTGGCGTGAACGAGGCCGAGTGAAATCAAACTGGTGTATGTTAGGCCGCTCAGACAAGCTGGGGCGAGCGCTGAGTGGGTGCTCACTACTAAATACGTGCCGCTTGCCAGCGTAAGTGTAACGAGTGACCACGAAGCGCGAAGCCCTGCGCGGGACGGTCTAATCCAGGTTATCGTAGCCCAAACGACGCTGATAAGGGCAATACTCACGTGTATTAAAACAATCATATCTCTATTTTACGGCAGGAGTGGCCCGACTACCAGCATTACGGTCAGTAAAATGGTTATTATCAGTGAAAAAAAGAACATCTTTCGCGCCCACAAGGCAGTATCGGGTGCGCCGAAACCTTGTATGCAGCGCCAAAGCCAGTACAGCCCTGCCCCCAGCATGACCACTAAAAATGTTATGCCTGTATAGCCAAATACCGTTAATGAGCAGCACGCTGCAGTGAACAGTGCGGTGTACCATATCATTTGAACCTTGGTAGATCTATCGCCACGCTTTACCGGCCAGACGGGGATATCGGCAGCTGCGTAATCTTTCTTGCGATATAGAGCGATAGCAAAAAAGTGAGGCATCTGCCAGAAAGCGATAATCAAGAAGACCAGTATGGCGCCAGCATCGATATGCCCGGTAACGGCGGTGTACCCAGCCAGCGGTGGCGTAGCGCCAGAGATCGTGCCCACTAACGTGCCGTATACTGTACGCCGTTTGCTAAAGCCGTAGAGGATAACATAATCGATAAAACCTACTGCTCCAACCAGCGCCGTTAGCCCATTAACGTGGAGTATGAGTATGCTAAAGCCCACCACACCCAGTACACTTGCAAAGGTTAACGCTTTGCGGGCCGACACTCGGCCTTCTACTAATGCGCGGCGTGCGGTGCGCTTCATCTTTTTGTCGATGCCGCGATCGGTGTAGTTGTTGAATACGCAGGCCGAGGCAATCACCAGTGAAGTGCCCAACAGTGTGTATAGCAACAGTGCCCAACTAACGTGCCCCTTGGCCGCCAACATAAAGCCGCCAACTGCGAACAAAATGTTGCCGTAGATGATTCCGGGTTTAACCAGATGATAATATGTTTTAAACAAGTTTATAGTCCGTCCTGACTGGCGTCGCTACAACCCCAATCCTCGCTCGCTTACCCATCTTGCTTATACTATAGCATTTTGTGACGGGTAAAATAATCTCATGTTTAGCTGGGGCCGGGCGGCTGGATGGCAGTACCGCGGAAGCAGCTAACCGAGTATGGGTAGTCTTGCGTCATAACGTAGTGGTACATCGTAACAGTTTTGCCGTCGACGGTAATCTGGCTGGTGAGGCCGTGGCAAACGTCGAGATCGCTGGTGGTGAGTATATTATTGGCGCTGACGTTTGGGCCGGTGATTGGAAATCCGTCCAGCGCGTAGCCAATTACCGTATGTACGCTGACATCTCTAATGCAGCTGCTGAGAGTGTGGTAGTGGTACTCGCCTTCTTTTTCGGGGTGGCCGCTGCAGCTGTCCTGCACTTCCCAGGCGCCAGCATCGCGGGCGCCAGCATCAAAGCCGTTGAACAGCGCAACACCGGTAAGCAATACGCCCGACTGGCCGCCCATGCATTGTGGGGCGCCATAGGTTGGGCTAGCGTTTAAGGCATAGGTGAGTGTTTGGCCTTTAATGCTGTTTGGATTGCGGTCGTACGCGTATGCCGGATCGGCGCGTCCGATGGGGAAAACGCCGGTAGCATGTGTGGGCAAATCGTTGGTAACAATCGTGCGAGTGTTGCCACTCACGCTATTGGTAAACTGAGCTTGCCACGTCACATTGCCGAGTACATGAGCCTTTTTGGTGCTGTCGTACTCGGTGTTGCTAGTAAACCACGGGCCTCGTACGCCGGCCCCGCCGGTATCGGATTGAAGGTTGTGAGCATACTGAGCGCAGGCATAAATATAGCCCGTCATAGCAGTGTAGGTACTATATCTGCCGTCACCTACGGGCAACACGCCATTTGCGTACTTGTTGCCATAGTTTTTGGTGGTGTCGAGTTGGGTGCCCTGAGCTGTTGGCGTTTTGGGCTGCGTCTTTTTGGTTGTGGAGTCGGTAGTGGCTACTGTCGACTTATACGGGGCTGTCTTCCAGCCACTGCGCCAGGCGAGTGTAGCAATACTGAGTAACAATACAACGACGACAACCGCAATATATATTGGAGCATGCGGCGTGTTGCTCGTATGAGTGGGCATTGGTGCGGATGTGGTAGGAAGCGTTGGTTCAGAAGTTGGTTGCGGCAGATTTTTTGGGGCTGGAGACGACTCTTCGGGCATAGCCCTAGTATACATAAGCGTGATTACGCACGCTAGCAGGTGTTGGCTTAGCGCTCGACAAAAGTCAGCGCGTGACCAGTTTTGCCAGCGCGGCCAGCGCGGCCAATGCGGTGCACGTAGTCATCGTAGGTTTTGGGTGTGGTGTAGTTAATCACGTGCGTAACGTCGGGGATGTCGATGCCGCGGGCGGCCACGTCGGTGGCAACCAACACATTGATGTTATCCTTTTTGAACTTGTCGAGGGCGCGCTGGCGTTGAGCCTGGCTCTTGCCACCGTGGATAGCGTCGGCCGAGAAACCGCGGCTAATCAGTTCGTTTGCCAGGCGTTCAACACTGCGTTGGGTTTCGTCAAAAACGAGGGCCTTCATCGCCGGGTTTTTAATCAACAGGTCGTGCAGTAGTTCGAGCTTTTCGCTGGTGCCGCCGTAGCGTACGACGTCTTGTTCGACGCTATCGCTTGTTTCGCCAGTTTTAACCGAAATAGTGACGGGGTCGTTGCTGAATTCTTTGATGAGGTCGGTTACTTTGCGGTCAAAGGTGGCCGAAAAGAAGAATGATTGGCGGTTGGGGTTCACGCGGGCCAAGATAGCGCGCATGTCGCCAACAAAGCCCATGTCGAGCATGCGGTCGACCTCGTCGAGGACGATGAAGTTGCACTTGCTCACGTCGAGTGTTCCGCGCTCCATGTGGTCTTGAATGCGACCGGGTGTGCCAATGATAATCCGTGGGTTAGCGCGAAGTTCACGCAGTTGTGGGCCAATGGCCGCACCACCGATGAGTAGTGCGCCAAGTAGGCCGGAGCCCTTGGCGATCCACTTGCATTCGTCTTGAATCTGACTAGCCAGTTCGCGGGTAGGCGCCATAATGAGGGCACGGGCGTTGGGGTTGATGATAAGTGCGTGCAAAAGCGGCAAGGCAAAGGCTACGGTCTTACCGGTACCGGTGTTGGCAATGCCAATCACGTCGCGACCAGTTAGGCCAAGCGGGATGGTCTCGTCTTGGATGGGCGTAGGTTCGACAAAGCCTTTGGCTTCGATATTGCGCTTAATGAGGTCGTCGACGGCGAAATCGCTAAATGTGTGGCGTGGCACGTATGCTTCGGCTTCTACTGGGCGGGCCGCTTTAATAAAGCGCGCTGGGTCGATGTAATCTTTTTGTGGGCCGCGGCTGCGGCGGGTCGGGCTTCCGTACTTAGACGGGTAGCGGGCCGCACTGCGGCGCGCGCCGAACGCCGGGCGGCGTTGGTTAGTATAGGGCATGTAAATCCTTATAGGTGTTAGTTTATGACTGCGATATGAAAGTGAAATCGAGTCTTACTAAAACACACCCGGATTCACGAACATTGTCTCTATTTTAGCATAAAAGATTTGCAGAGTCAAAGCTTTTCCCTTTTTATGTTGCAGTAGGCTAGCCACATAAGGCATACTACGTGATAAGAACTTAAGCTAATCTCCAGGTAAGGAAGGCATTCATGGACATACAACCACCAAGCTCACCACAAAACGTCACCCCACCCATTGGCTCCGACGGTTCGCCACCCTCACCTACCCCTACAACGCCGACTCCACCTACAGGCATGCCCACTATGTCTTCTATGCCAGAGCAGCCTTCCCAACCCTTTGTTTCAAACTCTTCCTTGGGGGGCATGTATGGTATGCCGTCAGGCCAACCGGCTAGCGGTCCATCTAAAAAGAAGAAGATGCTGCTTTTGGTGGGCATGGCACTCGTTTTGGTTTTGGGCGGTTTGGGCACGGTGTTTGGCCTGTATTTGCCTAATCAGCCAGACAATGTCTATAAAACTGGCATGGACCGCACTGGTAAAGCACTCAATACTCTGGTAACTGACGTTACGGCACAATCTCAGCTCGATAAGCTTAAAAAGGTGCAAATGACTGGTACGGCCTCCGGTTCATACCAAGGCATGAGCTTTGCGGGCACCCTAGACGCCAAAGCTGGTCCGCACGCAGTTAACGGCACGTTGAGCGTTACTGCCACGCCCACTGGTCAGGCGAGCCAAACATACTCGGTAGGGTTGATCGCTAATCAAGCTACCGGCAGCAATTTACCCGATCTATTCTTTAAGTTGAGCGGCTTTAAGCAGCTGGGCTTGGACGCATTTGTACCAGGCATCTCTAGTTATGATGGCAAGTGGTTGTCGGTGAGCGCTGCTTATTTGCAATCGCTTGGCCTGTCGATGGGATCGTCCGGCTCGAGTAGCAGTAAAGACACCTTCACCAGCGCCGATGCTACCGAACTGGCCAAGACCGCTAGCAACGTGACCAGTCAGTATCTATTCACCGCCGATCCGGCCAAAGCAGTATTTGTTAAAAAGAGCTTTGTGGGCAAAGAGAAAGTGGACGGCCTCAGCACCTACCACTACACGGTTACTATCAGCAACGATCACCTAAAAGCCTACTGTACGCAGTTTGTTAATGATATGTACGCCACCACTGCTTTCAAACATCTCCAAGCCCAAAGCGCGCAATTTATGGGAGACAAGCAAGATGCACTCGACAGCTGCAAGACTGTACACGTTTCTTCGAGTACGGCACTCGATGTGTGGATCGACTCTAAGTACAAAATGGTCCACAAAGTCCGTATTCCAGATACTACGAACAAGTCTAACTATGTCGATATTGGCCAAACGTACACCGGTGGCGACAGTGTCAGTCTATTTGTGAACTTCCACGATGGCGAACAAAAGGTCGACGCTAACATATCTATGGACCTCGACACTAAAGCCGATACAGCCACAACCAAAGTACATGCCGTCTCGAGCGACCCAGCCAGCGCATTCAAGCTAGATGCCAGCGTTTCTCTTAAGCCCTACAATGGCACCATCGACACCACGGCACCGGCTGGTGCAGTACCAATCAAGGACGTGCTCACGCAGCTTGGCCTGGGCAACTTTAACCCGGCCGAACTCTTCGTACCTACTTTGACCGACCAGTCGTTGAGCCTGTAGCGTCTTCCTAGACCATAGAAGGTGGTCCATCTCCAGCCGACGCGCAGATACGTGCTGCTATACTTTGTATACTAAAACGTAATAGAGGAATGCATGGAGCAACTATCGGCAAATAAAAGACGGGAGTTCGTGGCCACCTTGGTTGTGCTGCTTGTGGTGGCGGGAGTTGTTACTGCCGCGGGTGTTTCGGCGCACCGCCGCAAGGTTGTTAGTACGGCGGCAAGCATTGTCCAGACGACACAGCCTGCTAAGACGTCTAGTTCTGCTAGTGGCGCTACAAGCAACACGTCAAATTCGCCACCGGCTACACCGACTTACAAAGACGGCACGTATGCTGCCACCGGATCATACGACTCACCTGGCGGTTTTGAACAGATAACGGTGACTGTCACCATAAAAAGTGATGTTATTACGGGCACCTCGGCGCAATCGGGCGCTAATGATCCAGAGGCTTCCGAGTACCAGTCCCAATTTATTAGCGGATACAAACAGCTGGTGGTGGGCAAAGATATTTCGAGCCTAAGACTGAATCGGGTGGCGGGCTCGTCGCTCACTTCACAAGGTTTTAACAATGCCATCAGCCAAATCAAACAGCAAGCCAAGCAAAGCTAAATTGCCCCAGGCGGTTCACCAATGGTCGTTTGCGGCGATTGGCACCCAGTGGTGGATTGGTGTGTTTGAAGCATTGCCGACAGTCCGACTCGAGTCTCTCAAAACGCAAATCGCTGCACGCATTGAAGAGTTTGATAAAACGTATTCGCGTTTTCGTGCCGACTCGCTTATTACACGGATTGCAAAACGCGCCGGTACGCATCGATTACCTGCCGATAGCGAGCCACTATTGGCCTTTTATCGTCGTCTTTATGAGTTGAGCGGCGGCCTCGTGACCCCTTTGGTTGGCCAGTTGCTGGCCGATGCCGGGTACGACGCTCAGTACAGCCTGACGCCCGGCACTCTATCGCTTCCGCCCGAGTGGGACGATGTATTACAAATACGTGGCAGTAGCCTCGCTGCAAAACGCGCAGTATTGCTCGATGTTGGCGCTGCTGGCAAAGGGTATCTGGTGGATATCATAAGCCAACTGCTCTTCGAAGCCGGTGTAAGGCATTTTTGTGTTGACGCGGGCGGCGACATGTACGTGCGTGGCGTAAACCCGCCGCTGCGCGTGGGGCTTGAACACCCAACTGACCCTGGGCAAGCCATCGGCGTAGCGACATTATCACGAGGTGCGTTGTGCGGCTCGGCCGGCAATCGGCGTGCGTGGGGCGTATATCATCACATTATGAACCCTAAAACCTTGCGGCCAGTGGTCGATATACAGGCAGTCTGGGTTGCTGCGGCCGACGCCATGACCGCTGACGGCTTAGCCACGGCCCTCTTCTTTATGCCCCCGGCAGCCCTCTTGTTACATTTTTCGTTTGCCTATTGCCTCGTGCATGCTGATAATAGTGTAGAGTGTTCCGCCGATTTTCCGGCTGAGCTGTTCGCATAAGGAGTGTTTCGTAGTGCAAACAATCGACGCTGTACTTAATCGTTTTACGATGTATAAGGTGTTGCTGTATGGCTTGATGGCGCTGTGGGTAATCGCCGAGGTGCTGGCCGTCACCGGTGCTATCTCTGTTTCCGCTGGCGGCCTAGCAGTGTCGGCTGTGGTATTAGGAGTGACATGCTACGGAGTAACAGCAGTGCTTGCCCGCTTGCTGCGGACGCCATATAACAGCGAATCATATCTCATTTCTGCCCTTATCTTGTTGTTTGTGATGCCGCCGGCTACGAGTGTGGGACGCACCGCGCTGCTCGCCCTGACTGCTGCTGTAGCCATGGCGTCCAAGTATGTATTAGTGTACCGTGGGAGCCACATTTTTAACCCGGTTGCCCTGGGCGCATTTGTACTAAGCGTGACTGGTCTGTTGCCGGCGACATGGTGGCTCGCCACTCCGTGGCTCACGCCATTTAGCATACTTTTGGCACTATTGGTGCTGCGCAAGCAGCGTAAGTTCACGCTATTTTTTAGCTTTGCCGTCGCAGCAGTAGTGATGCTCCTGTATGTTAGTAGCGGCCTGCATCATCAAGCAACCGGCACGGTGCTACATGACGCGCTATTGTCGTGGCCGATCATATTTTTTGGCAGCATTATGCTCAGCGAGCCTACTACTCTGCCGCCAGCACCTTTTTATCAGATTTTACTTGCTGTCTTGGTGGCTGCGCTATTCTCTTCGCAACTTAAGTGGGGACCCGTTTCGGCTACACCTGAGGCTGCATTGCTCGTCGGTAATTTGTTTGGTCTGTTCGTGGCGCCGCCTTATGGCGCAACGCTGCGCGTCAAGCAACTTACCCAACTCTCGGCCGACATATACGACCTGGCACTCGATAAACCGGCCGGCGGCGTACCTTATGCGCCGGGTCAATACATGTACTGGACGCTGCGTCATTCGCGTGCCGACATCCGTGGTAATCGGCGCACCTTTAGCATCGCTTCGTCACCTACTGAGCCGGAGTTGCACGTCGGTTTCCGTCGTTATCTGCATGGCAGTACATACAAGCAGGCACTGCTTCAACTTACTGCAGGTGATACGTTGCGAGCGGCCAAAGTGGGCGGTAGTTTTACGCTGCCCGAAGACCCTACGCAGGCGCTTTTATGGATCGCGGGCGGCATCGGCATTACCCCGTTTCGCAGTATGGCTAAGTACTTGTCCGATAAGGGCGAGGAACGCGACATTATCCTGGTATATCAGGCGAGCAGCGAGCAAGATTTTGTATACAAAGATATTTTTGCGCAGGCCGCACCGATCGGACTCAAAACAGAGTATGTTGTTGGTCGAATTAAACCGACAAACCTACAGCGTAATGACTATAGCCTTGCTGAACGACTGGTGTATATTTCGGGGCCAGACTCCATGGTTACGAGCTACAAACAAGCTCTGCGAAGTATGGGCGTGCCAAATTCGCGTATAAAGACCGATTACTTTAGTGGCTACTAGTACTCGCACCACCCGGGCGAGGTGAAATTTTAACTAAGCTTGCGCCAGCCACCAGCGCGATTATTGGCGACGATGGCCTTAAACAGATTGAGCAGCGCCTGCTGATTGATCGTTTCGCCTTCACGAACCTGGATGGCACGTGCTGTTGCGTTGTCGTGCCCCTGATTAATGATATGTTCGGGATCAGGCGTTACCGGGTCGT
This sequence comes from Patescibacteria group bacterium, assembly GCA_035479875.1. GTDB lineage: Bacteria > Patescibacteriota > Saccharimonadia > Saccharimonadales > UBA4665 > PMNU01. The sequence goes on along the minus strand of DATIIH010000012.1, from coordinate 107,909 downwards.
AAATAAAGATGTTGAGGTGGTCTTTGGTTCCTAAGAACGCGCAAATGTTGCCGTTCAGCGTAAAGTACGGCTGCACGCTGCGTTTGATGGTCTCAACGACTTCGGGGTCGGCAGCGTGCACGATGCCGCGCACTAACTCACATACTTGCTGTTGCCAGGCCGGTAACTTGCCAATGTAGGCGTCTACCCGGGGGTCCTTGGCGTACGTTGTCATTTTAGAACTCTGTGGTGAGCGGGCTGCCGAGTCCAGTAACCGTGTCGTAGCCGCCGGTAGCAGTGCAGATGACACCGCAGGCGCCGTTTGTGCCGGCAGTTATATCGCGTAAGAAGGAAGCGGCGTTACTTAGTTTGGCGTCTTGGTAGAGGGCGTTATTGTATACGTTGTGTCCGAGTGCCTTAGTAGCCGCCCATTGCGGGGCGCCAGCACTGGTGCCGCCAACCTGGAACCAGCCAGACATGCCCGAGTAGCGCGTTGAGTCATATACGGCAACACCGCTGGCTGGATCGGCGTTGTAAGAGACGTCGGGCACTGCCCGCTTGCCATTGGTGCCAAGTACGCCATAGGTGGTTTGGTAGCCCGGCATTGACTCGTAGCGACTCACGCCACCGCCGCTGCCACTCCAAGCGGTCTCGCTCAGTAAAGTACCGTCGGCTGCCAGGCTTAGGCTGGTACCGCCGACGCCGATCACATTAGGGGATACTGCCGGCCACTCGGCTCCCGTACCGCTGTCGCCGGACGAAGCAAAGAAGGCTGCTCCACGCGTGCTGGTAAAGTAGCTGTCGTTAATCGCTTCGGATGAGAACTCGCCACTGCCCCAGCTCATTGATACGGCCACTACGTCGGCACGATTGCGTGCGTAGTTAACCGCATTTAAGAGATCGCTGCCGCTAGCCGATTTGGCTTCTACGAGCAGTACCTTGGCTCCGGGTGCGATGGCGTGTGCCCACTCTACGTCGAGCGAAGCCTCAAGCGCCCAGCCGCTGTTGACGTTAATGTGGTTGGTCATCTGGTGCTTTTCGAAACATGGATTTGCAGTATTGCACTGCGGCAGGCCAAACTGGGTGCTGAATATGTTAAGGTCGCCCTGGATGGTCGGGCTATCGTAGGCATCAACTATCGCAATCGTGCCGGTGCCGTCACCGGCGTTGGTTAGGTTATAGACGGATTTGATAGTTGCCGGCGAGAGGCCAACCGGGCCACTGGTTGAGTTGCGCTTAACGTGTAACGAGAGCCGTGCCGTAAAGTCATCGAGTGGCTTTGCGGCCCGCACACTTGCGGTGGCTGATAGTACTACCACACCAAAAACAGTTACAATGGTGAGTCCTAGGGAAATGGTTTTGCCTACTCTGTTCGTCATAGCTGCATAGCTCCGCTTTCTTAAGATGACATTTCTTAAAGTTTATGGTTAAACTCACGCAATGTCAACGAACAGTTTGCTTTTTAACTGAGGCAGTGAGTTGCCTCTTAGCAAGTGCTTCGCATTCTTTTTTGGCGTCAGCATACATCATTTGCTCTGGCGGCGTTTTTTGAGTCCAAGCGCTCGGCCCGCGCAGCGCGCCAACTACACCGAGTTCTTTGGCCACCATGAGGTAGCGAATGGCGTCGATCACAACTCCGGCGCTATTCTCGCTGTCTTGTACGGATAGCTTGGCATCGATGGTAACTTCTGCGTCACCAAAGCCGCGCAAGCGGATGTTAAAGTAGGCCACCTTATTATCTTTGAGATACGGCAAAAAGGTGCTCGGGCCCGCGAATAGGCTGTGTTCCGGCACTGGAATGCCACGGATGTCATTCTGGGCGCGAATGACATTCTCTTTGCTCTTCTTTTTGCTGGCCAGACGCGACTGCACCATCATATTGTTGAAGTCGCTGTTGCCACCGATATTGAGTTGCTGGTGAAAATCGACGACCATGCCGCGGTCAAAGGCTAATTCTTGCAATACTTGGCTAAGGATACTGGCTCCCATCTGCGAACGCATGTCGTCACCAATGAGCGGCAGACCGGCATCGATAAATCTTCGCTCCCACTCCGGGTTGCTGGCGATAAATACCGGGATGCAATTAAGAAAAGCTACGCCCGCGTCAATCGCAGCTTGAGCATAGAATTCGGTCGCTTTTTGCGAGCCCACTGGTAGATAGTTAACCAGCACGTCGGCACCACTCTTTTTGAGCGACTCCACAATGTTGGCTGGACTAGCTTTGGAAAGTCTAAAACCCAAATCTTCGGGTTGTTCTTGCATATATTCGGAAACTCCGTCAAGCACGTGGCCCATTTCCACGATCGGCCCAGCCGGCACATCAGCTGCAAAAACGCGGGCGCAGTTGGGCTTGGCAAACACTGCTTCGCCCGTTGGCTTGCCTACTTTGCGTGCGTCAACATCGTAGACTGCCACCACTTGGATGTCGCTCGGCCGATAGCCACCGATATCAGAAAACATGATTCCCGGTATAGATGTTTGGTCGGCCTGCTTGTAGTAGGTGAGTCCTTGATAGAGCGATGAAAAACAGTTCCCCGCACCAACCACCGCAATTTTTATCTTGGTCATGTACCCTCCAAAATTTGTTTATACGATCATTCTACAAGGCATCCAGATATTAGGCAAGCTTATATGTCGGATAAGCGTACGTTATATTGTATAATGAGGCCAATGGATCATCGGTACCGAAAGTTTTTGGCAGTAGCCGACACAGGAAGTTTCTCGGCAGCGGCCAAAAAACTACATGTTACGCAGCCGGCAATCACCCTTGCGGTAGCTTCGCTAGAACGTGAATTTGGCACCAAACTCTACATACGCAAAAAGTATGCCGTGGAACTTACTACAGACGGCATGGCAGTGGCCCGTACGGCCAAGAAATTGGCCCTAGAAGTAGAGAAGCTGCAGGTCACCCTTGGCCAGGAGCCCACAGCGTCGGGTCGCCAGATCGGCATTATCGACAGCATTGCTCACCTGCTCTACGCTTCTTCCAAAGAGAGTACGCTGCTAAACAATATCGAGGTTATGGTCGACAACTCGCGACGCATTATCAGCGAGATATTAGCAGATAAGATTGACGCCGGCCTCATTACCGGCCAGCCAAGCGCCCTTAGTAAAGACATAGCGGTCCAAAAGTTGCACAACGAGGAATTCGTGTTTGTGTGCGCACCCTACCTTGCGCCGGTCGGAGCCGTGACACAGATAGACGATTGGCTGGCGTTCAACCAAGACTCCACCAGTTTTCGGCATTTTACTAAGCAATGCAAAAGGCTTGGCCTCCGCGTGACACCTGTTTTTTATTCCACGAGTATACAGTTGCTTAAAGAGATGGCGGTGGCTGGTAAGGGCACAGCTCTGCTGCCCCGCCACCTCGTACAAGAATCAGTGCACAGTGGTACGCTCGAGATTGTTAAAACAAAACCGTTATACCGACCGATTTGGGTGATCATGCGCAAGGAGCACCAGTCGACCGTGATGCGTAACCTTTCGGCTCGCGTCGACAATTTACTCAACGCTCGGTACGTCTAGCCCCCAGTTAGTTGATGCCGAAGTGGCCGATCAGGCTGGTCGTTTGGGCATCGCCGGCGTGCGCCAGGAGTGGCAGGCCGAATTCGCTCTCGACAGTTTTAGTAACAGAGTAGTGGTCAAAGAACGTGCCGTCTGACGTGCCGGCTGGCGTGTACGGGTAGACAACGAAGAATGGTACGTGACATGAGTCCTGGTGTGCGCTGGTGTTGTTGGTGATTGGCATATCCAGGCTTTGGTTGGTGCAGTCTTCGCCGGTTGTAGCATCTGAGCCGGTACCCTCGTCGTAGGTAACGAGTACAAGCGTGTTGCCAGCTTGGTAGCTATTAGATTGCTGAACGGTTGCCAGGAAGTTCTTGAGCCAGTTGTCGGCTGCCAGCAGTCCCCCGGTGCCTTCGCCGTCGTTGTTGAGGCTGGGCGTGACAAAGCTAAAGCTTGGGAGCGTTTGGTTTTGTAGGTCGTTCCAGAAGACGCCCGATTGCGCGGTGAGGTCGGCTACGGGGAGGTCGTTTGCGGCGCACTCGGCGGCGGGAATGTTGCTGTAGAAGAGGGGTGGGTTGTGGCCGATTTTGTATGCGCCACTCGAACTTGTGGTGCACGGTGCGGGCATCGACTCTTCGTATGCGCGCCAGTTGAGGCCGGCGGTGTCGAGCTGTTTGTAAAGATTGTTTGACGCATCAGCGCAGGCTTTAACGCTGCCACAACCGGGAGGGCTGGTTGATGGGAACTCACCGGCAGAGATTGCCAGATAGTTAGCGGCTGAGGTGTGCGTGGCGCCAAACATGGCGGTGGCTACCCCACAGGTGGTGGTGAGGCTGGTCTGGTATGGCGCGCTGCTGTTGCCTACAACTTGTTTGTAGCTCTTATTTTCGAACATGACGACGACGATGTGCTGGATAGGTGTAGCCGTTATTGGCGCTGTGTTGCCACAGAGAGTCAGTGGCGCGGGCGGTGGCGGCGGCACGCCATCGGCAGGCGTGATAACTTGCAGGGGGGTGCTCGAAGTCGACCCGTCAAACGAGTCTGTTGCCACAATCACGTAGCTGTAGGTGGTGCTTGCGGTAAGGCCAGTATCGGCGTAGCTGGTGCCGGTAGCGACACCAATCGTGACACCGTTCCGTTGCACGTTATAAGCGGTAGCGCCGGTTGCGGCTGTCCATTGTAGGTCGGCCTCGGTGGAACTGGGCGTGGTGGCGTGTAGGCCTGTAGGTGTGCCGAGTACGGGCGGAGTGGTGGCAGAAGTGGTAGCTTGAGCGCTTGCGTTGTATGAAGTGTCTACAGCGGTAATGCTATAGGTGTAGGTGGTATTGGCGGTCGCGGCGGCGTCGATATAGCTTGTGGTGCTAGTGGTGCCTATTGGGACGCCACCACGTGAGATCTTGTAACTTGCAACGTCTGCGTCGGGTGAAGCAGTCCAGCTCAGATCAACTTGGGTTTGGCTATCGGGGATGGCATTAAAGTTAGTGGGCGTGCTAGGCGGGGTGGTGTCGGCCGTGCTGCCACTTGGGCTGGTAAGGCTCATGAGGTCAGCGTTAAAGCCCTTGCCTGCTGCTACGTTACTAGCGGAAACGTAAAAACTGAGGCTATCACCGGTGCCTTGCGCGGGGTATGCTTCGGTTAGATTAAACCAACTCGTGGTGCCCGCTGTAACAACGGTACCCACGTTGTATGGTGGAACGTTCATCGCAGCGCCGGCTGGGTTTAATTCGCGGATAAAGAGCGTGAGCTTTTGTCCTATGGCGTCAGCTTTTACCCATACGCTGGCGGTGTATGTCGTACCGGCCACGGTAGTTTTGCCAGCCGTACCGTCGAGCCAGTGGGGCTTATCGATGAAGCCGTTGCTTCCGGTTGTCGTGCCGCTATTTATAGAGCGTAAGCTGTAGGCGCCGTCGTAGCCACCGGCCACCTGGCTACTCTTAGACGTGCTGTTGTATATGCCGGTCCACCCCGTGAGGCCAGATTCGACGCTCTGGTTGCCCACCCATTGAGTGGTTCCGGCGGCGGCTGTTGCGGCCGATACGGTATTGGATGTAGCGTAGTTGCCGAGACCGTCGCTCGCTACAATTGTGTAGCCGTAGGTGGTGGCTGGATTGAGTCCGGTGTCGCTGAAGGTGGTGCCGGTAGTTGTGCCTACCTGGACGCCATTTCGTTGAATGGCGTAGCTAGTAGCCAATGCGCTGGCATTCCAAGTGAGATTAATCTGGCTGGTGCCGGCAGGTGTTGCCGTTAGGCCCGTGACCGGCTGCAAAGTAGGCGGTATGACACTTCCCGCGCCCAAATTAAAGCCAGCAGTCATTGAGTTTGCGTTAGCGGCTTGGCCTAGCAGCGGCAAGCCCAACAATTCTTCGGTGGTGCGCAGCATAGAGTAGTGCGTGTAAAAGGTGCCATCTTGCGTGCCGGCCTGAGTGTACGGCGCGACCACGATCGTTGGGATGTGGCATGATGGTTGGCTCGGTGCCAGGGATTGATTGGCGCAATCTTCGCCAATAACGTGGTCGGGTGTTCCGGCGCCGCCCTCGTCGTTAGTGATAAAGATAACGGTGTCGCCGTTCTGGTAGTTGGCTCCACTCGTAATAGTAGGAATAATCTGACTCAGCCAGGCGTCACCAGTAGCAGTGCTGCTGCTGTGAGCGTCATCGATCAGGTTAGGTGCGACAAAGCTAAAGCTCGGCAAGGTGCCGCTTTGCACGTCGCTGTAAAAGGCACCGGTTTGGGTGGTGGGGCTGCCCATTGGTACGTCAAATTGAGCACAATCGGTTAGCCCAGGATAATATGTGGCCGGGTTGTGGCGCACGGCGTAGTTGCCTACGTTAGCCTTATAACAGTTAGATGGCATATCTTCCGCGTAGCCGCGCCAGCTTTCACCTGCCGCACTATCTACCTGCGAGAATATACTCGGCGCGTTGCTATAACAAAAAGTGGTGTTTGGTGAACAGTCATTGTGTGTAATGAACTGGCTGTTGGCGGTGATGTCTAGGCCGTTTGTGCCAGCCATGTAGTTAATGAGTGAGCCGTGACTTTCGTTGTACATGTTGGTAGGTACGCCACATTGGCTGGCCAGCTGGTTTTGATATGGGGCGTTGGGGCTACCGATAACTTTGCTGTACGTCTCGTTTTCCATCCAAATCCACACCACGTGGTGGACGGCACCTGGCGTGCCGGCGTTGCCGCAGGGCTGTGCGAACTGTTGCGTAGCCGAGGCTACTGCCGGCTGCGAAAGCACGGCCTGCAACACACCGCCGCTGAGCAGCACCAGTGTTGCGACAACATTAATCGATCTTTTTATTGCAAACCATGCATTGTCCCGAATACGTTGGTAAGCTTTGACGCCCATATCACTCCTTGTTACACCCTATGTCTAAGCGGATTATAAATGTTATTTGCAAATCTTACAATAATGAAACAAAGGATTATTTGTGACATATCGCACAGCGGCAGAACTATGCTTAAACTTTACGAACGCTAGAGAGCCGCGCGCGTTATATACTTGGTGTAGTGAATAGACAGAAAGTGAGAGCTAAACTCAAAGAATGGCTACGGCACTATGTGCCGGCCGAGGTGTTAGGCACCGTCCTGGCTGTCATTTTTGCCTGGTTTAGTTACGCCCACACGCATTCGTATCTTGCCGGCGCGGGTGCGGGATTTGCGGGCGAAGGCATCGGTTTTTACGGTTATTTTGTCGTCTACGAGCTACGGCAGCACGGCATACTCTATAAAGGCAAGCCGCTCTACAAGCGTTTGCCGCTGATTCTTGCTAAGAGCGGTACAAGCCTGTTCGTTGAGTTTGCCCCTGCCGAAGTCCTTGACAATATATTCGTGCGCCCGTTTGCAATGTACATCGTACCTCAATATATCAAGCCATACGCGTTGGGGTTTATTGTGGGCAAACTTGGCGCCGACCTGGTCTTTTATATGCTTGCGATTGTAGGTTATGAAGCCAAAAAACGTCTCATTAAGTAATAAGTCCGGCTATATGCAGGAAGTTACGCAGCAGCGAGAGGCCCGTAATTGTATAGACCTCTTCTAATGCGTCAAATTCAGCCATAATTTTTTGCTCGCCGAGCGGTTGTAGGTCGGGGTCGGCGGCAATCCATTCTTTGAGCATCTCCCGGGTAAGTTCAAAATGAGACTGAATGCCATAGGCACCCCGTCTGATTTTAACAATTTGGTTGCGGCAGTCAGCGCCGATAGCCAGTAGTTGCATGCTCTGGGTCATTTCTACTGTTTCGCCGTGCAGCTGGAACACACGAAAGTCATTCCTTAGGCCCAGAAACAACGGATCCTTTTTGCCGAGGGCGGTCAGTGCTAAATCGGTGAGCGCTACGCTGTAAGGTGTGCCTTCGGGCGAACTCAGTCCGATTTCCTTCACGCCCTGAACCACCTTGCCGCCCGCCACCTTCACGGCCACCTGTAAACCTAAGCAGATGCCCAAATATGGCACACCGATATCGAGCGCTGCTTTAACGCGCTCCAGCTCAGTAATCATCTTGGGTGTTTGGTCGTTGGCGCTATCAGGGCCGCCAAGGACCACCAATGCGCCATATGGTGTGGGGTCGGGGAACGCCTCGCCTTTATGCAGGTCTATGATGTCATAATCTACGGCGACTTCGTGTAACAGTCTTTCGAGGAGCCCGGGACCTTCGCGCGTGATGTTTTGGACGATGAGTACCTTGCTGGCCGTACCAGACTCTTTGGGTTGAGTGCGGCCTTGGGGCACTGATGGCTGGTCGCTCAACTCGGCTTCTCGCTTGAGGGCGAGATATACTGCGAGCAGATGGCGCGTTAACGGTTCTTTGCGATAACTCTCCCAAGTCCAGTGGGGGTTGTAGAGTTTAGCTACGGCGCGGTAGCGGTCTTGGATAGGCACACCCGCGTAATTTTCTAGCCCAAAAAGAATTGCAGCCGTTTGCGCCTCTTTGTCCTCAAGTCTTTGTCCTATAATATTTCGGAGGATTTCTATAAAAGCATGCACGCGCTTAATAGGTGATGCATCTTCCCCGGCCTGCTGCCTTACAATCGGCAAATCAATAAGCGGCGAATGCTCTAAGTTTGGCGCCGCGGTAACACCTGTGCGTATCAGGTCGCGCAGCGCTTCAATATAGGGGTTGTCCGCCGCAGGGATGTTCAGTTTATTCATGTAAACCTCGTTATTGTCAGACTATATAGTGGTAACTCACGTAGGGCAATCACCTTCTTCAGAGTAGAAGCATGCCGACAGCAGGCATAGCCTGGTGACGCATTCCGACGGAAATCGACGTTTTTATAGCAGCGAGCGGTTATCGGCCGTGGTCTTCGGTCAGTTCGGGTATATCAGGGAGAAGAGAGATGGTGGCCCCACCGTCGACAATGGATCTCGCTCCATAGCGCAAAGCGCTCAGCCATCCTCCAGTTAATCTAGGGGTGTCATGCGGGTAATGCTGTTGGGCTGTGGCATCACCCGTTTCAGCAACCGCACCGACTGTGTTCATTTCCGCGTCTGCAAATAATCTATCGACGCGCGCAAATTCTTCTTCGGCCGCGCGCACTGCCCGTTCATAGGAGTTCATGAACAAAAAGTACCATAATAGGCGGCGCTTGTAAAACCTTGGGTGACTAATATGCTGCAGCTCGCCGCAGGGCTAAAAGTACGAGGATCCCCAGCAGCCGAGCAGGTCAACCAGTGGCCGTTTTTTATCTAGTTTACTGTTGGCTTGCATGCCTTCGGGGCTCAACTCGAAGTCGAAGCAACTTGCATTTTTACCGAACAGGAGTATAGTTTTTTTAAATCTACATTGTGATAGTCATGTAAGAGGTCGAGAGGAGTCTTACTGTATGCTTACGTATGATACACATGGCGCGGAAGTTGTCCACGCCGAGCTACTGCCAGAATTGGCTAACATACAACCGTTCCCTGGTGAGCAACCTAAGCCAGCAATGGATTGGCATAATTGGCATGAAGCGTTCCAAGGGGTGAGCGGTGAACTCCGGAACATGGGGCTTACATACCAAGGCTGCCGTCTAGCCGTCAGCTATATTCGTTATGCTAATCGAGGAGACCATGCCGATCCTCGGTACAGTCGTTCCCAAGCTGTAGTCAGCGAATGGAGCATAGGAGATCAAGGTGCGGTAAATCTAGGCTACCCAGATGCTGACTGTGGGCGGCTAACAGCCTTCTTCCCCGTATATGATGGCATTGGCTTTTGGATTGGCAAGCGTCGGCGCGAAACAGGCGTAAATCACTACACCCAGCAGCAGGAAGTAGCGATGGCTCAAGCGTCAGCTATAGGCGCAATGGGCGTCGGCCAGGAATTCGCTGCGCCGAGTGAACCCCACCACATGGTCTATCGCTGTGTCTGGGCTCCTGGCAGAGCGTTCGCTGCCGACGGCAGCCTTATCGCGAATTCGACCAATACTGCATTCGCACAACTAGGCTTTAGGGCGACCGAGGTTGAGCGCGCAAGTGAAGCGCACGGCACTTTGCCGTTCCGCCTATTTGGCGACTGCCGTGTCTATTCGTGTGATGGCGACACTACCGAGTTGCCTTTTGTCGCTGCGCCTGCAGAGTTGTTGCATGGTGCATGGAAAGCAGTCAACTTGATACCGGGCGTGCCAGATGCCCCTTCACCCGATAGTTATTAGGATAACCAACCTATGCCCATCTTGCCGCCAGGTACACACACGATTGCAACGCCGCACTCGATAGAGGCTGCCTTGTATACCGCAGTGGATACGGGTAATGCACTGCTAGGAGATTATTGCACCGACTACGCCCAGGCGGAGGGTATTGGACTCCCCGGAGTCCTGGTTGCCGCCAATGACGAACTACAGGTGGGCGCTAATAGCGGCCAGCACCTACGCTGGCTGGACACCGTTGTCTCGGGAGCCGAAGTGGTCCCACCGAGCCAGCTCCTACTCCAAAAGATACAGCGTACTCTCGGACAGATTAGCGGTATCAGAAGCGGCGAACTCGGCATTATGTACGTAGCGGTACCTGCCTTGAATGAAGAGGCAAATCTCACCAGTCTTATTGCTTCATTTCAAAGGCAAGATGCCGATGTGCCGATAGCTGTCGTAGTAGGCGACAATAATTCGGTCGATGGTACAACCGCTGTTACGCAAAAGCTGGGCGGGAACGTTGTTGCTGCGCCCGTACCAGGTATAGGCCCCACCCGGCAGGCGGTGGTAGACTTTATTATTGATCATTGTGAGACTGACCTCGCGTGCGCAGTCATTGCACAGACCGATGCAGATTGCGAAGCCGAGGCTGGCTACGCGCGCGCAGTGTCCTCTGCATTTGCGGAGTATCCAAATGTAATGGTTGGCGTGGGGCCATCCGTCTATGAGATAAAGACAGAGGGTGGTACGCTCCTGAGGCTGTCAGACGCCAAAGGCTACGGCGATTTATTGGGCACTACGGGTCTGCGCGGTTACTTTGATCTAGCCGAGCGTGACATTGCCGACTACTTGCTGGAGCCACCTTATCGATACCTGGCTGGCCCAAACACCGCTTATCGAGCGTCGTTATTCCGTGACCACGATATACGATACCCTTCAGGTCGTGAGTGGGAGTCGATTTGCGTTTCGGTTCAAGTTCAACGACGTTTGCCGAGCGCAACAGCCATACGATATATCCCTGGTCAAGTGATGAATGTTTCTCCGCGTGCTATTGTCGGCGCCGAAAGAGGAGTATTGACGCAAGAGAGGCTGGGAGCAATACGCGCAACGGGTCATGTGGGTGTCTTTAGCGGCGAGGGGAGCATAGCACCACTGGACACGACGTTAAGCGTTATCAGGGCAGTTGATAGGGAGACGTATGGACTTGGCACAGATGAGCAAGTTGTTGCAGTCTTGGATGAAGATTCAGCCGTGTCGGATGGCGATGTCCGCCCCGCTTTGCATGGCGCTACGGGCAGTCTAATCCCTGGCAAAGTCGCGGTTATTGGTAAGATCTAGCCCTGGCAGATACAGAGTTACCGGGCTTTCGTGGCTCGGATTAAAGAACGTCGTTCTCCCGTCCAGCGGCGCACCGCCAATTACGTAACATGTGATTAGAGTCATGCTGTAATCATAACAAACACACTTAGCGACTACCGGTTTATGCTAATTGACTGGTCGGGATCGGCTAATTATGCTATTGTAAGCGTTATGAAGACTACTTTCTTCGTATCAGTCGAAGTCCGTCGCCGCAACTCGCGTATTAGCGGGAGTTGTCCTTGTATGTGTTAATCTAAAAATTACTAGGCTCCAGACAGCTCCCGGTCACAGGGAGCTTTTTTATTATCTGAACTGGAGGATATCATGACAAACTATAACGCGGCGCTGTCGCCCTATCCGCATACGACCTGCGGTGATGAGCGGGTTAACGACGCCCATCTATCGGGCTTGCAAACCGACTTCGCCCTAGACATGGCAAAAGCCGCACCCGACCTTAATAGTAAGGACCTGGCGGCTCGATTTGCTCAATCGCTGTTTGATAAGCTCACGCAAGATGGAGCTAACGACACAGAGAGCCTAATCACAAAAGGCGCACAGGCGTTCTATGCGGTAGGTCGTGAGGCCATTGGGCCCTTGGCGGTTTCCTTTGTTGACGCCGTCTTGCAAGACTGCCCAGGAGGTACTGTTATCTTCCCAGCGCGTGATGCAACACCTTTCTATCACATCGCCCAGAAACTCATAACGCTCGGTGGCCAAAAGTACCCCGTCCAGGCGGATGATCTGCATAACCCGGTCTTTAATCGGCAGCTCTGGGGCGTAGACGATGAACAAGACGAAGCGGGCAGCACCTCAGAGATTCAGGATCCCCTAGTGCAGCGCCTGTTAGTTGAGCTGGGCTTTACCAGCTCGCGGCCGATAAGCTTTGTGGAGGTTGGCGCCTGGGGAACGATGGTTGATAGTCTAAAAAGTGCGATGCAAGCAGGCACAATGGCCGAGCAACCGTTCAGTGTATATTTTTTGTATAGCCACATGCCCGATAACATCTATGGTTTTCTTAATGCTCACTGCCCTAACAGTACGAACGGCGAGCTCGAAACCATCGCCGACAGTTTCGAGGCATTACCCAAAACCTTTATGCGGCCGACTAAACTGCGGGTAACTAATGCCGGCCACATTGAGCCGGATTTAACGGGCAAGATTATCCCTTCGCCATTTTTGCAGCCGTGGTCCGACGCCATACGTGCCGGCTTTGTTGACGCCGCCAACGACTATGTGCTGGGCGGCCAGCTAATGGATGTGCCGGCCGAGATTGTCCGGCTTGGCAATTTGTCGGTCCTCGCTGCCAGCGGCGATTTTACGGGTATACTCCCTGACCACACTGAGACGTGGTCCGGTGGCGAAGCGTGGAAGCAGAATTGGAAATGGGGCAAGACGTTGCCGCTCACTCAGGAGGTTCACCATGTTTCATACATTGTTTAGCGCCAAAAAGCCGTTAATCGGGATGATTCACCTGCCTGCCCTGCCTGGCTATCCGACACACCCCGGCATGGACGAAGTGACGAAAAAAGCGGTGGCAGATCTACAGACTTTGCAGTCTGCTGGCTTTGACGGTGCGTTGGTCGAGAACGACAACGACCAGCCACACCAAATTGGCGCGAGCCGGTCTACCATACAAGCTTTTGAAGTTGTCATGAAGGCATTGTTAGCCAAAGCAACCATACCGGTCGGCATGGAGATCATTTACGACATGCCTCAAACCATCAAGGTCGCCCATAAGGTAGGCGTGCCGTTTGTACGGCTGGATGTGTTCGTAGATGACGTGGTCACTGAGTGGGGTCGTATATATGGACAGGCCAAAGAGCTGATGGCGCTTAAAGACACGCTTGGGGCCCGCGACCTCGTGCTGCTTACTGATATTCATGTAAAGCACGCCAAAATGCTGAGCAGCAAGTCACTTAGTGATTCTGCTAGGGAGGCATTCAAGCATGGGAGCGACGCGCTTATTATCACCGGTGATTGGACCGGCCTCCCGCCGAGTATGCAAGATTGCAAAACGGCTAAACGGGCAGCGAATTGTCCGGTTTTGATCGGCAGCGGGCTCAACGCGGCTAACGCAAAGCAACTGCTCGGCTTTGCCGACGGTGCGATTGTGGGCAGTTCTATCAAGACGGGTGCTTATATTGACGCCGACAAAGCCAAAGCCCTCCTCCATGAGCTGCGAGTATAAGGCTCAGCCGAAGAACTATAGCCGTGCATACTCGTTGGCGACAGTTTTAAATAATGCCGTTCCAGTTGTTATATTGAGAGCCCGGAACAGGTTCTGCCGGCCTGTCGTTAGCTCTAAGCATCATCGAAAGACGAGTGTCGGTTCTCAGATTATGCACACCATGCTCTGGCCTGATTTCAGCGTCCGCATCAATAAGCCCTGGAGCTCTAAGGAGGCTCAGCGCGCCCGGTCTTACGGGCAAGGCCATATCTTCCCCATCATGCGTAATCACTAAGTCACATTCGCCGTCAACCGCAACTATAGCGATCAATCCAACAAAGCGCCTGTTATCTCGGTGTCTGCTTAAGCCTACATCGGGATCATCGTACAAATGCAAGGAGAGCTCATCTGCCTGCCAACCCGCTAAGGACGCAAAGAATGGAGACAGGCTTCTAATGAATTGTTCTGTTCGTCGATACAGAGCTACGGTTGCGGGCAATGCCGCTAAAGGCGACTGATCTCCTCTGCCAAGCTTTAATGCGTATACAAAATGGTTTTGAACAATCGTTAACCCACGTTGGTTGACGTATGTCTTGTGCGCATCGAACCACTGTACCCTACTGGCGTCTTGAGTTTCTCTTAAAACTGCGCTAACTTCTGATGGATCGGCAAAACCCTCAATGACTTTGACACCAATATCGCGTGGGTCGGCCAAGACGTCGTAGCTCATACGCCTAGTATAAACTTACGCGGGCAAAGGATTATATATAAAAACGCGGTAGATGTGGCGATATGGTGGTGACTACTTCTTCGTTGCTGGTGCCGAGTTGCTCGGCGACCTTTTCTAGAGTTAGCTGTTCGGAGCCTTGGCTGCCAACGACGACGATCTCATCGCCCACGGCCAGCTCTTTGTGTACGTCTGTGAGGTCAAGAATAGTGTGGTTCATCATGACATTACCGATGATTGGTAGCCGTTTGCCGCCGCAAAGCACGTATTCCTGATGACGTGGTGTACGTCGGAATCCATCGCTGTACCCAAGAGACATGACGCCAATAACGCTGTCTTGCTCGGCCACCCAAGTGCCCCCGTAGCCGGCGCGATCACCTTTGGCTGCATGCGATATAGAGGTGAGGCGCGTACACCAACGCAGAGTCGGCGCGAGCGGTAGAAGTTTGGTGTCCGACGGTTGCAAGCCGTAGGCTGACAGCCCGAGCCGTACCAGATTTGTTTGTGATTCGTCGAACCAGGCCGTGGCCGCGCTATTACTGGCATGGATATAGCGCGGAGTGTGGCCAGCGTTTTGTATCAACTCGAAGGCCTGCCAAAAACGGTCGAACTCTTGCTTGGTCTTCTGGGGATTGTCGGCCGAACTATAATGCGTCAGGACACCTTGCAGCGCTGGTGCGGTATCGCCCAAGGCGGCCAACACTTCTGGCATTGCTTCCGGACTAAAGCCATAGCGACCCAGACCGCTGTTTATCTTAAGATGAAAACCAAGCGTCGATTTGCGGTTAAAGCTCATAACAGCTTTTAGAAAAGGCAGCGATCCTACGACTGGTACAACAGAGTGTTTTTGTAGCAGCGGCAGATTGTCGGGGGACGGTTCGGTGCACAGGAGTACCGGTGTCTTGATACCCTCTCGGCGCAGCGTCATAACATCTTCTAGGTTGGCAACGCCAAGAAACACGGCATCCATTTGTTCTGCGAGCTGGGATACTTCTACCAGGCCATGTCCGTAGGCGTCGGCCTTGACCATAAGCATAAAGTCTTTGCCGTTCTTTTTGGCGCAATCGGCCAGGAACTGGATGTTCTTGGTAATAGCCTGAGTGTCGATGTCTACCCAGCTATGCAAATATTGTTTAGGTAGCATGGTGTATGGCAATCCAGTCTATGCGTTCGGAAAGAAATTGGCAATCGTCTGGCCAATGTTTTTAGATTGAGCTTGGTCATAAACGTATTGTCCGAGCTTGACGTCCAATATGCCGAGTCCGAATGGTGAGAAGATAATCGGCTTATTGTTGGTGGGCATAGATTTGGTACCAACCAACAGGTCGCCGATGTTAGCCGTTACGAAGTCTGTCCGACCCAGTTCTTGGGCCGTTAGGTAGATACTGGTCTCTTCCCGGTTGACATGGTCGAGATCGTCGACGACGTTTGTTGCAGACGTAATGACAGAGGGGGCTAAGTCGCGCAGCGACACATGTAAAACAACGCTGTTGTCGGCAAATAACTTCGCGTCGTCCAAATAAGGCTGGGCAGCAGTCGTTCCAAAAGAAATAAGTAGGCTGTCTTGAATAGCTGCTTGGCTACTCGCTGCCACCTCAACTTCGCATCCAGTCAAGGATGTTACTGTCTTAGCAAACGATTCGGCACGCGCTTGGTCAAGGTCGTAGAGCCGAACTTTAGTAACGCTCGGCAGTGCCGCCTTCACGAAACGGCAGACTGATAGGTTGATGGGTCCGCAGCCGATAAGGCTTAGTTCTTTGGGCTCTTGGCGGCAGAACATCTTGGCCGCAAGAGCAGCGCTGGCGGCCGTTCGTTGCATATTGATAAGGGAGGCTTCGAGGAATGCATATGGCCGACCGTTGTCCATGCTGTTTAGCACCAAACTTGCTGAAGCCCGCGGCAACTCGTGTTTGATGTTGCCAGGGAACGAAGCGACCCACTTCATGCCCGCTATGGGTTGCTCTCCGCCCACATAAGCCGGCAGTCCGATAATGCGGTCTTGTGGCCGATCGGGAAAACGCAGAAAGATAGAGTGAGGAACTGATGTTTGAGCTTTGGCGTGTGCTTCGTATGTTGCTTTGATGATGTCGATGATTGCCAACTCTTGTCCGTCAAGAATCTTGGCTATATCTTGGCCGCCAATGACCAGTAGATTGTCGTTAGACTGCATAAGGTACCTCCAGTGTTTTATGTAATACAGAACTTTCGATGTGGGCCTGCACCCATTCGTCGTTATACACGGTGTCCAAATAGCGGTCCCCGCGGTCACCCAGGATCAGGACAACGTTGGCGTCTGCGGGAATATTCGGCGCGTACTGCAACAGGGCCGATACAATCGCGCCCGATGAGCCGCCGGCCAGGATAGATTCCGTTTCTCTCAAATATCGGCAGCCTACGACACAGTCATGGTCACTCATGTGTATGACCTCGTCGGCTAAGCCGTCGCGGAACAGAGGGGGTTTAATTGCGGCACCATGGCCTGGGATAAGACGTGGCTTGGGTGTGCCACCAAAGATCACGCTGCCAACCGCATCGACGGCCACTACGGTCGTCGGCAGCTTGTGGCGCTTTATGTAGTCCGCACAACCTCGGACGGTGCCGCAGGTTCCGGTAGCGCAGAATAGGAAATCAATCTTGCCATTTAGGGCGGCATCAATCTCGTGCATCATGCCTTGATAGGCCGCCGGATTGGCGACATTTGTATATTGGTTGGGCCAGTAGCTGTTGGGGTTGGCCTCTAGCAGCTCGCGAACTCTTTGTAATCTGGCTTCTAGCAGGCTCTTGCCATCGCTCGGCTGCTTAACCATATCGATAATCGCTCCCAGGGCGCGTAACATTTTGATGTTCTGCTGATTGGTGCGCTCGTCTACGACGCAAATAAAGCGCAGGCCATGGCGTTTGCAGGCCTGGGCCATACCAATTCCCATGTTGCCGGAGCTCGATTCGACAACAGTGGTATCCGTCTTGATCCGACCTGCTTTTAGTCCTGATTCAAGCATGTTCAGGCTGGACCGGTCCTTCATGCTACCGCCCAAGTTGAACATCTCAAGTTTGGCGTACACTTGAAACGCTCCGTCAGGCAGTAACCTGCGCAGTCTAACCAGGGGTGTGTTACCGATGAGGCCTTCCCAATCAACCGGACTATATGTATGTGGCATAAACTGTACCAACTTCCGTGGGGAATAATCGGTCATCGTGGCATCTCTGTGAGGATACGCCCGGCAATCGGCTCATTCCATTGTTCTAATAGCCGCAATACTACTACAACTCTTAGCAACGCGCAAGCGTTAATATGTACGCAGTTTTAGTGGCGGCTAGGTACGGCTAGTGGCGTTGCGCCAAGCGGCGATTGACAGCAGTGCTGACAGCCGAACAAATACTCCGCAAATCGCCATTGCTCACACCCGACAAAGGTCGGTTAAGAACCCGCTCGTCGAACTTACCACCTACAATACTCAACATGCTTTGGCTGATGGGTGATCGTCCGGCGCTGTGTTCAAGCCTGCCTGTGTTGTTGTATTCACCGGCCATGGCGCTGAGCGCTCTATTGGTGGTTCGCCGTTGACTGCGGGTATCGCCACTTCGTCTGCCGCCTGCCGCGTGTCGCTCGGCCCTGCCATCAGGGGTGACCATGACAGATTTTAGAGCTTTGCTCATAGTGCTGTTGGCGCGGCCGGCCTCGATGAGCGCTCGATAGGTGCGGGTTGTGGCGTCAGCATGCCACTCATCGGTCGCGTCTTTACGCGTTAGACGGATGAGGGCGCCATCGGCGCGGGGTACAGGATCAAAAGATTCTCGTGGCACGTCCAAAACGCGCTCGACGTTGAAGTAAGCGTTACTCACGAGTGACATTCGCGACCAACCAGGGTTGTCGGGGTTAGCTGTGGTGAGGGCCCGCGCTAGGCGGTCGCCCACTAATAGTACGGCCACATCAAACGGTAGTTCAGCGAGTTTGAACATTAGTGGTTCGGAAATGTGGAATGGGATGTTGCCAACAACAGTAAGCGGCCTCGCAGCGCTTAGTTCGTCGTTGTCGGCATCGAGAAAGTTGCCCCAATGGACCTCTAGGTCACCTTCACCCGCTAAGGTGTCGAGAGCGCCCTGCCAACGTTCGTCTACTTCGTACGCCACAACACGGTGGCCGTCAGTTAACAATCGTTCTGTCAAAGTGCCGGGGCCGGGGCCGATCTCGACGCACGGGGCACCTGCCGGTATAAGTTCCACGGCACGTTCCAAAACTGTAGGGTCCCTAAGGATGTGCTGTCCGATAAAAGTATTAGGCTGCACGGTTGGGTCGCCCATAGCAGGAGCGCCAAATGGGCCGTCAAAAGAAGTTTCAAAACTCATTTTTATACGATAGCACATTTACTAATAGCCTGCAAACATATTGACCATCAGGCTGCATGTTATGTACGCATTTTCGCTATCTCAAAAGTGTGGTAAAAAATGTATTTGTAGTTAAGATAATTTGTGGTATGTTTAACGTTAACGCGCCAGTATGTCCCCGGCGTTAAGGGGAACGTACTGGCACTGTTTGGGTTTTATTAACATTTATTCTAAGGCAGAAGACATGAAAGTCAGCAGTAACACTTCTAAGATCGAAGCTTCAATAACAGATCTCATTAGCGAACTAGGCGATGATTCTTCTAGGGACGGATTGGCCGAAACACCTAAGCGATTTCTCAAGCAGATGCGCGAGTGCTGCGCGGGATACAACGACGACCCCGAAAGTCACATCAAGCTTTTCCACAATGACAATTACCATGATTTGATCGTGGTCTCTACCATTACCTTTAGCAGCCTTTGCGAGCATCACTTGCTGCCATTTTTTGGTACGGTTGATATCGCCTACCTACCCGGTGATAAGATTTTGGGGCTATCCAAATTTGCCCGCGTTGTCGACGCTCTCAGTAAGCGTATGCAGGTCCAGGAGCGTCTAACTCGGGAGTTGGCAGACTTACTCGAAAAGCACCTTAAGCCACAGCTGCTGATGGTTCGTATTAGGGCCACACATACGTGTATGACTGTTCGGGGCGTTTCTCGTCCGCAGAGCACCACCGAAACGTTAACGCTTCGCGGTGACCACACCGACAAAACTCATTACGTTGAGCACTTCCACCGGATGGCGCACAGGACAGCGCAGTGAAACCCGCGAGTGGATCGAAAGGCACATCAACAGCGATGCACACGTTCCGATCTTCCAAAGTTTACGACGGTTTTAGCACGGTATTTAGGCAGTGGGCGGCCGAGGGTACGCACTGCAAATACTTGCACGGTTACGGCGTATCTTTCAAGGTAACGTTTGGAGGTGAGTTAGACCAAAGAGGTTGGGTGTACGACTTTGGCGGTCTCAAGCGCGCCAAGTCTCTCATTGACGGCAAGAATCCCAAAGAGTGGCTCGAGTGGCTGCTAGACCACACCACTATTATCGCTGAGGACGACCCTGCCCTCGAACGTTTTAAGGAATTGGACCGCGAAGGTGTTATTCAGCTTCGTATACTGCCGGCGGTGGGTGCCGAGCGGTTTGCCGAGTATTTATATCAGCGGCTTAATGAGTTTGTACAAGACGAGACTGATGGCAGGGTGAAAGTTGTGCGCGTTGATTTTTATGAGCATGGAAAGAATAGCGCTTCATATGGAGTAGAACATGAGTAGACCAGGAGTAGTTGAGCTAGGAATGCCTTACATTCCCACAGATGTAGAGCGCGCAGCGACGCTTGCGCGCCATCCCGATGATTTTCGTGTGAGCGGTGACGGCGTATTTGCCACCCTACAGGGCGAAGGCTTAACGGCCGGGGCCCCGGTAGTGTTTTTGCGCCTCAATGACTGCAATCTACACTGCGGTAAGGACGGCGTAGGCTGGCGGTGTGATACTGACTACACTTGGGATAAAACGATGCCCGAGTACTGGCGTGAGAGCCGCGTGGTACCCGTTGAAGATGCGGCCGCCGACCTCCAGGCAGCTTGGACGGCTTCTCCTTTTAGGCTGCCGGATAGCAACCCGCGCGCCGTCATCAGCGGCGGCGAGCCAATGCTACAGCGGCGCCAGATAGTTCGCCTACTGCCACACCTCCCTGGTTGGGATGTAGAAATTGAGACTAACGGCACCATTGTGCCACCCGATGAACTACGCGTTTGTCAAATTAACTGTTCGCCAAAATTGGCCAGCAGCGGTAATGATCTGCGTGCTCGCCGACGCCTAGACGCACTGCGAGCTATCGACGGTTTCCCTAACCATGTATTTAAATTTGTTATTGCCGAGCCCGAGCCGGACCTAGCCGAAGTTCGTGAGCTGATGGAGCAAGTAAACGGTGGTGACTATGAGCGCGTGCTGCTTATGGGCGAAGGTAGAGACCCCGGTAGTTTAGAAGAACGACACCCAGGGCTCGTCGCTTTCGCAGGAGAATTGGGCTGCGGCATTACTGATCGTAACCACGTCTTCTGGTTTGGTGATAGACGGCGTACATAAAGTAGCAAGAACGAGGAGAGGAATCCCATGACTGAAATTAAAAAAAGAGCGGTGATTTTGGCTAGCGGCGGACTTGATTCGACCGTTGTGGCTGCATATGCTGCCGCTCACTATGATGAAACGCACTATCTGTTTGCCGACTATGGGCAGAAAACAATGCTTCGCGAGCGCGAAGCTTTCGATGGCTTAGTAGGGCACTTCCACCCAGCTGGCGCCGAAGTAATAGACCTAACCTGGCTGCGGCGCATCGGCAAGTCGGCTCTGTTTGAGGAAGGAACTACCTTAACTGCCGCTAACCGAAAGAGCGAATACGTACCCGCTCGTAATACCGTGCTCTTAGCAGCAGCAACCGCTATGGCCGAAACAGTGGGTGCTGGCGCTATCCTTATTGGAAGCACTGGTGGTGACCGAACGTGTCCCGACAACAGCCAAGCGTTTATCAACGCGTTCGGGCATGTAATCCGTGAAGGCACGATGACCGAAGACCCTATCGCCGTAGTAGCCCCCCTGATCGAACTCGACAAAGTAGGCGTCATTAGCCTTGGTTTGGAGCTTGGTGCTCCGTTTGAACTCAGCTGGTCGTGTCACAACAACGGTGGTAGCGTGGCCTGCGGCCTATGTAGCAACTGTGAGGCCCGCAGAGGCGCGTTTGATCAACTTGGTGTACCAGACCCAATCCTCTATGAGGGTCAACCAATAGCTTAGGCGGATCTAAAGATGATCACAAAGCAACAAACAGCCTTGTTCGACAAACTCCAAAAGGAGCTGATTGAAGGCGCACATCGCCAGGACGAATACGACGAAACGACTATTAACCTGATCGCTCCGGCTAGTCCGACGCCAGACAAATATTGCGATGACATTCCTTTAAAGCACAATGCTATTGCCGAAGGATTGCTCGGTAAGCGGCCATACGCCGGCGTTGAAGGCTTTAATATCATCGAGCAGATTGCTACCGAAGCAGCCTGTGCGCTGTTTGGGGCCGATCATGCCAACGTGCAGCCTCACTCAGTTAGCCAAGCGAACCAGGCCACATATCAAGCCTTGTTGGAGCCGGGCGACCCCGTACTTGCCATGCGGTTTGACGTCGGTGGTCATCTTACGCACGGCCTCGATAAGAATTTCTCCGGTAAGTTTTATGACTTTGACTTTTACGGCATAACCAGCGAAGGGTTTATCGACTATGATGAGATCCGCCGCAAAGCGATCAAAAATCGACCGAAGCTTATTGTGTGCGGCGCTTCGTCGTACCCGCGGAGTATCGATTTTAAGGCATTAAGCTCTATCGCCAAGGAAGTGGGAGCACATCTTCTGGCAGATTTATCTCACCCCGCAGGCTTGATCGTTGGCGGTAAGTTTCCTCAACCTTTCCCTTATTGCGATGTCGTTACGCTGACGCTCGACAAGACTATGCTTGGGCCGCACGGCGGAATTATCTTGTGCAAAGCAGAGCTTGCCGAGCAAATCGATAAGTGTGTCCACCCCGGGGTGCAGTCTAGCGTGCCGCTACGCCGCATCTACACCATGGCTCAGTGTCTGATTGATGCCAGTAAGCCATGGTTCCAAGATTACATCGATAGAGTTATCAAAAATATGAAGGTTTTTGAGCGCGTTTTTGGCGCTTACCCAGGCCTGATGGTAACTGGCGGAAGCGATACGCATCTGATGGTTCTCGACACCTATAAGACATTCGGCCTGACCGGCAAGAAGGCCGAGGGTTTGCTCGAGGGCATCGGTATTCTGACCAACAGACAAGTGGTTCCGGGAGAGCAGCTCAAACCCTATATAGCAAGCGGCATCCGGCTCGGCGCATCCTGGATAACAGCCAGGGGGTATAACGAGACAGAGTGTGACCAGTTGGCTATGACGATAGTTGCGAATCTCCAAGATCCCGAAAACGACAAGCTGCAAGCAAAATCTACCGAGCAACTACTCAAGCTAGCCAAAAAGGTTAGACCGACAGACGTTTGGTATTCATACAGTCTGCCTAAATAGGCCGCTGCTCAAACTTGCTGCAGCTGTCGGCGGGTTGCTTGATGGCTACACAAGTGCAGTTTTGGGCTTACGCGACGTGTGAGGGGCACTCTGGGCGTCTAGGAGACCCTCAAGTACGCGTTCCAGCTCGTATATACCGCTAACTTTGCCCGAAAGCACGCTGACGAAGTATGGCTGCGTGCTGTGAACGTCTATGAGGGTCGGTCTGTCGTCGTCTTGCTCGGCCCATTTGAGGATTGGTTTAATCGCAAAAACTGAGTCTCGGTAGGAAAAGTCACTGAGGCCTGGCTTTAAGTACTCCATAGCGAGCTGCTCCATAGAAGCTCTGCGAGAAGCTGCGCGCGCTAGTTCGGCTGAGCCCCGGAGTGTGTCCAGTAGATTGGTTTGGGGCTTATCGGTTGAAGTATGGTGTGGGGTGAGGCCCACCGATGTCAGAGAGACCACGCTACCGTCACCGTATGGCATAAACGAAAAGAATGGTCCATCGACGACGGTTATGCCGGTGTGAGCCAGGCTACTACTGCGGTCGTATAAGGCGAGTTCGCAGAGCTCGTATTTGACGTCATACCCAGGATGACCAAACAGCGTGTTGGCATCATTGACACTACTGTAAGTAGCGTTTACTACGAATGGCGCCTCAATTGCTGTCGACTTCCCGCTCAGCGTTATCTGGTATGCGTCGCCGACTTTCTTTTGAGCGATCGGCTGGGTGTTGTTGTGTATGTCTACAAGTCGGCTGCCTTTGAGCTTTTTGAGGTAGTATTCCCTAATCGCCGCAAAGTTATAGCTGGCTTCGCCAACTTCCCAGGCTGCACTGACCGTACCCTCGGCAAAGTATGTTGAGGGGTCGACTTCGGTCAGAGGTATGTCAACTTCCTTGCAGAACTGAACATACTCTTCGGCACTTACCTTTGAATTATGTGCGGCTACCGCGTAAATGCTTTTGAATGGTTCGGTCAGTGCAAATCGAAATTCTGTGCAGAAGCGTTCGTAGTGCTCGGCCGCCGCCTTAGCAGTACTTAGACTTCTGGGGTAGTGGTACCCACGGTGGACCCTGGCCTGGTTATATCTGCTGGCGTTGGCAAATACCGTATCTTCTTTTTCGATGAGGGCCACTCTATATCCGCGCGATGCAAAAAAGGCAGCTGCCGAGAGGCCAAAGATGCCGGCTCCCAGCACTATACAGTCGTATCTTTTTTCGGGCTTGTTCATAGTTGATGCTAGTCCTTCGGGCTATTGCGGTGTAGGCCCAATATAGAGCTCTAGACTACCTTGGCGTGCGTTGTGCCGTCGGTTGTTTTGTCTTCTTCAAAGACAACGTCCTCGCCACTGAAGTCCTTTTGGAGACCACCTGGGTTGAACTGTACGTATTCACGGTACTCGTCAACTTGTTTTAGTTTTTCGAGGACCTCGATCATGCGTTTGATGTAGGGCTTGTAAACCAGCTCGAGTACTGCGGGGGGGATATTGTAGCTGTTGCTCCGGTCGCCGGTGATGATGTATTCGTAGGTGTCTAGGTTCATCCTAAAGCTGTGGTAGTGGTAGTACACCAGCGGCCATTTGTTGTTGATAACAACTTGGCCGTCCTTCTCGGAAAGCTCAAACTTTAAGATGTTCCAGGGTGCGACATTGGCACCGGGGTTCGCGACTTCGCGGACGTTTTCGTATTTAATCTTCCAGTCGTCGAGATATTTTTGGTCGCCAAACTTGCCTTCTTCAAAATCAGAGGAGCACCATTCCATACATTGGGAATACCAGTCATCTAGTATGCGCCTGCCGTTGTCATTGTTCCTGAAACACTGTAGCGAGGTGCAGTAGTAGCCAACGGGTACGAAGTCATTCACGTAGCGGCTCGAGAAGTTGTTGGGCTGGATGATGACGTCGGCTCCAGCGTATTCATCAAAGAGGACTTCTGGCGACTGGAAGAACATCAGGTCGCAGTCGGCCAGGGCGATAAAGTCGGCATCCTGCTCCCCAATAATTTCTTTGCCCATAGCCGGGTTAATCGTCCAGTAATATTCATACTGACGTTTCTTTGAAGCCTTGACCTTTAAGAGGTCCTCGGTTTCATAATCGGACGGCTGGTATGGGACGATGTCCTCGTAAGCGAGCTTTTTGAGTACGCGGTACGTTATGTCGTCAAAACAGAATAAGTGCAGTACGAAGTTGGATTCGAACTGTTTTAGTGATTCGTAAAAGACGAGTGCTTTGTGTAGATAATTGGCGTCGGTGCCAATAATGAAATGTCGTTTTTGGGTTTCTGTGGTCTTCTGAGTCATGTGGGGCCTTCCTGCCGCTGCATTGCGACAAAGCTTGTCTAACGAAAAATGGCCAGTAGCCATGACTACCGCCGCTCTCCTCGTTAACTTGTTTACTAAACCGAGCTTTCACTAATTGTTTTATGCTTCGATTGAAGTAAAGCAATTAGCTCAGTTTTTCGATATGACTCAGATTATACACACAATCGGTAGTATGTAAATGCCCTAAATCGGAACATCTAGTGTGCCTTTAAGTTGTCGGACCTATTGTGCGAAGAACTCGTCGATTTTTTGGCAGACATAGGTGATCTCCGCCTCGCTAAGTTCCGGGTATAAGGGCAGGCTCACGATTTCGGCCTGTACTGCTTCGGCAGTCGGGAAATCACCTTTTGCATGCCCCAGTTTGCTAAATGCTTGCGTGAGATGTAGCGGGGTTGGGTAATGAATGCCTACCTGGATGTCGTTTTTAGTTAGAAAGTCCATGAACGGCTCTCGATTTTTGACCCGAACGACAAAGAGATGCCAAACGGGTACGCAATCGTTGGCGACATGTGGTAAGACGAGGCCCGGCTTGTCGGCCAGGAGCTGCAAGTATAGTTGAGCGTTCTTGCGGCGTTGTTCGCTCCAGTCGTCAAGGTGCTCAACCTTGGTGGCTAGCACCGCACTCTGCAGTTCGTCGATGCGGAAATTGCCGCCGATTATATCGTGCTGGTACTTTTGGGGTGATCCGTGGTTACGCAGCAGCCGCAGCTTCTCGGCCAACTCGTCGTCATTGGCACTAATGGCCCCGCCCTCTCCCCACGCACCGAGATTTTTACCGGGGTAGCAGCTGAAAGCTCCTGCTACACCGATTGATCCTGCCCTCTTCCCCTTGTAACGCGCCCCATGAGCTTGGCAGGCGTCTTCTACAACAATCAGTTTGTGTTGTTCGGCTATTTCTAAGATGGCATCCATATCTGCGCATTGGCCATATAAGTGGACGGGCAAAATGACCTTTGTCTTGTCGGTAATTTTGGGGACGATGGCCTCGGGCTTCATGGTATAGGTCTGCTCATCAATGTCTACGAACACAGGCTTTGCGCCCGTTAAGCAGACTGCTTCGGCGGTGGCAGCAAAGGTATTCACCGGCACGATGACTTCGTCGCCATTGCCAACGCCCAGGGCACGCAGGATCATCCACAATGCGCTGGTGCCATTGTTGACGGCGATAGCGTGCTTTGTCTCGCAAAACTGTGCGAAAGCGGCTTCAAACTGTCCCAAGTATTTGCCGTGGGCGTCACCAACAAAATAGGCTGACTCAATAATGTCCTCAAACTTTTTTAAGATATCCGCTTTAACGAGGGGATACTGGGCTTTTACGTCTACAAATTTGACTTGCATGTGCGGTCTCCTATAGTGGCCTTCATTTTATCACAGTCGTAGGGCACCTTTAGCCCTTGTATGGAGGTGTTGGACTCGCTGGAACCTCGAAGGTGAGCTTCTGCAGTCGCTGTTCCTGGGCGATGATCTTAGCAAACGCCGCGCTCGATACGCTGCCAAAGCGAAATCCGAGGCTCCGTACTAAGTAATGTCGAAAGAGCATGGTCTTGGCCAGGCTGTTTTTCTCGGCCTTGCTTAATGGGCGTACGCTTTCGTAGACGCGCAAGTAGTGCGCTAACCTTGTCTGCGGGTTGCTCGCCGAGACAAATACGTTCCAGAGGGTAAAGCCGAGGCAGACGATAAGCGGCATACACTGCATGTCGTCGAAGTCCAGGACAGCGGTTATGTGTTTGCTGTCGTCGAGCAGCAGGTTGTTGGCGGCGTAGTCGAAGTGGCCAAGCCCATATGGAAGCTGCGCTTGCAAAGTAACCTCAAAGGTGCGAGCTCGCTCTAGGAAGGCACAATATGCATCAGACAAGCCATTCGTGCCTGGTTGAGGTGCTGCGTCTAGATCGGCAGCATTGTGGAGATGTCGTTTGCAGGGCAACCCGTGCTTTTTGGTGTACGACTGACCAATCAGATGTATCTTTGCTTGATTTGCGGCCATCTCTGTGAGCAGCCCCCGCGTATATGTAGTCGGATGATGCCCTGGCATGAACTCCATAAGCACGCACTGCCATGTTTGATCCCACGTATGTACAACCACAAACAACCGGCCGTCTGCGGAAGGAATGATAGTCGGCACCGGCAGGCCACCACGCTTTAGCTCGGTCATAAAGTCAAGCTCGCGGCTAATTGCGGTGTCGGATTTTTTGTTTTGCCGGTATACACGAAGTACGTATGTCGTTTTGCCGCACCAAACTTGAAGCGTCAGATTCTCGATACCGCTCGTGGTTTGTTTGTATCGCGTGGGCGTTAAGTTGTAGGCGGCCAATATGCGCTGGACACCATCCATAGAGTGGACAAATTGATTCTCGGGATTCAACTGCGGCATAAACTATGATCATCAGTATGCATCAAGGCGGCTCAGGGCGCTAGTTTTTAGCTCATTTAGGTGTTAAAGCTATTGTAGAATGACTGGAGTTGTGGTTAGTATAGGCGTATGTCTGCTCCAGGTACACCCGATCAACCAGAATTTGATAGTCTCAAGTTTGAGGCCGAAGCAGTAGCCCGTGCCGCTGAGTTCGTGGGCCAAGTATCTCGGCTGGCCGTGCGTAAGCCCGAAGACGATGAGGGCGATGATTGGCTTGTCGTCCGGGG
The DNA here is from genome assembly GCA_035479875.1 of Patescibacteria group bacterium. GTDB lineage: Bacteria > Patescibacteriota > Saccharimonadia > Saccharimonadales > UBA4665 > PMNU01. Next base: position 80,160 of record DATIIH010000012.1, on the reverse strand, counting down.
CGCGCGATATAGTCTTGCTGACGGATCGGAATGGGCGGTAGCGCATGAGACGTGGGACCAAGACCCCAGAAGGGTTGTTGCAAAACTCAGGATAATCCGTCCCTTCGTTGAGACGCCAGGCTCCGATGGTCAGCTGCGCCGCGCAACACTGACGCGCTTTATTATGTATCGATCGTTTAGTGACGCTCCAGATGCTGCACTGCTTGCAGAGCTAGAGGAACGCCTACCGCCATCACCTGCACTGGATGAGCTGGGCGAAGCGGTGATGGCTGATATGCAGTGGGCGCGCGTACAAGCCGAGCTGAGCCCGGGGTATCGCCCTGCCGAATTAATCGATGCTTGTACGTCTATGCTCGTGGAGTGCAAGTTGCCAAAGGGTCCAAACTTTCGCATTGAACGATATTCGCCCGGGATGCCAGCCGACGTCATGCAGGCCCATATGCTCGCGCGCCGTCGCGCAGGCGAAACAGAGGAAGACCCGGCCTATGACATTCCAGAGCATGAAGCAGTAATGACAGCCTTAGCCGCCATTAATCCGAAAGCAACAAAGCCGCAGTCACTCGATAGCGACTTTGAGCAAACGTGGGTAGACCCTCCGCCGACACTTCGCAGTTGGAGGCCTAGGGGCGGGGAGCCCCAGTAGCGAAAGATTCTCTCCGGAGGGTGCGTTAGCCTATTAATGCTTGGAGTAATTCCGGAAACTCAGGGCCAGACATGTTATGGCCAATCCTAAAATGACCATAACCTTCGAACTCAACTAGTCGAGCTGTGGGCAGGGCCGCGGCAAGCGCATGAGCGTACTCTTGGATGGGCGGATCGTCGTCGGTTGAGTTAAATATTGTCAGGCTGCCAACGCGCTCCACTAGACCGGTGTCGAGCACATATCTCGAGAAATCACCGTACTTACCGGCTTTATCGCGGTAAGGTGCAACCCATACGACTGGACCAACGCGAACGTCTGTGTTTTCTGAGAGCCAGCGTGCTTGGAACTCTGCTCCGGCACTATGGCCGACTAAGCCGGTGTGTTCGTCTATTGGACCCAGAGATTCAAACACCGTTTTCCAGTCATCATACACCGGAAAATACGGGCGCGGCATCACTGCGACAGAAGCGCGTATGCCGACCTTCCCTGCTTCGTTGGCGATCCACGGGAACCAGTTAGCTGCATGCGGCTTGGGCTCTAGGGGGTTTTCGTATCGCTCTCTGGTGGGCTTACCCGGGACAAGCAGGAGGTTATTCATAGATAATCTAGGCGGGCCAAAAACCGTCAATTTTGTCGACCTGATCTTCGGGTTCCATCCGATTTGAGATTATCAAGATCTCGGCGTCAGCAGGCCCCTCGTTCCAAGTGCCTTGAATAGCGCCCGGTGCGATCCGGATAGCGCTTTTGGGCCCAAGCTCCACAACGTCGTTGTCCACTTTAACTTGCACCTTGCCGGTAAATACAAAAATGATTTCTTCCTGAGTGTGGTGCCGATGGCCGTAGCTGCCCTTGGCGCCGGTCTTGGCCGGCATACGCCGATAGGTTAACGCCACTTGCGTGGTTGTCAGCGGATCCTTGAGCGGCTTCATATCGCCCGGGTAATCGCCGAGGATGTCCTGTATGTCTTTGAGCTGTGCGATAGTGTAGCTTTTATGCATAGCAACAGTATATACCTGTGCTGCCGCGACCTGGGACAAAATTGAGTGGGGGTCAGGCCGCTGCCCGGCTGGCCGGGCGTCACAGACGTCGGCATACTATTTCTTTAGACTTCGCCTGAAGGTCTCTACTGCCCGGCCAACCATATCTTGTTGGTCTTCTATGAAGTTATTTGGCAACTTGTCGTATGGATAGTACTTACCGTGTAAGGGCTGTTGCGCAAGCTGGATAATATATTCAAGCGTCACCCCAGCTCCCCGTTTAATATGTACAAAACTCCATCCGTTAAAGGTCATGGTATATTTTCCGTCGACGATCAGCTCTTCATGGAGGAGTCTATCGAAAGCGTCCTGCGCGGTTTTATCATTGGATCTTAGAACCGTGCCGGGGGTGTGTAGCATTCCTGGCCAAATCGGATCGCTCGCAGGTCTTTCAATAAGCAAAACTTCAATGTGCCCTTCATTATATCTAAGCGGTACAAACTCAATAGCTGGCAGAACCGTTAACCGAGCAAAAGCTATAAAGACTTCCTCTGGCAATGCTCCTGGTTCACACATGCCGAGCAATCTTATTAGTTCTGTCTTTTCTTTGTCGGTCATGATGCAACTATAACAAAAAGCTTGCGAAGACGTCTTCGCTTGACTCCGACAATGCAGGCGTCTACGCTGTTAAAGTAAGCCTGCTTTAAAGGCTCAAAGGGAGTTGCTTGTGCCTGTTACCTACACACCGACTGAATCATATGTGCGCGTTGCTACGGCTTGTCCGCGTGTTGCGGTTGGCAACATAGAACAGAACGTGCAGCATATTGGTGATCTGTACGCTGAAGCGGTTAAGCGTCATGTTAGCTTGGTAGTGTTTCCCGAACTATCGCTCACCGGCTATACACTGGGCGATCTGGTGCAGCAAAAGCAGGTGTTAGAGCGCAGTTTGCAGGGCCTGTTGCAACTCGCCAAGCGTACGGCACAATCAGAGACAGCTATGGTTGTGGGATTGCCAGTAGCAGTCGGTAATGCCTTGTATGATTGTGCCGCAGTGCTGTCAAAAGGAGTAATTCGTGGCATTGTGCCCAAAACGAGCCTACCCAGTTACAAAGAATTTTACGAAAAGCGTTGGTTCCAGGCTTGGCAGGGCGATAACGTCACCGTAGATATAGGCGGTCAGGTTGTGCCCTTCGGCACTAACCTGCTGTTCCAAGTTGGCCGAGCCCAAGTAGGCGTCGAGATTTGCGAAGATGTTTGGGTGAGCGATCAGCCCAGTCAAAAGCTAGTAGCGGCGGGTGCCACGATCATTGCCAATCCGTCGGCTTCTCCAGAACAGATCACTAAGGATGAATATCGCCGCCAACTCATAAGTATTCAATCTGCCCGTCTGATGGCTGGCTATTTGTATGCCGGCTGCGACGCTAGCGAATCAACAATGGACATAGTTATGAGCGGCCAGCAGTTGATTTTTGAGAGCGGCCAACTCCTGGCCGAGCGAACGGCCTTAAGTGACGAACCGCGTCTGCTGGTTACCGATATAGACATTGATCACCTCTTGAACGACCGGCGCAGGGACACTAATTTTCCTAACAACGTCAGTATGCCGGTTGTTGACTGTCAGGTAACTCCAAATCAGACCGATACGTTGCGCAGCTTTGCCACTGAGCCGTTTGTGCCCAAGGCCGGTGATATGCCGGATACACTCGAGAAGATCCTCGCTATCCAGGCGCAAGGGCTGGCGAGTCGTATGCAGAATACAGGCGTCAATAATATCGTCTTGGGCCTATCTGGTGGCCTCGATTCTACATTGGCTTTATTTGTGGCTTTGCGTACGGCCGAGCGTCTTGGCAAACGGCCGGCAGACATACTGCAGACGATTACCATGCCGGGCAAAGCCAGTTCTAAACACACTCAGAGTAACGCCGCGGCCTTGGCCGCAGCGCTTGGCGTGCCGAATCAGATCATAGCCATCGCCGATCAGGCCCAGGCTCAGCTTGCGGCGCTCGGACACGATGGTACGACACAAGACACCACTTATGAAAATGTACAAGCCCGTTTACGCACCAGCATATTGTTTAATCGGGCTAACCAAACAAATGGCTTAGTGCTCGGCACCGGCGATTTGAGCGAGATTGCATTAGGCTGGTGTACATACAACGGCGATCACATGTCACATTACAACGTCAACGCTTCGGTGCCGAAGACGCTAGTAAAGCATCTAGTTGCACATGCGGTGTCCAAATTGACTAACACTGAAGCCCAGCAGATTGTGCAAGCAATTTTGGAAACGCCAATTTCCCCTGAACTTACCAGCGCGCGTGAGGACGACATAAGCCAGCATACTGAAGATCTCATTGGACCGTACCTGTTACACGATTTGTTTTTATACCATTTTGTGCGCTGGAACGACACTCCAGCCAAGATTGCCTATATTGCCGAGCAAGCCTTCAAAGATAGCTACAAGCCTGCCGAGATCCGCGACTGGCTAACAGTGTTTATTCAGCGCTTCATGCACAGCCAGTGGAAGCGCTCGGCCATGCCCGACGGCCCCAAAATTGGCAGCGTTAGCCTCTCGCCCCGTGGCGACTGGCGTATGCCGTCAGACATGTAGCGAGACCGTGGTATGCCACGCCCACGCGGCACGCAGCTAGAGTCGACTCAGGTTTTTTATAATCTTTAACATAATGTTTGCCTAAAGTATTGGGGATGCTATGATATGAGCGATATCCGGTGGGGGTGGCCATATAGTAAAGGTAATGCACTGAGGTAGTTATGGGCGATTTTCTTCAACCAGAGTTTCTAGAAGCTAATGCGAGCCATGCCGTTGGTCAATACCTCACCCGGGGTCCTTCTTTGCCGCCAGCCGAAATGCGTGTGCGTGGGCTAGAAGGAGTACGTGCCCGCCTTTCCGCATACCCTACCGCTGCCAATATGTTGGTATATGGATGGGTAGCAGTTGAGCAGGGTTTTGCGGTCGCTGCCAATCCACAACTGCACCAGAAATACTCCCTGGACCCTCTTTATGCCGACGCCGAGAATGGTTTTACAGACGCACTTGACCTGTATGAACCAGAAGCTGACCGTCCTACGCACCTACGGGAAGTTGAGCTAGCGATGTCAGCGCTACCGTTGTATAGGCGCTGGACGGAGCAAGCCCCGCTTGATAGAGACGTTATTGCTGAGTTTCAGGATGAAACCGTAGAGGTTGCAGAATCACTGCTAGACATGCGCGCGACAAATGGCAGTGATTGGGAATCAGACACAAGGAAATCAGTGAACGGTTTTGCGTCGGAAGTTGCGTTACTTTTGGGCTACAACCGGCGAGCTAAAGCTGCATGTAGCGGTTTTACGGTGGCCGTTCCAAGCACGTATCGCCAAAATGCGGCACGCCAAAAAGGCCCGTCGGGCAGCGCCTATGATAAATCCAGGGTTCGTGAGAACTGGGACGTCAGTATAGTGAGCGGCGAGGCTGGGAAGCTAGCTCTGGCAGGAAAAGTACAGGTAAAAAGCGTGATCACGATTCCAGGTTTGCCAGGATACGGCAGACTCCTGCAAGGCTATGCGGAAGATATACTGCCCATCGGGCTGAGCGATCATGTGTGCAGGCCACTCGGCATTCCCGATCAGTGGAAAGTTATAGAAACTTTGGTAGAAGCAAGCCGCCCCGGAGCACCCAAAACAACTAAGACTATGGCGGCGAATATAAGCCGAGCTTTGTTCGAGCGCCTTCCCTAGGTTTCGATATCCGGTCTAACTTTTTTCGCCTGATTTAACTTTCGGTATCTCGGTTGTTACCCAGATATCATCCGTTAAACATTGATACACAGTGCGGTCGAACTCTTTGTTATCCTCGTTGGGGTTGTAGCTAATATCCCAACGAGTTTTCTTCATTTCTTTATCACAAGCTGGGCATTTCATAATTCTATAATACGCCATCTTTTCAAACTTGGCTGGAGATCATGTTGGAAGGTCGAACTTTGATGGATGCAGCTCAGAATAGACGTGGTACAGTCTAACCTGCTATAGTTTTTTTATAATGATTATAGTTATTCCTGAGGAAGCTACGGTCAATGCCAAAAAATAGAAACAGCAGCGTAGGCAGCATCGTATGGCGTATTGCACTGGGGCTGGCCGGCCTAGCAGTGCTGATTGCGTCGCTGTTGCACGGTAATAATGTCGCCCTGTTTAACTCCAAGGGGATGATTGCCCACGAGCAGCGCGAGCTCTTCATCCGTGTCGTGGCCATACTGTTGGTCATCGGTATTCCTGCATTGTTCCTCATATATTTTACCGCCTGGAAATATCGAGAATCGAATGCCAAAGCATCGCGCGGCTCCAAGGCGCGTGGCAATCGGATGCTTGTTTCAAACATGTGGTTGGTCCCCAGTCTATTTGCGCTAGTGCTAGCGATGATTATGTGGCCTGCCGCCCACAGGCTTGATCCCAAGCACGTGATCGACGCAGATGCCAATCCAATCACCATTCAAGTTGTTTCGATGCGCTGGAAGTGGGTGTTTATCTATCCGGAGCAGCACATTGCCACGGTTAATTTTGTGCAGATTCCAGAACACACGCCAGTAACATTTATGCTAACGGCCGACGAAGCGCCTATGAGCTCGTTTTGGATTCCTAATCTTGGTGGCCAGTTATATTCGATGACGGGGCACTCGAACCAGTTGAATCTTGTGGGCGACACGCAAGGGGACTATGTGGGTAGTTCGGCCGAAATAAATGGCGCCGGTTTTGCCGATATGAAGTTCACGGCGCGGGTTAGCTCTAGGGATGCATTCGACCTTTGGGTAGGCAGCGTGAAGTCGTCTGGCAAGATTCTGAGCGGGGCGGAATATCAACAGCTGCTCAAACCCAGTGAGAATAATCCGGCCGTTTTCTATGCTGCCGTAGACAGCGATCTGTATGATAAAGTACTAATGAAATACAGTGCATCCATGGGCGACGATGCGCACGCGATGGATATGGGAAAGCAAGAATGAAAGAATTTCTACTAGGCAAACTGAGTCAGAGCGCCTTACCGCACGAGTGGTTTACCATTGGCGGCACCATAGGTTTTATTCTGCTTCCCATACTGGCACTGGTCATACTCGCCCGCATCAAGGGGTGGAAGTGGCTGTGGGGCGAATGGCTAACTTCAGTCGACCCAAAAAGAATCGGCATCATGTACTTTATTGTGGCCGGATTTATGCTGATCCGTGGCGGGCTGGATGCCCTCATGGTTTGGCTGCAGCAAGCAATGGGGGCTGGTGACGGACCTGGCTACCTTGGCGCCGCGCACGGGTACCTTTCGTCCGAACACTTCCAGCAGATATTTACGGCCCACGGTAACATTATGGTCTTCTTCGTTGCCATGGGCTTTGTGTTCGGGCTTATTAACTATATTGTGCCGCTGCAAATTGGCGCGCGCGACCTGGCGTCGCCGTTCTTAAACACTTTGGGCTTTTGGTTATATTTGGGTGGTGTTTTAATGGTCAACCTCTTCTTCGGTCTCGGTGGAGAATATGCTGCTACCGGCTGGCTAGCGGTTGCCCCTTTGAGCGGGCTGCAGTTTAGCCCGGGAGTCGGGGTGGATTATTGGATATGGAGTTTGCAGATTTCAGGTATCGGGACGACACTCGCCGGCATCAACTTTATCATGACCATACTTAAGATGCGTGCGCCCGGCATGAGTCTGTGGAAAATGCCTATGTTCACCTGGGGTAGCTTGTGCAGCATGGTCATGGTTATTACTGTGTTTCCCTTGCTCACCGCGACGCTCTTTCTGATGTTTTTTGACCGTTATTTTGGCATGCATTTCTTTACGACCAATTTGGGCGGCAACGCCATGATGTATACCAATCTTATTTGGATGTGGGGGCACCCCGAAGTGTATATCTTGGTACTGCCCGCGTTTGGCATATTCTCGGAAGTTGTTGCGACGTACAGCCGAAAGGCGATCGCCAGCTACGGTTCGCAGGTACTGGCCATGATTGGTGTAACACTGCTTGCGCTCTCGGTATGGCTTCACCATTTCTTTACCATGGGTGCAGGTGCAGATGTAAACGCCTTCTTTGGGGTCATGACGATAGTTATTGCCATACCAACGTCGGTGTTGATGTTTGGCTGGATTGCGACTATGCACAAGGGGCGAATCAAATTTAGCTTGCCGATGATGTGGTTCCTAGGTTTTGTGGGTATATTCGCGATTGGCGGTATATCGGGCGTGGTGTTAGCTGTCCCGCCAGCAGATTTCCAGTTACACAACAGCCTGTTTTTGGTGGCGCATTTCCACTCCAATGTGATTGGCGGTGTATTGTTTGGTATTTTTGCCGGCATCAACTATTGGTTTCCCAAGTTCGCCGGTTTTAGACTCAATGAGCGAATCGGCCGGCAGGCATTCTGGTGTTGGATCGTTGGCTTTTGCTTGTCATTTATCCCGATGTACGTGCTCGGCATTATGGGTGCCACCAGAAGGCTCGACCATTACGCTTCGTCTACTGGCTGGCAACCGTTTTATATCATGATGTTTACCGGCGGGCTGATTATTGCCGTGGGTGTTGCTTTGCAGCTTGTCCAAGTCATCGCCAGCGTCATACAAAAGCGCCAATTAGTAGATACCACCGGTGACCCTTGGGACGGCCGCACACTAGAGTGGGCAACAGCGAGCCCACCGCCATCGTACAACATGGCAGTGATCCCAACCATTACAACCAGGGATCCGCTGGTTGAGTTTAAGAAGAGCGGCTTTCCCGAGCAAAAGTATGAGGATATCAGAGTACCCTACAACACCGCCTACGGCATTTATATCGCAGGATGCGCCTTTGCCACGTGCTTTGCTTTCGTCTGGCACATTAACTGGCTGGCGGTGGCTGGCATACTGGGTGTCATTGTATGTTTCATTGCCCGTACCTTTAACGACAAAATAGAATACACGATTACTGCAAAGGAAATAGAAAAGCTCGAGCAAGACCGCGAAGAGGCCGATCGCGCCAAGAAGTCAGAACCGGGCGAAGACATGAGCTTATGGGAATTTATCAAGATCGCTTTGGCGTGGGCCTTGGGACTTGTCGGGTTCAAGCGGAGGACACATGGAAACTGAGCGTGAACTAGAAAGCCACGAAGCAGCTTCCGACGATAGGGTTGGATTCGGTTTCTGGGTCTATCTCATGACGGACCTGTTAATGTTCGCCGTGCTGTTTGCTACATTTTCCGTGCTGCGGGGTAACACCGCTGGCGGCCCTGCGGGCAATGAACTTTTTAAATTGCCGGGAGTTTTGGCCGAAACACTCATTCTCCTTACGAGTAGCTTCACTGCTGGGCTCGGCATGCTGGCTGCGCGCCGGGGCAATAAAAACCAAGTGCTTACGTGGTTTGGGCTTACATTCCTGCTGGGTATTGCCTTCCTAGTCTTAGAGTTAAAAGAATTTACCGAGTTTGTCCGCGAAGGCCATACAGCGCAGAGCAGCGCTTCCCTCTCATCGTTTTTTGTGCTTGTCGGTACGCACGGGGCGCACATTACGTCTGGCTTACTCTGGATGGGGACTACCCTGGTGTTTATATGGAAGCGTGGGCTTGACTCACACCTGGTGCGCAAACTTTCGCTGCTGAGTCTTTTCTGGCACTTCCTTGATATCGTCTGGATTTTCATCTTCACCGTAGTGTATTTAATGGCATTCGTATGAGCAGTAATCCAACACACAAACCTGGCACGCAGCCTGAACACCATGGGACGATGACGTCCTATGTTACTGGATTTATCCTGTCCTTGGTATTTACGCTCATCCCATACTACTTGATTGTCCACAAAACCTTTGATAAGAATGAGCTGTTGGTAATTATCCTTGGGTTTGCCGTGCTACAGATGGCAGTACAGATGGTCTTCTTCTTGCATTTGGGCAGAGAGAAAAAACCGCACTGGAACACGCTGTTCCTTATGTCGACGGTCAGTATTATTTTCGTCGTGGTGGGAGGTTCGCTCTGGATTATGAAGAACCTTCACTACAATATGGCCGGCATGGATGTGACGAATAAAATAGCCACCGACGAAGCGGTGTATGAGGTTGGCGGCAAACAGGCAGGTACTTGCCCTGCAGGAACTGGGACAGACCACGAGATAATGCTCATGGACAATATGGCGACACCTGCGCACGTTGACGCCCACTTATGCGACACCATCACATTTATGAATCATGACGCCGCCACGCGTGAAATAGACTTTGGCGCGCCCGAAAAGCCTGCAATGTATGCCGGTGAGAGCAGCATGGTTGCGTATGGGCACCACAACACGGTTATGCGGCTTACCGAACTAGGCGCATACAAATTCCATGACAACAAAGAAGCTACCATAACCGGCGGCTTCACCGTAACGCAATAAACCTCTAGTTTTGTTTAGACCATCTAGCTTACCCTTGCTGATCTGGGTTACAAGCACAGAGAGGGCTGCGTCATTGCATAGGTCAGTGGCGTCGGAGGAATGCGGCGACGCCGAGCAATGCTCCGCCCAACAATAAGAACGCATACGGTGGGGCTTGCGCCGCTAAGCCGGTGTTTGGCGCGCCTACCACACTTATGCCTAGGCCTGCGGGGTCCCTGATGTTGCCGTCTGCGGCGTGGTCTTGGTCCAGCGGACCGCCGTCCACTATCTGGTAGACCACTTTTATAACCGGTTGGCCGCCAATGGTCATGGTGCTAATTGCTGCGCCGCTAATGGTACTGTAACTGTCGCTTGTGGTGTTCCATTTGCGTAGCGCCAGCTTGGCAAGGTCGGCCGTACCAAAGTAGTATTGCGTGATCGTTACTGTTGAACCGGGAGCGCCGCAACCGGTGCCAATGAATCCGACCAGCCCAAACGGATAGTCGTAACCCGCGTCGTGGTGTGAGGCCGACTCGTCGCCCACCTCGACACCCAGGTTGGCCGTACAGCTGGTCTGTACCGTTACATATGTGCTACTGGTGGGGCTGGGTTGTGTGGTGACGTTGGCTTGCAGCATATCAGCGATGCCGTCGTTGTTGGTGTCGCCGTGGTTGGGGCCTTGCGTTTCGACCGAGTTGTTTAAGCCGTCGCCGTCATCGTCGCCATCCGGATCGGATGTGACCGAGATTTGAGTAGTGGCCATGTATGGAATAGTACTGCCATCGCCGTACTCCACAATGTAATACTGCCGCAGTGAGCCGCAGCTTTGGTCGTTCCAGCTACTGGTGGGGTCCACCCGCATTTCGCTACAGTTTTCGGCACCACCAAAGTTGTCGGGCTGGCCAAATTGCCAATTAGCGTAAGCGCCCCCCACGGTTAACCCGCCTACACCACCGCTCCAAAAAGAGGTGCCATTTTCGGGCCCGTCTACCCATTTCCAGTCGCCTTCGCTGGCAGCGTCGCTAGCACCCATCCAAGCGGTACTGGGCAACATGGCTTGCATGAAATCATCCTCTGCCTTGCTAGTGGCCGTGGCTAGGTAGCCGGTGACGCCGCCGTAGGTAGAGGCGTCGGCTGCGGCCTTGGCGCCGGCCCAGTCTAATCCTGGGGGCCAGTGCTCACTACTTTGTAGGCATGGCCGTTCAGCATGTCGTAGATTTGGCCATCCTGGCCGTCAATAAAGGCGCTAACCGTCAGACTGCCGCTAACTGATGGGGTATACGTGAGCGTTGCTAGCGCTGTGTTGAGATCTGTTCGAGTGCCGCTAAACTTCAGGCTGGCACCGGCAGGGCTACCGGTAAAGGTAAGGCCAGCGGTAGTAGCCATAGCTAGGGTGCCGCTCGGCGCTTGTAGCTCCAGGGTTAAGGTTTCGTTGCCGCTGTCACTCACCTGTAAATCAGAGATCGCGAGGGGCGTGGTTACAATGCCACTCACACTACTGCCGCCCGCAAACACGGGCAAGGCGTTAATCGACCAAGTGTAGGATGCCGTAGATTGTGGATTGGTGCCGCCGATGGCGTGGACGGTGAATGTATGGCTGCCATCTGCCAACGACGAAGCTGTGTATGGGCTGGTGCAGGCGCTAAAACTCGCGCTATCTAGCTTACATTCCAACGGGTTGCTATTGAAGCTGTCGAAGGTAAAGGTTGCAGTGTTTGCGGTAGTCTGGGCCAGCGGCTTGCTCATCAGAAAGACGGTATCAGTTAGCGCCGACACCTGTCGTACTGACCACACGCCGCTAGCTGCCAGCACCAGCCCGTATGCCGCTGCCAAGACTATCCATTTCACGTTGCGCGCAATTAATCTCATTCCACCCGACGCCTCTCGTAATACTTACGCTTATATTACAGGACTGAAGGAGGCGTAACAATAACGAAATAAGGCGACGGTAAGTGAGTTCCAGTGGTACCCCTTGGCTGCTGATTTTACCCTACTTGGGTAGAAGCTAGAAGGAATAAGCTGTTAGCGACCTAGGAAACTGAACGCTGGGTGTCGTTTAAGACCGCCAGGACCTTCCTTTAGCTGCCAAAACTCAAATCAAAAAACAGCCCCTTTTACGGGGCTGTTACGAGCTTACATTTTCTATTGTTCTTCGTGTCTTGCTGAAACATACCCCGCCAACTGTACCAACTCGCGTGGGTAAAATGTGCCGGTGGTAGTCTCGGAAAGCATTGTAAGCATGTTTGGCAGTACTGCCTTTGCCGTGTTAACAAACTGTTTATGATAGGTGCCGACGCCCGTAGAATCAAAAAGGCTATCGCTGAAGCTGCTACCTTGCCCCCATTTCGTTTCGCAAGCGTAGCTTGGCTGCTCTCCCGCCATGACTGCTGCAACGTCATCGTGAGTAAGCATGTAGCTCGCATACGAGAGACGCTCTCCTCGGGGATATCTCGAGGTAGGAATGCATGCACTATCAGGAGCGCTCAATCGTGTGCGTGCGAATAAGCGACAGGCTGTGTTACCAGTAATACGGCGAAAATTAGAGTCTACGGCAATAAGTCGTAGCGCAGCTTCCGTCTCCACCGGGATATTACCATCTCGGCCGGGGAGCATTAGATGCTCTGTCAAATCGAGGCCAGTCCCAACCTGTGCATTGGGATCTTCGTTGCGGGCTGCATCAAACACTTCATCTATTGTGTAGAGTCGGCCATGTTGAGCGACTAGTAGCAAGTGATCGAAGGCCGCTGTAGGGCTTGTGAATTCTGACATCGTAAGTTTCTCCGTTAAGTACTGAAACGACATGAGAGCCCGGGGCCCTCCAACTGGAGGGATAGGCTAAAACAAAAAAAGCGTTCCATTTTTGGCATACCTTCGCATCGGCAATTTAAATTGGCTGGGGGTGAGGGATTCGAACCCCCGAATGCCAGGACCAAAACCTGGTGCCTTACCACTTGGCCAACCCCCAATAACGGGACCGTAACGGTGTAAGTTTAGCGTATTACGGGCAAATTTTCAACGGTGGTCGGCTAGATATTGGGCGGCTTCGTATAGATTGCTGGCTACCAGTGTGGCGCCTTCGCCTTCTACGGGCGTGTTGCCGGTGCGCACCAGGATGCTCCCCGCACCGAGATTGTGGGCAAAGTCGAGGTCGGCTTGAGCGTCGCCCACCACATAGGTTTGCGTGAGGTCGATGTTAAAATCGGCGGCTGCCCGCGTACCGAGCTTAGTCTCTGGTTTGCGGCATTCGCACGCGCTATCTTCACCGTGGGGACAAGTGTAGGCTTTGAGTATCTGGATGCCGCTGGGCGCAAGCATTTCAAACAGTTTTTGGTTGATAGCCTCATATTGCGGCACGGTAATTCGCCCTTCGGCAATACCGGCCTGGTTGCTGACGATGACGATATTAAAGTCGTTTTGGGCCAGTAATCGGAGCGCGTCGATCGTGTCTGGAAAGAGCTGGAGCTGCTCAATCGATTCGATGCGTCCGTTTGGCGGGTCGACCACGAGCGTGCCATCGCGGTCCATGAGAATTGTTTTCATACTTGTTATGGTAGCAGGTTGTCGGCCTGCAATGTAGTCCGCGCCGTAAGTCGCAATGTGCCCGGTTGGTATTGTCGGATATCTGCCTCTCGGGTACAGTACCTATATATGCCAAAACTCGTGAACGATCCGGCTGTGTACATAGAGCCGCTCAATATGAATGGCCTTCAAGGGCGGATGATGTATGTGCCCGCACCCAAAGGCGTAGACCGCGAGATTTTAGTAGTCTACGGCCACCACGCGCTTCTGGAACGCTGGTGGGGGCTTATCCAGAACTTCAACACGTACGGCGGCGTGACCATGCCAGACCTACCTGGCTTCGGCGGTATGGACAGTTTTTATAAGATTGGCCAAAAGCCCACACTCGACAATATGGCTGATTACATGGCATCGTTTATCAAGATGCGCTACAAGCGTAAACGAGTGACGATTGTGGGCATTTCGTACGGCTTTTTGATAGTCACACGGATGCTGCAACGTTACCCAGAGCTGACCAAGCGGGTGGATATGCTGGTGAGCGCCATCGGTTTTAGCCACCACGACGACTTTATGTTTAGCAAGCGGCGCTTGCTGTGGTACCGCAGCTTCTCGCTTGCGATGTCGATTCCGCCCTGCCCTTGGCTGTTCCGCTATATCGCGCTTAATCCTTGGGTGCTGCGAAAGGCGTACAAGCAGACACATAATGCTAAAAAGAAATTTGCCGCTAGCATTGGTTCGCCCGAAAAGTTTAACGCGACTATGGATATGGAGATCGATCTCTGGCAATCCAATGACGTGCGTACGTATATGAGCACTACTCGTGAGTTCCTCAACGTCGACAACTGCAGGCAAAAGGTGGATCTGCCCGTCTGGCACATTGGCACCACCGGGGACTACTACTTTGATAGCACGGTAGTTGAACAGCACATGCGCATTATTTTTAAAGATTTTGTTGGATATTCACTCGATCTCAAGTCACATGCTCCTAGCGTCATTGCCAACAAGCGGGAGGCAGCCACATTCATCCCGCTCAAGTTACGCCGCGTGTTAGCCGAAAAGAAGTAACGCACGCCACATGGTACAATAAGAGGTAAGTATGAAGATCGGATTGGTTTGCCCCTATAATGTTGCCAAAAGAGGTGGGGTCCAAGAGATTGTATTAGACATGCAGCAGGAATTGTTGCGTCGTGGACATGAGACCTACATTATTACGCCGCGGCCTCAAGATCACGACGACGTCCCACGCGACCGGATGATTTTTATTGGCAGCGCTGCCGACTTTAAGTCGCCTACCCACACTACTATTCAGCTGTCGGCTAGCCTAAGCGAAAAGATCGAACAGATGCTTGAGGACGAGAAGTTTGACGTGTTGCACTTCCACGAGCCTTGGATCCCGATGCTCAGTTTCCAAATTCTGACTCGCTCGCAGACGGCTAACGTGGCTACCTTCCACGCCAAAATGCCCGAAGACATCATGAGCCGCTCCTTCGCCCGTGTTATTACGCCTTACACCAAGGCCTCGCTCAAATATTTGCATGGCCTGACTGCTGTATCGGATGCTGCTGCCGAACTGGTGTGTCGCCTTACCGATGATCCGGTGGCGATTATTCCTAATGCCGTCGATGATTCGTTTACGCGCCCGCGCAGCTTTGGTGATAAACGTCGTCACAAGACTATTTTGTATGTGGGCCGCATAGAGGGTCGTAAAGGCGTCAAATATTTGTTGCACGCTTTTAAGGCACTCAGCGAGCACCGGCCCGACGTTTCGTTGGTGTTAGCTGGCGACGGCGTTGACCGCGAAAAGATGGAGATGCTGGCTGCCGACCTGCAGCTCAAGAACGTCAGCTTTTTAGGCTTTGTGAGTGACGCCCATAAGGTCAAGCTGCTGCAAACCAGCGACTTGTTTTGTGCGCCATCACTCTACGGCGAAAGCTTTGGTATTGTGCTTATTGAAGCCATGGCTTGCGGCCTGGTGACGGTAGCCGGCGACAATCCGGGCTACGAAGCTGTGCTTAACGGTCTCGGTGCACTTTCGCTCGTGCACCCCAAACACACCAACGAGTTTGCGCGCCGACTTGAACTTTTGCTATACGAAAACGATCTGCGTGCGCTTTGGCGGGAATGGGCCGAAAACGAAATGCCCAAGTATAGCTATCAGCGGATTGTGGATCAGTATCTAGAGGTGTATGAGGCGGCAATTGCCGAGTTCAAACGTGGCGGCCCCAAAGCTTAAAATCGGCTTCGTCTTTGATGCCTCGTTGGACAAAAACGAGGGCGTTGCGCAGTATGTGCTCATTTTGAGCCGTTGGCTGGCTAGCGAAGGTCACGAAGTGCACTATCTAGTGGGTGAGACCAAGCGTACTGACATCCCTAACTTGCATTCATTGAGTCGTAACATTACGGTGCGGTTCAACCATAACCGGACGCCTATACCACTGCCCGTTAGGATGAAGTCAATTCGTAGGCTAGTAACTCGTGAGCAGTTTGACGTGCTACATGTGCAGGTGCCCTATAGCCCTGCTCTGGCTGCCAAAGTCATCCGTGCTGCTAGTCCACGTACTGCGGTGGTCGGTACCTTTCATGTTGCACCACATTCGCGCCTAGTAACGACCGCTAACCGCATGCTGGGCGTACTGGTGCGGAGCACGCTCAAGCGGTTCGACGTCATGCTCGCTACGTCTGAACCTGCTCGTCAGTTTGCTTTGCAGACGTTCAAGATTGACAGCAAGGTAGAGGGGCTCCCGATAGAACTAGACAAATTTGTGGGCGCAAAGCCGCTTACGCGTTATGCCAAGGGTTTAAACGTTGTCTTTCTAGGCAGGTTGGTGGAGCGCAAAGGTTGCGGACTGTTACTTAAGGCGGTAGCACACGCCGTGGCAGAGGGCATATGGCCGCATGACGCGCGCGTTATTGTTTGCAGCGATGGCCCATTGCGCGCAGAGCTCGAAAAATACACGGCCGACCACCAGTTGACCGACATCGTAGAGTTCACTGGGTTCATTAGTGAAGCAGACAAGCCGCGCTATTTGGCTTCGGCCGATGTGGTGGTGTATCCCAGCACGGGCGGCGAAAGCTTTGGCGTAGTGCTTTTGGAAGCATTTGGCGCTGCGCGCGGCATGGTGTTAGCCGGTAATAACCCCGGCTACGCCAGCGTCATGGCGCCACGGCCAGAAGCACTCTTTGACCCGCTCGATACTACCCAGTTTGCCGTTAAGCTGGTGAACGCACTTATCGATCCCCGGGCGCGGCAGGCCGCACACGCCTGGCAGCAAGCATACAGCAAGCAATTTGACGTGGCGCGCGTCGGTGCCCGCACGCTCGCAATCTACCAGCAGGCGTTGCATAAGCGGCGTGGCTAAGCCATAATGGTGGCATAATGCTGAGCTTCCGCCAAAAGTCGACCGAACATGTAGAGTTCTCTATTAGCAACAACACGGTTATCCGTGTGTTGCTGCTGGTTATTGTGTCAGTCATTGGCCTGGCCTCGCTCAAACACGCGGCGCACGCTCTAGTACTCATCTTTACTGGCTTCTTTTTAGCATTGGCACTCAATGGCCCGGTGCACTGGATCGCCGAACGCCTGCCCGGCAAGCGCAAGGGCAGCCGCGCCACAGCCACAGCTATTTCGTTTTTTGTGGTGATTGGCTTTTTAGCTGGCTTTTTGGCCCTGGTTATCCCACCTTTGGTGGGCCAAACTTCTAATTTTGTACAGGCGGTGCCTGGATTAATCGAGCAAGCTCGTGATCAGAATAGCGGCGTGGGCAAATTTATCGCCCGCTATAAGTTAGAGCCGCAAGTAGATAAATTTTCGCACCAAGTTACTGATCGCCTTGGCGACATCGGCGGTACGGCACTGAGTGGTATAACCAAAGTCGGCAGCAGCGTATTTTCGGTGTTAACTATTTTGGTATTAACGTTCATGATGCTCATTGAAGGCCCGCGCTGGCTGCGTTTTATGCGTGATGTTATTCCCGATCGCCACCACAGCCGTGCCGACCGTTTGGCGCTCGACATGTACAAGGTCGTAAAGGGGTACGTAAACGGCCAAGTAGTACTGGCATTTATTGCCGCCTCACTCCTATTGCCTGCGCTGATCATATTGCATATTAGCTATCCGGCGGCGCTTATTGTAGTGGTCTTTGTGTGTGGCTTAATTCCGCTGATTGGCCACAGCATCGGTGCTGTTATCGTGACTACCGTAGCCTTGTTCCACTCACCTGTTTCAGCGGTGTTGGTTTTGGCCTACTACATTTTGTACCAGCAAATCGAGAACTACATTATTCAGCCACGCATTCAAGCCAACAGTACTAACATGTCGCCGCTGTTGGTGTTTAGCGCGGTTATTATTGGTGTGAGTTTTGGCGGGTTGTTTGGCGGATTGGTAGCCATTCCGGCCATGGGTTGTATCCGCATTGCCCTACTCGATTATTTGCACACTAAACACATCATCGAGGAATCTACGTACCAAGCAAGCGTCACCGAAAAGAAAGCCTAAGGTTTTACTGGCGGAACCACACCGGGCCGCCATCGGTGTCGCGCACGCCTATACCCTGCTTGCCCAGTGTGCCGCGCAGCTCGTCGGATCTAGTCCAATCTTTGCTCCCGCGGGCAGCTTCGCGCTCGGCTAGCAAGTCTTTTTGCTCATGCGCAATGTCGGGCCGCTCGGCTAGCGACAGGCCAAATAGGCGGTCTAGTATATTGAGCAGTGGCTGGATTTTATCTGGATCCACGCCGCTGGTCTCGCCGTCGGCTACAAGTTTAGCTAGTTGTACGAATGCGCTCGGGGTATCAAGATCGTCTTGAACGGCGTCGAATACCTTTTGAATCGCTTCTTTATAGCCCGCGCTGGCTGCCGCGTTGTGTGCGGCCTTTTGGTGTTTGAGATCTGCCCAGGCGCGCAGATTCTGCAGCAGGTTTTGCGCCGCTTCTAAGCTCTCCCACGTAAAGTTGACCTGCGAGCGATAGTGCGACTGTAGCATCTTAACGCGGAAAGCCAGCGGGTCGAAGCCCTTAGCGATCACGTCTTGCAGCGTGTAGAAGTTTTTAGCTGACTTAGCCATCTTTTTGCCGTCTACTAGCACATGTTCGTTGTGGGCGAAGATTGTGGCCATTACAGGGTTGTCTTCCAACGCGGTGCTTTGGGCGATTTCGTTTTCGTGGTGCGGGAAGATGAGGTCTACGCCGCCGGTGTGAATATCAAAGGGCTGGCCCAGAATCTGGCGACTCATAACAGAACACTCAATGTGCCAGCCCGGGCGCCCCTTAAGGTCGTGCCCGTCGAGTGTGAAGTCCCACGACGGTTCCCCGTCTTTTTGGGTCTTCCACAGTGCAAAGTCGTGTACCGACTCTTTGTCGTATTCGTCGTTTTGAATGCGCGCTTCAGAAGTGTTGGCGCTACTCAATTCAAGTAGTTGGCCGTACGTCTTGCCAGCCTTTTTGTAAGCCTCAATTGAGAAGTACACGCCGTCGTCGGCAATATAGGCAAAGCCGCCTGCATGCAGCTTGGTAATGAGATCCTGCATGCCCCAAATAGTCTTGGGGTCAGTGGCGCGCACGAACGTCAGTGCGCTCGCATCGTTGCCTATGCGTACCATGTCTTCGTTAAAGATGCTGATGCATTCGTCGGTGAGCTTGACCAGGGCTGCGGCCGGGTCGTCGTCCGGGAAGCGCTCGTGGCTGCGGCGAATCGTTTTATCATCGACGTCGGTGTAGTTCATAGCGTGCTGTGTTTCGAGATTACCTGCCACTTTGAGCGCGCGGCGCAGCGTGTCGGCAAAAATGTAGGCGCTGAGGTTGCCAATATGTACGTGGTCGTAGACGGTTGGGCCGCAGGAATATATGCGCACTGTTCTGCCATCGAGTGGGGCGACGTCGTCAAGTTTACGCGTCAGTGTGTTGTAGAGCTTCATCGGAGGGTTCCTTGTCTAGATTATCAAGTAGTTCGGTGGCGAGGCTAATACATTCTGACTTAATTTCGTTAAAAGGACGGCCGGTGGGCAGCTTGAAGCCGCTGCTGTAGGGGTGACCGCCGCCACCAAAATGTTCGGCCAGTTTACCCGCAATTGGTGAGCCGTAGTTAGCGCGGATTTTGGCGGTCATGTGGCCGTCACTGTATGTTTTAAACGCAATAGCAATGCGCGTGTTTGTAGTATTGCGCATGTCGTCGAGCACCAACACCGAGGGGTTGTACTGTGGGCTGTACTGGACGATTTCTTCCCAGGGAATGGTTATGCTGGCTACGCGGTCAGCGGCAGAATATTCGATGCGTTGCAGGAGCTCGCCTTTATAGCGTACGAGTTCCGGGCTTTTGTGCATCATAGCCCGGCGGCGCTGGTCGAGGGCGGCGATGCTTACACCCTGCTCTACCAGCTCGCCCATGATGTGGATGCTGCGGGCGCTGGTAGCTTCTGTGGCCAAGCCAAGACTGTCGGCGAGGATGGCGCAGGCGAGTATTTCGCGAGTAGATTGGTTGAGCGGCCAGCTCAGCTGCTGAGCAAGTTCGTAAATAACTTCGCCTGTCGCAACGGCGGTTTGGTTGCAAACGACATCGGCAAAATCGACGGTGTTTTCGACCGGGTGGTGGTCGATCAAAATGCACGGTTTGGTGCGCAACCAGCCTTTTTGCCCACTGCGCTCAAGATGGCCAAATAAGCTATCGGCGCTGGTGTCTACAATAATGCTGGCGTCAAATTGGTGGGGAAGTTCTTTGTTTACCCGATCCCAACCTGGCAAATACGTAAGATAGCCGGGCGTGTCGACACCGCAATATAGGTAGGGCTCTTTGCCCATGTCGCCAATGATTTGTTCGAGCGCCAAGGCGCTGCACAGGCTATCGCCGTCAGGATTGTCGGCCTGCAAAATCACCACCCGGCGGGCGGCGCCTAGTATTTCTGCTATCTGAGTAGCTTCGGGGTACTTCATATCAGTTAGTATACCCTATCTTACTCAGGTACAGCACGGATCGTTATTAGTTGAGCCGACCATCTTTTAGCATAGCTGCCAGCGCCTCGACGGGTGTCCCGCTACCGAGGGCTAGACCGGTAGCGCTACCTTTTCCAAGCGTAAGCCCAAGATCATTCACCAGTGTGTCGACCGGCTGGTCTAGTGTAGTGATGAATAGTGAAGTTACGTCGCCGGTTGCAGGGTCAACAAGTACGCCGCCCTCTTGGGCCGCCAAGGCAAATGCGCCCGGAGCATAAGAGAACATACGCGCGCCTGCGACCGCAACGCCTACAGGTGTTGCCTTACGATTCTTAGTAATCAAGTCTGTCCAGTGGCCACGGCCACCTGTGGCGCCTGTTGCAAGTGTGGCAGGAGTACTTGTGACGGGTTTGCTGGCGCGTAGTACACCAACACCCACTACTGGAGATGTCTTGTTGTCATGGCCCGCTACGGTGCTATTTGGCAATTTACCATTTACATCTTCTATTTGTGCACAAGCTGCGGTTATACTAGCAGTGCCGTCGGTACCCTTGAGCGTGCCAGTAAGGCCACTCAGACCCTGTAGGGCGCTCGCAGGCACGAGTACATCTTGGTTACCATGGCCATCATTAAAGGCAACACCCAAGTAGCCCTTGCCACCAATGGTAACGTCTACAAGCGATCGGAATACTCGTTGTGCTGTGTCGGTACTTAGGGCTGGTGGAGCGTGACCATTGAGTAGGTGCTTGCCGCGCTGCACAGTGAGTGTTTCGGGCACTGCAAGACCAGCGTCTTCGGCGCTAGGCGCTCTGCCGGGCAAGCAGTCTGGCGCGACGTATACGTGTCCGGTCGGTGCTGGTCTAGGTTTGGCGGCCGAAGCACAGGCGTCGAGGGCTAGAGCGCCTGCAGCCATTGCGGCGACAGTAATAATGCGTGCGGCTCGAGATTCGTACAAGTGTTTTTTCATACTATCCTACAAACCCCGCTGCATCTTGCTGCACGACAAATGCAGGTATGTCGTAGCCGATAATCGGCACATAGGAAGGATCGTTAGCGACGGCATCACTTACGACGACACCAGCTTGCCTAAGCTGTGCATTAGATGGCGTTTGGGTTATGACTGAATCAATCAACCCAACGATTTGCCCACTTGTACTGACATCTGCTCCGCCGCTGTTGCCACGTTCCACGCGGTGAGTCCTCCTATAATCCAGACTGCCACCATCTGGAGCGGTCTCTATGCCTGTCAACGTTTGCAGTTGCTGTGGGCCGTTCTGCTTGCCTATTCCGAGCACAAAGCCGATATAAGGCTCCTCGGGCTCAACACCCAGAGCCAGTGCGTCATAGCCGATGCTTAAAAATTTGGTGCCAGTGCGCACAGGTGGCTTTGTGCTAAACGTCAAACTGGAGCCTCGGTCGATTGCGGCGAGATCACTCGCCTCTAGTACTGCTACGTCGTTTTTGGCATCGGCGCAGCCGCTTGACACACCGGTGCTACCTGTAGGGCTATATAGTGTGATATCTTCGATTTTGTTAGGTACGACGTGTAGAGCGGTGACTATAACCCTGTGGGGCCTTCCGTGCGTGTCGAGCACTGTTACGATTTCGCCCGTACCCTGTTCAGTGATAGTTTGGTCGCCACTCGGGATGCCAGTCTCACGGACGCGCAACGTCGATGCAATAAGTTTGGCCGTTACTGCCTGCGGCACAGACCTGTCTAACGTTAATCTGCCAGTTTTGGCGTCTTTATCAAGTCGTATGGGGTTTGCATTATTGTCGCCCGTAAAAGGAGTGATAACCGCTGTGCAGGCAGGCAAAGTATGCTTTTGTTTTTTTGAGCAGGCAGCTTGCAAGAGTAGCATGCTGACTGCTGCCACAAGTGCGGCAGTACGTTGCCAGGGTGCATAGTTGTAGCCTGCACGCTTAGTGGCTTCGTTCATAATGCTTGTCTTCCTTCCAGGGCGCGAGTTAAGGTAATTTGGTCGGCATATTCTAGGTCGACGCCAATTGGTAAGCCGCGGGCAAGGCGTGTAATCTTCACTTTGCGGTCGCCAACTTGTTTCTGGATGTACAACGCGGTTGACTCGCCTTCTACACTGGCGTTTGTAGCGAGGATAATTTCTTTTACTTTGTCGTCGTCAATGCGGGCTACCAGCTCGTTAATATGCAAATTCTCTGGCCCCACGCCGTCAATAGGCGAGACCAAACCGCCGAGCACATGGTAAGTGCCATTAAATTGTCCAGTTTTTTCGAGCACTATGATGTCGAACGGCTCGGCCACAACAGCAACCACGGTCTTGTCGCGTTTGGGGTCGGTGTACAGTTCGGACAGCTCTTGTCCGGCGGGTACTATAGCAAACGTTTTTGTGCATACGCCAATGCCGGCATGCAAATCTTGCAGGGCCGCGGCGAGGTCACTAGTCTTGGCAGGGTCGCTTCGTACCAAATAATACGCGTAGCGCTCGGCAGTGCGCGGCCCCACACCGGGCAGTTTGCCCAGCGCTTCAATCACATCAGTAAGAGCCGGCGGCAGAATAGACATGGCGTGGGATTTGTTATTAGAGGCCGAGGTCGCCGAGGGCGCCCATCATCGGTTGCATCTTTTCGGCAGCGAGTTTTTGGCTGGATTGGATGGCTTCTTTAACCGCATCCTCAAGCCAGCGCTCGAGCTGGCCGATGTCATCGAGATCGACGTATTCGGGGTCGATGTGGATCTTCTTGATCTTTTGCTCGCCGGTAATCTCAACTTTTACCGCGCCGTCGCCTTGCTCGACGGTAATGATCTCTTTTTGCAGTTCTTTCTGCAATTTTTTAACTTTAAGTAGCATTTTGGCTTGGTCAAATCGGCTCATAGTATTGTCTCCTTACCTGTTTATTGTATCAGATACAGCCACCGTAAACACAGCATGCGTCGCGGGTGAGTGCGGCCAAGCAACAAAGTATTGGCGCGTGCCATACCATGCGCTGCCAGCGATCGCCAGTGCTACCAGACTAACCCCTAAACTGCGCGCGATAACATTGCGCGGGAAGACTGTTTCCCAACGGTCGAGCATAAAGCCTATCCCAGCTGCAGCAAGCATGTACATAAACGGTACGATGATGGTGAGCGTAACGCTGCCGCCGAGCGCAACGAGTATGCCGCCCACTAGTAAGACGACCGCCAGCAGCCAAGTACGCGTTAGCTTAACATGGCGTATATACAGATATCCGCCAAGTATGGCCATGGCCGCCGTGAGTGCATCGAGTACCCCTAGGTGGCCGAGCCAGTGCTCGGGCATATTCGGTCCGTGGGCGAACAATTGTACCGGCACATCAGCAAGGTGCTTAAGTGCGGCCATGGGTGCCGGCCAACCATTGGCTGGTAAACCAGCCAATACTTTTGCTAGTGCTGGATCGTGGTAGATACTCAGGCCCAACGGCAAGAGTGCTGCCAAAAATACTAGGCCGCCTGCACTCACAATCCACAGATGCTTCTTAAAGATGCGATCAATAGTCGGCAGCTGCCAGAGCGCGCCAGCAGCGATTATCCAAATCATACCCGGCACATATAACAGCCCACAGGCCGCCACAAAACAGCACAGCAGCGCAATCGGGCTATTGGTGTGTTTGAGCCACACGCCACATGCCAAGACGACGAGACTACTAAATAAAAGGACGTCCGGTGTGCCAAGCCGAGCTGTGTGCAAGAACCAAGCAGAGGTCGCGAAGAGTATCGCGCCAAACAGCGCCGTTCGCGTACTGTGCCAATACTTAATCAACAAGAAGAATGCTACCACCGTACCCGCCGCAAATAGTGTTGCCGCAAGGCGAGTAAATAGCAACCCGTGCTTAGATCCACCGAGCAGCAACAGCCGTACTGCAAACGTAAACGGCCCGTTAAACGGGTGATGGAAGATATACATAAAACTCTGGCTGTGTTGCAGCGTAGCCTGCTCGCTGGGGCTGTAGCCAGGTGTGAGGTGATTGAGCCGCAGCCACAAGACCCCAAACAGGGCGGCCAACCCGGCAATGTAACCGAGTACCAGCTTCCACTGCCCCAATAATTTTGGCATCCACGCCATTCGCATATTGCCTTTAGTATAGCATTTATTCGTCGAACGGCGTTCCAACGTGCTTGCTGTCGAGCGAGCGGAAGCGTTGCTTGTCGATGTCAAAGTATAGATCGACATCTTTGGTGGGGCCGTTACGGTGTTTTTTGATGAGAATAGAGGTAATGTTTTTGTTCTCGGTTTCTGGGTTGTAATAATCCTCGCGGTAAATAAAGGCTACGATGTCGGCGTCTTGTTCGATGGAGCCGGATTCACGCAAGTCGGCTAACTGCGGAATTTGAGGGTGACGACTTTCTACCGAGCGGCTCAGCTGGCTGAGGGCGATGACAGGCACGTTTAGCTCACGGGCAATACTCTTAAGACCGCGGGAAATTTCCGAAATCTCTTGGACGCGATTGTCTGTGCTGCCAAAGCGTCCACCACCGCTCATCAGCTGTAAGTAGTCGATAATAATCAAACCCAGGCCGTGTTGGTGCGCTTGACGCCGCGCTTTGGTGCGTAGCTCGCTGACGGTGATGCCTGGTGAATCATCAAAGTAAATCTGAGCTTCGGACAGCGCGCCCATGGCCTGCCCGATTTTTTCAAAATCTTGGTCGGTCAAGTTGCCGGTGCGGAGTGCCCAAGCGTCCACGCCTGATTCCATACTGAGCAAACGGTCAACCAGCTGCTCTTTGCTCATCTCTAAGCTAAAGAAAAGCACGGATTCTTTGGCCAGCAGCGCGACGTTGTGCGCTATGTTTAGTACGAAGGCAGACTTACCCATGGCTGGGCGGGCTGCCAGCACAAAGAGGTCGCTGCGCTGCAAGCCGGCTAGCACATCGTCTAAGTCCTTGAAGCCGGTAGGAATGCCGCGGATCTTGCCTTTGTCTTTGTGGAGCTCGTCGAGGCGATCAAAGCTCTCGGTAAGGATGGTTTCGAGGCTTACCACCGACTGCTTGACGTGGTGCTGGCTTACCTGGAACAGTCGCTGCTCAGCTTCTTCGATGAGATCGCGCAACTGTTTAGACTCGTCGTAGCCCATGGTGGCCATTTCTTGGCTTGCCCTAATGAGGCGGCGCCGCAGTGCTTTTTGGGCCACGATGTCGGCGTATTGCTCGACGTGGCTAGCGGTGGGCACGAAGTTGGTAAGCTCGGTAAGGTATGACGGACCGCCTACCATGTCTAAAAAGCCGACGCCCTTAAGTTGGTCGGCTAGTGTTAATACGTCGATGGGGCTGCGGCGTTCATAGAGTGCAATAACTGCTTCGTAAATGCGGGCGTGACGCTGATCGTAAAAATCGTCGACGCCCACGTGGTCGGCAATTTTAACCAGCGCATCGCTGTCGATTAAAATAGCGCCCAAAAGCGATGCCTCGGCCTCCAGGTTCTGTGGCGCTTGGTTGCGGGTCCCCTCGTCCATGTAGTTACGATTCTAGCAGCTCGGCGCCGCCAAAGATATTGCTTATGGCTTTGACGGCCTCGGACTGCGGCTTGGCAGAAACAGGCTCGGCCTCAACCTTATGAACGATAGCTTGTTCGGGCGGTAGGCTGGGCCCGGGCAGTTCGTCGGGCGTCAAACTTTCGCCAACGATACATATGATTTGCAGATTTTGACCACAGACGCTCTCGAGGGTTGCGCCCAGCATCTCTTTGTTGCGCTTGTCGTTTAGGCGTTTTTGGTAGAAGGCGGTGCTGCACTCGAGGGTGAGTTTGCCGGGTTGGTCGAAGTGGGGGCGGGCGGTGCGCACGATGCTGTAGAGGGTGTTGTGTTTGGCTTTGACGGCTGCGAGGAATGTTGGCCAGATGGATTTGTCTACCGGCTCTGTGCCGGCTTCTTTGACGGCTTTGGCGAAGGTGCTGGGGTGAGGTTCTATCTGCACTTGTGACTTTTCTTGGACTTCTTCTTTCATGATTTTTGAGGGAGTTGGCTTTGCTTTTTCGTGGGCGTCAGAGGCGGGTGGGGTCCTGTCAGCCGAGACTTCCCCCATCGTGCTCACTGCGTTGCGCGCGCTGGGGGTCCCCCCACGGCTGCCACCCCGGTCCGAGGTCTCACCCGATAAAGCGACGTCTAACAAAATGATTTCTAGATAGCTTCTGGGGTCGTGGGAGGCGGGGAGTTCTATGAGTTTTGTTAAGACGCTCATTGCTTGCTCGTTAGAAAGTTCCGCGGCGTTTGCTAGTAATTGCGTGCGGAGGGCTTGGCCGAGTTGTTTGGCGACTTTGGCGGGGTCGTGGCCGGAGGATTGGATGTGGGCGAGCAAGGTAGTGACGGCTACGGGGTCGTGGGTGCCTAGCGCGGCCAGTAGTTGGTCGATTTGTTCTTGAGGGGCAATACCGAGTGTGGCCTGCACGTCTTCTAGAGTAATCTTGTCGGCGGTGTTGCGGATCTGGTCGAGCAGGCTGATGCTGTCGCGGAAGCTACCTTCGCCGTGGGCGGCGATCAGCTCTAGGGCTTCGTCGCTGATGTCAATCTTCTCTGCTTTGGCGATGCTTCGCAAATGCTCGACTACTTTAGGTAGGTCTACCGCCTTAAACGCAAACCGTTGGGTGCGGCTGATGATCGTCTCGGGCAGCTTGTGTACCTCGGTGGTAGCCAAAATAAAAACAACATGGGCCGGCGGTTCTTCCAGCGTTTTTAGAAGCGCGTTAAACGCTTCTTTGGTGAGCATGTGGACTTCGTCGATGATGTACACCTTATATTTTGCGCTGGTGGGTGCGATGTGCACTTTGTTGCGCAAGTCACGAATTTCGTCAATCCGACGGTTGGAGGCCGCGTCGATCTCGATGATGTCTAGATGGATAGAGTCGTCTTCGTATGGCAAGCCATTGATTTCGTGCGCGAGAATGCGTGCGATACTAGTCTTGCCCACACCACGGGGCCCGGTGAATAAGTAAGCGTGGCTCACGGTGCCCTTTTTGAGCGCACGTTCGAGTGCTGTGGTGATATGTTCTTGCCCCACAACCTCACTAAGCTTAGTCGGCCGGTGTGTCCGGTATAATGCTTGCCCCATTTATCTTTATTATACCCGCCTCCACTAGCCGGAGCTGTTGTGTTATTGTGCCTCCCTGGCCGCTATGGCTTCGAGCGCCTCTAGCGGCAGCAGTGTTAGTGTTTTAAGGTCATCGAGAGTGCATATCTGCAGGCCCTGGGCAGCGTCTAGCAGCGGTATACCCACCAGCACTCCGTCCACCCCGCACGCTGAGTCCGGACCCACTGGCGCGCAGCCTACTTGGCAACTTCTATTTGGCAATGAGAAATCTAGGGCTCTGGTGAGTATGGCGCTGCCAGCAAACGCCGCAGTGCTGCCAACTGGCTGCCTGCCTACATAAATAGCCTCAGAGCCACGCAATACATAGCGCCCTAGATCATCACCCTGAAGGCGGAGCCGCTCTGGCGACAGTTGACGCCGGGCTACCATAAAACTATCCGTATCATTGCCTGCGGACTCAACCCACCTCACATGCGCCTGTGCGCCTGTCAAAAATCGCTCAGCATCGAAAAAAGAAGCCACGTTCAACTCACTCCTGCTTAAAAGACGCCTAAAAATATCACGGCAGGGTCGTGTTGCCTAGCGAACGCGGTTAATTTTACAAAGCGGCTTCGAGGGCGGCCCACTCGGCGTTGGAATCGTCTTCGGGCAGGTTAACGCTTACTTGGTCGCCGGGTTTGGCCTTAAAGTAGGTAACGCTGGCGAGCAGTACGCGGAATTCGCGTCCTGCAACGTCTACAAAATAGTGGCCATTTTCGAGTTTAAGGGCGCCAACCACCTGCTTACGCGGGATTGGGCCAATCTGCTTGTACAAAAACATGCCGTCATCGGCGATGGTCAATTTGAGGATGTCGCCTTGCACGAGTTTAGACTTGCTGGCGTAGTTAGCGGGCACCGGGTACATCTTACCGTCACTGCCGACCATGTTTTGGCCGTCAAAGACGCCCTCGATAACTTTACCGAGGTTGTCGTCTTGTTTAACGGGCGCTAAGTTGTGCTCATCGCCTACTAAGCTAATAAGCAGCTCGTTAGCTGCCGCCAAATTTGTTTCGGCTTCTTGGATCAACGCCCTCAGCCGTTTAATTTGTTTGTCTGCTACATCTGCCATAATGTCTGTTGTCGTCTCTCAATCTCACAAGCAGTGTTTGTTTGTATACACTTACACCTAAGACTATCACACGGCAGAAGTCAAGTCAAAATGCTGTGCGTTATTGTGGATAAGTGACGGGTATAAGGTCAATAACAGAGGGCACTTATATTGTGCTTAGCCTGCCCACGAGGGCCGTACACGTAGCGTCGTCGTTCAGAAGAGACCTTGCGTTTGGATACGGGATATGGTATAATATATGCCATGATATCTGCGAATATCTACAGTCTAGAGACCCTACCGACACCGGTAATGGATGCCATACATGCTGGCCTTGGAATGACGGCATATTATATGGGCCAGACCCTAGTAACGAGAGAGAAGACGGTGAATTTGCCTTTGACTTCAGATGGCCTGGTAGATCCGCGCCGAGTCAGCTATGGCAAACTACAGACAGACGTCGACCTTCATGTTATGGCTGTTCCGCTGTTTAGCACGGATGGAAGGCTCGGCACCTCATTCGAGGGTTCCGGAAAAGTCTACGTAGATATTACGCACGGCAAGCCGCAAGTGGTCCGCTCTACTACATCACATGAGAGTGGACACGCGATTGGCTATGAGCCCCCTCTGCATGACGCTTCAGATGTCGCCCACTGCGCGGTCGAAAGCTGCCTCATGAGCAGCGCAGTAGACATGCCAGTTGCGGCGGTCGGTAAACTCATCTCGCCAGAAACACTCTTCGACCGAATTGCGCGAGGTCTACCCCCGCCCCCCATCCGTATGGAAAGCGGACAAAATGACTTCTGCCCTGACTGCAAGGTGGCCCTACACGAGCAAGGCGATGAACTCCTTGGATCATTGCGTGAATACCGATGCGCCAAAGGCTCCGTCTAGGTAGCTAACCGTTTAAAGGGAGCGACTGTAGAACTGGTCGTACGATTTTGGCGATCTCGTGCGGCTTATACATACCGTGGACACCCCATTTATCTGCAAGGTAGTTGGCGATTTCGTCTGCGGTCATTTTGTGTGACTCCTGTAAGCCGATGGCCAGCGTCTGCACGTAGGTGCGGGACGGTGCGTTTGCTTCTTTGTATCGCTCGGGACACGTGAATGTGAGCAGTGGATAGCCATCATGATATCCAAGGTGCACCAACAGCGAATACTTGGAAGAGTGCCCTCTGGTAGAAGCCCCCGTGTAGGCGAGTGTTATCTGGCCCTGTTGCTGAATAGCCTCTACAGATGGTAAGCCTTCTGGCATACTGAGCCAGCCGTTTTCTTGGCGTGTAATTTCCCAGAATTGTTCGAGTTTAATAAGGTATGCCCGTGTTTTAACTGTTTTGTGTCGTACGGTGTGATCGATGAAGGCAACCCCGCCATCGTATATCGCCGAGCGGGCGCTGAAGTATAAGTCGCCTGGGACGTCTAAGGCATAGTCACGAAGCGGAGGTGTCCGATCGACACAACCAGAGTTAGATCGTTTGCCGCCGGGTGCTGTGCCGCCCAAAATGTACTTCAAAAAGCGTTCCCGCCTTAGATTGGAGCCATAAGAAACATACCAGACGTATTGTTGTGCTGCCATTTCGAGTTCAATATATCAAAAACCGCCCGGAAAGCCGAGCGGTTTTTGCAGGAGAGATGGTGTATTAAACCAACTCGACGACTGCGCCAGCTTCTTCAAGCTTTTTCTTAGCGCTTTCAGCGTCTTCCTTCTTGGCCTTCTCGAGGATGGTCTTAGGAGCGCCGTCAACCAAAGCCTTGGCTTCGCCAAGACCGAGGCCGGTCAGGTCTTTAACTGCCTTGATGACTGCGACTTTTTGAGCGCCGGCGTCCTTTAAGACGACGTCGTATTCGCTCTTTTCGTCTGCAACTGCAGCACCTTCAGCAGGAGCAGCGGCAACAGCAACAGCTGCAGCAGCCGGCTCGATGCCGTATTCATCCTTGAGGATGTTTTTGAGTTCGTTAACTTCGAGGACAGTTAGCTTAGTAAGCTCTTCTGCCAGTTTCTTTAAATCTGCCATTTCAGTAGATCCTTTCAATAGTATTAGCTTGCTTTAGCTTCGATGCCGTCCAGTAGGCCGTGCAGGTTGCCCGAAAGGGCGTTTAGCACGTCGTTGACTGGTGAAGTAAGGGTGGCCACCACCTGAGCGATGAGCTGTTCTTTGCTCGGAAGCTCACTGAGCGCTTTTACTTCGTCGGCACCAATGAATTTGCCTTGGGCCGTAATGGCGCCTACAAATTCGATTGATGGGTTTTGCTTGGCAAAGGCTGCGAGCGCTTGGGCGGGGGCAACTTCGTCCTGGCTGTTAAAAGCGTAGAGGAGCTGTCCACTTAAAGCGGTGGTGTCGACATCCTTGAGAGAGTCGACATCGTGCAGGGCTTTGACAACCAAACGGTTTTTGACGACACGTAATTTAGTGCCGCCGGCGCGCGCGTCGCGGCGAAGTTGTTGGATTGCCTTTACGGTTGTGCCTTGGTATTTGGCGACAACGGTCATCTTGGAAGACGACAGGCTCTCGGTGACTTCGGCAACGACGGCGTGCTTCTTGTCTTTGGTTAATGCCATATAGTTATTGTTCCTTGTTAGTTACATCTTCGACCTAGATTGTTAAGGATTTCGAGATTCGCCGGCTAAATAAAAAAGCCTTTGATTCTCGCATTATCAAAGGCTTCTTCGGTGCTCTAAAACAAAAAACTAGATTTGTTTCATTGCCTCGGTAGCAAATTAAGCTTGTTAGGGCAGCTACGGTCTTCGGTAATGTTCCTGATCATTATACCTGTTGTGGCTGTTTACGTCAACCAACGAATGCACGGGTGTTACTATGCTCTTTTTCGGTTACGGTAGTTTTAGCCAAAAAGTCGTGTAGTGTGGCACGGTAATTCTTGAAAGCTTCCAGGGTTATGTATTCGTGATCGCCGTGTGAGTCTTCGCCAGCAATGCCGAATTCACAGGCTTCATCGCCAACGTCACCGTAAAAACGGCCGTCGCCGGTACCGTGACGGCTCACAAAAGAAAACTCAGCTCTTTCGATCTTCTCGGCGGAAGCCTTGAGGCTTAGCAGCAGAGGGTTTTGAGGATTGGTGTAGATCGGCGATTCGAAGTTCAGAATATTTACAATTTCGGCAGTCGGGTCGATTTCCTCGATAAGCGCTGCAAAATGGCGCCTGCTCCTAAAGTTTGGGTCGCCAGCAGCATAGCGTGCCACAACTTTAACCGTTGCAAAATCGGGTAACTTGCTGTGCGCGTCGCTAACTGCAGATAACGAGGTAACGCTAATAAATGTCTCGTCGCTGGCCTCTAGCGGCACTGGGAAGCGCTCGTGCAGTGCGTTTATGAAGGTAGTCGCTCGGAGCGCGGCATTGTTGCCCTTCCATGGATATGCACTGTGTGCTGCCCGGCCATGAAAGCCGATTTCGGCCATCACGAAACCTTTAGCTTCGTTAGCGATTTCGTACGTGCCAAGAGGACGGCCACACTCCCCCGCGATTATAAAGTCGGCGCGGACACCCTTTTTGATCTGGTAAAGCGTCCCATTCCTGCCGTCGCTCTCTTCGTCGGTAACAATTTGCAGGCCGAGCGCATACGGCACCTCATTTACAAACCTACAGAATTGATCGGTCAGGACGACGCACGCGGCTTTCATATCATATACACCGCGCCCGTACAGCTTGCCGTCTTTAACGACTGCTTTATATTGTTCGGGTTTGCCGGGTACGACGTCGAGGTGGCCGTTAAGCATGATACGGAAATTGGCCGGGCGCTGCGCGCCGCGATACGCGAGCAGGCCGGGCTTATAGTTGCTCTTAAAACGCTCAATGGTTACGTCTGGGCAGCGCTCCCAAATCATGGCGGCAATAAAATCAAGCGCCTCAAGCAGCGCTGCGGGGTCCTGCGCTACTGAAGGGATGGCGATTAGTTGTTTGGTTTTCTCGATTAATTGTTCTTGCGTCATAGTAATAAACAAAAAGCCGAGCTTTGGAGCTCGGCTAGCTTTCTTTAAAAATTTTGCGTGCGCTTAGCCGAGCTCCTTCGAGTTCATAATGAGAATAAAGCAGACTTGGCGGTTACTCATAACCGCTACAGTTTAGTCTTTGCGTGTCTTTTTGTCAACGTTGTCAACGTTTTGTGTAATGGCGCCATTTGACAAACTGCCCGCCATGCGCGATCATAAAGTACATGGTTTTAATCCAAAACATCGCACGCACACTACAGGGGCTCTTTGGCTACACCCTTATTTTTGCGTACGCACCCGTGAGGATTGAGCCCTAAGTACAACTAAGTTACCAAGAACAAACCGAGCTCAATCCAAAGGGCTCGGTTTTTTAATATAGGAGAAATATATGGGTGTAGGAAGAGCAAAAGCATTAAACGGCGGCGCTCGCCAGCAGCGAGAGAGGTTGTGGCGAGAGGTACTGCAAGGCTCTCAAGATGTTGTGCGCGATGAAAGACTTGCGCGGGCGGCGGGTGCGGCTGTCCTCGGGCTCCGTGCGCGCACCCAACCCACAGCCTCAGCAGCCACTGAGGCACGTTTGCGTGCCGAGGCGGATAAGTATGTGACAGAACTACTTGACGGTGTCGTTTGGGGCGTGTCTTCTGTGCCGCCGATCCCCGATGAGCCTTACGCCGACCCATTTTATACTGCACCATACTGGGAAGATAAGTTCCCTGTTGCCCATCAGCGTTATCCCTTTATAGACTCACCTCCCGGATTGAGTGCTAGTTAGTTATAACAAAATATCGAAAACCGAGCTCAATCCAAGAGCTCGGTTTTATTTTAAGGAGAAATACATGAACGAACAGAGTAGATGGCAGCTGAGTGGCGAGTCGGTTTTGGGTGTGCGTGTGGTGCCGCTGTGCGGCCATCTTGGCGCGAGCTGCGTTCACAGTCAATTGGCCAATGCTGATCACGGAGTTCCCTTTCCAGACGAGGAGAGGGAACTCCGTCGCCTACAGCACGTCGCCGAAGGTCGTGCGTTGCGGCAAAGGGTAGCTGCGCTATATGCCGGATCGGTGGCCGTACCGACTATTGCAGCTGCTGAAGCTTAAATTGCGTATAACGCTCGGCGGCCAGACGGGTGAGCTCGGGGTCCTCGCCTTTGTTAACGAACTTCATGGCTTCGCCGAGTAAGGGATGCTTGGCAGCCAAAACGTCGTGCATTTGTCGCACCAATTTACGATAACCGGGGTGGCCCTGGGGGCTAGTACGCAGTTCGTGCAAATGGAAAGCTTCACGAGCATTGTAAGTGACTTTCCAACGCATGCGGTGGCCGAGCAGCGTGGCGTACTGGGCCTCGAGGGCGTAGCCTTTTGCTTGCAGATAGCTATACAGCGCAAGGCTGATGTCAAAACATTGCTCAAAAGCATCGGCGAGGCCGGCGTCTTCTACGAGTCTGGGCACTGCGTAGCCGTAGCGTGGGGTGAGCTCTTGCCACTCCATGTCGTCGACCATGCGGTGGCGTTGCAGATCGCGGAAAATGCCGTAGTCGCACACGAGGTCCCAGCTGTAGTGCGCTTTCTCGAGTGCCCGGCCGGGGCGGTGGCGACGGTTAAGCCGTTCCCCAAGGTATGCTTCGAAAACCTCGAGTTTTTTATTGTACGGCCATCTGCTGATCTCAGTTCGTAATGCTTCGAGAGGCAGACTGCTGTGTTCGTATAGCATGTCGGGCACGAGGTCGAGCTCGTTGCGCGGCCAGATGTCGGTGAGCGTAACTGGCTCGGTCTCGGCGGCATGGTTCTCTGGCAGATATATTTTGGCCAGGTCGTCGACGGCCTTGTATGTGTTGGCGCGGTAGGCTATCATGGCGCCGCCGCGGTCGGGCTTGTCGGCGCGTTCCAAAAACGTGGGTATTGTCTTGCGGGCTTCGCGAAGCAGATCTTCGCCCGTCTTGCGGGCCTCAGGGAGCTCATCACTCATGAGATGCATGATCAGACTTTCCAGAGCCTGGCCAGAAGCATAGATGCCGACCGTAGAGCTGGTAGCTACCGGCAATAACGAGCGCACTGCATCGCAGGCCTGAGCGCGAACGGCGCCTTTCCAGGCCGCGTCACGCTCTTCTTTTGGTGTTGTCGAGTTTTGTGTGACGAAGTCGGTTAGTTTATGGACGATATCTGAGTACAAGCCAAACAGGTAATCCATTTGCTGGCGATAATGGTCGGCTACTTCGGTGGGTAAATCTTCGGGCACGTAATATTTGTAGTGGCCGCGGCTGTCTTTTTGGTCAAAGTAGATATAGCGCGTGGATTGCTCGAGGTAGGATGCTAGTCGTCCCCATTCCAACTTCTTGGTGAGCAGATTGCTGGCGTTTTCGACGACTACGTGCTGGCCCACAAGTTGCTGGACGGAGTCATCGCCAAACGCAGTAATGATGCGCTGCAATAGTTTTTCGTCCTTGCCGGCTGCCACGGCAAACTCATCTAAAATAGTGATACGCATGTCGTCGCCGCGCCGGCTCAGCCGGGCCATGGCCGCGGCAATTGTTATAGGGCTGAGTTTGTCGCTAAAGGAGTAGACGTTGCCCTCGCTGTCGGTTACCGCCTCTTTAAGGAATGCATGCCCAGCGGCAGTAATCTCATATTGACCTTTGTCGTTCTTAAAAACATACGGATTCTCTTGTTTGAGTGTGGCGAGTTGCTGCTGGGGGGCGGGCGCTACCGCGGCGGCTACAGATGGCATCGGCATCTCTAGCTGGGGCGGCGGAGGCAGCATGGGGCTAATCTTGCCCCACAAGATAGCCTGCACAGTTTCGATATCCAACAGCTTATTGTCGCGCACACAGTCGATACGCTGGAAATCTTTAGGGAACAGCTGAGTGAGGTCGTCAAATACATCCACCGCTCGCTGCAAATGGGACAGGTCGGCTTCGTGCAGGTCGCGCTTTTTGTCGGTGTAGCTACGCTCAGTTTTTTGATCGACGAGTTGTTGCGAAATCTCGGCAGGTACGCGCAGTACAAAACTCATTGTGGGGCGCGGAATGTGCAACATCTCGAACTCCAGATTGTCGAGCCAGATGTAGTAGCCACGGCGCTCCTCGGGATTATTAAATTTTGTGCCCTGGTGCGCCATATTGCTGCCAGTAAAGCGGTTGGCGAGTACGATTTTGCCCTCAGCTAACGCTTGACGAATTTTAGGCGCGGCTTCATAGCGATCAAGAGCATAGAAGAGCGATGCGGTGTATGGGC
Source organism: Patescibacteria group bacterium (assembly GCA_035479875.1). Lineage (GTDB taxonomy): Bacteria > Patescibacteriota > Saccharimonadia > Saccharimonadales > UBA4665 > PMNU01. Next base: position 44,474 of record DATIIH010000012.1, on the reverse strand, counting down.
CTACTTCTTCGGCGGAACCATAGTCGCCATTCAGATAGCGTTTCACAAAGTAGCTAGAAGGTAAGTCGTACTGAGGGAAATCGAATGTTGCCACCTGGTAGCCGGCTTGCATCAGTCGTTCGCTGAGCAACTTAAACTGCGTGCCCTTGCCCGAGCCGTCAGTCCCTTCGATAACGATAAAAGTTCCCTGCTGCGTAGGCATATCTGCTCCCTGCGCTATAGCGCTTTTAAACCGGGGATTGGTTCCGGCATCTGACGTTTGTCTTTGTAGGCCCGCGGCAGCATGAGCTCAGGTGCCCAATTGGCGATGAGCTCTTCCAGGCTCGTTCCTGTCTGATATTTGCCGCTAAAGCCCTCGTCGCGACCTTCACCGTAGTTGCCCGCGACCTCGCCAGTCTCGTGGAATACTGCTTGTCCAATGCGCTCGCCCACGGGCAATAGGACAGTTTCGTGCTGGTTAAGATTGTATACTTCAAGCGTTAGACGGTTGATGTAGCCTGGGTCTACCCAGCCTGCGTCGAAACATACCGCGATGCCGTTGCGGCCCCAACTGGAGCGACTCTTAAGCTCGTACGCGCCTGGTGGCAGGATGCCAAAAAATTCGTGTGTATGTGCCAAGATGCGCTCACCTGGTCTGAGCGGAATGATCGGATGGTCGAGCGGGATGCCTTGCACGGGCAGCATGTTGTTCTCGGTACACCATTGCAAATGCGGCACAGCCTGCAGCGGCTTGCCGAAATAGCGCAAGACATCATCCTGGCTAAACGGGTTGTACAGCGTGCGATCGCCAGTGCGCTCGGTGCGGTAAAAGTAGTGGCCGAGCGTTACGTCTAAACTGGCGTGCGCAACATGCTTAGGATTAAACGGCACGCATACAATGTGCCCTTCGCTAATAGCCTTAAGTATCTGGGTGTTACTGTATACACTCATCTGGATGTTGTTCCCTCACAATTCGTACATATTGTACGTCTTGTCAAAAGCGTTGCGCAAGCGTATGCGCTAAAATTACAACTGTTTAGATTAGCATAACGGCCATTTCAAACCCCTGCTACAATACATGCAGTATGGACAGCAACAAAACTGCCCCGTCAGCCTGGGCGCTGCGCGTAGTAACCTACGGTGTAGCAGCGCATGGTGTATTGCTGATGGCTTCGACACTAGAAGACCAGTTACGCATTCACTTTACTCGTTTTTTAGTCCACGTGAGCGGGCTGGTTATCGATGTGCCACTACTGCTTGGCCTTACACTGCTCTATCTGAGCTCTCTGCTTCGCCGCCGCAAGCGCACGGCTTGGGTGGTAAGCGTGGGCCTATACGCTTGCATTGTGTTCATTGGCCTATTCAGGATTACTCTCGGCGACGGCCTGACTATCGAGGTCTTGTTGCGCGACATATTCGTGCCCGCGGCCATGGTCGCTGGTCTGGTGTACTACCGTGGCGAATTTACCGTTAAGAGCGACGTGCGCAGCTTTGCGTTTTCGCTGCGATTCATCGCGCTGGTGCTCGCCGTGACATTTGTATATGGCGTGACCGGCTTTATGCTTATGGACCGTCACGATTTCCATACCGATATTACCTTGTCGCAAGCTGCCAGTCATACCATTGACCAATTTGATTTGAGCGAGCCAGCACTTACGCCTTATACTCGTCGTGCTAAATTGTTTGTGGATTCGCTGAGCGTCGTGAGTGTGGGCGCGCTGGCGTATGGGGTGGTGTCGCTCTTTCAGCCGATTCGTGCCCGCCTGCAAAGCGAGGAGCAGCAACGCGAGTTAGCTCAATCGCTCCTAGAACGCTATCACGGCAGTAGCGAAGACTTCTTTAAACTCTGGCCGCACGACAAACTGTACTTTTTTAACCTAGCGCATACTGCCGGCATTGCATATGCCGTGCACCGCGGGGTGGCACTTGTGGCCGGTGATCCATTCGGCCGGGTGGAGGCATTTGACGCACTGCTCACCAGTTTTGATGATTTTTGTCGCGCCAACGACTGGGCGGTGGCCATAGTTCATACTGAGCCCAAATTTAGCGAGTTGTATCAAAACCACGGCTTTAGCCTACAAAAGATCGGTGAAGAAGCAGCTTTGAGCCTCGCACATTTCGAGAACGAAGTAGGCCGCAACAAATATTTTCGCCATATCCGCAATAAGTTCGAAAAGCAAGACTTCACTACGGAGCTTCTCAAACCGCCACACAACGACGCGGTGTTCGCCCGCCTTCAGGAAATATCAAATGATTGGCTCAAGCAGCCGGGTCGCGCCGAGCGCCGTTTTTTGCTCGGTTACTTTACGCCCGCTTACATGCAGCACGGCCCAATAATGGTGCTGCGCGACGCGGCCGGTACTATCCAGGCGTTTATCAACCAAATTCCGTCTTATGACCCAGAAGAAGCCAACTTTGACCTTTTGCGCCACACAAACATCGCCCTCGGTAACGCCAACGACTTTTTAATGATGAACTTTATCCACCACCTGCACCAAGAAGGCTTTAAGCGGTTGAACCTCGGCCTGTGCCCGTTGTCTGGCCTGGAGGCGCGTGATGAAGAACGATCAGTGGTAGACAGCGCCCTGCGCTTTGTATATGCCAATGGCGATCGTCTGTACTCATTTAGCGGCCTGCACCGTTTTAAGGCCAAGTACGAGCCAGAGTGGAGTAGCCGCTACATTGCGTATCGCGGCGGCATTCGTGGCTTTACGCGCACCGTCACCGCGCTGAGCAAAGCCACCAAAGTCTAAGCTAGCTTCTGAGTCAGTGCAGCGTCAGACGGTGGTAATTTATTAAGATAAGGGATATACTGGCGCAGATATTTGTTAACTGTACGACTTTGTTTTACAGAGAGCCGTTCTGGGATCACGATCTGTGCCTTTGCCCGAATCAAATTACCTAACAGCTAGTATTGAAGCTCCTCATGTTGGTGCTATTCTGGGCGACCCCGAGGATCTAGCCGCTCGCGCAGCCCACACGGTGTTTTACTACGCACCCGCCAACACAGCGGATCGGCCAAGCGGACCTTGCTCGATGGCTGATATAACAAGCAGGTCCGGAGTCATTTGCGCTACGACCGAAGCTGCAGCGCTTGCGAATCTAGGCGAAGAGATGAGCCGGGCCGCGGTATTTTTGAGGTCGTACGGCTCTAGGACAGACGAAAATTGGGCCCTGAGAGCGGAAGCTCTGGGCCATGATACTGCTGTTATCGGCGTGGGAGAGATGGACAGCGGCGTCTCTAGTATTGCCGGGTACTTACTTGACCTCTTGTCGGCACCACCAATAGAAGAAGTATTTGTGCCCGTGAATCCAGATAAATCATCACTTTTTATGTACGTTGCAGTTAAGGCTGCACTCGCAGAGCTCAACACGGACACCTCAGACCGGCTGATAGGATTTCATTCTGAGACGGGCCTGCGCCCCAGTGATCAGGTAAGAAAACGTATGCAGGTCCCTGGCAGTGTTGCGGTTATAAATGACTGGTCGGTAACGGGTACAGAAGGCAGGCTCTCGACCGGACTAGCGGCCAGAATTGCCGACGTGTCTAGACAGGATGTGCAAGCATTATTGGTCTGCACCCCCAGAGAACAAGCCCTGGAAGGGTTTGCAGGGGCGGCGTGCCGCGCACACTTTGTGTATGATGGCCCGAGTCGCAACGAAGAAAGGCCCACGCTTTTGGGGAACCACAGTGATGCCATAATCGGCTTTATGGATTTGATTCAAAGACTGTATATGCGAGCAATAGTTGTGTCCGAAAGCGTTCCCGACAATAGAGCGGCTCAGGAACTGTACGCCGCTATGGAGTATCCTGTGTTCTACAGAATTGCCCGGAGCTATCGGCCAGCACAGGCACAGCAAGCCCTTACCCCGGAGCAGGCATTGTTATTTGATACGAGGCGAGCTAAACACGTGGTCGCTGCAAGAGGTCTTGTACAGCTCGCCAATCTTTAGCTGTGTCTACAGCTCGCTGTTGTCGATAGTGATTGACGGACCCATAGTTGTCGCCATGTGAATGGCTTTTACGTAGGTGCTCTTTACGCTAGCCGGTTTGGCGGCTTTGATGCTGGCAAACACGGCACGAACATTCTCTTCGAGCTTAGCAGTCCCAAAGCTTACCTTGCCAACGGCCAAGTGGACGATACCGGTGGAGTCCACGCGGTATTCAACGCGGCCAGCTTTGGCTTCGCTAACGGCTTTGTTAACATCGGTGGTCACTGTGCCACTCTTGGGGTTAGGCATGAGGCCACGCGGGCCTAGCAGGCGGGCGTACTTACCGAGCTTAGGCATTTGCGCCGGTGTGGCAATCAGCACGTCAAAGGTAATCTCGCCCTTTTCTAAAGCTTTGGTGAGGGTTTCTACACCCTGCAGATCGGCGCCATTAACTTTGGCGTCGTCGAATACGGCTACACGTACGTTCTTACCAGTACCAGCTGGCAACACGAGGTTGTCGCGGATGTTTTGGTCGGCGTGACGGGGGTCGACGCTGAGGTTGATGTGCAGTTCCACGCTGGCATCGAACTTGACCGGACTGGTTTTGTTGGCCAGCTCGAGCGCGTTCTTAAGATTGTACACTTTGCCCTTTTCGATTAATGCGGCGGCTTTCTGGAAGTTCTTACCCTGGCGTTCAACGCGCGGACGTGTAGGATTGGCGTGCTGCTTTGGTTTGCTTTCGGCGTCAGCCTCGGCTTCCACCTTGGCGGCTTTGCGCTCTTCTTTAGCTTGCTTTTCCTCGGCTTCCTTCAGCGCTTTTTCGCTGCGCTTGCCTGCCTTAGCAGTCTTTACTTCTTCGGTCGGAGTTTCTTCGGTCACAACCTCAGGAGTTTCGACAACTTCGGGAGCTTGTACTTCTTCGATTTCGGTAATTTCTTCTTTTGCCATAATGATTGTCCTTTCGTGGTACTTGCGGCTGTCTAGGCCTCCCACGTATTAAAAAATTAGCTTGGAGTGTTCGGGGTGTGGCGATCTGTTGGAACTCGCAGCGACGGGTCACCGTTTTTTGCCCGTATAGTCACTCCTATGAACGTATTTGCTCCACCCGGGCTAGTAGCGCTTATAGTGTTGTGGGCGTGGGGTGTGCCTTTTAGCATACTACCGGCTCCGAACACTACAGCCGCGGTGGCTAGTGGCCCAAAAATCGTTCCAGGCGCTGCGTCACTAAGATTCGGAAATTCGCCGGCCATGCCTAGCCCTCTACTTCAACGCCCATACTGCGGGCGGTGCCGGCAACCATCTTTTTGACGGCGGGGATGTCGTCTGTGTTCATGTCGCCTGCTTTTTCTTCGGCGATCTTAGTGAGCATGGCGTCGGTTAGCTTTTTGCTTACCTTTTCGCTGTTCGGACGGCCCGAGCCTTTTTGGATTCCGAGGGCTGCACGAATGCGGTCGTCGGTGGGCAAGCCCACAAAACGCCAGGCCATAGTTCGGTCTTCGAACACAGTAATATGTACGGTCAGAGTTTGACCGTTTAGTTCCTTGGTAGCTTCGTTGAACGGGTTGATGAAGTCCATCATGTTCACGCCGTGCTGACCAAGGCTGCTACCCACGGGCGGCGCTGCGCTGGCGCGGCCGGCCGGGATTTTCATCTTTAAGTTTGCTTTAATGGCTTTAGCCATAAGGTGTAGTCTCCTTTCGAGCGTCACAAATGAAGCTTTGTGGCTGCTCTCCTACCGTTTAGTAGTGCGTAACAGATGTATTCTACAACAAAACAGTGGTTGCTGTCTAGATCAAAAGCGCTGTACTAGCCGTGGCAGTAAGGGAGTCCTGAAAACTCGCCACTAGTTATGAGACTCTGGTCTACGCGAACATCGCTACCCGCAGAGCTGTCAGCCGGCTGCTCCACCTGCACAGATGCACTGTCCTGGGTGCCATCTATACAATATGCCTCAAAGGCAGTTTTAGGCTGAATATAGCGTATGAGCCTGAAATCAGTAGGGTCGTAGACGGCCGCAGCGCATACGCCGGCATTTACAAAGCTGACCCCTCCATCTTTAGCGGCACCAATTCCACGCACGCTAGTCACGGCAGCGGTGTTGCCGCACGCCACTGCTGGTGCGGGCTTAGGCGCTTCGTGCCGACTAAGTGAATGTGCGGCCACGCCGACCACAGCCATAAGCGCTATTGCAGCAATGCTACCTACTACTCCATCCTCAGAGAGTCTGTAGCGTTGCTTATCGGCAGAAGGGGCGGACGCTGGAGGAGTGTCTGGCTCCAGAAGACCGGCGTAGCCATATAGATTGACCTCGTCACTTAACATGAGGCCGGGAAACTGATCTGGGTTGTCATATCGAGAGCGGCTAGCCGTAGTTGGCTGATGCCCTTCGCGAAGTCGTGTGCGATTGTTGCCCATCTATAACCTATCGTTTAAATAATGAAAATATTATACACTAAATCCGCAAGGCTTACAATTAGCCGTTTTGACACTAGGCGTCGTTTGTAACTAATTAGTGCCGGGTGCGGATTCGTACGTAATCACACAGTTTAGCGCAGCTTGCAGGCACGGCCCATTAAAACCGACGGCAATTTGCTTGGAGGCAGGGTCCACCACGCCTTCGGACTTGACGTCCGATTCGCACTTTTCGAAACCTAGGCTCATATACGGGCAGTCAACAGTCTTGCCGCTGCGTAGCTGCCGTATTGCTTCACCGAAAAGCACACGGCGGTGGCAAATTCTGGGCATGTTAGAGTTATACGCGCTTAACTTGCAGGCTGTCGAGTTCCACCGGTGTTTCACGGCCGAACATGTTAACTAACACTTTGAGCTTGCCTTTGGCGGCGTCGATTTCGTTGATCGAGCCGTCAAAGCCCTTAAATGGACCGTCGGTAATAGAGACGACTTCGCCCAAACGGTAGTCAATTTTATGCTTGGGTTGTTCGAGGCCCATGCGCTTTTGGATCTTCTCGATTTCGTCTTCGCTTACCGGAGTCGGCTCAGAGCCGGAACCTACAAAGCCGGTTACACTCGGCGTGTTGCGCACAATGTACCAGGCGTCTTCACTCATCTTCATTTGGACCAAAACATAGCCCTGGAAAATGCGCTTTTCGACCACGCGGCGTTTGCCGTTCTTGATCTCAATCATTTTTTCTTTGGGAACTAAAACCTGAAAGATCTTGTCTTTCATGTCGAGCGAGTCCGCGCGTTGGCGGATGCTTTCGGCTACTTTTTCTTCGTAGCCGCTATAAGTGTGGATAGCGTACCATTGCTTGGTGGCGTCGTAGCGTTTTGCATTCATTACTTTAATAGTACCTGCTTAAATAGTTTGTCGAGTCCGTAATCTACCACGGCGATTAATACGCCAAAGATGGTGGCAAAGATAACAACCGCGCCGGTAAGCTGAAACGATTGCTGACGGCTGGGCCAAGTAACTTGGCGTAGCTCCTTCCAGCTGTTGCGAAAATAGCGGGGCAGCAAAATGAGCCCGATAATCCGCAGCGGTTTAGTACGGCCCAGGCGTGCAAACGGCTTGCCAATAACTTTGAATGGCAGAGCAATGTAGTGCAGGCTGAGGCGCATAACACCTTGCTTTTTGGGCACATCGGCAGCTTCGGCGGTCTTGAGCGCTCGCTCGCGCACCGACTCGGCTGGCTTTAATACCCGGTGTTTTGGTTTGGCTGAATCTTTGGCCACTGGTAGTCTCCCCTTCATCTAAAAAGAGCTTACAATACAGTAAGCTCCAATGTGTCAAGGATAGGCCAGTCTGGGGCAAAAGTCAAGTGGTTACACCGACGAACGCTGGCTCCAGCGGTTGCAGTGCGGCGTGGCGTCCATAGCCTCTGACAAGTATGACAGTCTCAGGCTGCAGCCCTGGTCCCTCTTGAGGCAACCCAGCAGCCTCTGGTCGGCATCCATCAACGGCGTGTACTGTAGCTACTTCTAGCGACTGCGCCTCTTCGGGCGCAGCTTGCGGTGTTAGCTCGGTGAGCGTGCGAGTACCCATCTTGCCCGTCATATGCGCAGCAATTAGCAGCCCGCCGCATGCCGAGGCTAGCGCAGTGGCTATTTTTGCCGGGCCTATAAATTGGTCTAGCGCCACACTGAAGGCTTCGATGTTGAGTTGTACACTGGCCTTGGCAAGCGGAGTACCGTGCTTCCAGGCGTCATATACGGCCGTGCCACAAGCAGCAAGACCAACTGCATAGGCCACAGGAATGAGTATCTGGCGCGCGATATTTGCACGCCTGCCCGACCGGGACTGGGCCCCGTCTTCCCAGGAGAGATCGTCCATAGGAGTAAGCGCACGTGTGTATGTTCTACTTTTCACATCTATATTATGACATGTAACGATCCCTATGTGAATAGGCTGCACCGAAGTTATTATGTGACATTTGTCACTAGTTTTGCCTGCTTTTGCGCAGTTTCGCGTATAGTATAAGCATGAAGCTTGTGCTTGCCGTGCTTGCGGCTGGGATTGTGCTCGATGTAGCCCTGTTTTTGCCTCTACCGGTGCGCAAGGTGTTTGCCTCGGTAACAGTGCTTGTTAACGGCTTTGCCGCTGGGCTGGTGGCGGTAGGCTCTGATTCGCTTTTTGGCTGGCTGTTAGGGCTCGCTATGCTGTTCCGCATTTTTAATGCCATTCGTATTGTGCAGGGGCGGATGCATGAGCGTTACTTGCGCATAACAACGCGCCGTACGACTCTGAGCCTTATCGGATTGCAGCTTGTCATAGCGTTAGTATGGACCGGCTGGCACTACCACAGACTTGATTCACAGCTATTATGGGCAACTCTTGCAGCTCTGCAGCTTATAGCCGCCATTGTTTTGCTAGCCTCAACGGTGCGCCGCCTAAAGCGTACGGCCTGGCCGCTTAAGCGTGTACACTATAGCGACGCCCAACTGCCGACGGTCTCGGTAGCTATTCCGGCGCGCAACGAAACCGAAGACCTCGAAGCCTGCCTCCGGAGCTTGGTCGCCTCGAACTACCCCAAATTAGAGATCCTGGTACTCGATGATTGTTCCCAGACAAAACGCACACCCGAAATAATTCGTGATTTCGCCCATGATGGCGTTCGTTTTATTAACGGCGACCCACCCGAAGGCGCGTGGCTTGCCAAAAACCAGGCCTACGAACGTCTGGCTCAAGAAGCAAGCGGCGACTACATATTATTCTGCGGTGTAGATATACGCTTTGAGCCCCAAACGATACACGATATGCTCTGCGTGATGCTCAGTCGCCACAAAAAGATGCTTTGCGTAGTGCCGGAGCGCGCGCCGGCGGCTCGGGCCCGAGCAGCGCTGGCCCAGTCAATGCGCTATTTTTGGGAGTTGGCGCCCCCAAGGCGACTATTCCACCGGCCACCGGTGCTCTCTAGTTGTTGGATCATCCAAAAGCAGGCGCTCAAAAAGGCCGGCGGTTTTGCAGCTGTTACTCGAGCTATTGTGCCCGAGGCTCACTTTGCCCGCGAACTTGCCCAAAAAGGCGCCTACAGCTTTTTGCGGGCTGGGCTCAACCCTGGGCTTAGCAGCACTAAAAGCGCCGATGAGCAGCGTGCAACTGCCGTTCGTACGCGCTATCCGCAGCTACATCGCCGACCCGAGAATGTTCTACTTGTAACGCTCTGGGAGTTCACCTTTCTGGTTCTACCGTTTGTACTCGCCCTAATCGGAGCTTGGCTAGGTATTGGCGTTGTGGCAGTTGTGCTGGCCGCGCTTGCCACCGTGCTTCTTGTGGCCTGTTATGAGCTGCTAGCGCTGTCTACGCACATCAATACCTGGTGGTTCGCGCTTATTGGTCTACCGGTTGTCGCTGTTTATGACATAGCTCTGGCCGGCTACTCAATGTGGCAGTACGAATTCGACGAAGTAGAGTGGAAGGGCCGTAACGTGTGCGTTCCGACTATGCATGTAATCCCACGTTTGCCACCATTGCATAATGTGAGATAGTAACGGTATGAAAATAACATTTCACCCACCAGACGTACCTAGATCTGCTCGCTTAGAAGGACCGCTTGAGCAATTTGATATCGCTAAAGCAGCAGTAGTGGCACTGGGACGAGAAGTTAAAATTGACAAATTAAAGAACGGTACTCCCCTAGCTCCGCCATTAGAACTTGATGACCTTGAGCTAAAACTTGCTACTCCGACACGCTATGGCGACACGATCGGTGTCGTTCATATTACCCTTAGTGATGCAGCGTTGGTTGTGCGCGGAGCACGGGTCGCAGTGGAGCGGTTAAGTCAAATTACAGACCTGACTGGCGATGACGCTACCAACCGTGAGAGAGCAGGTGAATTTTGGAACCTGCAGCACGATATTGGCTCTGATGTAGGTAGGTTTATGACCGCTACCGGCCCGCTGCAGCCTACCGCGCTGCTCTTAGCGCGGATGGCGGCCGCCACCGCGGCCGAAGCTGGGCCTGCTACTTGAGATTTGGAATAACGATTGTAAACGTCGAGCCTTTGTTAAGTTCGCTTTTAACGTCGATTTCTGCGTGAATGAGGTGTGTGAGCTTGAGAGTTACATATAGCCCCAGGCCAGTGCCGTTGGTTTTGCGCGTGCGGTAATCTTCGCTTCTAAAGAATTTGTCGAACAACTTTTCTTGATCGGGTTTGCTTATGCCAATGCCTGTATCTATTACCTTAAAGATTACACCTTCTGGTCCTGGCTCGGCGGTGATCGTCACGCCGCCCTTCTCTGTGTATTTAAGTGAATTGGTGATGAAGTTTTGCAGGATTTCGCGGACGTACAGCCGGCTGGATTTGAGTATTTTGACGCCACCGAGCGCTCTGGTCTCAAACGTCAGTCCACGGGTTTTAGCATCTGTCCCGTAGCTCGTCTGCAGGTCTTTAAGAAGACTTGCTATCTCAATAGGCTCAATCTCAAGTGTAAGCTTGCCGCGCTCGGCGCGTGAGAGCATCGATAGATCGTTTACTAAGCCAGCCAAGAACATCGTTTGGTCGTGAGCGGCTTTGAGTGCAACCTTGATCTGTTTGATGTCGCCTGATTTTTCGACTACAAATTGAGCGTTACTGATGTTGCCCTCGGTGATGGCAATCGGTGTACGTAGTTCGTGGCTAATGACGCTGATGAATTCATTGCGCTCTTCTTCGAGCGATTTTTCCCGCGTGATGTCGCGCAGCAGTAGCACAAAACCTTCGCGATTGCGCTTGCCGTAGCCAAGGTGCACGGGAGCTATACTCAAATACAATTTAATGGTGCTACCATCGGCGTACGGCAACATAGTGTCACGCGAGCTGGTGGGTATAGTAGTGCCGCTCACCAGTTTTTCTACGTCAATCTTTTGGTTGTTGCGGTCGAGCAGTTTAAACACGTCACCTAGTTTGCGGCCGCGCAGGCTGCTGTTCACGTCAAGTACGTTAAGCGCCGCGCCGTTACTCAGCACCACACGCATGTCTTTGTCTACGGCGATAACGCCGTCGGCCATGCTGTTGATCAAGCTGGTTAGCCGTTCATGCTCTAGCTTCTCTTCCCGAGACAGCTTTTCGCGGCCCAAAAGTTTTACCATAATCATTATTATGCCACGCGTTCGTAAAAATAGGCAGGCTTATTCGGTCTCTAGGTCACGTTTTACAAATTTGAGTACGCCGAGTGTGCCGAGCATGACGCCAACAATGCACAATACGCCATTAGCGGTCCAGTGCGGATTTACAGCCGGTGCCAGTGCCACGTGCGTGAATATAGACGTGTCGAGCAGCCAGTGATTGAGATTGAGTCCTGAGCCAAGCATCTGTATTAAAAATGACCAGCCCAGAATGCCAAAGCCCACAAATGTAGTAAGGCGAGGGCGCCAGCCAAGCGTAAGGATGCCCGCTCCGAGCACAAATATTGCGGGGGCTATAGTGTTGAGTCCTGCGGTCATAAAGGTGTGGAGCGGCAGGCCGACGTCTTGGCTCAAAGTAGATAGCCAGACTGCCACACCTGCAGCCAAACCTATAGCGATTATCGATGTTACATGCAAAAGGATGCGTCCTACAATCCAGCGCAAGCGTGCTACGGCACGCACCAAAAGGTTGTCCAAGTATCCGGCGGCCTCTTGCTCGCGTGCTGCGCCGGCGCTGCTAGCTGCAAAACTCATAAGTATGATCATGGCGAACATAAAGACGATACCCAGGTAGGTATTGGCTGCAGCTTGAGTGCCGCCTGTAAGCCTGGCGATGGCCGTGCTGGCTTTTTGCGATTCGCTCAGTGCACTGGCTGCCGATTGGGTGGCCAGGCCAAAGAATATTGCTATGGCTACGGTTGCCACAAGCCAAATAGCTATGCTCGATCGAGTAAGGCGTACGCTTAAGCCTAGAGCGGAGTTGAGCAATCGAGTGTGCGGCCTAGCCGTGTCATTATCGGCAAAAGTGCTGCCGCCCAAATCGCGTTTGCCTGCCAAAATAAGCGCGGCGCTCACTACAACGACGATAAAGATGACTACCGGCCAGAGCCACACGGCTTGGCTGTGATACAGCGGCTGCATTTTTTCTATCCAGCCCAGTGGCGAGATGGTGAGCAACCAGCCGGTGTTAGTGGTATCGGCCAGGGCACGTAGTAAAAAGCTGACACCGAATATGCCGGCAGCCAGTTCTGTGGCTCTATGGCGTGTGGGCATCAGCTGGCTGGCTAGCATCCCGACGGCTACAAACATAGCCGGCCCGCTCGTAACCGCAGCGGCAAAGAACACAGCTGCGCGGCTGCCAAAATCCACGCCGTGCAGCGTCCCAGCCCAGGCAAAACCCAAGGCCGCAACAACAAACAAAATGACCAAACTAGAGGCTAATCCAACAATGGTGTTGGCGGCGGCCCGTCGAGCAGTTGTTTGGCCGGCCAGCAACAGTTCCCAGCGCCCGGCATCTTCTTCACCCCGAAATGTTTTGGTAGCTAAAAGCATTGCCCAAATGGAGCCAAAGATCATCATTACCATCAGCGTGTTCCAGGTTACAAAGCCAGCTACGGTATCTAGCCCGAGCGGTTTCCCTAGTAGGGCTGTCAGGCCCAGGTTATTGCCAAAACTGTTAGCAATCGCCAGCCGCGCTCCTTCGGTCGGATACAACGACACGTAGCCACTAGCTTTAGAGGCTACGTATGCGCCAAACACCAACGCCCAGAAAGTAGCGCTGCGAGCGGTGCGCCGCCACACAAAACGTCCAATAACACTACGGCTAGCGCGAAAGCGTGTAAGTTGTACAGCAAGCGCGCTACTTGCCATGAACCTTGCCTGTCTTGTGTGCCTGCGCATCTTTATCACCGTAGAGGGCCAAAAAGAGTTCTTCGAGAGACGGCTCGCGACTAGTCAGCGTCTTAGGGTGAGCGGTGGCTAAAACACTGAGCAATTTGTCGATGGGCCCGGTAACTTGGCACGACAAATGATGCCCAATGACTTTTACATTGGCCACGCCAGACAGATCCGAAACCTTAGGTGGGTGGCCTGCAAATGTTGCTTCTACGCTCACAGCCGATAGGTGTCGCATCTGGTCCAAGGTGCCTAGTTCAACCAGTTTGCCCGCGCGCAGAATGCCCACGCGGTCGCAGAGTGCCTCTACCTCTTGCAGAATATGCGACGACAAAAACAGAGTTTGGCCATTGGCTTTGGCCTCGTGCACGCACTCGCGGAAGGCTTGCTCCATAAGCGGGTCAAGCCCGCTGGTAGGCTCATCCATTACGAGCAGGTCGGCACGCGACGACAGCGCAGCAATGAGGGCGATCTTTTGGCGATTACCCTTAGAGTACGTGCGTACTTTTTTACGCGGGTCAAAGTCAAAACGTTTGATAAGTTCTTTTTGGTATGGCAAATCCACCGCACCATGCACGCGGGCTAGCAAGTACAGCGTTTCGGCGCCAGTAAGCGACGGCCACAGATTAGTCTCGCCCGGCACGTATGCTAAGTGTTTATGTACCTCAATCTTCTGTGTTTGTGCATCCAAACCAAAGATTTGCACGCGGCCAGAAGTCGGACGAATGAGCCCAAGCATCGCCCGAATAGTGGTAGTCTTGCCTGCCCCGTTGGGGCCGAGATAGCCGAGCACCTCGCCACGCGCCACTTCTAGATTGAGGTTGCTGAGCGCGCTAAACGTGCCATACTTTTTGCCTAGGTTTTCGGTGCGGAGTGCCGCGTCCATGTGTTGCTACCCTCTTTTCGCTAGTGTTATTACCTATAGTGGCAAAAAATTGCGAGCAGCGCAACGTTACACGCCAGTGCTTAGCACCGGGTGATGTGTGCCGATCTCTTTGCGCAAACGTTTGGCGTGCGGCACGTGGCGCTCCATCTCTTGCCAGAACGGTGCGCCGTGCTGCATTACACGGGTATGGGTAAGTTCGTGGAGCAACACGTAGTCAATCAGATGCCAAGGTAGCTGCATCAAAAAGAGATTAAGTACGATCTCTTGTTTGCTGCTGCAGCTGCCCCAGCGACTTTTGAGCTGCCGGATGTCTACACTTGTGTAGCTAAAACCCTCGCGTTCGGCCAGTTGCTTGAGGCGCAGCGGCAGTATTTGCCGGGCTTCTTTGCGCATAGCGCGAATGGCGGCACCGTGCGCCGCTTTTTGCACGCGTGGATCGTCTACACTCCAACTGACTGGATATGTCACCTCAACCATGTTCATTTTAATGCGGGTACCCGCCTTTGTAGCGTCGCGCAGCGGCGTAAAATGCAGCCGATGCGCCTTACCCACGCGCAGCTCGTGTGCCAGCTGAGCCGGCTCGGGCAGGCGATGCTCGTTAATCCAGGCGCTGCGTGAGCGGGCAAACTGCTCGCCTGCGGCGTATGGCACCCAGTACGGCAGCGATACGCGCACTTCACCGTCTGGCGCCAAGCTCAGGCGCAGCGACCGATTTCCGTGGCGCTTGTACAACGTAACCGGACCGATGCCCGGAATGTCTACCTGCTTTGTCGCCAAGGTTGTCCCCTATCTGATCATGATGTTGCGGCGTGTCATATCGACTCGGCCAGCGCCTTGGTGTGGCACCAAGTTTACCAGGCCAGGTTTAATAACCTTGGAGTTGATGTCGCTCGCCGCCGGCACCAAACCAAGTTCGCGCATGCGCTTCACAAAAGCACTTAATTGCGACTCGAAGGTGTGCTTGCCACTCACTACAATGTATTCTTCATTTTGCGGGTTTTGCATGCCGCCAGCAATGCGTTCTAGAGTAGCGCGGTCGGTGGGCGCGGCGTATTTGTCGTCGGAACGGCGGCGGTCGCGGTTGCCGGCACGCGTAAAGGAGCTTTCGGCATCAATTTGCAGCCAGATAAGGATAGGCTCGGCGTGGCATTTACGGGCCATTTCTCGCAACAAACGGCGTTGGCCGAGGCGCATGGCGTTAACGTCGTAAATTACGCTCAGGCCCGCGCTCAAAAACTCGCCAGTCATGTAGTCCATGAGTTGGGCGATAACGTCGTTTTCTTCTTTGTCGTAGTGCGGGTTTTCGAAGAGTTCAGCGCGGATACGGTCGGCATGAATATGCGCCGCCTGGAAGTGTTCGGCCAATTGCCGTGCAAAAAAAGATTTACCCGACCCCGGATATCCGTACAACATTATGAATAACGGCTTATATGGAACAACCTTCATCGTAGTAATATGTATACCAGATTGCTCAAGATATGGGAAGGTCTAGCGATGTAATAACAGGCTGACTATATGTCCACCGCGCTTGCGTACATCGTGTGTGCCGCCACAAAGCGCAGTCCTGCGGCTACAACCAAGTGAGCCGGCACGCGTTCAAAAATGCTTGGCTCATCCCCGAGCTCCGCCCCGAGCGTTACGAATGCCCGATCCACTGGCGCTACCCACACGTCATCTTCGCTGAACGCGTCAAGTATTGCGTCAAAGCGCATGCGGCCCGGTTTAAACGGCGCGCCAAGCTCTTCGGTGAGACGACGTAACGCTCTGATCGCATCATTATTAAGCGGGTCGCGGTACTCAATATCATGAGGTATGGTCATCCGCACGGCCCTACCTAGCCATGTCGGTTGCACCAAACTCTCGGCGCGCACGAGCGGATAGCGTGCATCCGCCGGGCGTCGCAAACCGTGCAAGTCGTGAGTAGCGCCCAGGGCCATGCTCTGTGGGCGGTAGGCTGCGTCGGTTATTAGCCGTAACAGCGGAAACACGGGCAGCCCGTTTTGCCGATATGTCGGCCGCTTGGTGATTGGTGTTTCTAACGTTAACATTCCTGCCATAACCCCTCCTGGTTACACATACTGTATAACACTTGTTCGCTGCCTACCAATAGCCGCCCAAATTTGCTATGATTGAGCAGAACCATAGGGGTATAGCTCAGTTGGTAGAGCACTGGTCTCCAAAACCAGGTGTCGTAGGTTCGAGTCCTGCTACCCCTGCCAGGAATTATTAGCCAAACTATTGTATAGTTTGGTTTTTTGCAAGAGGACACATAGTCAACTTAGAGATGTTAAAATAAACCTATGACAAAGCCTGCTAATAACATCGCCTACATAGACGGTCAGAACCTGTACATGGGTACGACCAAGAGTAGTCCGAAGTGGACTGTTGATCTTGCTCGTTTTCGTACCTATTTAACCCGTAAATACGACGTTGACGATGCATATTACTACCTTGGTTATGTCCAAGAGGGTACGAATATTGAAAAACTATACGAGTCGATTCAAAAAGCTGGATTTATTCTTGTTTTTCGCGAGCATAACAGCGCAATGCTTGGCAAAAAGAAAGGCAATGTTGACGCTGATATCATTTTCTCAATCATGAAGCGGCTCTACCTGAAAGAAAAGTTTCATAGAGTGGTGTTAGTGTCTGGCGATGGCGACTATAAAATGCTCGTTGATTTTTTGCTTGAACAGGATAAATTCGAGAAGATCTTGTTCCCCAACCGACGCTATCGTTCATCGCTCTATAAATCGATAGATATTAAGTATTGTGCCTATCTCGACGACACGGACATTAAGCGAAAAATCAAACAATAAAAAAGAGAAGCTTCCTTAGGTAGTTAACCGTTTGGGGCGCTTCTCGTCTTAATGCATTTAGTATAACACGCTCCGCAGCCTTTGTACACTTGTCGTGTGCGCTATCCGATTCAGCGCTTGTGGCGACTCTTGCTCCCCTAAAACACCTCAGGACGGCTATTAGGCAGGGGGCATGTAAGACTGGAGCGTGAAAGCTACTACTAACGATTTAGACCACGCGCGGTAGCATAATCTCCCGCTATCTGATCAAAAGCCTGGTGCGCCGCAACTACCACTGGATTCGACCATGAACCAGCCACCACTTCCGGTACTGCAAGCCCTGGGAAAACGGTAAATCCAGTTGCGGCACGAAGTGTGTCACTCAGGATTGGCGGGTCACCTACACCGGTGCGGCCGATGTACAGAGCGCTATTGGGGTGATCTGCAGGCAAGACTTCAGAATACCTGCCTCCACTATCGGCCGACAGCACTGCAAAGTCGACTTTCGTGCCAGCTTCTTCTAATTCGGTGGCTAGCAGGCTAGCAGTCGCACCACTGTCAATGTGCTCGACTACCAGCAAGGTCCGACCCCAATTAGAGGCGCCTACTCGCGCTAAGTACGTTTTAATCGCCGCACGATGATCGTAATTAAAGAACAGTCTGCCGGAGTTAGCAATTGAGACGCGGGTCGGCTCTTGAGAACCTCGCTGTAAAGCGGCGGCAGTCGCTACATCGCCAATAACGCGACCGGGGAAGTAGCCGCGGATCATATCGGTTACGATACAATCATAATCTATGCCGTTTTTAAGAACAGCGTCTGCCAAAGCGAAAAGATGCGGTTGTTCTTCTTGAGCAACACTCCGCACATGTCTGATATCTTGTCTGGCACGGCGGCTGAACATATATATAGTATAACATGTTATATCAGAACTCGCAATGTGGGATTTCTGCTCACTCTCCCTTTCCCAGACGGGCGTCAGCCCGTCTGTTCTTGCCAGATAAGTTGGCCGCAGGCCAACTGGAGCTGTTCGTAGGCTTGGCGGATCCAAGAGTTTTGCTTCTTGGGGTTGGTAGCTTTGACATATTGTTTTTGGGAGCCTTCATTTGGTCGCTAACTAATCGACGTCATCTCAGGAGCTAGACAGATTGACTCCACTGGGACCTTTGAGCAACTCAAGAATCTCCTCGATGTCGCTCTCTTCCAAACCCTCAAGAGCCATCTTAACCGACTGGAGCCGCTGCCAAGGATAGAAATACAGTACTAACAGTTGCCACCCGTCGCGCCCTGTCGATAAGCGGCTGCCTGTTGGGCGCCACTCCCATAGTTCTCGGTCGCTACTGGCAAGTTAGTAAGGTAAGTAACTACAGCGGAAATGTCGGCGGGGTTAAATCCTGCATTGGCCATGGCCTTGCCTGCAAGGCAGGTGGCGCCAGTCTCATTAGCGAGAGTTGATTCGCCTGCAAGTTTGGGGTCGCCTGCTCGCTTCGCGTGACCGTCTTCATGAGCTAGTTCAAAATCCAGGGCGTCGCGTCCTGGAGGAAAGCTAAGGTCTCTTAACACGGCGAACGCGGGTACGACTATGGTGTTCTTCTCGGCACAATAATGAGCTGGACTTATCGAAGAAGTGCCCATGTCGTTCGGAGTACAGTGAAAAACATCGAAACCTTCCACTATTACGACCTGCGCAGTTGCAGCTCGGCCTGCGCCCGCGCTCGTTTGGTGTCGCCAGTATTCCTGTATACGTGCCAGGTCTGTTTTTACAATCTGCTTTTCTGCGGGACTGAGTACAGGTCCAGAATTTGGAGAAGAACTAGCAGGAGTAGGAAGACCGGACTGCTGGTGCCGGGCGCTGTCGCAACCCGCCAGCAATACAACGCTTAGTCCAGTGGCTAGCAAAGAATTGTACTTCATGGGTAGTTATAATGACACATTTATTATATGTGATCAAGTTGGGCTTTAGTGCGAACTCTGACAGTCTTCGGTCATTAAGATCTCCTTCCAGATTTTCCCAAAGCATAGTTTAGACTACAGACTGGATCTCCTGCCAAGAATTACCACGCTTGAGCTTTATGCTATGCTAGCCATATGAAACGCCGATGGCTGCGAATTGTGATTATTAGTGTGTTGGCCTCGATACTACTGACGGCTGGAAGCTATTTTGTGCATACTGGCACAAGCGGTACCGAGTGTCCGCAGCGGCTAAACTTCATTTGTATCCAGTCAGGCTGCAAAATTTGCGCCGGTGGCTTCCCCGTGCCAGTTACCCATGGCTATCCATATTCATATGCCGACACATGGTCTAGCACTCAACAAATGGCAGACGCAGCTCTAGCATCCAACGATATAACGGTATATAAACCACTTTATGCTGCGTTTGACCTCAGCATGTGGTTTATGGCCTGTTTAGTCTTGTGGGGAGTTGTTGAATACGCTATTGTACGTGCCAGTAAAGCTCAGCGCGTAACGCCCCGCGGCAAGTAGAGAGTCATCCAAGAGCTCACGAACTCCTTGAACGTCAGCATTCTTAAGCTTAGAGTTTCTCGAGTATCTTTTTACCAATAACGGCAGACGCGTTATTGTAATCCACGCGGCTACCCCTTAACTGCATTCTGGCTTGCATTTTCTTGGCTAATAAATAAGGGATGTATTTGGGTTTGATATCCAACTTGCCCTTAGTGGGAATGGCATCAACCCGAGCAGCTGCGATTAGACCAGGCCATGGTCGGGTAGTTTGCTTGGTCTTGTCATGCTTATCAGGTATAACGCGCACGTTTCCTAGGTCTGCGCTGTCAACGACGACAATGCGGTCTGGGTCATAGCGCCGGCGCTCTCTTTCTGTGGCCAATGTTTTTATTTGCACGCCTACGGTTCGGTCGTTGACGAAGTCTATGACCAACAAATCGGCATTCGCATTCGTACCAGTGCCGCCGGTGCTGTGTTCGAACTGCGCCGGTGCGGGTATTACTGTAATGTTAGGGTATTTTTTAGCCCAGTTAAGCGTGGCTATTGTTGCATCGAACTCCTGCATAGCGCCTGTAAATCTTGAGAGGATTCCTTTTACGACAGGGTCCTCGAGTGCTTCTGGGGTCTTATGTGCAGTGTAGTCGTTAACTAAAACATAGTATTTGAGGCCCTCAAGCGCAAGTCCGTTCATGCTAAAATGCCCAGCCGCACGCTGACCGTCTGGATGCTCCCAGCCGCCAGTAATAAGCGGCAACCACATTTTCTGCATATGATGGTTAAGATGGTGAAAGTTAACTTCGTTGCGGTAAGACCATGCGGCTGGGTCGTCAGCTTCAATTAGGGCCAGTTCAACATCTCCAAAGTCAACGCACTCCTCATATTCAGTGAGGGGCTCCATGCGCGCGGCTAAGCCCTCGTATCTCCCGAGTAAGGCATCGAATACGATGTGGCCGTAACTATATGAATAAAGTTGAGCGGCCTGGACCTCTGGCATGGTGGCACCTTGGTGTATTTGTGCAAGCGTGTGATCGCGGGTATAGGCCTGAAGGAATTCTGAGGTTATCATTTGGCTATAGCGTACGACGGCCATTGGAGTTCGTCAAACATACAGGAGAATTGTACGATTCAAAACCCCTCACTTTGAGCTTTTTCGTTTATTTGGATAGATGTGTGATCGTTACTGCTACACTTAACTCATGAATGAAACCAGCACGCCTTTTCATGTACTGGTTGTTGGGTGCGGTGTAATTGGTTCGGTATATGGCGGCCAAGTTGCACTTGCGGGACAGCAATTGTGGGTTCTTGCGCATGGCGAACGCGAGCAAGAAATTGCACGTAATGGCATCAAATTGCATGATGTTAGCCAAAGTGCACAGCAAACTGCCAGGACTAAGTTGGCCCAGACTGCCGATGAGCGCGAATACGATCTTGTAATCGTGGCTGTACAAGCTGGCCAGTTGGCTTCAACATTTCCTGCGCTACGGCAATTAAAAGGCTCACCACACATCGTCTTTTTTGGGAATAATCCCGATGGCCGCGCAGCTATCCCGACCGACCTTCCAGGGACATATGAACTCGCTTTCCCTGGAGTGGGCGGCAGCCTACAAGAAGGTGTCATCGAATACGCTCATATTGCCGAGCAACCAACGACATTTGAAGCCAAGGTATCGCCAATAAGTAAGAAGCTTCAGGCCATTCTCGAAGCACAAGGCTTTAAAGTACAGCATATAGCCAACATTGACGGCTGGTTGCAGTACCATACGGTGCTTATTAGTTGCATCTCGGCCGCGCTACTCAGAACTGAAGTAAGTCCGGTACAATTGGGTAATGACCGAAGATTGTTGCATCTTATGTGTCGAGCGATCGAAGAAGGATTTCGAGCGTTAGGCGCCCAACATGTCCAAGGACTGCCGCAAAATTTGAGGATCCTCCATAGTGTTTTTTTACGCCCAATGGCACGCCAATACTGGGGCAAACTTATGCGTTCGCCCAAAGGGGAACTATTCTTTGCGGGGCATGTTCGCCATGCGACCGACGAGGTTCACGATCTAATGCGATGGACGCTTGAACATACTATGCAATCCCAAGTGGATATAAGCCACCTCAAAGAGTTATTGCTAACCGTTTAGTTATTGCTGTTCTCGCCAAAAGTTACCGTAGATGCTATTGACCTCCTAGCAATTAGGTTGCACAATAGGCGCTATGCATGTTCGTGCACCATCATCTGAGATAACCCATGGCATAGCGTCCACCCAAGATTTTGGCTTTGCTATGGTGCGTCCAGATGGTTTCGCGCGTGGCTACGCTGAGCAGATTGTCGACATGCTTGAAGCGGCGGGACAACTTACGGTAATTACTTCAAAGGTTTCGGTCCTTTTGGACGAACAAGTAGACGGCCTCTACCCTAGCCAGCACGATATGCCGTACTATCCGTCTATGAAAGGCTCAATGGTAGGCAAGGCCGCAATGTCGTTGGTAATTGCCGGTCGCGGGGATGTTGGCGCACAACTGAAGGCGCTGAAGGGGAAGCCTTTTGATGACGACAGCACTATAAGAGGTAGGTTTTCGGCACGGCACGATCTGCTCTTCGATCGACAGGAAGTTTTTGCACGTACCGGACTAGTGATGTCCCGACGCTTTCAGCGAGGTGTCGCTGCTGTTATAAAAAGAGACGACCGCATACACTCCGACGAGACACCGGCGGAAGCAGCGCACTCTATCCGCGTGATGTTCACGGACGATGAACTTACAGAAGCCGCATCCCGCTTCCCCGGGCTCGTAACGTTCTTGTCTCAGCACCTACGCATCTCCTGTGCGCGTTCGATGCAGTAATTGCTACTGCGGCCAGTTGTCACCCTTGTATTTATAGCGCATCATAGCATTCGTAAGTTGCGCAGAAAATGCTAGCAGTTCGGGATCCTGATGGTCGGGTTTGCCTGCCTCGTGCCTGCATATCCGCGCTAGAAGTCTCAGCTGGCCCCTCGGGGGAAGCTTGAGATCGCGTGAAGTCATAATAGTAAGCAGATCCGTTTCGTGTTCGGCGGTGCCACTCACCTGCACTGGCGTTTTTTTACCCCTGGATCGCAACGAATATGCCAACAGGTCGGCACGCTGGCGTGGGTTTGAATGATGATCCTGGCGTACAGATGCGGGCGCGACTACGTATTGTGGGAGTGGCGTAGTCTCGTCTATGGGCCCCGGGCACATGAATTCTGGCTGCAGGAGCCAGGCGGTGGCAAGCTCCCCTGCTACTCCGCGAACGGAGTCATGGTACCTACGAGGTCGCCGCGGTTCTGTTTGCAGTGATCGGGCAACAGATAGTAGGTTACGCTTTGATTCATCAAGCTCGCCATAGGCATCTGCGGCTGTAAGTTGCTCGCCGCCTAGATAGCGCGCAGCAAGTCTAAGTGACGGCAGATACGCCTGTGCAACGCGTTGCCGTAGGCCAAGCGACAAAATGCTCGCTTCTTGATATGGGTCGTTGGGCCTCACAAAGCGTGCCCACTCGCCATCATCAATGTCACGCCATATCATGCCCCCTACGTCGAGAGCGGTGTTACGGTCATCCATTGTCCAGTTACTGCGCGCAGCGTCCCGTCGACTTAGTGTTCCCGCTTCTATCGCAGCCCAGCCGGCGGCGTACCGCACCAACGGGTGTGGATGCGTTGACATAGCGAAGGCCGCTTCTACCGCTCGAAAGGGTGGTACGGCGTCCCCGCCTATGCGGAATGAACTCATATAGAACGCAAAGGCCGGGTCGCTAAAGCCATGGACAGCCTCAAGGTGGCAAGAGCGGAGAGTGTCAAGATCCATATCAGGTTAGTGTACTACATTTGATCTACTCGCCACTAAGTTCTATAGACTGAGACTACCTCTCAACAGGCAGCTACAAATCGTTTACACTTGAGGATGAATGACCTGTTTTCTCTACCAAAGCAATACGGTGGCCACAATGAGTGGCGGCAGATGCTACTATACTTACTAGATAATTTGAGCAGGCTAAGTTTGTGGAACAGTTATTAAAAAGTAATATATTGCTGCTGTACATCGTTTTGCTGATGTCCGTGGTAATAATGGGCATCAAGACTACGGAACGGATGCGGGTAGCGCTCATCTATGGTTTCTCGTTTTGCCTGGCTTTAGCTGGGTCGATTTCGTATAGGGTGATTGCTGCGGGATCGACCGTTGTGCTGGCCGTGGCCTTGGAGTTTATTAGTGGGGATAGGATGCGTAATCTGCTTTTTGCAAGTGCGTTCGCCAAGGTGAAAGATTTTTTGTACCGCCTATTCATTGAGCTGTCGTACGCCTACTTCGTCATATCGTTGTTCTGCTTGCGCGCTGCCCGCCAGACAGCCCCAGACCAGACCAACGCTAAGATAGCGCTGATAGCGATTGCAGCGTTCGCTATAGCCAGGGCGTTTTTGCTGCTTGCGGCGCCACGATACAAAACCGCCGACATTACTGATATCATCGGCACGATTGAATCTAAGATGCTCATTTATCAGATGCACATCACACCCCACGTGCGTCAGCTATTTGCCATTTTGGCGGCCATTGAAGATCACAGCTATTTCACGAGGCGGCCCAGCCAACACACGATCGCCGGCCGTAGTATCCTTCGGAAGGTGTTCGGCTACCTCCGGACACATACGCTGCGCGAAAACTTGCGCGCTACGCGCCGCCTATTTAGCCGTGGCTATGGAACCATCGAGATGCAACTACTGCGCTCAATCGGGGTTGAACTCGGCTATAACTCTACCTTGCGTCGAAAAATTTTCGAATTTTGTTATTCTGGCATGATCTTCAACGGCTATCGTAATTACCTGGCGCGTGGCAATGGTGGCTACTCACGCCAGCAGTATCGTGAGTTTATCATCTATCAGTATCTTGAGAACGTCGGCGTTAAGCTCAATGATGATGTATACGTTGCAAGCGACCAGGCCACGATTCTGCAGGTCTTTGGCAAGCAAAACCTCCAGCAGATCACCAAAGAAGAATTTTATGTCTGGTGTTTGGGCCTGCCACGCTACGACGCTATCGGGCCGATTGCAGTCCGTATGCATGCGGACGTCATGCGTGCATTTGGGATCGACGAGCGAGAAGTCATGCGCATCGTAACCAGTTTGCGTTAAGAGGGCGCTGCGCCTGTCTAGCGCCCCTGCTTGTGCACAATAAACGCCTTGGCGCACCCAAACAGCACCGCCAACACTAAGAGGGCGGCCCCAACTATCCGGAAGCTTACGCTATAATTGCCGAGCTGCGAGCTCAAACCCACTACGCCAAATACAAATAGAGCGGCTACCTCAGATAGAAGTCCGCTCACCGA
Source organism: Patescibacteria group bacterium (assembly GCA_035479875.1). Classification (GTDB taxonomy): domain Bacteria; phylum Patescibacteriota; class Saccharimonadia; order Saccharimonadales; family UBA4665; genus PMNU01. The sequence goes on along the minus strand of DATIIH010000012.1, from coordinate 19,852 downwards.
GGTTGTAGTAGCACGAGCGGTGTCCGAAATGGCATGCTGCAAATCGGCTCCGAGTAACACCTTTGCGCTGGCGAATACCAACGCAAAGACACCCACAACTATCGGCACGGTAAGCCCGTGCATAAGGCCAGTCGCGGCTAACAGACAACCGAGCGCTACAAGTATGATGGTTGTAGGTCGTTTTGTGTGCTCAAACTTGTGTGCGAACACTGCGCCAACGACCCCGCACACGCCAAGTACCGCATACCAGAATGAAACGGCGGCGTTGCTGAGGCCGTTCTCGCGGAACAGCAATTCGAAATACTCGTCGGCTGCGCCCAGCCCGATGATCAGGCTTAAAGCAAGTACGGCTAGCAAGACAACGGGATGCCTTATAGCTTCATGCACACCGCTGCGTAAATAATGTAAATACTGCGTTTCGCCCGTCGATTGTACGCGCCTCTGACTCGGCAGCACCGCAATCGCAACAGCAGACACCACAATCGCAACAATGCTGAGCACGAGAAGCAACGCATAACCGCCAGGTGCCAGTATGCTGGCTCCCAGGCCGGCCGCGGTCACGGCAACCAGACTCAGCGCCTCCATCCGCCCGCTAATCTTAGCGTAGCGTTTTGTCTCCTCTACTTTGGCTAGCTCATCGTACAGGAGCGCTTCGAGCGTGCCAGACGTCAGCGCGCTTTTTATACCCCAGCATATAAAGCCAATTAAAAAGCCCCAGTAGTTGGGCATCAGTAGCCAAAAAGTAAAACCAAGCGCCCGAAAGGCCAGGCCGGTAAGTAGTACATATTTCCGGTTGAACTTATCGGCGATAGCTCCTGACGGAACTTCTAGTAAAAACGCGGTCAACGACCAGGCAAAAAGTAGGCTCGAGATTTTGGCAGCGCTTACACCACGGTCGGCAAACAAAAGCGTGTACAACGGATAGATGAGTATAAAATCGTCGAAAAACGAAAAGGTATAGAATTTGAGGCGAAGACTATTAGCTGCTGTTTGTTTCACTGTGTCCCAGTATAGCAATCTATGCCGCTCCAACTCTAGAGGACGAAGAAGTGGCGAATATGGTATAGTCTGTCTCTAGTGAGCACGCCTAATTCTTTATTCGTTAGCAGAACCCTGCTCCAAGTAGAGCATGTTGAGTTTAGAGGTAACATCGATAGGTTCAACCACGACATGCCAGGAGTCACATTGCAGTGGCGTCGCCTAGGCCAAGCGGGAGTTATGCTGGTACAAAGCGGCGAGTATCAAGATTTGACGCGTCAACCCCGTGGTCGCTTAGCAGCGCGACCAGTGCGACAAGTCGTAGCCGCTCTAAACGACGGAATCTTGGCCGGCAAAGAGCGAAGGACTGTGCCGTTAAAATCAGCTGCATTTTTGGAGAACAAGGGCGAGCCATATGTGCATATTGGGTACGTCATTGAGCCTGAGCATCTTATCAGTGACAGAGAAGAGGTGACTGCAGAACTAGACAGAATGAATCGCGTCCCTGGCGACTGGCGATTTGCATTCCAACCCTATATATCTTTAGCGACGCTTGATGCCAACTTTGCCGACGGTACCGTACTAGGGGCTTTCCAGGCTATGATGCCACCAGGGGCCACGCTGCACGGGGCTAGAGCACAGGCCGGTTAATCGGTTTTCGATTCAAGTAACTCTATATAATCACCCTGCTCTACGTGCAGGGCGCGGGCGTCGTCGTTCGACAAGCTGTTCAGTATCCCGCAAAAAGCCTGCACAATAACTTCCGAAGTGATAATTAGAATTGATTGATACCCGGTGGTTTTCAGCTCGGCGATAAAACTGCGCACCCTGGCGTTTATATCCTCCACCGATTCACCGTCATTAAACCGGGCGGTCCACCTGTTTTCTGCTGCGTGATCAAGAGCGCTGATGTACTCACTAAAATGTTTGCCCTCAAAGCCAGTACGGTTATCATTTAAACGACCGTCGACGCTAATGCGCATGTTATGAAGCTTGTTAACGATGTCAGCAGTCTGCTGCGTACGCTTCATCTCGGACACATATATGTGGTCGATGGCAATGTCGCGCAGTTTTTCGCTGAGTGATTCTGCCTGCAGCTTGCCTTCCTTGGTGAGATGCACATCAACCGTAGGGTCACCATTGCACAAACCAAGTTCGTTGTAGTTGGTCTTGCCGTGCCTGGCTACATATAGTTTCATGCCCCTATCATAACCGAAGAGCTCATCGCCGGATACAGCAAGAGCGCTAGTAAGTGTTAAAATTTAGTATAGAATGTGCTAATGAAAGCAATCCTATTGAATGGTAGCCCCGCCGTTAACTCCCATACTGGCGCGCTACTGACACACCTAAACACGCTCTTGGCGGAACAAGGCTATGACGCGCAGCTCGTCAACCTAAGAGAACTAACGTTGCCCGTAAACGACCCCGACTATCACACCAATCCAGAGAATCATCCCGATCAAAAGGTGCGCGATTTTGTCCAGCTCGTTAAAGACGCACAGGTAATAGTGCTCGGGAGCCCGTGCTATCACGGCTCATTCTCTGGACTACTCAAGAGCGCACTAGACCATCTGGTTGACGAAGCATTTAAGGGCAAGGCTGTGGGTGTCGTAAGCCATGCAGCTGGCATCCGCGTCTCAATGCAGCCTGCTCAACATTTAGCGCTTGTGGCTCGCACCATGGAAGGCCGAGTGAGCGACCGGCTTATTGGAACGTGCAAAGCAGATTATTCCGAGCAAAATGGGCGCTTTGTGCTAAGCTCCGATGAGATACTGCAACGTTCTGAGCGATTTGTGAAGGAACTACTCGAACTGGTGTCAAACTAGCAACTAGAAAGACTTCTGAGACTAGACAGTGACCACCCGGAGGAACAGATATATTGCCACACTGTGTAAGATAGTCTTATGAATAGTGCTCGTGCCCGGAACTCGTCTAATTCTATATTTACGTTTTATACCAAGGCTGAATACGATGCAGAGCTCGCCGCTCAGATTGATAGGACTAAAAGAGGTGATCGAGTAGCTGTTGCTACGATGTTCTTTAAGGCCGATGAGCAGCCGATACGACGAGTGCTGGATGCGCTGTGCGCTGCTGCACGCCGAGGTGTAAGCGTTGATTTTATGGTTGACGTCCTCAGTGATGGCGCCGAGCTCTGGCCCGTTGGCTTCGCACGTTTAATACCGCAGCGGGCACCTTTACCTAAGGCGTTTCGGCCACAGCTAGAGGCACTTGAAAGACTTAAGCAGCATGGCGGTAGGTACACTATCATCAACCAGCCACGAGAGTCCTTTACCAATCCGTTCCTGGGCCACTCTCATATCAAATTCAGCGTCATAAACAACCATGTCTTTGTGGGCGGATGCAACCTTACGACCATTGAACCGCTCGACATTATGACCAGCTGGGAAGATTCACAGATAGCCGACTGGTTGTGCGCCTTTTCGTACAATCTATCAAAAAGCGGCTCTGTGCTAAAAGCCATGGAAGGAAAAGACGCTACCCTGCCCGTCTCTAGCACGACAACACTACTGGTAGATGCGGGCAAAGCGAGCCAATCGCTTATACTCGACAAAGCGCTCGCACTTATCGACGCCGCCAGGGACTATATACTCATTACCTGCCAGTTTTTTCCGCACGGCAAAACTGGCAGGCACCTTGCCCGAGCCGAAGCGCGCGGCGTAAAAGTAAAGATTATATACAACCACCCTTCTAAGCATGGTTTTCCAGTTAGCTGGGGCCAGCGCGGCGTTTTGTGGAAGGAGCGGCAGAGTAAACCTCGCCATCTGTTTGGCCAGCAGCTTCCGAAGGACCATGACTTTCTCCATGCAAAACTGCTCGTCACCGAGGAGGGCACCATGCTCGGCAGCCACAACTATGTCCACACAAGCGTCAGGCTCGGCACTGCAGAAATCGCTCTGCTCAGCTTCGATCAACACTTTAGAAAGGGCGCGGTTCTGACACTTGAAAGCCAGCTTCGCTTGGGCGGATAGACCTTATGAATAATGCCGTATACTTAAGTACAGTCTCAGATGCGTGACTTTTTACTTATAATTATCATCCTCGCTCTAGCGATCCCGACTGTCGCGCTCTTATATTGGAAGCTTATATTCTTACGCAACCCTGAGCGGCACGCTCCCGAGGGCGAAGCGGTGCTTGCTGCTGCGGACGGCAAAGTGTTAGAGATCTTGAGGTTTAACGCAACGACCGTAACTATGCTCAAGGGTGAGAAGCGCTACAGAGGTATTGTCAAAGCGCTTACCTCAGACGTTGCACCAAGCGGTTATATTGTCTCTGTCTTTATGAGCCCGCTTAACGTGCATTACAACCGCGCGCCAATCGCGGGACATATAAAAAGCGTCGTGCATAGCGATGGCCGGCTACTGCCCGTAAACACAATTGAAGCGGGTTTAGTTAACGAAAAGACTGAGATTGTTATTGAGGGCAGCATTACTGTAAAGGTGATACAGATTGCGGGCTTCTTGGCTCGACGTATCGAAACATTTGTAAAGCCGGGCGAAGAGGTTTCGAGGAATCAGCTCGTAGGCTTGATAAATCTAGGGTCGCAGGTTTCTATTGTGCTGCCCGAAGGCGTCGATATATTGGTAAAAAAAGGTGATAGAGTAAGGGCAGGAGAAACAGAAATTGCTAAGATTAAGCATTCATAAGCTACGCGCTGCCGACTATGCGACGCTGGCAAACATCCTTTGTGGTGTTGGTGCGGTATATCTCTCGTTCTCGGATAAGCTGACATGGGCTGCTGTGTTAGTGTTGGCGGGAGTTGCCCTGGACAAGCTGGATGGTTTTGTCGCCAAAAAGCTCTCCCAACAATCTGAGTTTGGCGCGGAGCTAGATTCGCTAGCCGATATCGTGACGTTTGGTGTGGCAACATCTGTCTTGTTGTTTGTATACCTGCAGGGAACGTCTTGGGCGATTGTGCCACTACTGTTGCCTGTCTTTGGCGCTCTAAGGCTGGCGAGATTCAACGTTGCCAGGCATCAAGAAGAAGGCTTCTTTACTGGCGTGCCGATTACGATTACCGGCCTGGTCTTCCCTATCCTAGTATTGTGTGGAGTGCCAAACATGGCCGTAGTTGTCGGCGTCATCGTCATGTCACTGCTGATGGTCTCAAATCTAAAGATTAAAAAGTTCTTATAGACCTATGAAAGACATGTTCATCGCACTCTGGTTCTTCCTGCCCGCTGGGATCGGCAATATGGCCCCAATTGGTGCCGCCAGGTTCCCGGGATTGCGCAATCTTACGGCACCGATAGATTGCGGCAAAACCTTCCGTGGCGGGCGCTTACTTGGTGCGCACAAAACTTGGCGGGGCCTGCTCTCGGGCATATTCTTTGCAGTTCTTACATTATGGGGCCAGCAAGTACTCGTAACGCACGTAGCATGGCTGAGTAATATCACGGCATCGATTAACTACCCTCACCTGCCGATAGTACTGCTGGGTATACTTTTCGGGTTTGGCGCGCTTGGGGGTGATGCAGTCAAGAGTTTCTTTAAGCGTCGGGCTGGGGTTTTGCCTGGAAGAAGTTGGTTTCCATTTGATCAGATTGATTACATTGTGGGCAGTGCGCTTGCCACGTCATTCATTGTGCGCTTAACGGTAGCCCAGTATGTCTGGGCGGTTGTCTTGGGCTTATTCGTACACCTCGGGGCTAGCTACGCCGGCTATCTTGCACACTTCAAAGATCGTCCTATTTAAGATGAGTAATATAAACGCATCCACCGACCCTCTGCGCGCTATTACTCGCTTTATCGTCGTACATAACCCGCACAGTACCCGCGCCGAAGAGGCTGGGTCGCAGATACGTCGGCTCCAAGCTCTATACAAAGACACCCCACAGCAACTGACGGTTATAAAAACAGTCTCTGCAGCAATTGCACCAAATCGAGATTTGCTACAAGCCACTCTGCAGGACCCCGAGCATGAAGCGCTCATCGTATTGGGCGGCGATGGCACCTGGAACTTAGTGTGTGCAGCGCTTATTGATCCACCTATGTCGGCTAGTGCGCGGAAGGTGTTGCTCATTAAGTTCCCCGGAGGGAACGCGGACGACAATTTTCGGAGTTTGCACGCACGACGCTGGTATCGCGATCCACTGAGCATCCTGGGCCACCCAGCTGCCGCTAGACAAGTTATCAGCCTACACCCATTTACATTCACAGAGTCTCATAACGGTAGGCAGCAGACTCATGTCGCGATGGGCTACGTGTCGTTAGGTGTCACTGGACAGGGCGCAAAAATGCTCAATGATAACCGGCACCGAGCACGCAAAGAGCACTTACCCACGATGTTTAACCTAGCACGAGCAATGATGTGGGCAGCGCCAAGCATGCTGTCATTCCCACCGCGTTTCACTATCCAACTAGAAGGCGGAAAGGTGCAGCAGGTCGCCGAAATGCAGATTGTGAATGGCCCAATCATGGGCGCGAACGGTAAATACCCAGTGCTTCTTAGCGACGACTTGTTGCACGTAGGCATTGTAAAGCCGAACGACCCACTTACCGTCTTATTCACGGCACTGCGTATGTACCTGCATATTCCGCCTGGTGCGCGGACCCCTAAACCGATACACTTCTCAATCCTTAGCAAAGATCCGGTGGCCGCTCAAGTTGACGGTGATTACTTCACCGCTGCAGGTAACAGTGCCATAACCATCACCAGAAGCCCGCTTTCGCTGCGCGTACTCGCCACAAAGCCCGCTTAATAGGCTGCGTCCATAGCTGCCAGGACAGCCGTTCTAGTTTTGCCTAATCTCATGGTATAATAACCTTCTATGCCGCGCTATACACCACTCGAAGTTGTTGCACCGCCTATAGTAGTGGGCGAGTTTACTGATACTTACAATGAATTCGGGGGTATTTACTCCGAAGAACTGCGAGAACAATTGGCCAGGCTGGCTTTGGACGCGGCAGAGGCCGCCGAACCCGGCATTGGCGAAGAGCATGTATGGGCCAGCGGCTTCCCGGGCGGTTATAGCGACGAGGAGCTGACAGCGACCGACGCCCACAAGTTAGCTCGTCGATCTGCAGCACTAGCCGCTGGTTTGACCGGCGAAGACGACTTTGACGGATTTGACGGAGATGATAGTAATGAATACAACGTCACAGAGCGCAACGTTTTCACATTGCGTCAGGAGAAGCTCGCTATCACGCGCGAAATGCTCGCTGCTGATGCCGCGACCGGGTTGACGGAGTCGGACCGGGAAACAGGACGCGCCCGATTACTTGAGCTGGACCAGAAGATCGCCGTACTCAAAGCGCAACAGGCCGCAAATATTCTGCCAATCTATTTCGCCACGCCCTTTAGCGGCCTCCGCCTAGACAGTTCAGAAGATAATCCTCTGGCATATATAGGTGACGTTCCGGGTGTTGGCCATGTGGCTCTTTATAATGCGCGTACTATGGTTGCCGACCCGGATTTGCGTATCAGTTACAAATCCGATGATCAAATCCGCGTTGCTGGCCTCGGCCTGCATGTTATACGACATGCTCTTGCAGTCGTGCGCCTTGAGTTTGTCGAAGAATAGTTCGCCCCCCATGCACCCTTAATGCGTGCCGTAATGAGCGTCGTCGTAGACCTTACTGCCTGGCCCTACCCAGCGGAACACTCCAGCATCCCAAAAGTCACGAGTACGTTTGTGGAAGTCGTTAGGCTCACCCGTTTGAGATGCCTCGTATGTGCGGACCGTGCCATCGCTATTAGTGCCTACGTAGAAGGCCGTGTGTCCACCCACTCGCTTTCCGTTCACCATATCGGTGTGTATAACGATATCGCCCGGTTGTGCATCTTTAAAGGATATTGGCTGCCAGTACTCCGAGCCTGCCTCCCAGCGGTGTAAGATGCCGTCCACCACCCAGTCGTAGTAACGCTGCGGGGTTACGCCCAATTCCGCCAATCGTTGTCTTTCAAATTCATCTGCCGAGTCACTCACAAGGCCGCTGCAGTCCCGAGAGCAAGGCCCCTGATGTCGTGCGGTACTAGCGACCGAAGCAAACATAAGGTCGTGCGCATTACACATCTCCATAAACTTAGCGAACGCATACTTGGTGTCTCCTGCATCATGGCCGCCGCCCCACTTGTAGTAAATGCCGTCGTAAAGTTCGGCGATGCAGAGCATGCGCGCATTGCCATCAATAGTTTCGCAGGCGTGTTGCGATGAGAGTGTGCGTTCGGGGTACAGCAAATCTCTGAGGCGATTTTTGGTCATGATATGTATCAAAGTCTTGGCGTAATCACGCGCAGTGGCATAGCCGTCCTCGTGGATGAGTTCGGCCACCTTGTTATCCTGATCCTTATCGGCATATTGATGAGTGTTCTGATAGCGTTTTATCTGGAACAGATTCGCCAAAGCGGTAAATGCCTCTTTGGGGCCGCTAAATACGGTGAATTTTGCAGGCACGCGTACGGTTACCCACTGCCCGTTCTGTTTAACGACTTCGTGCGTCCAACAAAGCACGTATGGCCCGTTACCCCACTGCTTCATGCCAAAGGGGTTTCTGGATGGCGCACCCGTAGCCGTGTGAGCTGGTAAACCATAGGGGTTATTCTCGGGAATGGTGACGTTATCGTGTGGCGTTGCAGTGCCCAAACGGGATTCATCCCACCATTGGGCGAGTACCACTACCGGGTCGACATGCATCTGTTTAAATAACGGCATAAGCTCTTCGAGAACTTGTACGGAGGCAAATAGATTATTGCGCTCCGCGGTATTAAGCCCGGCTATCTTGCTAATAAATTCTTTTTGGAAGGCGATGCGTTGCGCCGGGGTGATTTCTGCTGTGCCTTGCGCAGTAACGGGTGGCTTGTTGGCCGTGGCGGGACGCGCGCCGTGCCCGGTGGTTGTGGTAGTTGCATTTGGGTTGTTCGTCTCGTGTGTGGCCCCAGGGACCGTAGCTGCGGCAGCGGTAAGGCTGGCCGCTATGGAAAGCGCGATTAGTGTGCGTTGCCGCTGTGTTAGGCCTCTGCTAGATTCCGGCAGGAGAGTGGAATCCTCAACCTCAATTACAATGTCGGCGGCACTAGGCGGCTCGGCAATATCCACAATGTCGGATTTGGACCTAACTGGATAGCGCACTGGCTCCGTATCCTCGACATTATCTGTTGAGGTATCGACAATTGTTGCCATCTCTACCGTTGGTTGCGTTACCTGTATGAGGTACCGCGTAATCGTGTCAAAGTCGAGCTCATCTGCTTGCTGCGCAAGTTCGTCGACCTCTGCAGCGGGCACTGTGCCTACGGGTTGGAGAATGCCTAATTCGCCGAGTTGTTGATACAGTTTAGCTAGGTCCTCAGGCGGGATGGGGTCGGCCTCGCCAAGCGGGAGGGTAAGCAGTTCGTCGGTGATCCTCCGCACAGCATCCCCCGCCATAGCCACTAGTCCTTCGCAGTCTCTATTAACTGACGCGCCTCGTGTAGCGCTTTGCGCTCACGCACCCATGAAGCATAGTCTAACCACATCTGTTTGCGCACCTCGGGCTTTCGACATTCAGCCCGCGCCTTCGCTTTTACGGCTTCGACGCGCTTTGCGTCTGTCCTACCGCCAGGGGCAGGAGGGCCTAACTCTTCGTTTACTGCGTTGTTTATGTACCATGTTTCTGCTTCGTTGTACGGGGTGTTGGGATTAACTGCGTCCGTTGGGTTCTCAAAAGCATTTGACAACTGCTCATCGGAGGCTTTCGCCAAAAGCGCAATAGCTAAGTTGTGCACCTCGACTCGCTCTAGGGCGTCTCCGGCCCTATTGAACCGGTCTCTAACGTCTCGGAGTCTGGTAACCTTACCGATAATTCGGTGTAGTTGATCGTAGCGCTCTACTAGTTCCTCGAGTGAGTCTACCCCCTCCGCCTTAATCATAGCTACGCGGTCGTCGGCAAGCTTCGCGCCTAACGTATCCTGTTCCCGGATTCTAGCTTCTACAACCGCTCGTCGAGCCAGTCCAAGCCGTGCTTCGGCAGGCGGCACAAGTTCTTGACCGTCAAAGGTCGCCACAACCGTCCCGTCCGCATCGTAAGTGAGTCTTATCTTATAATCATCCTTGAGGTATGGGTTCGGCAGCCTGAGGTCGACGCTGCACGATCTAGCTGCGCCCTGAGTTTGTCCGTCGGTATCCTCTGGACCCTTAAGCTCTAACATTCTCGGCGTACTCTCATCCAGGACGTCATCCACCGTCACCAGGTGGCCCAACCACACATCAACGAGTTTGGCGACAGACGCAGGCTCCTCCTTGACCACGGTTGCCCGGGCCAGGTCAAAGTACCATGTGTCTAGGCCGACAAAACCAGATGCAACAGTCCCTACCCTAAACACTGTGCTCTTTAAGGGGGGGACAGGAGAACCCACGGTTGGCATAGCGTCTCCGCCAACATCTGTGGGTGTGTAGGCGTCATAGTTGGCTTTGAACGCGACGGCCAGGCCAAGCACTCCCTCGTAAACTTCGCGCCGCTCTAATATAGCGGCGCGATGGCTGTCAGGCCATCCACCAGTGTTTCCAATATACGCCTCGGGGGGCGCTGCAGCGGTGGTCATATATGTGGGGCTCTTTTAACTCTTCCAATGTGCGATGGGTCAACTTAGAATACCTCAATTCTATAGAACTTGGCATAGAAAACAAGTATTTTAGTCCACAGCCCACTGTTTGAGCCGATTTATGTGAGGTTTACATACGAGACTGATCGCTTAAAATTCTTTGATGATTGTCGTTACGGGGCCGTCACTCGTGTCGGAATGGATATCAACCGCGCCACCAACTTGGATATCGCTTATAGATAGCGGCTTACAGTCTGTGTCGAGCACTTTTACGCTGGGGGAAACGTCGAATGTCTTTGCCGCGGGATACGTTGCTACGGTGATGCTGCCCTTGGCACCGCCGCTCGGTGGCGTAATAGCGTTAACGTCGACAACGGTCAGGTCGTAAAGAAAATCGGTGTTGCAATATTGCGCCGTAGACGCAGACGTACCGGTTGAATTCGTGCCCCCACCCCCTGTTGGGTACATGCCGTAACCGTAATTGTATGGCTCTACAGTTTGACAATTGGCACCTTTTTTGTGGTTGGCAGAGATATATAAGCTGCTGGGATTAGAGACTGGGTCAGGCTGAGATGAGTCAGTAAAACCGCTGCCTGTAGTGTCAAAGCTGGTAGCGGCCTGTAACAGCGTAGTGGAATCGAGGCCAGTGCTCGCTGACTTATACTTGACGCAAAACTTATAACTGCTGTCGGACAACCTTTGGTATGTGATGGTGTCGGGCACATCTTTGATGCCTGCAGTGTCGAGCGATTCCGGAATAGTCTGTTGGGTGTCTACGTAGTCGTTGAGTTTTTGCGCAATGTCGTTTGCCGCTTTATCTGTTGCGATGTCTTTCTTGGCATTGTCAGCCTGCAGCAGCACAAAGACAGCCATTACAAGCACGAAGACGCCGATGATTCCCAAACCTACCTTGTATTTAAAGAGTTGTGGTCTCATATGTTCGCCTACCGTCGGCTCTTGTGTTCATCAAGCCAGTAATAGGCGAGCACGCCGCCGGCTACAACCAGGACGCAGAGCGTATCAAGCAACGCCTTACCAATCGACACAGTGCTGTCGCCGCCCATTTTGGCGAATAGGGTAAAGACTAGGCCGATAAGCGTGAATATGCTAACGATAAACGCCACAATTTGGGTGAACTGCGTAGATCGCCGCTTAGACGCATCAAATCGCAGGCTAGGATCGCGTACTTCCATCTTTTTGAGGCGCAAGAAGAGGAACGCAAAAAGCGGCACGCAAACTATCAGCGCTGCCACCGGGAACGACAAAGCCGAAAACTCGGTAGCGCCGTTTACCAGCAGGAGCAGCGTACCCATCAGCGAGCCCGCACCGATAAACAATGTGACGGTCAGGAAGACGTACTCAACACCCATCGGGCTCAAGACCCTAACGACGGGCATCGGCCTGAGGCTCTGTCGATCTACGGGTTCTGCTTGCGGCTGTGCGACTTGCTCGGGCACAGGTGGCTGCCATATAGGTTGCGGCTGAGGCTGGTGATACGGTTGTTGGTGATAAGCTGGCTGTTGATGTGGTTGTTGTTGCTGTTGCTGGGGGTCAAATTCCATTGCCTGGACTCCTATGATTTGTAAGTACTGCTGCGTAACAAGCTGCTAAAAAACACTACAGTAATAGTATCAGAATCACCAATATTGGACGAGCAATTTTATTATCCTACAACTTGGACAGAACGGCTAAACGTTGTGATATAATGACGACTACTCTTAATCATCGACAGAGCTATGACTGCAATACATGAACAACTCGGCGGTGGCGATCGACTGGCTGGTGCCATCGTGCCCAATCCTCTAGAAGAGGCAGAAGCGGCATTTAGCACCATGATGTACGAGACCGCCGCCGAACGCACTCTTGGCCCCCCTGGCCTGGTACGTATCGGCGCCTTGAGCAGCCGCATCCCGGTAATGTTGCCAGCAGAAGGTTCCGTTCTGTTTGGCGACCCTAAACTTCTGATACCCGAAGTCGTCGAGAAGCCAAAAAGGATGATGGACCCCACGGAATACGAGCGCGCCAAGCGAGCAGCCGAGGAGGCCGCTGCGACAGCTAAGCGTCTGCGCCTCGATGCTCTCGCCGTAGAGGGCAACGTTGCGGCAGGAGTCATGAACAATGTAATGGTACAGGGCCTTACCCACACATGGCCTGGCTGGCTGCACCTTACAACCTACCATCCTGCGAATCCTACCGCCTTTAGTGGTTTCGGCGTACTGGCCACAAAAGGATTGTACGAGGCGCACGCCGGTAGTTTGGCCGGGCTGCTACACGACGTTGCCGCAGATGTCAAGGCCCGACACCCAGGACTCCATGGATACCCGTCTTTGAACGCATATGCCGAGTTAGGCGGAGTCCGCCCGTCGATGCCCTGGCGGATCGTAAGTATCATTGCAAATCACCGCAATGAATTGGACGGCCAGTTATCTGCCAAGGCTTGTCATGCCCTCGATTATATACGAGAATGGGGGCCACGAGCCGGCGTGTATGTTTTGCAGCACGGCCTGCCCGCGAGCGAGACGAGCCACGACGCTCAATATCATATGTGGCTCGAAGGCACGCGAGCTAGCACTGACGCGATTGGTGTTTTGAACTTCGCGCTAGACCGCCCAGCATCTGCTAGCGCCGTGGCCGGGGTTGCAGAGAAAGTCGTTGCCAAGTACCGATCACCACAAACGGTCGCCCGACTTGCCCTTGCTGAACATATACCTAGAACTCCGGCCGCGCGTGCCGAGTATGAACGAGGTCGCCCCGGCGCTCGTTATCGAGGAGCAATCGCCAGAGGGACGCACAATATAAAACGCGCTCGGGATGTCGTAGCGCAGCATAATGCTGCTCATCCTCTACTCACACGCGAATCTCTAACGAGCGACGTGCCGCGAGCCACAGTCCGCTACCACGCGCTAGCAGCCGGGCTCCCTAGCGGTGGTGGCGTTATGGACAGAGTAAAAGAAACGTTGAGATCCATTCCAAGTAATATGAGTGTTGCCGAACTGGCTGCTGTTTGTGCGGCAGTCGGACTCTTCCAGGGCTCCCCCGACCACCGTCAGCAGCGCATAGCCCTCGCCATGATCAGTGGGCAAGCCTTTGGCCGGATCGATGCATATCGTGCATCGTTTGGAGACTTAGTCGCTATCACCGGGCAGCACGGCCAGGACCGTCTTGGCGCGATGCAAGTATCACTAGAAGGTTTATTGCCCAACGACCCGCCCGCGTGGGCGTTTGAGCTCGCCGATCGGCGCTCCACAGTCACCGACCTAGAGCGTCGCTTTGGCGAGCCACTCATGAAGAACGGCAGGATTATTGACCAAGGCCTCTTTAATAGACTGTACGAATACCGGCGCCTCGAGCTCAACAACTTCGCTGGCACCCCGCCAAACGTACGCTTGCGCATGCTGCTCGCCAGGCGCGCAGAACGCTCCGGTCTCTCCCTTGACGGAACTGATTTGCCGGCTAGTGCCGTAGAGATCCATAATGCATGGGCCACACTCATAGATAGGATAGGCCACCGACCGACGCCGGGCGAGAGAGCCAGGAGTGTCGCCACTACCGCCTTGGGCGCGCTGACCTCTAGGATCGCCAGACACAGACCCGAGGACGGCGACTCCGAGGAACCTAAAGCATAACTTTACTGACCCCGACGAGTAAAAGGCGTATACTGCCAGTTATAAATTAGGGGGTGACTATGTTAGGACAAAACGACACACACGCAAACTTTAGCGTCAACGACCTGGCCGTAGCCAAGAGCTTTTACGTCGATAAATTGGGCTTTAGCGTAGACAAAGAGTCCGAGTGGGGCATGGTGCTCGTGAGCGGCACCGGCACCAAAATAAATGTCTACCCCAAACCCGACCACAAGGCTTGGGACTCAACCGTGCTTGGCATAGAGGTAAGCGACGTAGCCGCCGCTGTTAAAGAACTGGCTACCAAAGGTATACAGGTCGAAAAGATCGAGGGCACTAACGAAGACGGAATCATGAGCGACCCAGAGATGGGCGACGCCGCTTGGTTTAAAGACCCTGCTGGCAACTGGATTTGCGTTAGCACCCCAATGTAACCCGCATATCGACGATATCCTTAGGCAGTCCTTCGCGCGAAGTATTAACGTTCACGTTTGCATTTTAAGGCAGCGTAGCGCACTATTTTGCGGCAATCGTAAGCGTAAAATGATAGGATACTAGTATGGACGAAGGCACTGTCACCGACTTAAAACAATTTATCTCCGCCACTTTTAAGCAGGAGACTGTTGAGCTAAAGCAAGCCATCACGAAACATATAGAGAATCAGTTAGACCGGCTTGACCGAAAAATAGACAGTCTGTCGGCGGCCGTCGCCGATGCAATCGATAACGCCAACGAAGACACCGAGGCCCGCCTCAAAAACCACGAGCGTCGCATCAAACGTCTCGAGAAGAAAACCGCCTAACCCGTCTTTGCTATACTCAGGGAATGATTTCCCTCATTATTATGGATGCCGACGGTGTACTCATTAACGGTGACAAATTTTCCGATGCTCTGCACCGCGATTACGACGTAGACCTCGCCAAGGAGAAAGAGTTTTTTACCACCAAATTCCAAGAATGCCTAGTAGGGCAAGCCGATCTCAAAGAGGCCATTGGCCCTTACCTCGCCTCATTTGGTTGGAAAGGCACGGCCGATGAGCTTTTAGAGTATTGGTTTAAGACCGAGCATGGCATAAACGAGGATCTTATGGGCTACATCCGCAAGTTACGGGCTTCCGGCGTACCTGTCGTGTTGGCAACCAATCAAGAAAAATACCGCACTCAGTATATGCTTGAGCACATGGGCTTCGACGGCGCCTTCGATAAAATTTATTCCTCGGCGCATGTGGGGCTTAAAAAGCCGGACACTGCATTTT
Source organism: Patescibacteria group bacterium (assembly GCA_035479875.1). Lineage (GTDB taxonomy): Bacteria > Patescibacteriota > Saccharimonadia > Saccharimonadales > UBA4665 > PMNU01. The sequence goes on along the minus strand of DATIIH010000012.1, from coordinate 4,458 downwards.
ACACGCACATTGTTGACGATATGCATGCTAGCAAAGGCCAGACGCTCCTCTGGGAGGACGACCAACGAAACATCGACGGCGCACTTGCTAGCGGTATCAAAGCGGAATCTTACACCGACTATAGCTCGTTTGTAACAACGATGCGCGACAAGTATCAGCTCGCTATTTAGTCAAGAGCGCCTTTCGTTTTCAGCGGTGCATCACGTACAATACGTTTATGTTTACTCACGCGCCCGATGGTTACGTGTGCCCTTTTTGCGTATTTTTGGCCGGCAAAGACGATGGTGTTAACAGGTCATCTGATATCATCTATCAAAATGACTTTGCTACTGCTTTTGTTGGGCCTCGCTGGTGGAGCCACAACCCAGGCTCGGTGATAGTAATCCCTAACCTGCACTACGAGAACATATACATGATTTCGGATACCGCACTCAGCGAGACGTACCGCTTGGTCAAAAAAGTCGCCGTCGCGATCCGCGAAGTATACGGTTGCGACGGCACGTCTACCCGTCAACACAACGAGCCGGCCGGCGACCAACTTGTGTGGCACCTGCACGTACATGTCTACCCACGCTACGTCAACGACGGCTTCTATCACAACTCCGGCAAAATCGACACAGTAGATCCAAAGATTCGTGCCCAGTTTGCCGAAAAACTGCGCACCTACTTTGCCAAGCACTACCACTAAACACAACGCCTTTAACCGAGTATAGTAAGAATGGTAAAGAGGGACGCCATGAATACTATGCTTGCTACGGCTCAGGCCGCCATTACAAACGCAGCTAAGGAGTTGGGTTATAGCGATAAAGCCATACAGGCCTTGCTCAAGCCAGAGCGCGAGCACGTGTTCGAAGTCTCGGCTGGCGGCAAAAGGTATCCTGCCTACCGCGTGCAACACAGCAACAAGCTTGGGCCGCACAAAGGCGGCATTCGTTTCCACCCCAACGTTTCATTAGATGAAGTTCGTGCGCTCGCTACACTCATGAGTCTTAAAACCGCAGCCGTAGGCTTGAGCCTAGGCGGCGGCAAAGGCGGCGTCGTAGTTGACCCGCGCGCACTCGGCGAGGCCGAAATCGAAGAGCTCAGCCGCGACTACGCTCGCCAGCTGGCACCGTACATCGGCTCCGACAAAGATATTCCGGCACCAGACGTTAACACCAACGGCAAAATTATCGATTGGATGGTGGACGAATACGAAAAAACGGTGGGCCATAAAGATCCCGGGAGCTTTACGGGCAAATCGATGGCTGGTGGTGGTTCTGAAGGGCGCGAGGCAGCTACCGGACGCGGAGGTGTGCTGGTGTTAGCCGAATGCCTCAGGTATAAAGGTTTGTCTGGTGTGCCACTCACTATCGCACTCCAGGGTTACGGCAATGTCGGTTACTTTTTTGCCAAGACGCTCCACGAGTTATATCCGCAAATCAAAGTGATAGCCGCGGCCAACAGCAAACAAACGGTGTTGGACGAAAACGGCATAGACCCAACCAAAGTGACAGACCTAAACGCTTATAAGGGCAGCGAGCAGCTGCCAAGCGACGCCATATTTGGCGTCAAAGCCGACATACTTGTACTCGCAGCGCTCGAAGACGCCGTTACTGAGGTAAACGAAGCACAGGTGCAAGCTAAAATCATTGTCGAGCTAGCCAACGGACCAATTACCAGTGACGCCGAAGCTAAGCTTCTGGGGCGCCATATCAGTATTCTGCCTGATATTATCGCCAACGCCGGCGGCGTGATTGTCTCGTACTTAGAGTGGCAACAAAACCTAGCCGGTGAGCACTGGAGTGTAGAATACGTTAACCAAAAATTAGCCGACATTCTAGTGCCTGCCGCCCAAGCCATGCTTGCCCGCGCACACAAGCAAACATCCAGCTATAAAGAAGCAGCTTTTCAGATTGCGCTCGCCCGTTTAATGGGATAATGTGAGAAAGTGCAAATAATTTCACAAAAACGTTTGTGCTTAGCGTGCGTTGTGACTTATAATAATTTCAGAAAAGCATAAGAAGAAGACAGAGGGTTACGTGCGGATCTTGATGCTCGGGTGGGAGCTACCACCTCACAATAGCGGCGGCCTTGGCGTGGTATGTTACCAGCTCTGTAAGGAGCTCGCTAGACAGGGTGCTGATATCGAGTTTACTCTCCCCTACCAAGCAGACCATGGCATCGATTTCATGAAAGTCACAGCCGCGCATCCGCAAGGTGTCACGGAAGTCCTTAAAAGCGGCATCGCCTACGCCAGTTACAAGTATATCTTTCACGACGGTCACTTCGAGACACACGATCTGTATTCGCAGGTGCGCATGTACGAAGAGGCTGTAGCCCAAATGGCCCAAGAACGCGAGTTCGACGTTGTCCACGCTCACGACTGGCTAACATTTCGCGCCGCCATGCGCATTAAAGAGGCTAGCGGTTGCCCGATCGTTGTGCACTTACACTCTATAGAACGTGACCGCGCCGGCGGCGATGCCGGTAACCCCTTGTGCCGCGAGATCGAAGCCACAGCCTGCATGTTAGCCGACCGTGTTGTTGCCGTCAGCCAGCACACCAAAGACATGATAGCCGACGACTATGGCATTCCCGCCGACAAGATCGAGGTAGTGCATAACAGCATTGAGCCCAACGACCTCACGCCGCTAGACAACGACAATACCTATCGCTACCTAAGTGCTATGCACGCCCAAGGTTACCGCATCATCACGGCAGTTGCACGCCTGACCGTCCAAAAAGGCTTGCCTAATCTGCTGTACGCCATGAAAGAAGTTGTCGCCCGCGTGCCTAAAACTCTACTCCTTGTAGTAGGCAACGGCGAACAGTATTTCGAATTACTCAGTTTGGCGGCTGATCTCGGCATCGCCAAAAATGTTGTCTTTGCCGGATTCCAACGTGGAAAGGCGTGGCGCGACGCGTATGCCGTTGCCGACCTCTTCGTGTTGCCGTCAGTTTCTGAACCCTTTGGGCTGACGGCACTCGAAGCGGTCGGTTATGGCACACCGGCGCTCATTACCAACCAATCGGGCGTTGCGGAAGTCCTGCGCAACTGCCTCAAAGTAGACTTTTGGGACATCAAAGAAATGGCCAACCAAATCACCGCTGTTATGCAAAACGATGCGCTGCGCGACACACTGCACCAAAACTCCTACCAGGAATATAGTCGTCTCAACTGGGGAAATGCCGCCGATAAAATGATGCGCATTTATGCGGAACACACCAGCGGGGTACCTGCATGAGCAAAAAAGCGATCGTACTGTACTTGCACGTCCACCAGCCATACCGCGTGCGTCATTACACCATATTTGACGCCGGCGTTAACCACCGCTACTTCGATGCCCCTTACGACGATCGCACGAGCAACGAACGCATCATCCACAAAATCGCCGAAAAGTCGTACATACCGACTAATCGTCGCCTGCTGCAAATGCTCAACGACCACCCGCAGTTCCGCCTAAGCTTGAGCATCACCGGCACCGTGTTAGAGCAATTGGAGGCGTGGGCGCCCGAAGCACTGCAGTCGTTCAAAGATTTGTGCGCCACCGGCCGCGTCGAAATCGTTGGCGAGACGTACTACCACAGCTTGGCATTCTTTTACTCACGTGCCGAGTTTGAACGCCAAGTAGACATGCATGCCAAAAAGATCAAAGAACTCTTTGGCCAAACGCCGGCGGTGTTTCGCAATACCGAGTTGTCTTATAACAACGATCTTGCCTATTGGGCCGACAAAGCCGGGTACAAAGGTATCCTGGCCGAAGGTTGGGACAAAGTGCTCGGCTGGCGCTCGCCTAACTTTGTGTATCAGCCCACCTACACCAAAAAAATCCGCTTACTTATGAAGAATTACAAGCTCAGTGACGACATCGCTTTCCGTTTTGGCGACCACAACTGGGAAGGCTGGCCGCTCACAGCCGACAAGTTTACCCACTGGCTCAACAGCACCCCGGAGGCCACCAACTTTGACCTATTCATGGACTACGAGACATTCGGCGAGCACCAATGGGACGACTCCGGCATCTTTGGCTTCTTGGAACACCTGCCTAATGAGTGGCTCAAAACCGAAGGCAACACCTTTATGACTGTCAGCGAGGCGATAGATAACTTTGAACCCACCGACCGAGTCGACATGCCCTACACCGTTACCTGGGCCGACACTGAGCGCGACCTATCCGCCTGGCTCGGCAACAGCATGCAGTCCGCTAGTATCACCGCCCTATATGAGCTTGAGCAACGGATTATCGACACCGGCGATGTTGACCTCATTGGCGACTGGCGCAAGCTCACCACCTCCGACCACTTTTACTACATGTGTACCAAGTGGTTTAACGATGGTGACGTGCACGCCTACTTTAGTCCGTACGAGACGCCGTACGAGGCCTTTATATACTTCTGCAATGCGTTAAAAGACCTTAAGCTGCGCTTGTTGCAGCATAAAGCCGGTGGGGGCAACAAGAGTGACACGACCAATAC
>DATIIH010000011.1:0-78660 GCA_035479875.1 Patescibacteria group bacterium | reverse complement strand
CCGAGCGCGACCTAACAGCCTGGCTGGGCAATAAAATGCAGCAACAAGCCATTGATAACCTCTATCAATTAGAGAAACCAATGATGGTCGACGTTGACTGGGAGTTAATCGAGGATTGGCGCAAACTCCAGACCAGCGACCACTTTTACTATATGTGTACCAAGTGGTTTAACGACGGTGACATTCACGCCTACTTTAGCCCATACGAAAACCCTTACGACGCTTTCGTGGCCTTTATGAACGCCTGGCACGACTTGCAATTTCGCCTTGCCGAAAAAGGGATTGATGCCTAAATGGGTCGGCCCGTGGTGCTCAGTAATGGGCAACTGTTTGTAGGATTAGACGAGAACGGGCTGGTACATGATTTTTATTACCCATATGTGGGCCTAGACAACCTCACCAATGCACGCAACTCGCAGCACAAAATCGGTGTTTGGGTCGACGGCGCCTTTAGCTGGGTGGGCGATGACGGCTGGAAGATAGATGTAGATTTTGAGCCCGACGCTCTGGTGAGCGACATCACGATGCATTCCGACACACTAGGCATCACGCTCCACCTAAACGATTTTGTAGACCCGGAGTACAACGCTTTTATTCGTTGCATTAGCGTTACCAACGATGCCGATAATCAACGCGATGTCCGCCTATTTATGCACCAGGTATTTCAGATCTCCCGCGCCGGCCGAGCCGACACTGCGCTATACGTGCCCGACGACAACTACATTCTCGACTACAAAGGCCACTGTTGCCTGCTGAGTGCCGGCCGTTTATCAGATGACGCCGATTTTGACCAATACGCCGTGGGCAACTATGGCATTGAGGGCAAGGCCGGCACCTTTAAAGATGCTGAGGACGGCGAGTTGGGCGGCAATCCAGTGGAGCATGGCGGCGTCGACAGCGTGATCCGCTTTAAGTCCGACGTAGCCGCCCGCGATTCATTTAACGTTGATTATTGGATCGTGGCCGCAGATAGCCAGTCCGACGCGCAGATCATACACACTAAAATCAAGTACTACTCGGTAGGCCAACGTCTCGGCGAAGCCCGTGCCTATTGGCACAAATGGCTCGAACCCGCAGCCAGCAAACTTAAGCAGGTCGAAGAAAAACTACGTATCGAGACGAGCAAGAGTCTACTCATTATTAAAGCCCACTGCGACCAACGCGGTTCAATCTTAGCCAGTGGCGATTCTAGCATCTTTAACTATGGCCGCGACTACTACTGCTACTGCTGGCCGCGCGACGCCGCTTACGCCATATGGCCACTCATCCGCTTTGGTCTGTACGATGAAGCGCGTACCTTCTTTGACTTCGCACGTAGCACTATGCATCACGACGGTTACTTGGCGCACAAATATCAGCCCGACCGCGCCATTGGTAGCACTTGGCACCCCCTGGTGCACGGTCGCAGCATGGAACTGGCTATCCAAGAAGACGAGACCGCCATCGTTATCTTTATGCTCGGCGAGTATTACAACGCGAGCAAAGACGGCGCCTTTATCGAGACCTACTTTGATAACTTCATCGAGCCCTGCGCCTCGTTTATGGCCGACTTTGTCGATGACGCCACTGGCCTGCCTCACGCTAGTTACGACCTATGGGAGCAAAAATTCTCTACCTCTACCTACACGGTGAGTTGCGTGATTGCCGCCCTCGAAACCGCCGTACTGTTAGCCGAGGTCGCCAAGCAGCCAACCCACGCCGTGCACTGGAAAAAGGCAGCTGAACGCATGCGCAGAGGGCTCGACGCCCTCTACCACCCAGATGGGTACTTCCGCAAAGGCTTTTTACTACAAGAAGATGGCAGCCTACAATATGACGATTCACTCGACATTTCCAACCTTTACGGCCCTTATATGTTCGCTCGCTTGCCGCTCAAAGACCCGCGCATGCAAAGTACGTTCGAACAAGTTAAAAAGCGGCTTTGGAACCAGACGCCAATCGGCGGCGTGCTGCGCGACGAGCATGACGGCTACTTCTTAGCCAAGACACAGTACAAGGGCAATCCCTGGATTGTATGCACGCTGTGGGTAGCCCAGTACTTTGCCGCCCTTGACGATCACAAGCAAGCCCGTGAACTTTTGGATTGGTCGCTCGCTCGCATACTGCCAAGCGGCGTTATGAGCGAGCAATTCGACCCCGAAACGGGTTATGCGCTTAGTGTAGCCCCTCTGGTATGGAGCCACGCTGAGTTCCTCAATACTACACTCGACATACTTGATATATAAAAAGAGCCGCTCATTTGGCGACTCCAAGATCTATCGTGCTGAGGTTACTTCTTTGGTTTGACTTCGTTGCGGCCAAGATTCTTCTTGGTTTCAACAAATACGACGTGCTTCCGCAACTTAGGGCTGTACTTTTTGAGGGACAGCTTGTCGGGGGTGTTCATGCTGTTTTTTGAGGTGTAATAAATACGCTCGCCGGATTCTTCGCTCACGAGACCAATCAGTTTGCGCTTGTCGCCTTTTTTTGCCATAACTCAGCTAGTTTAACAGATGTCAGAACGATTGTAAACAGTCTTTGACGAGACAATTATGAGTCCAGCTCAGCGGCTCAAACTAATACGTCTTCGGCAGCTACTTCCGCCACTTCCTCTACGGCGCTGCCTGAGGCAAGCCGGCCGGCATAGGCTGCCAGCGTACCATTCGCGCGCCGCACGTCTTCGAGTACCGCCGCAGCTACGTCAGACGCGCGGCCGGCGTCGAGACCTGTCGCGGTCTCGGCAAACGTGCTGGCCAAACCACCGCTCAACTCCCTAAGCAGCTTCTCGAACCGTCGCTTTTCGCGATCGCGTATCTCGCGGGCAATAGCTGCTGCCGACCTCAGACCAAAGAGCGGTTCCTCGTGTGCTGCTTCATCCGCTGTTTCGCGAGTCATTCTATCAACAAATGCTCGGATATAGCGAGCGGACGCAGTGCTGTTTAGCTTTCTGTTGGCTATGTACGCCGCAGCACCTCGCAGATAGACCTCCGCCGCTCCTCGTATGTCTTCATCATCCTCACCGGCCGCCAATTGAGCCTCGTGGGCAAAGTCGGCGTACACCGTTGGAGCAGCCTTGCCCAACTCAACACCTGCCTTGTACGGTATATACCCATTAAAAACCAGGGAGCGGATCTCGGGGCTCAAGCCTGCAAAATGCAGCGCGTCTTCCACCATCTGTTTATTCACCCTTCCGTGCTGTAGCTTGCGGAAATCGTCTGCGGTGGCCCACTGGCCGGTGTCTACCCCATAGCAGTACAACTCCACTACGGCCATGGCGGTTCGCTCTTGGCGAACAGGAGAATGCAAGTTCTCTGAAAGCTGCTTTGACAATATAGCCTGCACACTTGTTTCGGCCAGGGGCTTCGTGAGTATCGTAGCCTCGATTGGCTGGCCAATAGCCACCGCTCTTTCTGCCACGAGCTCCCGTACTGCTGCAGCGCGCGTATGTCCAGCCACAATGAGGTTGTAGCGGCCATCCGGCTGGCGAAGTTCTATAAAATCTTCGAGTGTGGCCGCGGAACCCCAAGTACGATTGGTGAACGCAATGTATGCCTCCAGTTCGGCGTCGTCAAGGCGGGCGATATTGATCGGGTTATCGAGGCCTTCGTCCTGAATTGAGGCTTTGATCTGCCCGTACTGCGCATTAGCTACGCCGCGTGTCTGCGAGAGGTCGATAAGGCTATCTACAGCCACCTCAAGAAATTCGCGCGGCCCAAAATAGTACTCCCCTGCACCTCCAGGCAAGCCACCCGCTTCTCCGTATACCGTAGTCCCCGTCATGTGAGCGTATTTTGACATATCTGACTGCTATCCGCAATCCATCTGTGAGTCTATATTAAAAGATCAGCTCTTCGGCTGATCGCTTAATATGGAGCCGTCTTCGGGATTTGAACCCGAGACCCCTTCCTTACCATGGAAGTGCTCTACCACTGAGCTAAGACGGCACGTTTTTAGCGTATAACGGTGTTAATCATACCAAAAAAGCGAGTTTTGGCCAAGCGTATTCTGCTGACACGTCGTTTTGCCGCGCGTTGTCTTAGGGTGCACGTATATCGGCGCAGAAGTCTCTCGGCTATCCTGGACAAACGTAGTCGGGCTGTTTACCCTCATGCGCCATTTGCCTTTGTTGTTCTTGACAGCAGTAGCCTATAACACCCTTGTCATCGCAAGCAGCCGCGGGACGAAGGTGTACAACCCAGAGCGTGATGAGCACGGCAACAAGGATTGCGACTGCGGCTGTCATCAAGAACGTGCGCCGCGAGAATCTGAGTTTTGCCATATACTGAATAGTACCATAAAGACACTTACGATTTAGGGCACTGTGTTAACAAAAAAGCCTCCGAAGAGGCCTTAAAGTACACTTGGTGCACCGTTATGAACGAAGTCAGAACCGTGCTACTAGGCTATTCTACCGTTTAGTACAGATTAAATCAACAAAATTAACAGGGGTAATATTAGCTGACATACTTAAGCATGTTTAATGTCCACCAGCTCCTTCCTATATAGTTGGTGCGACGGTGGCTGCCATGATGAGCCTTGGTGGCTGGAGGTTAGAACAAAGGCATAGGGGGGGGTGGGTCATCAAACACCTACATCTATCGCCTTATACTTCCTGCCCAAAATTTTTTCAGATTTTTTGAAAATATATAGTGTGGCTAGTCTAGGAGCGAATTCTGCTGTCTTTGCCATAACTTGGCGTAAAGGCCGTGTTTGGCTATAAGTTCATCATGCGTACCATCTTCGACCAGTTTTCCCTTATCAAGTACGATAACTCTGTCCATCTCGGACAATGTACTCAATCTATGGGCCACCACGATAGCCGTTCTACCCTTAAGCACTTCGCCAAATGATTTCTTAATAATCTGTTCACTCTCGCTGTCGAGTGCACTAGTAGCTTCGTCGAGCACCATGATTGGGGCATGCTGTAATACCGCTCTCGCTATTGCAACTCGTTGTTTCTGACCACCGCTCAACTTTACCCCGCGTTCGCCGACAACACTATCTAAACCGTCCGGCAGATTTTCTACAAATTCTAAAGCATGAGCAGCCTTCAGGGCCTTATTAACATCGATGTCGCTAGCTTTGGGGTTTGATAGAACGACATTATCTTTGATGCTGGTATGGAATAGTAGTGGTTCTTGAGGCACGTAAGCAAGATGTTTACGAAGATCGGTCTGGAGCATTTCACGAATATCAACACCATTAATAAGTACTTGGCCGCTATCCACATCATTAAAGCGGAGAAGTAGTTTCGTTAGTGTACTTTTTCCTGCGCCACTAATGCCAACCACGCCAACTTTCTGTCCATCTGGTATCAATATAGAAAAGTCCTCTAATACTGGACGGTATTTCTTTCCTTGTTCGTAAGAAAAAGAGACATTTTTGAACTCTATTACACCCTTATGATCCTTGAATGGCTTAGGGTTTGCGGGGTCTTGAAGGAGGTTTTGGCGCTTTAAAATCTCAAAGGCTGGGATAATTCGGTCAACGATATCATCATGTTCGTCTAGGTCATCGGATAGGGAGTAGACACCCGTTAGTATGGTCGCCGCGTAGGTAATAACCAGCACTGCCGTTGTGAGGGTAATTGCTCCTTGGCTAATGCGGCTGACTGTTAGCAAAAAGAGTACGGCAAAGACCGTCACGGTGATTGCCTCGCGTGCTGCAATTAATTTTGCTTGCATGGTATAGCGTTTGGTAAATGCCGCCCCTTCTTTGTTGGCTCCCTCGCGCACCTTTTCGACGTAGCTTGCCTCTTGAGCGGTTGATTTAACGGCAAGGATATTCGAAACAATATCAGCCATCCTGCCTGAGTTTTGTTTATATAATTCGCGTGATGCCGTGCGGTATGGACCGATTGCGTGCGAAGCCCAGATCATGTAGGCAGCGTTGGCGATACTGAGTATAAGGGCTACCATACCAAGCTGGACATCTAGGTACATAATGACACCAATAGGAAATACGATGCTCAAAATCGTTGTCATGTAGCGGTCACGTAATGTACGGACTAGTTGTATACAACCATCTACATAATGCCTCGTAGCAGCAGTCAAGTAACCCGAAAGGTTTGAATTAAAATATTCAATGTCTACGGCTACAAGTTTGGCGAAATATTGAGCAGTTAGCTCGCGGTAGACCTTGTTCTCACCACGCATCCCAATGTACTTTACGAGAGGCGTAAGGAGACCAAGCAGTGACGAAAATGCTACAAAGAAGAATACGGCGTTGCGCGCATCATGATATTCCTGTTTGGATAAGTGCGTAATGATAAGGCTGATGGCTATTGGAAGAACGATTAGCTTACAAATACGTGTGAGAAGTTGCAAAACATAGGATAGACGAACTTGCCAAGTACCGCCAAAGGTCTCCCAGAGATGGTGGTAAACTATCTTATACTTACCGAAAATAGCCTGCATGAAACTTATTATATAGTGTGTTGCCTATTTACTGAGATTATATGTTTGTAAAAAAGGAGTACGAGAATGGATTTTACAGACAAAGAGTTTCAATGGTTCATGAAGGAAGCAAAAAAGGATGGCATAGAACTTAAAACTGAGGAAGAATACCGTCAGTTACAAAGGGATATGTACGCACTAGCCGATCTGACATATGACATCTGGAAATTCCAGAAGTCCCTTGATCGTCGTCTTGAAGATAACCCCGAAGGTTTTGCCTTCCCCGCCGAGGGAAGAATGTGCAGACTATGCATGGGCGGTGGTGTGGGTGATTTCTGGTATGACAAACGTGGTATGAGGTGTATGGATTGCCAAACAGCCTTCGTACAAAAGGTGATTCCAGGCTATGTTTTTACGGATGACAAAAATAAAAAGCACATAACCGAGACTACGTTAGTAGTACGTTATCGTGCTGAACGCAAGGAAATACGCCGTCTTATAAAAGAAGGTACATTAAAAGCCAGGCGAATTGAGCATGAAAGTAGTCCCACTACACTGGTATTTCTAAAATACGAGAACCCAAACCTGAATGCTTTTAACTAGTTTTCTAGCAGAGTTTAGCCGCGTGAGTACACCTCGCTAATCTGAGCATACGGACTCGACGCAATGCTAAATGACTTGTGTTTTCGAAAGTCAGCTTTAACGGGGATATCAATGAAATACGCATGACTATAGTTGAATGGTGCATCGACCAAGCACTTCAGCTTAATGATGTCGTACAACCGAGCGCCACGGACCTTATTATTTGATTTTTTGGCTTCAATAACTACGTGATTGTTCTCCGTCTCGCGCTCATGAACGATGATGTCGGGATAAATGGTCTTTTTAATGACAACCTGTTTACCGCTTTCGTCTCTTAGTTTAAGTACATGCAAAAGCACATCAGACTCCTTATCAATCTCTAAGGTAGGATTTTCGAGCTGTGCCAAAAGAGACCGAATTTCTTCCGTGCTTACGTGTTCGTCTTCGAAAAGTACTCCGTGAGATCTAGCAAAAGTTTCGCCATAATGCTGCTCGAGGGTTCTGGCCATGCTTCGAAGAAATTCTTTTGGCTTGATACTTATAACTTTTGGCCCGCCTAAATTTAGATCAAATTCACAGTCAACATCCCAATCAGGAAAGATATGCTGGTAGTAGAGTCCCAGACGATGCGTGATAGCGCGCTCATTGGCGCCCTTCTCAAGTAAGTACCGATCATGACCGATCATGTAGTCAAGTCCAACTAGTATCTGAGAATCCATGTACCTAGCTTAGCAAACCAACAATCATGAGGCGAGCGACTAGACGCTATGAAGTGATTGCCATGACGCAATGACATCATTTATATCCTTTTGCTGCTGAGGCAAGAGCTTAAATCGTGCCCTGATGCCAACTTGCAATAAGAGGATAAAGGCATCTGCGTCATGATGCCTGGTTGTTTCCTTCAGTAGCTGCTGTAAGACCAGTCCTTTATCAGTCAATGTCGTTTGCTTATATAACTCGTACAAAAACTCAGAGGTTACCATAGCGATAGACTCTATCGTGGTTTCTGGACGCGACAATGATCTGAGGACGCTCAACAGAGGTTCTTGCGCTTGCCATTTTGCGGTCTTAGCCGCGCTCATTAATATTGCGGCGCTGATAGACACATAATGGTAGTTGTTTTGAATTAAGCTGACAGTGTGTGCATCGTAGTCATTAATAGTAATGTGACCTTGTTCTAGTTGGTGCGCTAATAACGCCTGCGTCCAGATCCCATTTGTACCAAAAGTATTGGTGCTTAAGCTGCGTAATCCAACATCATCCGAGAATAATATACGATTTCTCCCTATAGAAAGTTTTATGGCGTCAAGCTGTGCACCATTAATTAGATCTTTAAGCTTGTCGTAGTCGACTGACTTCTCGATGACAATATCGAGCTGATCTTGAGATATAGCAGATACGATTGTATTGGCATCGACCCACTTTGAGAATTTCTTAATTAAGCTAAGCCGTTGCCGCTGCTCCTTTGCAGTTACTTCCTGACGAATATATTTACCACCACTCTTGTAGAGTGTCATGTGTGGTTTTTGCCCCATGTTCTCCATGCGAGCAACGGTTTCAAGTATGGAGTCTTTTACGCTGTGCGCGATGTGCGGCTTGGATAATCCGAGATCTTCTGGCGTAACACCTAGCTCGAAAATAGTAATAAGAGAGGTCAGATCAGCTACCAGAATAGTGTCAGCCGATATGCTAGCAACGAGTTCAAGTACGGCTTTCGTCTCAATAGGCGTTCCGTCTGCAACGCGTACACCTAAGTCAGGAGTACCTCGAAGTGCGTAGAATGTCTCTATTAAGTGGTTATTTACTAGCTTTGCAAACATATCGATAGTGATCTTACCTTGTTTATACAGATCTTCAATCGATTGAGTTTGTTGTTGGCGCTGGTCTAGTGACTTAAACAGCGGAGAAAAATCTTGCTCACTAATATTAAAGCCCATCAAGTCATGACGACCACTAAATCGGCGTTCAAAGTTTTGCATGGAGTCTTGCAGCACGTAAACGTACTTGCTCATTAGTTCCGTAACTTCAACTTCGTTTTTACTGAATTGGTTCTCACTTAAGGTGATGACCTCGCCTTTAGTTTTGCCGGCAAAACCGCGCTTTGTCGCTTCGACTGGGCTGATTTCATTATCAGCAAGTTTAGGATCGTAGTCAGCTTCGATTACAAAATGGCCACCTTCATAGAAGAAAACACTGTTTGGACCGACTTCTGTTACATTTAAATGCTTAGACAACGAGTGTTCCAATCCTAGAAAAATACTGACATATGCGCTGTGTGCATCGGCGTCGTTGATGTTTCTGCGACGTAGGTCATATGCTATTTCAAGCGCTCTAATAGGTTTATTTCGGCTCTGGTACAGATTAGAAAGTTGGGCCGCGGAAAATACGTCTAGTTCTTCAAGGTTTATTGAACCGCTAAGGTAAGCATCTAAAGATTTTAGATCATTTCTTCGAAAGTAAATGAGTGCGAGGCTTAGGCGGGCATTCTCATCATTAGCATTCTTATCTAGATAATCCAGCAATACACTTTGTGCTTCTGGTAAATTTTGAAGCTCAAGATGCGCGCCCCATTCGAACTGTGTTACATATCGACTTGCTCCGTTGCCCTCGCGAACACTCTTAGCAAAATCAATAACCTTTTGATATTGACGACTATCGAAGAGGCTTTTCAAGTAGCGTTGTATGAATTTCGAGTCTGAGTAGGGTTTTACAACTTTTTCGTAAGCACCCGCAGCAATAACATACGCATTCGATAAAAAAGCTTCTTCAGCCAAGTTCCATATAAGACCGTTGTATGTATCGTCGTCTACATTTTCCGAGGCAGTTTCTAAGTGTCTTAGTGAGGCATCCGTATCCTGCTTAAACCGAGCTAATCGTGCACTAATAATTGAACCAAGAACTATAGCCACGGGTGCTTTTAGGATGTCTTTTGCCAAGTCCTCTATTTTACCTAAGTCCTGCTGTTCGATGTAAATATCAAACAGACTCAAAGCCACATCTACGTAAATATCATTATAGTCTTTATGTTTGTCTAGGTATTCGACACAAACTTCTATTGCCTCGTTGGTTTTTTGTAGTGCGCGCAATGTATCTGAAAACATCACACTCATTTCTGGAATTTCAGCACCCATATTAATAAGTTGTCGATAGTACTCTTCAGCAACTTCATATTTCTTTGCCTTGAATGCCATGGCAGCGGAGTTCAGGATGTACGCCTCATTGTCGGGTACTAATCGTAATAGATCTTCGTTCAGTTTTTCTGCATCACATTCGAGGTTAAGCATGCGATGAGCCATCATTAAATCGAACAACCACACGGCATGAATTTTCCTATCCCTCTCGTCCGGCATGTTAGTCCATGCAATTTGCAATTCTGAGATGGCGCGCTTAACTATCTCTCCTTGATCAGAGGATAGACTTCCTGCTGCAACGCGTTTATTTTCTCCGACAACCGACTCAAGCAGGTATATGCCCAGTTCTCCATGTATGTAGGGACTTGTTCCGTGAGTCTTGGCGGCGCGCTCCAAAAAGTTTAAGGCCTCAACTTCATTACCTAATTCTTTAGCGACGTAATACAGCACAGATGATACGTCGGCATCATCAATCGTTTTGGTATCTATGGAAGTTTCAATTTCGGTAAGTGTTTTGCCTTTAGCTTTTAAAGATTGCACTTTAGTTGAAGTGGCCGATATATCCAGTGGGTTCAACTTTAGCACGTGCTCAGCTTCCTCAAGCGCTTCATCGTACTGATCTTTAAGTAGATGCGCTATCGCCTTGTTGGCATGTGCTTTGGGTAAATCTGGTTGAAATGCAAAACCATCCAAGTAATTTTTAACCGCTTCATCAATCATCATTAGATGAGCTTGTGCTGACGCCATGTTGGATAAAATCCTAAAACGTGCATAATCACCGGCTTGATCCCATCGATTTTCTTTCAAGTCAGTAAGATAATCGAGTGCTTCGGCAAAACGGAACTTTTCTAAGTACTGTTTAGCAATGTCGATCTCGTTATTAAGTGACTCGCTGACCAGGCCTTCCATTACGCTTAACTGGGATTTCTTCTCTACGAACAAGCGTATCAGTTCATCTATATAATCTGTGTTATCCTCAGCAAAGCTTTGACCCTTACTGAGCTTGAGTGTGATTTTGGTACTGTTTTTACCGCTGTCTAGTTTAGCGATAGTAGCCTCGTCCAAATACAGCCAGTAAACCCTCTTGTTTTTATTATCTGCAATAAGGAGTAGTACGGGTTCAACTTGCTTGCAATACTCAAGGAGTCCCACCTGACAATCAAATTTCAATTTCGTGGAGTCTTCTAGGGTCTTAACTTGCACACTGAACTTTGCTACTAACTGGGCAACGTCGGTTTTTGATACCTGTGCTTTATCTTGTATATCAATAGTGCCGTCGGTATTTGGCCACTTGTCGTCAGTCTTAATATCGTCGGCTATTCGCCCGTGCGCAGCAAAAATGGACTTAACTAAGGCAACGGATTGCCGGTCGGTGAAGCTGTTTTTATCGTGAGCTGGAATTTTTCTTGACCCTGCCATGTATTTATTGTAATACCTAAGCCGTCAATTCCACTTTCTTTTAAGTATGCAAACCGCTTAACCTTGTCGAAACGACTGACTTGGCAGAAAATATTGACAGGAAAGAAATGAAGATGGAAATGACCTCTATCCCCTATGGGGTGAAGAATAAACTGCTTTCAAAGCGCGAACTTGACAGGTATTTCACCGCGGGCTCGCTGGATGAGCTTATCTTTACGTTGCGCGAATACGCGCGTCGTGGCTACTTAGACTTTGAAGTAATGCTTAGCCCAGACTATTTTAAGTGGGAGCAAGCCCACCGTGACGTGATGCTCAATGCGGACGCACTATTGCCGATTGAGCCATTTTTTGTCGCACAAAGAACTACGCACGGACTCTATCCGCCAGACAAGGCCAAAAGTGCATCACCTCTTTCAAGGGCAGAAATTAATAACGTCATTGGTAAATTACCAAATGATATGGCCGAGAAGTACTTGCAGTTCAAGCTTACTGATGTTGACCGAGAAAAACTTCGCAGTGTTGTTGCGCCGCGGCCGGTGGTTAAAGATGAAGACTCAGAGCCATTAGAATATGCTGGATTGCGAATCGACGGAATTGATGTGACTTATTTAGGTGAGCCAATCAGATTAGCGTACAAAGAGAGGCACCTGCTAAGAGTTTTTCTTGAGAAAGAAGGAGGGCTAGTTTATCCCGACGACCTTCTTCGAGACCCAGAAATTATCAGTGATACCAAGGACTATAAAGACCCTCGGGCCCGCGTGAGTAAGCTCGTTTCGGCGGTGCGGATCAAACTAGTGGAAAAAGCGCATCAGCCCTGTATTATCAATGAAAATAAAGAAGGCTGGAAGCTTGTAATCGAATAGCCACCAAACTCTACCTGAAAACTGAATGAACGCCCCCACGTACGATGAGGGTGTTTTTAATGTAAGGGGTAATGGAAATGAAACAACCAATAACAATACGAGTACGTGACCTCGGCCTAGCCGCCGCATTGGTGAGCTGTGGTTACGAGATCAATCAAACATGTTGGGACGGCGGCGGCCGTGCTTATTTTGTGTTTTTAGAAAGTGACGGGCTAAGCCGCTCGGTATCTGATTACTGGGCTGATTTGTTAGTAGTCCGTGCCCGAAAGCTTTCCGACAATATCAAGATGCTAAAAAGCGTGATATACGCCGAGAAATAACGGCAATGAAGCTGAGCACAGAGCGCATCAAAAGCCTTCAACCGCTACTGAAGCAAGTCACCGGTCGTGAATACACCGATGATCAGACACAAGAAGCGGGCATGGCAATTATACGTTTCGTAATAGCTAAAACTCAGCGAAAACAAGATCTTGCCAAAACTAAGGAGAATGTATATGGACAAAGAAATGGAAACACCCGAGTTAGCGCTAAGTAGTAGCACAACTGCCCATGGCGAGATGACATTAGAAGACGTAGCGAACATACTGTCACTGACCATCAAATACGACCAGAACAACAAGCTTATTACCTTCCTGTGTATGTTGTCAGCCTACACCGATAGCAGCCAATTAAACGTCAGCTTTAACGCCCCTAGCTCATCGGGTAAAACCTATATGACAACCGAGATCGCAAAGCTGTTTCCGGCCGAAGATAAGATCGAGCGTAGCGGCGCAAGCCCAACATCGTTCTTTTATAGCGAAGGTAAGATAGACAAAGAACGTGGTGCCAAAATAGTCTCACTGGAGAGAAAAATCCTGATCTTCTATGAGCAGCCTAACCCAGAGCTGCAAAAACGGCTTCGGCCTGTCTTATCCCATGACGCACGCGAGCTTCACTTCAGTAATACCAATAAAGTTAAAGGCACGAACCGCGCCGAGCAAACTATTATTCGCGGCTTTCCTTCCACGGTTTTCTGTTCTGCCGGATTACAACTCGATGAGCAAGAAGCGACTAGGGCAATATTGCTGAGTCCAGAAGTAACTGAGGACAAGTTAAAGCAAGGCGTGCATTTACAGTTCAAGCGTGGTGCTAACGAGGTCGAGTTTGACGAGTGGCTAGAGTCGCGGCCTGAGCGAATAGCGCTTAAAGAACGCATCATCGCTATTCGAGAAGAGAAAGTCGGCGACATTATAATAGCGGATCCAGAAAAAATTGAGGAGCGTTTCTATAAGAACTTCGCTAAGCTGCAGCCACGTCACATGCGCGACTCAGGACATCTACTTAAACTCATCAAGGCCATCGCTCTACTAAATGTCTGGCAGCGGCGCCAACCCGATGGTACTATCGTGGCTAACGAATACGATATAGACCAAGCTTTTGGTTTATGGAACTCAGTTATTGAAAGCCAAGATCTAAATGTGCCTCCGGCTGTCCTTAATTTTTACAAGTTCTATATCTTACCCGCGTACTTGGAAAAGCGGGAAAATCCAGATTATACCGAGAATATGGATGCTGGTTTCATCGGCCTTAGCAACCAAGAATTAGGAGCTTTCTATCTGCGTGAAGAGCAAAAAACACTTAACGATGAGCACTTGCGCAAACAGATATTGCCGCAGTTGGTGGCAAGTGGTCTGATCGCCATCGAAAAGCCTACGTGGGATGATGGACGAAGCAAGCATATATATCCCAAATGGGATCTACCAGAGAGAACAGAGAAAAACAATATAGGAACGAGGGGTGGTGGTAATAACCCTTTTGATGACTTGGATGAAGAGATCAAAAAACTGTTCTTTGGAGGATGATGATATAATATAACCGTTCACACCTCCAGTAAACACGCGAAAAGTGTTTTTATTTTCAGGCCTGTAAGGGCGGCTCGGTATCTGAAAGTAGCTTTTCGCTACTGGAAGTGTGAACAATCGAGTCGCCCTTTTAGTTACAACTAACTACGCAGGTAAACAATGGAAAATCTTAGATACGCGATATACATCCGGAAATCCACCGAGGAAGAAGAGCGGCAGGTTCTGTCACTTGATTCGCAACGCGCAAATATCACCGAGCGCTTTGGTAACCTTAACATTGTAAAAGTATTCATCGAAAGCAAAAGTGCATTTGAGCCGGATAAGCGCCCAGTCTTTAAAGAGCTACTCGCCCTAGTAGATAGTGGCAAAGTAGACGGCATATTAGCATGGCATCCTGACCGCCTGAGCCGAAACGAAGTAGATGCGTCCGCAATTACCTGGCGCGTACGACAAAATAAACTCAAGGATCTGAAGTTTGCATCTGGTTTTGGCTTTGAAAATTCTCCGGAAGGCATGATGATGCTCCAGATGACTATGTCGCAGTCGCAGTACTTTTCGGCCAAGCTTAGTAAAGATATACGTCGTGGTAACGCGCGCAAGCGTGAAGTTGGGCAACTCACAGGCCGCGCCCCTGAAGGATATCTCAACTATCGCACTGCGCTATCGGGCCGTGGTGAAGCCACTATCATCGCAGATCCGGAGCGGTTTCCATTAATCCGCAGGGCTTTCGATCTATTCCTCACTGGTGAATATAGCGTCCAGAGCATCCATACAATTATGAATAACGAATGGGGCTATAGAACTTTAAAGCGTCACAAGTCTGGCGGTGGTGGAATTTCCCGTACCGCCCTGTATAACACCTTCCGGAACGTAAAGTATGCTGGTCTAATACCTGATCCATATGACCCTGAACATTATTACACCGCTCAATACCCGGCGATGATCACTTCCGAGGAATACGACAAAGTACAGTCACTTCTTGGACGTAAGGGGTTGCCGCGGCTTGTGGCTCGCAAAGAGTTTGCTCTTCGTGGGTTTATCAACTGTGGCGATTGCGGTTGCGCTATTACCGCTCAGACCAAAAGGAAGAAACTAGCCAATGGCGGCGAGAGCATGCATACCTATTATCATTGCACCGGAAAGCGCAAAGGATGTTCCCAGAAGAGTATTTATATGAAGGAAGATGATTTGTATGCGCAGTTACTAGAATTACTAGATGGTTACGAGCTTGTTCCAGAAATGAATGAATGGGCTATGGGTGCCATTCGTGAGATGGCAGAAGTTGAAGCCAGAGGCCGCGATGGTATACAGACCAACCAGCACCGTGCCATCGCAGAAACCCAGACGCAACTCGATAAACTACTCGATATGGCCACTCGTGGTCTTATTAATGATGAGGAGTACAAATCGAAGAGCTTAACACTTAAGACTAATCTTAAGTCGTTACAAGAAGAGCAAGCGGATACTGCACACCGCGTTAAGAACTGGTTTGAGATTATGACGGATACAATTGATAAGTTAACTGGGGCGAAGGATAAGTTTAAATCTGGTGATCTGGCGAACAAGAAGGATATTCTGCTGGCGATTGGCCAAAACCCCACTCTTCTTAATCAGACGCTAACTATCACTCCAAACGAATGGCTGATACCTGTCGCTAAATCCGCAAAAAGCATACGAGAACAACTAGAGGTGGTTAGAACCATGCCTCAACAGATACAAAAAGCCTCCGAAGAGGCTTTAATGTCTAAATGGTGCAGGGAGAGGGATTCGAACCCCCGAAGGCTAAGCCAATAGATTTACAGTCTACCGTGTTTGACCGCTCCACAATCCCTGCTTAATTTTGTAGGTGCTATAGATAGGTGATTCTATACACAGCACGTTACGTATTTTTAAATCCTTCCAGGGTATCAGGAAGGATTCGTGCTTTGCAGTATACACGAAAAGGTACTCAAATGCATTATCGCTATACCTTTTTACAGTGTTATACGACTGGTTGCCGCCCATAACTCGCAAGGATGCCCTGCAATCATTGCTGCTGGTGTACAGCCCTGCGTATTTTACCTGCACTCTATACAGTACACTGTGCTTTTCAACCACAAGATCATAATCTCGCTTATCGCCTACCGGAATGCAGACTTCATATTCACTGCCCAGGAAATACGCGATTGCCTGACCAAGGGCGATGTCGCCCTTCTCTTTTGTTAGCATGGCGCCAATGTATCAGATGTTGCCCAAAATGTTAAGTTACTTGGAGCCGCTTGTCGGATTCGAACCGACGACCCTCAGTTTACAAAACTGATGCTCTAACCAGCTGAGCTAAAGCGGCATTTAACAGATGTAAGTGTAGCAAATCTACGCTGTTTATACAACGACGCGCTTGGGGCGCAGCATGCGCTTGGGCTTACCGGCCGGCATGATGAGCTTGCTTAGCTTTTGCTCGATCATATCGGCC
Organism: Patescibacteria group bacterium; assembly: GCA_035479875.1. Lineage (GTDB taxonomy): Bacteria > Patescibacteriota > Saccharimonadia > Saccharimonadales > UBA4665 > PMNU01. Next base: position 61,998 of record DATIIH010000011.1, on the reverse strand, counting down.
TCGGCCTGCATGCCGCGGTCGAGGTAAGCCTTTTGAAGCAACTGGTACGTTTCGCGGTTAGGTTCGAGGTCTACCGCTTTGTCGAGTGCCTGGAACATCATCTTTTCGTTACCAAGCTTTTCTTGCACTTTGGCGTAGGCTACGTGGCGGGCAGCCAGGCTATCTTCGAGCTTAAGAGCTTGCTCAAAAGCGATGGCGGCTTTCTCGTAGTTTTCGGTCTCATAATAAATAAGCCCTAAGTTGTGTAAACTTGAAGGGCTTGCTTCGATAGAGCTGGCAATCTCAAAACAGTCGATTGCGTCGCGATATTCCTTTTGTTTGGCGTAGAGAATGCCGAGGCGATTGTAGGCGGCTGCGTTGCGTTCGTCGATCTTTAGGATTGTTAACAGTGCCTTTTCGGCGCGGAGGAGGCGATTTTCGCGCATTCCTTGGTGGGCGATATCCCACAACTTGCCCATGCGATCACCGATTTTGCGGCTGGCGCCGAGAATCTCGTCGTCATGGACCTTCGTGTTGTGGAAGGCGAGGAGGCCAAAAGCGCCAACAATTGCTATCTCAAACATATGATACAGATTAGTATAGTCGCAGCCAGCCTACAAATGCAAGAATAAATTGCTTAAGGCTAGCTTGGCATTGGCACTTTTTTCGATGTATCCGCGCGTTTCTAGGGCCATCTTGCGGATGCGGTGCCACTGTTTGATGCGCGCTGCATCTTGTTTGCCAGCCGCGCCCGTGAGCCCAGCGGCGGCGATGCGCTCCAGGGCCTCTAGGACGGCACGCACCTGGTCTTTTTGCTTGCTTAGGCCATCTACCAAACTCAACCGTTCAAAAGCTGACTTCTGGAGAATTTCTTTAGCCGTGGCAACACTGGCAAGCAGCGGGTGGGTTTGATCTTCGCTCACCAGCGCGCTTAGCAGGCCTGGCAGGCCACCACTCAAAAAGTAGGCCTGTGATGCGGCCATGGGCTCAACACCGGCAAGCAACGGCTGCAGTTGCTCCTTGGTAGGCGTATGCGCAGTGATGACCTGGGTGCGTGACAAAATAGTAGGCAAAAGCGCGCGCGGATTGTGCACGGTAAGAATAAGCAGTGTGTCGGCCGGTGGCTCTTCTAGGAGCTTAAGAAATGCATTTTGGGCTTCTTGAGTTAAAGCTTGGGCGTGTTCAACGATGACTGCCCGGCGATACGTGCTCGTGCCAATAGTCTTAAGCTGCAAAAACCGCTGTAGCTCGCGGATGGCATCAATGGAAATGCTTTGCCCGTCAGCAGCGATGCGTTTGACCTGCGGGTGCGTCGTAAGGGATTCTGGTTCAATCCCTAAAACTTTAGTCACGATGCTCTCGGCTAGGGCTGTTTTACCAATACCGTCGGGTCCTGCTATAAGCAGGGCCTGTGCTGGCCTAACAATAAACTGCACAATTTGGGCTTGAGTGGCATCATGCATGATGAGCGTCATGCAAACAGTTCCTTAAACTCTGGCGGCAGTGGTGCGGTGAACGTCTTGCGTTCGCCGTCTGGCAGCGTCAGCTCTAATTTATGGGCATGGAGATATAGGCGATCGCCGTGTTTGCCGCTACCATACAAGGGGTCGCCGACAATGGGGTGGCCAACTCTTTGGAGATGCACGCGTAGCTGATGGGTGCGGCCAGTTTCAGGTTTGAGCTCCACCAAACTATACGCATCGTTCTCCTTGAGCACCTTGTAATGTGTACGAGCAGCTTTACCGTTGACGCCCACCCTAAAGGTGGCTGGTGCCTTAGGGTTGCGCTCAATCGGCATATCAATGACCGCCTCCGGCTGTTTGAGATGGCCCTCCACAATCGCAGTATATGTTTTTTTGGCCTTGCGCTCGGCAAACTGGGCCTGCAAAAACTTGAGGGCGTGCTGGTTCTTGGCGCCAATAATCACGCCGCTGGTGGCACGGTCTAGCCGATGTACCACTCCGGCGCGATCGCCGGCTAGACCCTCAGAGCGCTTGCGCAGATAACTCGCAACAGTAGCTTCAGGGTTAAATTCGCCTTGCACATGCGTAAGCACACCGGCTGGTTTGTTGATGACGATGCAGTCGGCGTCTTCATATAGCACGGGCAAATCAATATCTGGCACGGTGTCCAGAATAGCTTCGTCGTAATCAATCGTGATCTTATCGTCTTCTTTAACTTTGTAGCCGACTTTTGTAGATGCGCCGTTAACCAGCACTCTGCCGTCATCTATCAGCTTGGCAGCAAACGCGCGACTCAGGCGCGGCTTTGTGCCCACCACATACTGGTCGAGCCGCAGGCCAATGAGCGTTTTAAGCTTAAAGCCGGTGACTTCCTCGGTATGGTCTTTGCCGCCCATCGCTTCCCATAATTTGTAGCGAGGTATAACGCGCGAAGGCCGTGGCGGCAAGCCGGGGTCGTGGACAATATAATCAGAGCCCTCGCGGCCAATCACCAGCACGGCGTGCGACACAAAGCCTTCGCGGCCGTTTAGCTCGCGCGAGTTGAGCGTTACAAACACGATATAGTCCTTAGTAAGCAGGTTGTCGATGTCCTGTAACCTGGCCGAACGTTTTTCCCAATTAACACTGCGCAAAAAGTCCGGAATGAGCGGGCGGATCTCTGCGATGTTGGTATAGGTAAACTGATAATCTAGCTTTTCGGGCGTAAATATTGTGTCTAGATACGATCGGCCTTGCTTAGCGTAGGCCCGGTAGTCAAACGGCTCAATCATCACGATGTCAAAACCGTCTTGAGCCATTTTAGTAAGCGGTGCCAGCGTCCATACGGCGCGGCCAGGCTTAAAGCCCACATAATCAGCCACTGCTCGCTGGGTCATCCTTTCGCCCTTAACATACTCGATTATCGAGCGGTACACCGAAACCATACACTGCATGTCGTCGGCGGTGTTGGGATAAAACGGGACGTCTTTAACGCTACGCACGGAGGCCCACCGCCTTTTGGGCGCGCAGCAAGGTGGCGTTGGCAGTCTCGTTCATTTTAACTTCGCTAGCTTCGAGCTTAGCGAGCACAATCTTGTCGTCAACGTTGGCCAGGTTGGCCTGGAAGTTCTGCAAGAACTTGCTCACATGATCGGCAACGGCTTTTTTAAGGTCACCGTAACTGGGTTTACCCTCATACTCGCCAAGTACGTCTGTAAGCTCACGATCAGAGAATAGTGCCAGCATCTGCAGCAGGTTGCTGATGCCCGGGCGTTCTCGCATATCGTATTTGATCTCACCGTAAGAATCAGTGGCCGCGCTCATCACTTTTTTGGCTGCCGCTTCTGGCGCGTCGTTCATAAATATGACGCCGCGGCCCGTCTCATCGCTCTTGCTCATTTTTTTGGTGGGGTCTATGAGATCACGGATGCGCAGGCCTTGGTCTTTGCCAAAAAACTCGTGCTGCTTGGGCACGGGCAGCGGGACGGTGAACAGTTCGCTGCCAAACTGATTATTCATGCGTTCAGCAATATCGCGCATAAACTCCAAATGCTGGGTTTGGTCTTCTCCAACGGGCACGTACTGCGCGTTATACAGGAGGACGTCGCAAGCCATGAGAACGGGATAGTTAAACAAGCCGACGTTGATTCGGTCTTCGTTCATTTTGTTTGACTTGTCTTTAAATTGGGTCATGCGTGATAGCTCGCCCATACCAGTAAAACAATCCAGAATCCAAGTTAGTTCACTGTGCGCCGGCACGTAACTTTGGCGAAATACTCGCACATTCGGCTGGTCCATGGGTAAGCCTGCCGCGCTGTAGATGCGCAGGGTGTGCTGTATTTGCTCGAATAACTTAGAGTAATCTACGGGGGTTGTGAAGCTATGAAGGTCAGCAACCATGAGATTGACCTCGAAGTCTTCGGCGTGGTTCTTGGCCATATCTACCATGGGCAATAGCGCGCCCAAATAGTTGCCAATAGTCAGGTCGTTATTGGCACGAATGCCGGTTAAAATGACAGGTTTGCTCACAATACTCATATTATACAGTAACCTCCTGTTTCGTCTTAGCTACAAAGCCCAGATAGTCGCCATGCTGCTCGTAGGCTGCCTCGCCGACGAGTACGGAGTAGAAGCCTTGCGGCGAACGGGTAAAGTTGCGTAGCGCAGCAACCTCTGCAGGCGCCAGACGGCTCTTTTTAAGCAACTCGGTGACTGCGAACACTTCTTTATCTGGATGTCGGGCGCGCCCGGCAGCATAAGCTACCAGGTCTTGGTAGAGCGCTTCGAATAGCTCCTCGCTCAATTGGGTATCGCTCACCTCAACAGAAACTGCTTGGGGGACGTTTCCGATTAGCGATTGGCGTAAGAAGGCGTGCTTCATCACGACTATGTGTTTGATATGAGAAGCTCGCATGTATTCCGCACGCGCACCGCCGATGTCCGCTGTTATAACACATGGCGGCTGGTTAACGGTCGTGGTGTGCGCGTCTATGACTAAGTCGAACAGACGTGCTTGTGCGTACGCCAACAGCCGCTCAGCACATTGGGCCTCATAAGTAGTTAGGCCGGACTTAAAACTGCGATTCATATCTGATTCAACGTATCGCACCCCTGTCTCATGCGCTCTAGGATTGGCCAAGATATACGACACCTGCAGGTTTGGATGCGCTGGCTGCCCTTGTATATATGCGTACAGCAGCTCACCCAGCAGCTCGTTCCCGTGCTGGGATCCAATAATCAGGACACGTTTCATAACTGTGCCTCCATACGTTGTGGTTCGGCAATCACCACGAGCGCCGTGCCGACTTCGTTGAGCCCTGGGAAACGCTCCTTGAGGCTAGCGGATGCGCCAAACTGCCGCTCGGCAGGGTCGCTCATGCCGTAAAGCCCGGTGTTGCCATACCGATTAACGTGGTACACCACTCCGTCGGATTCCACACTGGCCCCGGGTATCTGAAGCGCAAGCTCGGCGTGCTGCCTTGAGTTGTTGAGCGGGTATACCGCCTCCTCGCCTCCACAGGCCGCAGCCAAAAGACGCAGAATTGCCGGGTTGCGCGTATGCGCGAAGACCAACTCTGGGTTTGTTAGCCGCATGTAGTCGGCCAACATCTGTGCGCCAATGTTTCGTGCCTGACAGTTAGGCTGCACAACGATGCCGGAGAGCTCTACTGCTCGGCCGCCAAAGACTTCTCCCGTAGAGCGAGAATGCTACCATCCCCTGTTCTTGATAGGCTACTTGCAACGCCTCCGCGCCGCGAATATGGCGAATGGTGTCGGCCCGCATCTCATCATCATTTGGTTGCTCAAAACCTTGTGCCGCTAGCTCGTATACTGCCTGCTCTGTCAGCGCGTCTACATTTGCAGTATCTACTAATCTAATTGTGGTGTTCATTTCTAATTCCTTATCTAAAACTTGTTCTTTTATGTAACTAAAAAGGCCGCTCGGTGGCGGTCTCTTCAATATTCTTGAGTTTTCGAAAATTATACAAACGCACAGAACAAACCGCCACAAGAAGTGTCGATCTGCCAGCTAAAACTGTGCCTTCGGTTAGTCATAAACGCTACTATAGCATGTGCATTTATTTTCGGCTAGTTTATTGTACTGTGCCATCTTCGCGCCGCATAAGGTATAATACCCGTAATGATTAAGGCGATTGTGTTCGATTGTTACGGAGTTTTAGTGGGCCGCGGTTTCCGCGAAACGTATCGGGAGGCAGGCGGCGACCCAAACAAAGATGACCCGTTTATTCATCAGGTCCTCGGCCTGGCCAATTTGGCATTAATCTCGCCCACTGACTTTAACAAGCGCGTTGCCGACCGCATCGGCGTCTCGGTGGATGACTGGCTCGAAACCGCTAAGCGCATGGAGCAACCAAACACCAAACTCTTTACTTATGTCCGTACTGAGCTAAAAGAAAGATACAAGATTGGTATGGTGAGCAACGCTAATCAAGGCAGCGTACAACGGCGTTTGCCACCAGACGCGCTGGCCTTATTCGACGCTATAGTTGTATCTGGTGAGGTTGGCTGCGTGAAACCGGAACGCAAAATATTCGAGATCGCTGCTGAACGCTTGGGCGTTGAACTTAAGGATATGCTATTCATTGACGATCAGACCGAGTACGTTGAGGCCGCGCGCGGGTACGGCATCACCGCTATCCAGTACTACGATTTTTTTGACTTCACCAAGCAGATCGAGACCGTCTTATACCCTCAAACATAAATAAAAGAAGCCGCTCGATGCGACTTCTCTTTAGCCCGGCGCGATGAGAAACCCCTTCGGGGTGTCTCATTACCTTAACGCTTGGTGAATTGGCGTTGCTTGCGGGCGCCCTTGAGGCCAAACTTCTTGCGCTCGCGCTCGCGGGAGTCGCGGCTTAAGAGGTCTGCACGCTTAAGCGTGCTCTTGAGCTCTTCGTTCATAGCAACCATCGCTTTGGCAATGCCGAGGCGGATAGCATCGACTTGTCCAGCGTGACCGCCACCGTCAACGTTGGCGGTGATGTCGAACTTGTTCTCTTGCTCGAGTGCAGCAAACGGCTTAGCAAGCTCATTAAGCAGGTTCTTGCTGCCAGCGAAGTATTCTTCGGCGGGCTTGCCATTAACCGTGATGCTGCCCTTGCCGCCCTGCAGACGGACACGTGCGGTAGCCGACTTGCGGCGGCCCAGCGCGTAGAAGTAAGTGTGTGCAGCCATTATTTGCCTTCTTTCACCGAAATAGCTTCGGGTTTTTGCGCTTGGTGGTTGTGCTCGGCACCGGCGTACACCTTAAGGCGTTCCAGGCGCGCATCGCGCAATTTGTTAACCGGCAACATACCGCGCACAGCCTGGATTAGTACAGCCGTGGGGTCTTTTTCCATCTTCTCACGCATGGTGAGTTCGGTGAGGCCACCAGGGTAACCGCTGTGGCGGTAGTACATCTTGGTGTCCATTTTGCTACCGGTGACTTTGACGTTACCAGAGTTGATGACGACAACAAAGTCGCCGGTGTCAATGTTGTGAGTAAACATTGGCTTGCCTTTTCCTGTAAGGAGCGTTGCGATCTTGGTCGCTACGCGGCCCAAGGAGGCTTCGCTGGCGTCGATGACGTACCACTTACGGGTGACGTCGCTGGCCTTGGCGCTATAGGTTTTCATTACTTAGTCTCCTTGTCGGCTTTGACGGCCTTTTTAGCAGGAGTTTTGGCAATTGGCTTCTTGGTAGCTTCGGCCTTGGGCTTGGCGGCGGCAGCCTTAGCTACCGGAGCCTCCTTGAGGTCGTCCACAAAACTTACGCGGGCCATTTGGGCGTTGTCGCCGCGGCGGGTGTGCGTCTTTTCGATGCGCAGGTGTCCGCTCGTGCGGCCCGTAAGCTTAGGGGCAATTTGATCTACCAGTTTGTGTGCGCTGGCAACCGTTTGCAGGTCAGAAATGATCTGGCGGCGGTTGTGCAGGTCGCCCTTTTTAGCTTTGGTGATAAGCTTTTCGACGTAAGGAACAACTTCTTTCGCTTTGGGTAGCGTCGTTTCGATGCTCTCGTATTTCACTAGAGAGTCGGCCAAACCCTTCACTAGCGCGCTGCGCTGATCACGCTCGCGGCCTAGTTTGCGGCCTTTGTATCCGTGGCGGTGCATCTTACAGCTCCATCTCCGCTAGTTTTTCTTTGACTTCGTCGAGGGCTTTGCTGCCAAAACCCTTGAGGTCACGCAACTCAGCGTCGCTCAGGCTAAACAAGTCCTTGATGGTGTGGATGTCGTTGTTTACTAGGGCGTTGGTGGTGCGGGCGCTCAAATTGAGGTCTTCGATAGGAGTGTTGAGGTTGCCCATGTCATCACCAGCTTCGTCGTGCAGGCGAGCAGCGCTTTGGGCGCCATTGCCGCTTAACGCTTCACTGGTCTCGACGCGAGTCTTGCCAGCTAGTGCGGTGTATTGGTTTACCAAAATGGCGGCAGCTTCTTCAAAAGCGTCGCGCGGGGTGATCGAGCCGTCGGTGTCAACCGTAAGGAGTAACTTGTCGAGGTCGGTCATTTGGCCAACGCGGGTATTCTCTACCTTGTAGCGAACGCGTAGCACCGGGCTAAAGATGGCGTCGAGGGCGACGTAGTCGCTTGCCTTCTTGGCCGTGCCTTCTTCTACGGTGCGGTAACCGCGGCCGGTTTCGACCACGAGGTCGACTACAAACTTAGCTTTGTCGTCGTCCACGGTAGCAATCACGTGTTCGGGGTTAACAACCTCAACATCGGCGTTAACCTGGATGTCTTTGGCGGTTACAACGCCCTTACCTTGTTTAACGATGCGCACGTTTTGTGGCTCTTCGCCGTATACGCGGAATCGAACGCCCTTGAGGTTAAGCATGATGTCAACGACATCTTCCTTAACGCCCTTGACAGTGGTGAATTCGTGGGTAACGCCTTCGATCTTAAAGCTCGTAACAGCGGCGCCGGCAATGCTCGAAAGCAGAACACGGCGAAGTGAGTTACCAAGCGTCATGCCGTAACCGCTGTGCAGCGGCTCGATGACAAACGTGGCAGAACTGCCGCTGTGGTCATCTACTTGCACTAACCCTGGTGTGTGAATTGTTTTTGACATTCAACTGCCTCCTAGCGTGAGTAGTATTCTACGATTAATTGTTCATTAAGGTCTGGTTCGGCGTCGGTGCGAGTCGGAAGGCCCGTAACTTTAACGGCTACCTTCTTGCGGTCAACTTTTATCCAGTCAGGAGTGGTTGCCGGAGCGGGGCTTACGTCGTCGAGCTTCTTGAAGTATTCGGTGCCTTTGCTGTGTTCGCGGACGGTAAATTCGTCGCCGGCCTTAACGCGGATCGACGGGATGTCGACGCGGGTGCCGTTGAGCGTAAAGTGGCCGTGCGTTACCAGCTGACGGGCTGCGCGGCGTGAGGTCGCGAAGCCGGCGCGGTATACGGCGTTGTCCAAACGTTGCTCAAGCAACTGGAGCAATACTTCGCCAGATTGGCCTTGGCGGCGTGAAGCTTCTTTCATCAGGTTGCTAAATTGCTTTTCGAGCAAGCCATACAGACGCTTAACCTTCTGCTTCTCGCGCAGCTGTAGTGAATACTGGCTGGCTTGATTGCGGCGACCACCGCCACGGCTGTTGCCGTGTTGGCCAGGAATAGTTGGGCGCTTTACCAGAGCTTTGTGAGCTTTGGGGTGCAGCGCATAACCTTCGCGGCGGGACATTTTTACAATAGATTGAGTATCTCGTGCCATATCGTTACCTTAAACCCTTCGTGCCTTGCGCGGACGCACGCCACCGTGCTTCACGCCAGTTACGTCGGTTAAATTTTCGACTTGCATGTTCAGGTTAATGAGGGTGCGGATAGCCGCGTCGCGGCCGAGGCCTACGCCCTTAACAAAAACGTCGACTTTGCTCATGCCGTGCTGCTGACGCGCCAGGTTGCCTGCCTTTTCGGTAGCTACCTGCGCGGCGTAAGCCGTACCTTTTTTGGAACCGCGGAAACCGCAGGCGCCAGCGCTGGCCGTGGTTAGTACGCCACCTTTGGAGTCGGTAAAAGCAACAATGGTGTTGTTAAACGTTGCCAAAATATGCACTTGGCCGGTCGGCACACTGCGCTTGGATTTCTTCTTCTTAGTAACAACGGCGGTTGCCGGTGCTTCAGTAGTTGTGGTTGGGGTTGGGTTAGTTGTTTCTGCCATATCTATTCCATCATCCTAAGTCTTAGAAGCGACCTTCTTAGCAGTACCGCCAACCGTCACCTTGCGGCCACGGCGCGTACGCGCGTTGGTCTTGGTGCGCTGTCCCCGTGATGGTAGGCTGGCTTTGTGGCGCAGGCCGCGGTATGAACCAATGTCTTTTAGACGCTTGATGTTGCCGGCGACAATGCGCTGCAGCTCACCTTCGACGGTGTACTTTTCGTTGATAACTTCTTGAATCCGACCGATTTCGGCGTCGGTGAGGTCTTTAACGCGAACGGTTGATTCGACCTTGGCAGTAGCCAAAATGTCTGCACTGCTCTTAGGGCCAATGCCGTAAACGTAGGTTAAAGCCACCCACACTTGCTTGTCGGTCGGGATGGTGACGCCACTAATACGTGCCATACGCTAACCCTGCCTCTGCTTGTGCTTAGGTTTCATTTTATTGATGATATAAAGCTTGGCCTTGCTGCCTCGCCCGCGACCTTTGCGCCAAACGATTTTATCGTCAGGGCTGATCTTTTTGACACTTGCACGCACTTTCATGCGGATCATGCTCCTTTCAAGGGTGCATAACACACTGCTTAGTTTAGTATTGGCGTTCCTGACCTTTGCAAATAATCAGGAACGGCGATAGGTGATTCTGCCCTTAGTAAGATCGTAAGGGGTCAACTCGACCGTCACGCTGTCGCCCGGTACGATACGGATGTAATGCTTCCGCATCTTGCCAGCGACGTGAGCTATAATATTATGACCGTTCTCGAGTTCGACGCGAAATTGAGTACCCGGTAGGGTCTCTACAATCGTCCCCGTCAACTCGATAACCTGCTTATTGCTCGCCATAAATATAACTCACGTCATTATATCAGTATATTGTTTGTATTACAACCTAAAACAAAGATGTTATGTGCTAGATTTTACAGGAAGCATGAGATATGTTGATGTATGAGGCATGATTCGACCCTTTGATGCATTCGTGGAAAACCTGCCTGGTGTAGGCGTGGCGAGCTTTATGGGCTTTCTGGGTGGCATGGCGACCTTTGAAGCAGGCATGTTGAGCGCCATAGCTACGCCTATCGCAGAGTCTGCCCCCGCATGGGCAACAGATCTCGAAATTGGCGGAGGCTCACTCGCAGCCGCCGGGCTTGCCGGTAGTGTGGTTTGCGGTGTAATGATCGGCATCAGCCGCTTAAGAGGCCGCGCCTGATATAAACGAATAACAAGGCTAGAGCTTACTGGCCTTGTACCGAAAACGTGGCAGCATCAGACTAGGTGCTTTTCTTAAGGTGTGCGGTCGATAACCGCACCGACAACCGGGCCTGTAACGGGTCGATGATTATAGAGCAAGGGTGCGTCGCTACGGAACAGGTCGGGTAGGAGTTCTCTTGTCCGGGGGTCGATGTCTGTGAGCCAGATCGCTCCATTGCTACGATAAGCATGGCCCGGCCTTGGTTCGTAACCTCCGTAGTATGAGTCATCGGGCTCCATGCCGGGCACGCGGCCATCGGGCACGCGGCTGGAGTCAAAACCTATCACCAGACCAATCCTGGCTGGCACAATGCCCACCCACCACATCCGTCCGCAAGGTCGTACCCTATCCTGGTTAATATCACACACTCTGCCGGCTTCTGTGACGGCGGCACCGAAGTCAAGCGTGAGATACTTCTTGCGAGGCAACTGCGCATCGCGAAGGCCTTGCCCAAGCATGGCACAACCGAGCAAGACGGCATAGCTTGTGCCGTGGAGAACTGCCCCGTCGCGGCCCTCCGGCGGTATAGCACAATAAACTGGCGCACCGTGCTCTGAGTAGCCCACAGGGTCGAGACCCTCAAAAGCCTGATGAATGGTCGGCATGTGTATTATATCTTAAGCTTTTTTACTACGACGGAAACGTGGCAGCGGTAACCGGCTAAAGAAGCGCTTCTTGGGACTGGCCAAGTCGCTTTCGTCGGTATCATGGAAAAAGTCGGCTTGGGCGTATTGGTCGTAGGTGACCATGAGGGCGCGGGATTCGACGGCGCGTAGCGTCTCCAGCGATACAGAAACAAGGATGAGGACGCTGGTGCCACCAATGGCAATATTACCGCTAATAAATATCTGAGCGATGATCGGCAGTAGTGCCAGCATACCAAGGCTAAAGGCGCCAAACAGCGTGAGCCGGTTAACAATCCTACTCAGGTGCTTTTCGGTTTGCTGGCCGGAGCGCACGCCTTCAATAAAGCCGCCCTGCTTTTGCAGGTTCTCGGCAATCTCTTTGCTGTTAAACGTTACACTGGTATAGAAGAACGTAAATACGAACACTAGCAAAAAGTATGTGGCTGGGTAGATGTATGGATGCCACCCGCCGGCAGCAAAGGTAGTCTGCGACGGCGGCTGGAACCACGACACTAAGTTGGAGCCGAGGTGTTGCAAATGTACGCTGTGATTACTGGTGAGTAGCTGGCCCACAAAACTCGGTACACTTAGGAAGGCAACAGCAAAGATGATCGGCACCACACCGGCGCTAATAAGTTTAACCGGCAGCATAGTGGTCACGCCACCGTACGTGCGGTTGCCCTGAACACGCTTAGCATAGTTAATAGTGAGCCGTCTGGCCGCTTCGTTGAGCTTGACGACTATCCAGGTTACCACCAAAACTGCGCACGCAATGACAGCGGCAAAGGCCGCGCCGCGGGCGCTAATGCTATAGGCATGACCAAAGATCGTCCATTTGCTGGTGTGATTAAAGACCGAGCCGTAAAGGCTGGCGATCGTGCCTGGTAGACCGCTCACGATACCTACAGTGATAATCAACGAGATACCGTTACCCACGCTGCGCTCAGTAATCAACTCACCGAGCCACATAAGCAGCATCGAGCCGCCAGTAAGCGCCGCCACCATCAGTGCCCACTGCCAAATTGAGGCGTTGGCGGTAATGTCGCCTATACCGCCGATTTGCTCGGCCGTTTGGCGCACCAAATAAATGGCGCCGATCGACTGCAGAATAGCTAGCGGGAATGTCAAAATACGCGTGTATTGGTTGATCTTGCGCTGGCCGTACTCACCCTCTTTACGCAGATTCTCGAGCTTAGGAATCGCCTTGGTAAGCAGCTGCATGATAATCGAGGCGTTGATGTATGGCCCCATGCCGGCGATCATAATCGAGAAGTTAGCCAGCGCACCGCCACTCAGGATGTTAATAAAGCTAAGCAACTGCGGTGTGTTGTTGCTGGTAAACAGGTTTTGCAGCACCTGCTTAAGCGTCTGCGGGTCAGACAGCGGGATGGGAATGTGCGCCATGACGCGAAACACCAAAATAATGGCTAGTACCGCCAGAATACGATTGCGCATCTCCTTATGGCCGAGCGACTTCCAAATGAGCTTCCAGTTCATGAGTGTTTTCTTCCCTTTTTGTCCCTAATTCTTATTTAGTATACCAGTTTTACGGCGTAAAGCTATAAAAGAAGGCCCGCGTACGGACCTTCTTTTAGTTTACGAGCGAACGCAAGCTATTTGGCTGCTTTTGCAGTCGCTTTTTTCTCGGCCTTCTCGGCTTTTTTAGCCGATGCGGGACGAGCTTGGCGCTCAACCTTTTCGAAGCTGCCGCCGGCGGCTTCGATGGCGGCTAGCGCACTGGCGCTAACGCCTTGGGCCTTGACGGTAACTTTTTTAGTAACGTCTCCGCGAGTGATCACTTTTACACTAACGAACGCATTGGTGACGAGGCCGGCCTTAGCAAAGGCTTCGACATCGGCAACTTTGCCTGCGAAAGCGTCGAGTTGGCTGGTATAAACCACTTCCATCCTCGTCTTAAGTGAACGGAAACCTGGGAGTTTAGGCAAAGCCTGCATCAGCGGGTTCTGGCCACCGGCAAAACCTGGACGCTTCGTAGAGCCGGTGCGAGCCATCTGGCCCTTGGTGCCACGACCGGCAGTCTTGCCTTGGCCAGCGGCGATGCCGCGGCCCACGCGCTTGGCGCTTTTGGTCTTTGCAACTTTAAGTTCGTTGATCTTCATGGCTTAAGCCTCCTCCACCTTCTTGGCTGCCGCTTTTTTGGCGGTCGCCTTGGCCTCAGTAGTTCTGGTTACCCAGTTCTTGGACGGGCTAATCGACTGCAAGGCGGCGATGGTTGCGTATGCAGCGTTAGTCTTGTTGCTCGAGCCAAGCGACTTGCTTAATACGTTCTTGACGCCGGCAACTTCGAGGATGATGCGGATAGTGCCACCGGCAATCAGGCCAGTACCAGGCGAAGCGGGCTTAATCAGGATGCGGGCACCACTGACTTTGGCTTCGGCTTCGTGAGGAATGGTGTCGTTGTGAATGGGGACCGTAATAAAGTGCTTCTTAGCGACTTCGGTTGCTTTGGTAACCGCTGCGGTCACGTCGGCACCTTTAGCGGTACCGACACCAACGCGGTGTTTGCGATCGCCAACAACCACGAGGGCGCGGAAACGGAAGCGGCGGCCGCCCTTTACTACACGAGCCACGCGGTCGATGTGCACAATGCGCTCATCGAACTGCTTTTCTTCGGGAGCCATATCTGGGCGGCGGCCACGCGGGCCACCGGGACCACGACCACCACGTGGTGGTGGGCCCTGCGGTGCTGCGGCTTGGGGTGCTTGTTGCTGAGGAGTAGGTGTATTGTCGGGCATATTAGAACTCCAGTCCTGCTTTACGTGCTGCGTCGGCAAGCGCCTGAACACGGCCGTGGTACAAATGGCTGCCACGGTCGAGCACTACGGCCTTAACCTTGGCGGTTTTTGCTTTTTTGGCGATTTCTTCGCCAACCCATACGGCGCGCTCAGTCATCGAGCCTTTAGCGGCCTTGCTGCTGACGGTTGAGGCGTAAGCCAGCGTCTTGCCGGCTACATCGTCGATTACCTGGGCAGTAATGTGCTTGTTGCTAATATGGACGCTCAGGCGCGGACGCTCAGGAGTGCCTGCAACAGTAGCACGCACGCGGTGCTTACGCTGCCACGCATTGTGTAATTTGTGTGCGAGTGTGCTCATGGCTATTTCTCCTTCCCGCTCTTACCGCTCTTACGCAAAATGCGCTCGCCGGCATACTTAATACCCTTGCCCTTGTAAGGTTCCGGCTTCTTAAGCGCGCGGATTTCGGCGGCTACTTGGCCAACTTGCTGCTTGTCGATTCCCGAAATAGTAATCGTGTTTTGCTCGGCCTTGGCGGCGATGCCCGCAGGCAGCTTATAAATAACGTCGTGACTAAAGCCGAGATTAAACTTGAGGTCGGCACCTTGCATGTTCACGCGGTAACCAACACCGTTAATCTCAAGCTTCTTGTCGAAACCTTTGCTGACGCCGATGACCATGTTGGCAACCAGCGTGCGCATCAGGCCGTGCTTGGAACGGTTGACGGCTTCGTCGTTTTCCCGGGTGACAACCGCTTGACTGTCTTCCACCGTAACGGTGACGCCCGGCATCGTAAACTGCTTAAGCGTGCCCTTAGAGCCAGCCACAGTTACAAAATCGGGGTCGACAGTGATTGTCACACCGCTGGGGATTGGGATAGGTAGTTTTCCTATGCGACTCATCGATTTCTCCTAATATACTTTACAAATTAATTCGCCGCCGATGCCTGCTTTGCGGGCGTCGTTGCCGGTCATCAAGCCTTTGGACGTGCTGATGATAACCAGACCACGACCACGCTTAACGGTTGGGATTTCGCTGCTGCCGACGTATTCGCGGCGGCCTGGCTTGCTCAAACGTACGATCTCGGTAATGCGAGCGTTCTCATCGGCACCGTGAATGGTGATTTTGAGAGTCTTGCCTACCGGGGCGTCAACAACGCTCACGGCGCCTACAAAGCCGCTCTTGTGCAACAGCTCGGCCACGCCTTGCTTCACCTTGGAGTGCGGCATCGAGACTTCGCTTTTACGAACGTTGATCGCGTTACGAATGCGGGTTAGCATGTCGGCGATGGGGTCAGTTGATACGATATTGCTCATGTCATGCTTCCTTTCTACCAGCTGGCCTTAGTTACACCAGGGATTTCACCCTTGGAGGCGTGTTCACGGAACGACAAACGTGAAAGGCCAAACGTACGCATGTAAGCATGCGGGCGGCCGGTTTCGACGCAGCGGTTCTTAAGACGAGTAGGGCTCGAGTTGCGGGGCAACTTAGCCAAACCTTCGGTGTCGCCCAGCTGCTTCAGTTCGGCGCGCTTGGCGGCAAACTTGTCGTGCATCTTGCGGCGCTTTAGGTCGCGGGCAATGTTAGACTTGCGTGCCATTACTTGGCCTCCTTTTCGAACGGCATACCGAACTTTTGCAGTAATGCCTTAGCGTGTGCCGGCTCGTGGCACTTGATGGTGAACACTGCTTGCAGGCCGTGGGATGTGGTGGTCTCGTCAAAGCTGAGTTCCGGAAAAACTGATTGATCGGTGAGGCCGAGACTAAAGTTGCCTTGGCGGTCAAAAGCCTTGTTGCTCACACCGTGAAAGTCGCGAAGACGCGGCAGCACGATGGTAATGATACGGTCCAGAAATTCGTACATGCGGTCGCCGCGCAGCGTGACTTTAAGGCCAATCTTGTTGCCTTCGCGCAGTTTAAAGGTGGCGATAGACTTTTTGGCGATCGTCTCGACTGGCTGTTGACCAGTAACTTTGCGCAGTGTGTTGGTAGCAGCTTCAAACATCTTTTTGTCGTCCTTGGCTTTACCAAGACCGACGTTAACGGTAATCTTTTCGAGCTTGGGCACTTGGTTGGCGTTGGCCAGACCAAGTTCTTTCATAAGCTCGGTCGCAATCGTGCCAGCGTACTGGGTACGGAGACGAGCAGTGTCGGTTACAGCGTTTGTCTTGGTAGTCTTGGTCGCAGTTGCCATTACTTGATCTCCTTTCCAGTCTTCTTAAATACACGAGTTTTGGTGCCATCCTTAGCGAGCTCATAGCCGATGCGGCTAGCTTTCTTGGTCGTTGGCTCAACAATCGCTACCTTGCTGACCCAAATCGGCTTGGTTAGCTCGATGATGCCACCTTGCGGGTGAGCTTTGTTGGGCTTTTGGTGCTTCTTAGCAATGTTAATGCCTTCGACGGTCACTTTGTTCTCGCGGGGGTGGGTAGCCAGCACTTTGCCGGTCTTACCTTTGTATTTGCCGCTCAAAACGACTACGTTGTCGCCTTTTTTGAGCCGAATCTTGTAAATTTGCGTCTCCATTAGAGTACCTCCGGGGCTAAGCTAATGATCTTGGCGTAGCCGAGCTCACGCAGTTCGCGCGGCACCGGGCCGAAGATACGGGTACCCTTAGGGAGTTTGTCTTCGCCAATGATTACGGCCGCGTTGTCGTCGAACTTGATGGTAGAACCGTCTTTGCGGCGGATTTCCTTATTAGTGCGCACCACGACAGCCTTAACTACCGACTTCTTCTTGACAGTACCCTGGGGAGCAGCAACCTTGACGGTAGCGACAATGATGTCGCCCACGCCAGCGTAACGACGGCGGGTACCACCGAGGACGCGGATGCATAGAATCTCTTTAGCGCCAGAGTTGTCGCAGACAGTCAGGCGGGTTTCTTGCTGAATCATTACGCTTTGTCCTCGCTTTTAGCTTCCTTGACGGGAGCTTCTTCGGGTTCAACGTGCTTAACACCAGCCTTCTCGACCACCTTTTGGAGGGTGAAGTGCTTGCGGGCGCTCAGCGGGCGACATTCGGTGATAATCACGGTGTCGCCTTCGTTAGCCTCATTCTTTTCGTCGTGCGCCATAAAGCGCTTGGTAACGGTGTATTGCTTGCGGTAGAGCGGGTGCGTTAGGCGCACATGCTCGGTCACGACAATGGTTTTGTCGGTTTTCTTCGAAGCAACAACACCGGTGATAGTTTTAGCCATTACTTGGCCTCCTTTGCGAGTTGCTCACCGAGCACCGTCAGCATCCGGGCGAGGTCCTTACGCTTACCGCGGATAACGCGGGTGTTCTGGACTTCGCCAAGGCTTAAGCGGCGCTTTAATTCAACAATTTCGGCGCGCAAGTTAGTGCTCTCGGTGGCGAGCTGCGCGGTCGTCAGTTTACGGATATCAACAATTTTCATAATTATAGCTCCTCCTTCACCAAGAACTTGCTTTTAACAGGCAGCTTGTGGGCGGCGAGGCGCATGGCCTCACGGGCGATCTCTTCGCTTACGCCCTGCATCTCGAACATAATCGTGCCCGGGCGAACCTTGGCGGCGAAGTATTCAGGGCTGCCTTTGCCGGAACCCATCTTTACATCCAGCGGCTTTTTGGTGACCGGTGTGTGTGGGAAGATGCGAATCCAAATCTTGCCGCCACGCTTGATGTAGCGGGTCATAGCTTGACGAGCGGACTCGATTTGACGGCTAGTAATGCGGTCGTGGCCTTGGGCCTGGAGAGCAAACTCGCCGTATGCAATGTAGTTACCGCTGGTCGCGGGGCCGGTAATGCGGCCTTTGCGCACCTTGCGGAACTTTGTACGCTTAGGGACTAACATGATCTATGCCTCCCCCTTGTAAATCCATACTTTGATACCGACGATGCCAGCACCAGGCCAGCGGGCGCGGACGGCAGCGTAGTCGATATCAGCGCGCAGGGTGTGAAGTGGTACGCTACCAGCTACTTCTTTTTCGCGGCGGGACATTTCTGAACCGTTCAACCGGCCAGCAACCTCAATGCGGATGCCTTGGGCACCGGCGCGCATCGTAGCAGCGCTGGCACTCTTGATTGCGCGGCGGAAGCTCATGCGGCGCTCAATTTGGTGACCGATGTTTTCGGCAACTAACTTGGCGTACATTTCGGGCTTCTTGATTTCTTCGATGTTAACGCGAGCGGGGATGCCATAGATCCTCTCGATGGTAGCCTTGAGCTCTTGGGCGCCAGCACCACCACGACCAATCACGACACCTGCCTTAGCGGTGGTAAGTGTGACGGTCACGAGGTTTGGCGAACGCTCAATATCAACCTTGTTAATAGCGGCGCGTGATCCCAGCTTAGTGTGAACCATGCGGCGGACTTCAAGGTCTTGGCCCAGGTATTTAGCGTATTCGCGCTTACCCACAAACCACTTGCTGCGCCAGTCTTTGTTGACCTGGAGGCGCATGCTAATAGGATTAACTTTCTGGCCCATTACTTCTTCTCCTCTTCGGTCTTAGCAGCCGGCTTTTTGGCCACCCGGACTTCGCCGTCAACGACCACGCGGATGTGCGAGGTGCGGCGCTGGAATGGCAATGCGCGGCCGTGTGCGGCAGGGCGGAAACGCTTGAGGCGTGGGCCGTGGGTGACGCTGATTTCTACAATGCGGAGGGTGTCGGGCTTGAGATTGTGGTTGTGGTCGGCATTGGCGCGGGCGCTCATGATGGTTTTCATAACCGGCGTCGCGGTGCGGCGTGGTGTGTGCTCCAAGATAACGAGCGCGTCGGCCACGGTGCGGCCACGAACCAAAGCGGCAACAACGCCGACTTTGCGCGGGCTCATGCGGACGCCTTTAGCGATAGCTAGAACGCTCATACTACTTACCGCCCTTTGCTAGCTTACCGCCGTGTGAGCGGAACTTGCGGGTTGGTGAAAATTCGCCCAACTTGTGGCCAACCATGTTCTCGGTAACAAACACCGGCACGTGGACTTTGCCGTTGTGCACCGCAAAGGTGCGGCCAACAAATTCCGGTGGGATGCTGCAAGCGCGAGCCCAAGTCTTGATAATCGTACGGTCATCATTCGCCAACGCGGCAGCCTTCTTGGCAAGCTTGGCGTCGATGTATGGACCTTTCTTAAGTGAACGACTCATATCTTACCTACTTCCTCTTCGCCGCGTGACGGCTCTTAACGATAAACTTGGTCGTGGACTTGCGGGTACGCGTCTTGTAGCCCAGGGTCTTTTGGCCCCATGGGGTGCGCGGCGCTTTAGCCATACGGTGACGACCACCGTCACCACCACCGTGCGGGTGGTCTACGGCGTTCATAACAACACCACGAACGGTTGGGCGAACGCCCATGTGGCGCTTGCGACCAGCTTTGCCAATCTTGATGTTTTGGTGCTGCTCGTTGCCGATAACACCCATGCTGGCGGTGCATTCCAGACGTACCAAGCGGACTTCGCCGCTGGGCAAACGTACCTGAGCGTAGTCGCCTTCTTTAGCCATCAGCTGGGCGCCGTTACCTGCCGAGCGCACCAATTGGGCGCCGCGGCCGGCTTTCATTTCGATGGCGTGGATAGTGCTACCAATAGGGATATTCTTGAGTGGCAAACGGTTGCCGTTCTCGATAGGAGCTTCTTCGCCGCTCTTAATCACTTGGCCGACCTTCATATCTTTGGCGGCCAGGATGTAGTGGTACGTGCCGTTGGATTCTTTGATACGGGCGATACGCGCGCTGCGGTTAGGGTCGTATTCGATGTGCTCAATAGTGGCAGTGATGCCGCTTTCCAGGTTAAAGTTCACCAGGCGATAGAAACGGCGAGCGCCGCCGCCCTTATGGCGAGTGGTGATGCGACCTTGGTTGTTGCGGCCGTTTTGGGCGCGCTTGCTTACGAGCAGCGAGCGCAGTGGTTTCCTGGTGGTAATCTCGCTCATGTCCTGAGTGGTCATGCCGCGAGTACCGGGGGTCATTGGCCGGTAAGTTTTAATAGCCATTACTTGGTCTCCTTGGTAGCGGCTTTTTTGCCCGCTTTCTTGTCTTCTTCGGGTTCGTCAAAGAAAGGCAGCTTGTCGCCAACCTTGAGGGTGACGTATGCCTTCTTGATGTCAGAACGTTGTCCTGCAACCGCGCGACCGCCCTTGCGGACAGTACGCTTAGCTTTGCCGGTTTGGTTGACAATATTGACCTTTAGCACAGTAACTTTAAATTGCGCGGTAACAGCGCTAGCTACGGTGTGCTTGTTTACGTCTGCTGGTACGTCAAAAACGTAGACATTCTTGGTGATGCCCAAGCCATATGTTTTCTCGCTGAGGCGAGGGCGCAGGAAAGTTGTCATACTCATTACTTGGTACCTCCGAGCCACTCGTTAACCATGGCTAGAGCTTTTTCGCTTATCACCAAAACATCGGCGTTCATAATGTCGTAGACGCTCAAGTAGTTGGCCTGAGTGATCTTGACGCCTTGCAGGTTGTTAGTAGCGCGCTCGGTGAGATCGTCTTTAACGCTCACCACGATCAGCACATTGCCGGTAGCGTCGAGTTTGCCGAGTAGCTTGGTTACTGGCGCAACCTTACCGTCTTTACATTCAAAGGTTTCGATAACACGAATGCGACCTTCGCTGGCAGCCAGACTTAGAGCTTGGCGCAAAGCTTGGCGCTTGGCAGTTACGTTGACCTTAATGGAGTAGTTCTCGTTGCCGGTGGGGCCAAAGGCTACGCCACCGCCACGCCAAATTGGGTTACGGCTAGAGCCAAAACGAGCCCGGCCTGTGCCTTTTTGCTTCCAAGGCTTCTTACCACCACCACTAACAAGGCCGCGAGTTTTGGTTTGTGCCAAGTTGCCGCGGCCGTTAGCGAGATACGCAGAGTATGCGAGCTTAAGGAGCTCGTGGTTCTCTGGCATGACTGCAAAGACAGACTTGTCGAGCTTGGCAGCCGTCGCAGCTTTAGTGCCGCTCTTGGTGAATGCTGGTGCAGTTGAGACAGTAGCCATTATTTTGCCTCCTTGATAATTACAACGCCGTTGCGTGGGCCAGGAACCGCGCCAGTAACACCGATGACACCAAGCGCGGTGTCAACAAATGCTACCTTTAGGTTCTTAACGGTTACTTGCTCGGCGCCCATGTGGCCGGCCATCTTCTTACCCTTAAAAATCTTTTGCGGGTACATCGAGCCGATAGAACCTGGGCGGCGATACGAACGGCCACCGTGGGTCTTGCGACCGCGGTGGAAGTTGTGGCGCTTAATGGTGCCAGCCCAACCCTTACCCTTAGAGGTGCCGGTGGCGTCGATTTCGTCGCCAACTGAAAAGACCTCGGGGTTGATCGTTTCTCCAACCTTGAGGTCTTCAGTGATTTCGTCTACACGAAACTCGCGAATAATCTTCGGCACAATGGTGGTGCCAGCCTTGGCAAAATGGCCAAGTTGTGCCTTATTGACGTTTTGCTTTTTTGCTTCTTCAAAACCGATCTGCACAGCGGTATAACCGTCGGGCTCCTGGGTTTTGACCTGTGTAATCACACAGGGACTAGCGGAAAGCAAGGTAACAGCCTGCACAACGCCATCTTCGGCGATCGTGCTGGTCATGCCTACCTTTCGAGTGATGAGTGCTTTCATAGTTTCTCCGACATGACGCTTGGGCCACCAATGTCTTTTATCCTGTGCCAAACATCCTTACGACTGACATAAAAATGCTCGGCTCCGGGCGGTTTCTCATCTGTTACGATTCGACCTTCCCAAATCACCAAGTACAGGAATTTGATATACCGTTACATCTTACCAGAGTAACGTACCCCTTGTCAATATGTAGACAATTCTACACCAACAGTATGATCAATATTAATCGATACCCGCTAACTTGAATAGCCATTTATAGTATTCAGGGTCGTGACTATCAGGCGGCGGCGCAGCGAGTTGCGGTATTTCAGGCTCAATGGACGGCGAGGGCATCACGTCTGACGGCAGCTCGGGCACCCGCTTAGCTTTAGGCACTTCGATAACCGGCCTTCGGTCATGAGCATCCCCTAGCCAGTGTTCTTGCATGGGGAGATTGTACAATAAACGAGCTGCGGCAGACAATACCGCCGATAGCTATACTTACATTCTTGTCTACTTTGTTATATAATAGCGCGATATGTCAGCAGATTCGTACAAACACCCTTCGTCCCCGGCCTTTGATGCGCTCGTCGCCGTAGCCGGTAATGAACTCTCTAGACTTGATGACCCCAGCTCGCCCGATATACGAGCCGTGGAAGCCGTGTTTGCCGCCTCGAGCAGACTTGATGTCGAAACGATGGAGGCGGCAAACTATCACAGCTTGGGAGCAGCCATCTGTCTCATCGCCCAGGGTATGAAAGACCATAGGGTTCGTGATTCGCTAGTGCAGCATGGAACACAAACTTTCATATCGAACTGGCGAGAACGTAGCGGATATACCGGTCGACCATTCATGGTAAGCGACATAGGGACTGCATCACTCGTCGATACCGCGCGCCCGCTCGTCGATGTAGCCACTGCGCAGCTCACACCACAGGCGCGTCTGGTGGCCAACTGTCTCTCAGTGGATAGCAACATACGCCTGGAAAAACTAAACCTTGGCACCTATGACCCTGAATGGCGGGAGGACATCCGGACGGGCGCGTCTCTTACATTCAAGCTCTCGGAAAATCTCTTCTCGGGAAGCAGAATCCTTTTGGGCGACGTTCTGCAAATGCGCTACGCTGCTTTGCTGCCCACACTACTAGGCCGCTCTGCCCGCGAGGATTACGACCGAGTTTTGACAGATGGGATGTTCGGCGGTCCGCCGATTTCTGATATAGCCAGCGCCGACGAGATACGCGCACTCGACTTGGACGAAGCTGCTAAGGGTCGTGCATCGTTGCGCTTCGACGAAGGCATCCTGGGGCGCCATGATTATATCGGTGTTGACCCCAATCTTTGTGTAACATTCGACCGCAGCCTGGTTACTCGCAGGTCCCAATTGGGCCCGGCCCAACCAATTCCAATGGGGGACGGACGTTTCGTAACACTGGCCCGCAATGCTCGATTGCGTTGCCCCGGCTTATATACGCCAGGTACTATCGGACAAGCCGCGGGACTCGTAACCGAGATGGCCGCTAATGCACAAACGCAGATCGATGCAATCCGCGCCGCTGAAGGCATTAAGTGGCAGCCCGCCCAAGTTATCGGCGCCCTTTTCACAGGCCAGATAGCAATATTCTAGCGTGCAGCCTCTCGCTAAAAGCTGATATATAAGCCGTAAGGGGCGAAATAGCCAACGAGCATAGCGATGAGTAGTACGGCGTACTCAATTTTGCGGTCCAGCTTAAAGTGTTCGTGGGCGGCAAAAATGAGCCCGATAATCAGCCCCACCGGCACGGGGATGCTGAGGTCGCTGCCATGCGACAGCTTGACCCACAGCGATCCCAGTATCACGTACAACGCCAGTTTTAACAGGTATAACCCGTCTAGCTCTTGGTTGCCGCTACTTTTAGCCGCGGCGCGCTTTTTTGGTTTAGCCATTAGCAGTATTTAAGCACGCCGCGGCGTCTGGGTGCAAGCGCTACCAGCGTGTTAGCATTGACACGCCTTCGGGCGAATCCTGCCAACCTGGCAGCATTGCATCAATCCGTGCGAGCGACCTGGCCTCGCCACCCCCAACCGCTACCGGCCCTGCCATTCCAGCGACGACGGTTTCTAAGGCGGACCTGTCTGGGCCAACCTGCACTTCATCATTTGGTCCACCTAAAGCATCATGTCTAACATTCTTCATAAAAAGTCCTCTCAAAATTAAAAATAGGCTCCTTGGTTGGAGCCTATTTACTGGGCTGCGCTGTGAGCTTCCGCTCAGGCTCCAACCATGTTGAAGCGCAGCCCGAGGAAGCTGAAAATAAAAATGCTGCGCAATACAAGTTTGTGAACCATAACGAATATGGTAACTGGTTTAACTAGTATATGCAAGCCCATCACGCCTAGGCGGCCCGTAAGAAGGGCTTCAGGTCTTTATTTTGTAGCTGCGAGAATTGATCTTTAGCCCAGTAACTCATATTTTCGGGGGTAGCCCCAAGAAGTTGCACATACTCCGGCCACGCGAGCCATTTGTAGGCTTCGACTTCTTCCGCGTTGGGCGCAGGCTCTTCGTCCGTGTACGCAAAAAACACAGGGCAAAACTCATTTTCGATGATGCCGTTATACGGTGGGGTGGTATAGCGGTAATTGGGTAGCATACAGGTAATGTCTTGCAGGTTATGCACGCCGATTTCGTAGGCGGCACGGCGGCGAATGGCGTCTTCTATCGGCTCACCCGGTGCCGGATGCCCGCATACACTATTGGTCCAGACGCCTGGCCACACCTTTTTAGATAACGCCCGCTGCGTGGCCAAAAACTTGCCGTCACTCCGACGGAAAATGTAGCACGAAAACGCCAGGTGTAATTGAGTGTTGGCCGTGTGACTCGCTAACTTGGGCCCGACCTCACCAGTCGGTTTGCCGTTCTCGTCTACAAATGCAATCTGCTCAACTTCTGTCATGCAGCTACTATAGCAAAAACCGCCGATTGCTCGGCGGTTTTTATGATCTTGTCTTATCGCACCTTACATCTTGATTTCGATGTCGACGCCCGACGGCAAGCTCAAGTTCATGAGGCTGTCGATGGTTTTGGGCGTTGGTTCGCTGACGTCGATCAGACGTTTGTGGACACGCATCTCAAACTGCTCTCGTCCCTTCTTGTAAACATGAGGGGACTTGACGACCGTGAAAGTGCTCCGGTCGGTAGGCAGTGGGATGGGCCCAGCAATGGTAGCGCCCGTGCGGAGCGCCGTGTCTACGATTTGTTTTGCGGCTTGGTCAATCACTTTGTGGTCGTAGGCCTTAAGGCGAATACGAATACGTTGCTTTTGATCTTTCTTTGGTTCTGCTACCATTTGCTGTTTCCTTCTTAATGTGCGAGCCTTCTCGGGCTAGTTAGGTTATTTGATGATCTTGGTTACCACACCAGCGCCAACTGTGCGACCGCCTTCGCGGATTGCAAAGCGCAGACCTTCGTCCATGGCGATCGGTTGGAGCAACTTAACCTTAAAGGTGATGGTGTCACCCGGCATGACCATTTCTTTGTCGGCGGGCAGTTCAACTTCGCCGGTTACGTCCGTGGTACGGAAGTAGAATTGCGGCTTGTAACCCTTGAAGAATGGCGTGTGACGGCCGCCTTCATCCTTAGTAAGGATGTACACTTCGGAGTCAAACTCGGTGTGCGGGGTAATGCTGCCGGGCTTACAAAGCACCTGGCCGCGCTCGATGTCATCGCGCTCGACACCGCGGAGCAGGATACCGACGTTGTCGCCAGCCTGGCCTTGGTCGAGGTTCTTCTTGAACATCTCCACGCCGGTTACAACGCTCTTACGAGTGTCGCGCAAACCAACAATTTCGACTTCTTCGTTCACCTTAACGACACCTAGTTCGATACGGCCAGTGGCAACAGTGCCACGACCCTTGATGCTAAAGACGTCTTCGATAGGCATCAGGAATGGCTTGTCGAGGTCGCGCTTGGGCTCAGGAACGTAGTCGTCCATAGCCTTAACGAGTTCCATAATAGCGTCTTCGGAAGCGGCGTCGCCTTCGAGAGCCTTGGTTGCCGAACCCTTGATGATCGGGCAGTTACGGTCAAAACCGTTCTTTTCGAGCAGGTCGCGGATTTCTTCCTCAACGAGTTCGACGAGTTCTGGGTCGGCAAGGTCCATCTTGTTCATGAAGACCAAGATGCTTGGTACGCCCACTTGCTTGGCAAGCAGTACGTGTTCGCGAGTCTGTGGCAGTGGACCGTCGTTTGCACCAACCACCAGGATAGCGCCGTCGATCTGGGCAGCACCGGTGATCATGTTCTTGACGTAGTCGGCGTGGCCTGGCATGTCAACGTGAGCGTAGTGGCGCTTTTCGCTCTCATACTCTTGGTGCGAGGTAGCGATGGTAATGCCACGAGCTTTTTCTTCTGGTGCATTGTCGATTTCGTCGTAGTTCTTAGCGACGTTGATTTTGCTAGGAAGGCGCTTAGCGAGTACGTGGGTAATCGCGGCGGTCAGAGTAGTCTTGCCGTGGTCGACGTGGCCCATGGTACCGACGTTGACGTGGGGCTTGCTACGGTCAAATTGATCTGCCATTAAATGACTCCTTAAAAATTAGTATTAGCATCTGCATGAGTAGATAATCTCACACGAGCGACCCGCCTATTGTATCGGAAACTTACAGCGGTGTAAAGGGTAATGTCTTGCATAATGTGCAAGTTGGGTGCATACTTTGCTACGTTATGAGTTTATTTCAGTTTGCACGCATTTGTCTCGTCATTCCCACCCGGGGTGATGAGTGCTGGCGCGCCTAACGCATAAGAGACCACGCAAGCACTTCATCCCCCAGACAACTGGGGGATTTTTATGCGCTATGACACACCACACACAAACCCACGAGTTACAAATTGCCAGCACCTATGCGATGGTGCACGACAGCATGCCCCTTAAAGGTAGTGAGCTTGATGCATACTACCGGGTGATGGGCGTCCAAAATACTCCGCTCTATGCGGCCGAAGTAAATAGTTCAGGATCCATGCACCTCAAGTTTGATCACATGCAGCCGACTGGCTCTTCTATTTACCGCGGCGCGGCGGCTATGATCGAACTCTACGAACCGGGCACTGCATTTGTAACAACTGATACTTCAAATGCCCTGGTTGTCGCACGCGCCGCCCAACAGCGCGGGTGCAAAAGCGACCTGGTGTGTGTCGATAGTGCCCTCAACGCGTCGCAGCGTCATCGGCTGTGGGACAACGATATGGGTATATTCATAGAGCCCAACGAGGAAGCCGTAGGCAAAAGAGTAAATGAGATCATGGAAGATCGCCGCACTTTGTTATCACCGGCGCTCGACGCGTCTATGCTCGGCGGCTACGCCATGATGTCTCATGAAATTGCCAGTTCATTGTCTAGGCCTAGTGCTGGACGGAGTCACTTCCCCATTTGGCCTGACCAGCTCATACGTGTTTTCTTGCCGCTTGGAGCTGGCAGACTCGGCGCAGGGGTTGCTTGCGGTTTTAGGCAAATCAAACTTGAATACCCGCACTTTAAAGTATCAGTAACCGGCGTATCGCAAGCAGTTGCTGGAGTTGAGGAGCTGGACACTGTGATTAGACCAATCCTTACCAGCCCCGACTTCGTTCACCACAACGTAAAAGTATCCAACGCCGAACTTGCACACGCGGCTGGCGTATTGACTAGAATTGGCCCTAAAACTAACTGGGCTGGCGCACTCTCGCTAGCCGGCGCGATACAATACCGGCACGAATTCCCCACCAGTAGAGAAGAAGAGCTGGCTGTGGTCATTCTGCCCGGCCAAGAGTTCTTGAGCCTCCAATACTAAAAACGCCGCAACCGGTGCGGCGTTTTTATACAGGCTCGCCCTTCTATTTAGCGTTTTTGGCGATGATTGCCTGGGTAACGTTCGGTGGAACGTCTTCGTAGTGGTGCAATTCCATGCTAGAGCTGGCCCGGCCTTGCGTCATAGAGCGCAGGTTGGTGGTGTAACCAAACATCTCACCTAAAGGCACAAAAGCGGTGATCTCTTTAGCGCCAGCCGAGAGGTCTTCCATGCTTTCGATGCGGCCACGCTTGCTGTTGAGGTCGCCAATGACGTCGCCCATGAACTCCTCAGGAGTCACAACTACGACCTTCATGATCGGCTCAAGCAACACCGGGCTGGCTTTCTTAACACCCTCTTGGAGCGCCATCGAGCCGGCGATCTTAAAGGCCATTTCGGATGAGTCGACTTCGTGATAGGAGCCATCAAATAGCTCAACCTTAATGTCTACAACGGGGTAACCGGCGAGCACACCGTTGGCCATGGCTTCGACAACACCTTGCTCAATCGGCTTGATGTATTCGCCAGGGATAACGCCACCCTTGATGCTGTTGATAAACTCAAAGCCCTTGCCCATTTCGTTTTGGGACAGACGGAGGGATACGTCACCATATTGACCACGACCACCAGATTGACGCACAAACTTGCCTTGGATCTCCACGGCGTCTTTGCGAATGGTTTCGCGGTACGCAACCTGCGGCTGGCCGATGTTGGCCTCCACATTAAACTCACGCTTCATGCGATCTACCAAAATCTCAAGGTGGAGCTCGCCCATACCGCTAATAATGGTCTGGCCGGTTTCGTCGTCCACGCGGATACGGAAGGTTGGGTCTTCTTCGGCCAAACGTTGGAGGGCAATGCCCATTTTTTCTTGGTCGGACTTGGTCTTAGGTTCGATAGCGATGCTCACCGGGGGGTCTGGGAAGACAATGCTCTCGAGCACAATCGGGTTGGTGGGATCGCAAAGGGTGTGGCCAGTAGTAGTGCCCTTAAGGCCCACGATGGCAGCAATGTCGCCAGCGTCGACTTCGGTAACGTCTTCACGCTTGTCGGCGTGCAAGCGCACAATACGGCCCACGCGCTCTCTTTCGCCAGTCGAACTGTTTAGGATGTACGAGCCAGCAACAATCTTGCCGGAGTATACCCGGAAGTACGCCAGCTTACCCACAAACGGGTCGGTAGTGATCTTAAACGCCAGTGCGCTGAACGGTTCACTACCACTGTGCTTGCGCTCGACTTCTTCGCCCGTCTTGGGGTGTGTGCCCCAGGTGTTGGAGCGGTCGGTAGGAGCTGGCAGGTAGTCAACGACCAAGTCGAGCACTTTTTCTACAATTACACCACGGCCGTCGCCGCCGGTAACAACGTAGAATTTGCCACCAAGGACTGCGGTACGGATGGCGTGTTTGATGTCGACTTCGGTAAGGCCTTCTTCGCCAACTTCGAAGTATTTTTCGAGCATGGCTTCGTCTTCGGATACGGCGTTTTCGATAAGCAGGCTGCGGGCGCGTTTTACTTGGTCCATCATGTCGGCGGGGATTTCGCCCTCAACCAGTTCGTGGTCGGTAAAGTCTTTGTAGGTGTAGGCCTTCATGGCAACGAGGTCAACAATACCGTTGATGCTTTGCTCAAAACCGATGGGCAGGTGCACCGGGAAGGCGCGCTTGTTCAAACGGTTGTGAATGCTCTCGAGCGATTTGTAGAAGTCACCGCCGGTTTGGTTGATCTTGTTGATAAAACAGATGCGCGGCACACCGTACTTGTCGGCCTGGCGCCAAACGGTTTCGGATTGAGATTCCACACCCATTTTGCCATCGAACACTACGCAGGCGCCGTCGAGCACGCGTAAAGAGCGCTCCACCTCGACGGTGAAGTCGATGTGGCCGGGAGTGTCGATAATGTTGATCTGCTTGCCCTTCCAAAAACACGTTACAGCCGCAGACACAATAGTGATGCCGCGCTCACGCTCTTGTTCCATCCAGTCGGTGGTGGTTGCACCATCGTGCACTGCACCAATTTTGTGCTTCAAACCAGTGCGGTACAAAATACCTTCAGTGGTGGTGGTTTTACCGGCGTCAATATGCGCGATAATACCGATGTTTCTGATGTCTTGAATTTGAACTTTTCCTGCCATACGTCCTCGTTATTTGTTGCTCAGGCTGCCCGATGCTTTGTAGATTATCGGACAACAAGTTACGGCTTATTGTATCATGATGCGCCCTGAATTAACAGTGGTGATTAAATCTCTTCTGGCGGTATACCAAACGACTTAGCCAACACATATGTCGCTGCTCTATCTAGTGCTTGGGCATTTAGCGCAGGGCATGCAGGGCGACCATCGACGGTCTGCGGGCCCGTGCAGGCACCTATATATTGACAAATCCGTTCACCCACTTCGCGGTCGCGAGCCTGTCTGGGAGGTTCGTCTCCACCTCTATAACCCGCAAGGTCCATATACATATGCGCCGCGCCAGAGTCGCTTGAAAGCCTATCATACCCTGGCGCATCCGTGCTAGATAGTTCCGCTCTGCGATGTCGCCGGCTGGCAAAGCAGCCATACGCCTCTACAGTATAACCGAGATTCCCCGCCAAACGTTTTTCGGGCGTATCGCCTATTGGCAGTGTCTCGACTATGAGCATAAAGTGATCTGGGTTTGGCGGCCCAAGATAGTCACCCGTGGCGGTGCAGTTGTCACAAAATACAGGCTGCGCCTGTTCATTGTACGGCATAATCTGAGGCTCCTAATAACCTATCTCTAGGTCCTTCGTAAAACTTTACGCCGCCCTTGTTGTAATCGTGCCGACGAAGCCTGCAAATGTCTCGAGGACAGGGCGCAGTTGCTCCGTGGCGGCAATAGGCGGACGCACGGTTGTCTCGCACGTTCGGACGTCATCCATACCACCAGTCCATTCGATGGTTGTTCCATCGGCCCGACTCGAAGCATTATCGCCCCCATTTGTGACGCGGAGAGCCATGACTGCGCCCGTGGCTGTATCTACAAGAAGAGATGTGCCATTGCCGTGCATGTTTAAATTAATGTCGGCTATTCTCCATCCTTCCGGAGCCACGGCCATAGACTACGTCCTCGCAAAGTGGGCGAATGCGCGGTTGGCTTCGGCCATCTTGTGGGTGTCTTCCTTCTTCTTGACAGCCGCACCCTGGTTGTTAAAGGCTTCCACAAACTCGGCCGCTAGGCGGTCGGCCATGCTCATGCCCTTGCGGGAACGGGCAGCTTGCACAAACCACATCGTGGTAAGGTGCTGCTGGCGTTGGCCGCGAACTTCAAACGGAATCTGGTAGTTCGCGCCGCCAACGCGGCGACTGCGGGTTTCCATGTGCGGTTGGATGTTCTTAAGTGCTTGCTCAAAAACTTCCAACGGATTGTCTACTTTAAGCCTCTGAGCGGCTTTTTCCATGCCGGTGTATACCAGGCGTTCTGCAATTTGCTTTTTGCCGTCACGCATCACGCGGTTAATAATCCGGGCTACTTGCACATTGCTGTACAAGCGGTCGGGAGCAACGTCGCGCACTAGCGCTTTAGTCTTGTGGCGAGGCATTACTTGCTCTCCTTCTTGGCACCGTATTTGCTGCGGGCCTTCTTGCGATTTTGTACGCCTTGGAGGTCGAGTGCGCCACGCACAATGTGGTAGCGGACACCCGGCAAGTCCTTAACGCGGCCACCGCGCACAAGCACAACAGCGTGTTCTTGCAGGTTGTGGCCTTCGCCGCCAATGTAAGCCCATACTTCGTAACCGTCGGTAAGGCGCACGCGGGCAACCTTACGAAGGGCCGAGTTTGGCTTCTTGGGGGTTTTAGTGGTTACCTTCACACAGACACCGCGCTTAAGGGGCGAGGCCTTCTCGTATGAGGTGGTTTTGAGGCTGTTGACCACACGCTGCAGAGCCGGCGACTTACTTTTGGTAGTCACCTTAACCCGCGGCTTGCGGACAAGTTGGTTGATTGTTGGCATTTATACTCCTTAAATGGGTGTAATCTGCTGCCATAGGTGAACGCTTAGCGAGTGCCAACTCTGCTTAAGCGTTGGTGCCACCTGGCTCGGATTACTTATTGGTAATGAACTAATTTTAACAGCTTTACTGCTCAAGAGCAAGCGCTTCGGCAGCGGCTGCTTGGTCGCGGGCGCGGGCGCCGTAACCGGTACCTACGGGGATCTTACGGCCCAAGATAACGTTCTCTTTAAGGCCGAACAGTTTGTCGATGCGGCCGGAAGTAGCAGCGCCAATTAACACACGCGTGGTGTCTTGGAACGACGCGGCGCTCAGGAACGAGTCGGTGCTTAGGGATGCTTTGGTGATACCGAGGATTAGCTGGTTGTACTTAACCGGCGTCTTGTGGGCAGTGGTCAGTTCATCATTGGCTTCCACGACGGCTAGCTTGCTGACGACGTCGCCGGTAACAAATTCGCTATCGCCTGCTTCTTCTACCTGTACACGGCTGAACATCTGACGCACGATGATTTCGAGGTGCTTGTCGGCGATGTTCTGGCCCTGCGCGGCAAAGATGTGCAGGATTTCGTTCATTATGTAGCGCTGCGTGGATTCAACACCTTGCAAGCGCATCAGCTCAGGCAGGTTGATCGAACCGTTGGTCAAGCGCTGGCCGGCAACTACTTCGTCGCCGTCCTTCACCATGATCTGCTTAAAGCCAGGGATTTCGTAGCGGACTACGCTCTGGCCAGACGGGTTGATAATAACCGCTTTGTCGGTTACCTCGATCTTGCCGGCCATTGGAGCTACGATCGGCTCGGAGCCGTCTTGCATGCTGGCTACAACGTCGCCGATGGCAACGTCGGAGCCACTGCGGACCTTAGCCATACGTTCACCAAGCTTAAAGGTGATGTTGGCTTTGTCTTTAGCAGTGACCTGCACGATGTAGCGTTCGCCTTCTTCCCACACGGTGGCGGTGCCAGTGATGTCGGTAAGGTAGGCTTGGCCCTTCGGGGTGCGGATTTCGAACAACTCTTCTACACGGGATAGACCCTGAGCGGTGTCGTCGGCTACCACAGCACCGGAACGGTGCTTGGAGTCGAGGCTCAGCTGCGTGCCAGGCTCACCGATGGATTGAGCAGCAATAACGCCAATCGGGTGGTGCGAGGCAACCATTTCGCCGGTTGCCGGGTCAACACCATACGATTTTTGCGGTACGCCGTGCACACTGGTGGCGCTTAAGACGCTCATGATCTTGATGCCGTCGATGGTTTCGTCGGCTTCAATAGCTTTGGCCTTAGCAGCGGTGATAAGTTCACCACGCTTGAGGTGGCCCTTAACTGCTACGGCAGCATAGCGACCTTCCAGGCGCACACCGTAGCCGACGCCAATCTCGTTGGCGTCGGAACGGAACATGCTAAAGCCGGGGTCGAGTTCGGCTGAATCGTCACCGTCAATCGTAAATACGTCTTGAGCAACGTCTACCAAGCGGCGCGTCAGGTAACCGGCGTCGGCAGTCTTAAGAGCGATGTCGATAAGTGCCTTGCGGGTACCACGAGTACCAGTAAAGTATTCCAGCGGGTCGAGACCTTGGATGTAACCGGACTTAATCGGCAGTTCGATAACGCGGCCAGCGGCGTCGCTAAAGACACCGAGCATACCCACACACATCTTCATCTGAGAGATGTTACCGCGGGCGCCGGAGGTAATCGAAATAGCGGTAGTAGTGTCTTGGCCGGCAATTTGTGCGGCCAGCATTTCTTGCACCTTGTTGTCTACCTTGGTCCACGTGTCAACCGTTAGGCGATGACGCTCGTCGTCGGTAATAAAGCCTTGCTCGAACTGGTCGGAGATGGCAGCGGCGCGCACATCACCCTCGGAAATAGCCCCACTCAGGCCTTCGATCGGGGTAAAGTCGCCCATACCCATCGAAATACCGCTGACCGTGGCATAGTGGAAGCCGAGGTCTTTAAGTTCGTCGGCAATCTCAGCCGTTTTGTCTTGGCCGTACTTTTGGTACACCAGAGCCATCACGCGCTGCAGTTTCTTTTTGGTCATGGCGTCGTCTTGGAAGGGGAAATCTTCGGGGAATACTTCGTTGAACAATACGCGGCCCAAAGTGGTGTCGCGCTGTTCGCCGCGGAATGGCAGCTTAACGTAACTCTGCAACTTAATCAGACCGTTGTCATAAGCCATCAACGCTTCGTCGATACTTAAGTACGACTTAGCGGGGGCCGAAACACTGGCGCGTTCAAACGTCAGGTAGTAACAGCCGAGCACCATGTCTTGTTCGATGTACAAGATTGGGGTACCGTCTGCTGGCTTAAGTAAGTTGCGGTTGGCAGCCATGATGTTCTTGGCTTCGGCCTGAGCGTCGTCGCTCAGGGGCAAGTGAACGGCCATCTGGTCGCCGTCGAAGTCGGCGTTAAAGCCCTTACATACCAACGGGTGGAGCTGGATAGCACGGCCTTCGATGAGCACCGGCTGGAAGGCCTGAATGCTCAAACGGTGCAAGGATGGAGCGCGGTTGAGTAACACGTACTTGCCGTGCACCACTTCGTCCAGCGCGTCCCATACGGCGATTTCGCCGGTTTCGATCATGCGCGTGGCACTACGAATGTTGTGGGCTTGCTCGCGGAAGATGAGCTCGCCAATAACGAATGGCTTGAACAGTTCAAGCGCCATCATCTTAGGCAAACCACATTGGTTGATCTTAAGTTCTGGGCCGGCAACAATTACCGAGCGGCCGGAGTAGTCTACGCGCTTACCGAGTAGGTTCTGGCGGAAGCGTCCCTGCTTGCCCTTGAGCATATCGCTCAAAGACTTGAGGCGGCGGCGCTGACCAGTAGCGGCCACAGCGCGGCCAGAGCGGGCGCTGTTGTTGTCGATCAACGCGTCTACGGCTTCTTGCAGCATACGCTGTTCGTTGCGACGGATAACTTCAGGAGCGTTGAGCTCGATCAGCTTCTTAAGGCGGTTGTTGCGGTTGATAACGCGACGGTATAGGTCGTTAAGGTCAGATGTCGCAAAGCGGCCGCCGGTGAGTTGAACCATCGGACGAAGGTCGGGCGGAATAACCGGCAACACGCTCAGGCACATGCTGCCTGGTTCGATGTTGGCGCGCTCCATGCTTTCGAGCAGGCGCAGGCGCTTCATGATCTTCTTCTTGCGTTGGCCCTTGGCCTCTTCTGACTCGACAGTCAGCTCTTTGATCAAACTCTTAAGGTCGATCTCGTCGAGCAATGCTTTAAGCGATTGGCCGCCCATACCCACGTCAACCAGGCTGCGCAGCTCATCTGGCAAACCACGGTAGTCGGCTTCGCTGATAAGGTGCAGCTTTTCGAGGCTGTCGAACTGAACTTTAAGGGCGTCAAACTCTTTCTCGAGCTCGGTCATCTCCTTGGTTTGCATTTCGGCCAAGGCCTTAACGTTTGCTTCTGGAGCTTCAGCTTCTTTTTCGTAGCGCAGCTTGATGGCTTCTTTAGCGGCTGCAAATTCGGCCTCTTTGTCGGCACGATATTTGTCGCGCTTGACGGCGTCAACGCGCTTAATGATGTAGCTGGCAAAGTATGCCACACGCTCCAAGTTCTTAACGGTTACGCCCAATAATAGGCCGATGGCCGATGGAGTACCGCGGAGGAACCAGATGTGGGCAACCGGCACAGCCAGGCTGATGTGGCCCATGCGCTCACGGCGCACGATGCTCTTGGTAACAAGTTCGCCATTCTTATCGACGGCAGCTTCGCGGCTACGCACGCCCTTATACTTGGCGTCGTGCGGGTTGATGTCTTTAACTGGCCCAAAGATGCGCTCACAGAACAAGCCATCGCGCTCGGGCTTTTGGGTACGGTAGTTAATGGTCTCTGGCTTGGTAACCTCGCCGTATGACCAGTCCAAAATGTCGGCAGCACTGGCTACTGCCAAGCGCACTGCGTCAAAGTCGGCAATGTTGGTGCCGTATGAATAGCGCCTCATTATGCTACCTCCTCTTCGTTAACTTCGTCTGTTTCGGTAACCGAGAATTCCTCGTCTACTGTTTCGAGCGGAGCAATGTTTTCTTCTTCGTCGGTAACTTCATCTTCCATTACCATAAATTCGTCGGCAGCGGTTTCTTCGGTTACGTCAACGTCAGAGACAATCGGGGCGGGGACAGTAACGTCGGCTTGATGAGCAGCTTCGTCGCGCACGTTAGTAGCGAGCACTTCTTCGGCGTCGACTACCTTGCTGTTAGCTACGAGGTCTACCTTGAGGCCAAGGCCTTGCAGTTCTTTAACAAGCACGTTAAAGCTTTCTGG
This sequence comes from Patescibacteria group bacterium, assembly GCA_035479875.1. Taxonomy (GTDB): domain Bacteria; phylum Patescibacteriota; class Saccharimonadia; order Saccharimonadales; family UBA4665; genus PMNU01. The sequence goes on along the minus strand of DATIIH010000011.1, from coordinate 26,213 downwards.
CACCTTGGGCCCAACAATTGCGGTCTTTTTAATGATCGATTCGTAAGCCTTAGAGCGACCGTAGACGTCATCGGACTTAATGGTCAGGATTTCTTGCAGCGTGCTGGCGGCGCCATACGCTTCGAGGGCCCACACCTCCATCTCACCAAAGCGCTGGCCACCGTTTTGGGCCTTACCGCCGAGCGGCTGCTGAGTAACCATGGTGTATGGACCGGTTGAGCGGGCGTGGATCTTGTCGGCCACCATGTGGTTGAGCTTGATCATGTACATGCTACCAACGGTGCTGCGCTCGGCAAAGGCTTCGCCGGTGCGACCGTCATACAACTGTTGCTTGCCGTCTTCGGGCAGATCAACTTCTTTGAGCAGTTCGCGGATCTTGTCGGCGGGCACGCCGTTAAATGACGGGCTGGCAACTTTAATGCCGAGGGCGCGAGCGGCCATGCCTAAGTGGCTTTCGAACAACTGGCCAAGGTTCATACGAGCTGGCACACCAAGCGGGTTAAGCACGATGTCTACGGGGCGACCGTCGGCCATGAATGGCATGTCTTCGATCGGCAAAATGCGAGCGATAACACCCTTGTTACCGTGGCGTCCACCAAGTTTGTCGCCGACGCTAATCTTGCGCATCTGGGCTACAAAGACCTGGATTTGCATCAGCACGCCGGCTTTCAGTTCGTGGCCGTTTTCGCGGCTGAACACCTTAACGCCAACCACTTTACCGTGCTTGCCGTTGCTCATACGCTGTGAGGTGTCGCGGACTTCTTTGGCTTTTTCACCAAAGATGGCGCGCAATAAGCGCTCTTCGCTAGACAATTCTTGCTCACCCTTAGGAGTAATCTTACCTACCAAGATGTCGCCAGGGTGAACCTCAGCGCCGATACGCACGATGCCTTCGTCGTCGAGGTGACGCAAAGCGTCTTCAGAGACATTCGGAATGTCGCGGGTGACAATTTCTGGGCCCAGCTTGGTCTCGCGGACTTCAATCATAAAGTCAACGATGTGGATGCTGGTAAGTGTGTCGTCTTCCACCAGCTTGCGGCTGATGATAATGGCATCTTCGAAGTTGTAACCATTCCAAGGCATAAAGGCCGCGATCAGGTCTTTGCCAAGGGCGAGCTCGCCGTCCTGGATAGACATGCCTTCGATAAGAGAGTCGCCCACTTTTACCTTGTCGCCGGTGTTCACGACAACTTTCTGGTTAATGCTGGTGCCTTCGTTGGAACGGATAAAGTGCTGTGGCTCATATTTAATGTTGCCGTCAGAGTATTTAACAATCACTTCTTGAGCGTTGGCCTTAACAACTTCACCGTCGGCCTCAGCCAACACCATTTGACCGGTGTTGCGAGCGGCAGAGCCTTCGAGTCCGGTACCGACAATCGGCGCCATCGGCTGGATGAGCGGCACGGCTTGGCGCTGCTGGTTAGAACCCATCAATGAGCGGTACACATAGTTCTTCTCGATAAACGGAATCAGGCCGGCGCTCGAACCAATAATCTGGTTGCGAGCGGCGTCCATGTGCGTGACGTCGTTGGCGTCGGCTTCACCCGGCTTAAGCTGGGTGCGAGCGCCGATGCGTTCTTGCACAAAGTAGCCGTTGGCGTCGACTTCGTTACCAATACCGGCGATCACAGCCGACTCTTCGGCAGCGGCGTCGAGGTACATAACGTCGTTAGTCACTTTGGCTTTTACCGGCCAGGTAACGCGACCTTCGACACGGGCGAGCTTGGCAGCGTCGTCTTTGGTGATGGTCTTACCGGCTTTAACGATGGTTTTGCCTTTGGCGTCTTCCAAATTAACGCTGGCGATGTGACCAACTGCATCTTTTGCGGTGACGGCGTTAATAACTTTGCGGTATGGAGTCTCTACGAAGCCGTATTCGTTAATACGCGCATAGTTAGCCAGGTTGGACACCAAACCGATGTTGGCACCTTCTGGCGTTTCGACGGCACAAATGCGGCCATAGTGAGTAGCATGGGCGTCGCGGACTTCAAAGCCAGCGCGCTCACGTGATAAGCCGCCTGGTCCCATGGAGCTCAGACGGCGTTTGTGTGCGAGTTCGCTAAGAGGGTTAATTTGGTCCATGAACTGGCTCAACTGAGAGCTAGCGAAAAATTCGCGCACTGCAGCCACTACTGGTCGGGCGTTAATCAGCTGGCCGGGGGTTACGGTCTCGATTTCGCTCATACTCATGCGGTCTTTAGTGTTGCGCTCCATGCGGAGGAGGCCGATGCGGAACTGGCGCTGCACCAACTCACCCACCAACTTCACGCGGCGGTTCGCCAGGCTGTCGATGTCGTCGGCCGGCTCTTGCGTGATGTTGAGGCGGATAAGCTCGGTCACAATTGCCACGAGGTCCTCAAGGCGCATCACGCGATTTTCGGCGGTGTTTGGCACGTCTAAATTCAAACGTTTGTTGATCTTGTAGCGGCCCACGCGCGAAAAGTCGAACCGCTTAAAGTTGTAGAACATGTTTTCGATCAAAGCGCGGGCGTTGTCGACGGTGGCGAGGTCGCCCGGGCGCAGACGACGATAGACCTCAATGAGGGCGTCGCTCTGGCCACGAGTAGGGTCTTTGTCGAGCGTAGCTTGCAGGTAGTTAAGCTTGCCGGTGTCGACGTGCTTAAAGGCGTCCTTCATTGCCGCTTCGGTCATGCCCAAAGCGCGCAGCAATGTGGTGACTGCGATCTTGCGCTTACGGTCGATCTTAACAAAGAGGCCGCCGGCTGCGGCGGTCTCAAACTCAAGCCAAGCACCACGGCCAGGAATGACCTTAGCGCCGTACAGGCTAGTGGCGCCGTGTTGGTCAGCCGTAAAGAATACGCCAGCCGAACGGATCAGCTGCGAAACCACGACGCGCTCGGCGCCGTTGATCACAAACGTCCCGCGGTCGGTCATCCACGGGTAGTCACCCAAATAAATTTCTTGTTCTTTGACCTCGCCGGTGACCTTGTTGGTCAACTCGACTTTGGCTTTTAATGGAGCCTCGAAGCTCACATTGTTTTCGCGCGCGTCTGCCTCAGCCATTTTAGGACTGTCAAAGTGATAATCCTTAAATGCTAGGCTTAATTTTGCTCCGGTGTAGTCGTCTATTGGACTAATTTCCGCCAAAAGTTCGCCCAAGCCCTCTTCCACAAACCACTGGAAGGACTTGTTTTGGTGATCGACTAAGTTGCCTAGGTCGATGGCGTCATCTTGGGCGGTGTAGTACACACGAGCGCTTTGCTGTTTAGCGTTCTTGGTGCTTTTCGCCATAAATGCAGTTATTCCCCTTGTTACCCTGCACGCTTGTAAACGCGCAGAGGCCCTGCTTAATACTGAGTACTAAGCAAGGCTACTACTGATGATGTGTTAAGATTTTTCGCGCGAAGATCCTAAGCCCGCCGTGTTTGGTGCCGATATATGAGTTCTGCATATTTGCTACAACTCTAAGCACTGCCTGCTTACACTACTTCTTAGGTTAAGATTGTGAAGCAAGACAAATCAATTGTCAAGCATCGGCCACGCCTGGGCCGCCCAATAGGTCGAGATACATGGCGCGCACCGACCCCGCGATGTCGCCGGCTGTACCGTAAAGCACGCAGTCGCCGCTACCCCATTCCGGGCCAGGTTCTCCGTTGCGCCGAAGCACCGGCCTAAATCCCGCACATTCGAAAAAATAACCGTGGCGTGAATCGTTAAAGTAGTCCGGTATCAGTACAAGCCGGCTTGCGGACAACGACGCAGTCACGTAATGCGCTAGGGCAGCGCAGCCCCGCCACCTGATATCTGGATCGGCTGGATGCTTATTTGCCTCTTGGCGCAAGTCGCCTTCCTTAGGCCAAGTTGTTCCAAACTGTTCAAAGACGGTAGCATTTGGAGTGCCCATATTAAGACGCCCGGTGCGCACTGCCCTGGTGAAGCTAAAGGCTAACACGCGCGTTGATCCACTTTCGTATGCAATCGCGTATTGCCCGTTCTTGTCTGGCTGTGCCATGTGGCTGGCTATTTGATCTTCAAAAAGGTAGTGTTCACCTAGCCGATCAATCTGTAAGTAAGGAGCTATCTGGGAAGCAACAGCGCTAACGTTCCAGGAGTTACTGTAGGGCATTGCGCCGGGGGCAGGAGGGCGTACCTCGGCGATGTGCACCGCACCGGCACCTTTTCCATAGGTGGCCACATCTTGTATGATACGCATCTGCTTCGGAACATCCTTAAGATTGTCCGCATTATAGGCGCGTACACCCTACAAAGCAATGCTAAAGATGGAGTTTGTAGACGCTAGGCTTTGGGTGGGGTAGTGATGACCTTGTCGATGATGCCGTACTTCTTGGCGTCTTCGGCGGTCATCCAGTAATCGCGCTCCATGTCTGCGGCGATCTTCTCTACCTTTTGACCGGTGTTGCGGGCCATAATCTCGTTAAGGCGATGCTTGATGCGCAGGCCTTCTTTGAGGTCAATCTCCATATCGGTAACTTTACCGCGGGTGCCGCTAGACGGTTGGTGAATCATTACTGTGGCATTAGGCAATGTAAAGCGCTTGCCTTTGGTGCCGCTGCTGAGCAAGAAGGCTGCGGCCGAAGCCTGTACGCCGATTCCTACGGTTTGCACGTCGTTGGTGACATACTGCATTGTGTCGTAGATGGCGAGTGCGTCGTACACACTGCCACCAGGACTGTTGATGTAAAAGAAAATGTCCTTTTTGGCGTCTTCGGCTTGCAAGAACAAGAACTGGGCAACCACAAGGTTGGCGGTGTGCTCGTTAACGTCCGAGCCTAAAAAGATAATGCGGTCTTTTAGAAGGCGGCTGTAGATGTCGTAGGCGCGCTCGGTGCGGCCGTCGCTCTCAATTACGGTTGGGATCAAAATGCTAGTTGGAGTGTTCATGTGTATCAGTATAGATAATTAGCACTCGGCAGTCAAGAGTGCTAGCTATCTGCTCTTGAGTGGCTGCGCGCGCCCAGTAGGAATGCTTCATCCAGCATTGCCACGCAGGTCACGGCACACTCCGTCCGTAACTGGCTGTCTTCGGGGCTCAGGTCCATAACGGCATCGATGCGAGACAGCTCAACAAGCAGATGGCTGTCACCGCTTCGGTATGACCCGGGCTGGCGCCGAACTGTTCGCTCAGCTCCCATAGGCCAAATAGGGCGTTTGTATACATACTGTCATCGTCGTCAGCTCTGGCGCAGAACACCTCATATAGAGCCGCGGCGGCCGGCTCGGATAGGGCGCTGACCGCGTCTATATATTCAAAGGGGCCGACGTTCGGATTGGTTAGTACCCATTGCGCCCAAAGGTCAGGCACAATGTCATCTATAGCCAATTGGCGAGGATGGGTATCAAGCTCGAGCATATGCGGTGAGCTTAGCCACCGTTTTTTCGGTCAGGAGGCGCGAGGCAATCTCGCGCTGTGCTTCGGGCTTGGCCAACTGGGCCTGCATTTGGGGATCGGTGTAGCGAGCCTTGAGTGCAGCCATGTAGTTGGTCAGTTCCTGGGAGGTAATATCTACCCGCTCAGCTTCGGCGATTTCGGCTAAAACCAGACCGGCTTTGACGCGCAGCTCGGCTGCGGGGCGCTGCTCGGCCTTAAACTGCTCTTCGGTAACGCCTTCTTGTTTGAGGTAGTCTTGCCAAGTTAGGCCTTGGTACATCACATTCTGACGTTGGTCCTGAATCAGACGCGCCACTTGCTCGTCTACCAGTACTTCGGGGATAGCAACCTTGGCTTTATTGGCAATCTGCGTAATGAGCTCGTCATTAAACTTTTGCTCGGCATCTTGCTCTTTGCGGGCGGTGAGCTCTTTTTTAATGTCGTCTTTGAGCTCAGTAACCGTCTTGAAGGGGCCGACCTTAGTCGCAAACGCGTCGTCGAGTTTGGGCTCTACCAATTCGTCTACTTTCTTAGCAGTCACCGTAAAACTCACTTTGCGATTCTGCAGTGAGGCAGCGCCGTAGTCTTTAGGGAACGTTATGGTAAAGGTTTTCTCGTCACCTGCCTTAAGGCCGATTACTTCCGGCTCAAAGCCAGGGATAAACGTGTTGCTACCTAGAGTCAGAGGGTAGTCCTTGCCGTCGGCACCGGCAATCGACTCCTTGGTTTTGGCGTCTATACCCACGAAGTCGATAGTCACTTGGTCGCCATTTTTGGCGGCGCGGGCTACTTCTTTGCGCTCGGCCTCGCGGGCGCGCAGTTGGGTTATAACATCGTCAATTTCTTTGGCTGCCACGCTCACCTTTTCGGCGCTCAAACGTATCTTTTTGTAGTCCGGCAAGGTGATTTTGCCTACAGCCTCTACTTGGACTTCAACTTCGAGCTGGTCATAGGGTACAAATTTGAGGATTTTAACCTCGGGCTGCTCAACGGGACGCAGCTTTTCTTGGTCTAATGCATCAACGTACAGCTTGTTGATGGCGCGGTCCAAAAATTCGCTTTGCACGCGCGTAGAGTCAAGGTTCTTCTCGAGGATGGCAAGCGGCGCTTTGCCGACTCGGAAGCCTTGAATCTTAACGTCAGCCCCGAGCGCCTTAAGTGTCTGCTCTTTAAGGGTGCGCAGCAACTCAAAATCGTCGGCTACTAGTTTTAACTGTACTTTGGTGTCGGTTAGATTCTTCTTAGTAACTTGCATAAGTACCAACTGTAACAGATTAGAGCGGCTTTTGCCAGTTCTGTTTATTCATCGCCGCGATAGTCTTTGACGATACTCACGATGCGCGCCACACTATGACGCTCGGCAACGCCAGTCATCAAGTTTTTAATCTCGTACTGTTCTTCTTTAATCTCTTTTTCGCCGATGAACATGGCATAGTGCACGCCTTTCTTAACCGCCATTTTGAGTTGCTTTTCGGTTTTGGCGTCGCTGATGTCGACGGCCACGTTCACATCCATGTCGCGCATTTCGGCGATAACCCTTTGTGCGTCGGCATAGACGTTACCGATGAGCACCACATATACGTCGGTTTCGGGCCGGAGGGCGGGCAACAATTTGTGGCCTTGGATAAAACTTTGGAGGGTGACGTCGCCCATAGCCCAGCCTACGGTTGGTACGGGTTCTACTCCGAATAGCCCTACGAGGCCATCGTAACGGCCGCCCCCAGCCATTGAACGATTATTGTCAGGGTTCTCGTCAAAGACTTCGAACACAATGCCGGTGTAGTAATCAAATCCACGCATAATAGTCGGATCAAAAACTGCGTTGGAGATGTGTGCCTCGCGCAACGTGTGCAGCAACTCTTGCAGCTCCATAGCCGGCGTGCTCTGACGGATAACTTCGGGCAGGTGCTCAATGGTTTTAGTCTTGAGCAGGCCTAACAACTTTTCGCTCGCGTGAGCATCGCGCTGACTGGGAGTAAATACCGCGTCTACTTCGGCCAAGAACGTTTCGCGCGGCAGCTTGTGCATGCGGTCGACGAGTTTACTGACCATGTGCGTCTGCACGCCGTCGAGGTGTAAGTATTGGCTAAAGATAAAGTCCATAAGCTTGCGGCTGCTGACGCGGATGGTATACATGTCGTGCGTGCCGCCTACGGCCTTAAGAATACCGTCGACTACTTGGATCACCTCAGCCTCGGCCAACAGGTTGCCCACGCCAAAAATGTCGACGTTGAGCTGCCAGTGCTCGCGCAGACGGCCGTGCTGTGGTCGCTCGTAGCGCCAGAGGTTGGGAATTGAGTACCAACGCAACGGATACGCCAACTCTTGGCGCTTGCCGGCGACCATGCGGCTCACGGTGGGCGTCATCTCTGGGCGGATTACCACTTGGCGGCCGCCACGGTCGGTAAAGGTGTATGTTTGTTCGTTGACGATTTCTTCGCCTGTTTTGGCTAAAAATAGCTCGAGCGGCTCAAGAATCGGCGCGTCGTATTCCTCATAGCCAAAGCGCTCGGCCACGCGACGCATGGCGGCAAACATATACTTTTGTAAGCGTTTATCTTCGGGGTAAAAATCGCGCGCCCCTTTATAAGGTTGAGTAGGTAATGCCATAATTATCCCCATTATACTTCAGTTACAGGATTAGTCGAATTCGTGCTTTTGCGCTCCAAAAAAGCTACCGTCTGACGGGCGGCGTACTTGGCGGCAGTCGACGGTTCGGCCCCCTTGGCCAACCGCGCGATAAAGTGGCCAAAGAACGTGTCGCCAGCGCCAACAGTATCAGTCGAGGCAACCACCCGGGGACATCGCACTTTACAGCGTTCGCCGCCAAAATAGAGCTCAACGCCTTCCGAGCCATCGGTAATCACCAGTAGCCGCTGTTTCTGTTCCTCGAGTAGCGCCGGCTCAATATATTGCATCTCTTGGCGCGTGCCTTTCAAACAGTACGGCCGAATGGCGGAGCCCGGAGGCCCTCCCCACTGACGTTTGCCGCCAAAGTTGCCGGGGTCGCGAACAAAACCTTGAACGTCGACACACACTCTTCCGGGGAGCTCGGCCTGCGGCGAGAACTGCCACTCTTCACTAATAGACGAGACAATCGTCCACGCAGCAAACATTGACGTATCGAGTATCCGGGGCATCGGCGGATTTGGAATGCGGCCAAGTTCCCCGGCGTTTGTTAACAAAATTTCGACTGCCACAGGGCTCGCTGCATGCGTCTTAAAGCTCACCGTTTCTTGGGCCAGAGCCCGGGTCAAGAATAGGCCTGGGCCGCCGTCCTTTACAGCGAGTACGTCCCCTGCCTGATTAACAAAAACGTCAGTACTCCAAGAGCTGATGACGGATATCATCGCCGTGCTACGCATACTGTTTGCGGTACCTTTCTGCTTCGCGGAATGCAAGCTTCACCGCCTCTTCCGGGCTGCTTGCTTTTAGTACGCTGCGCCGCTTTCGGGCATCCAGAAATTCACCGGCTAGCCGGTCGGCCCAGCCGCCGAAACCGTAGAGGGCGACCATGGGGATGTCGGCCTGGTATGCCACGGTTAGCTCATTGAGCGTGCCCGAGCCACCACTAATGGCAATAATGGCGTCACACGCCAAAGCAAGCACTAATTCACGGCCACCACCGCGCTCCAATCCGCAAGGCAAAATCACATCTGCATCCTCTTGGACAATGTCTTTGTGCTTGCCGTACGTAATACCGACGGTCAAGCCGCCCTTGCGCCTAGCGCCGCGGCAAGCCGCGGTGGACAATGAGTCGGCGTCTTTCTCGGCGCCAAATAGCAATATGCCATCCTTACTAGCGATGAGTTCGCCGAGGCGCTCTGCAGCCTGCTCAACCTCTTTGGTGTATTGTAGGTCGGCCGTAGAACCCATTACCCCAATCTGAAACTTTCTCATAGTGATATCCTTTCGATCCTGTTATAAAGTGCCGCGACGGCAGCGCCCGTCTCCTGATAGCCAACGAAGTTACCAATAGAGTCCATAGGCACTTCTGAACGCAACAGGGCAGAATTTCGCTCAAGGCTATTCACGCAGAAATCTGCCACTCTGGCCGCTGGGATGGATGCCCATTGGCTTGGACGACCATACAGGTTATCAAAATAGAAAGCGTTTTGAAGGCCGGAACTGAGTCGCCGCCCAGAGCCAGGAACAACCGCAAAGTCGCGCTCGCATATTTCATCATCTACGTCGTCAAAGCGGAGCACAGCATCTACTCCAATTCCCTCTGCTTCTAGCTTTTCGGCGCCCTCACCTATCGCGATGCCGCAAATGACACCGCTAAGCCGTACACCCCTGGCCGCGAGATCAGTACGAAGCTGGTGGAGCATCTCACCGCTGAATAGCACGTCATCGACAACGACAACTTCCTGCTCGCGCGCGGCAAGTTCGTCCAATTGACGTTGTATGGCCGGAAAACCGGCGCGTGGCACATAGCCGACATCCTGCAGGCTGTCGTCAACTGCCCGCGAGATGCCAAGGCAGTATGCCGCACCATGTACGAACCGCTGGTCAAGACTTGCTGTAGGTAAACGTGTTGCGGCAACTCTCTGCGCCAGCCCGTCCTTAAGGGTGGCGCTGTCTACCCACTGGACTTGCTTGCCATAGCTTCTGAGCTCAGCATCAAGTGATTGTCTAAAATCATCTACTCTTTGCGGGTCAACGATTTCCTCAAAGCCCGCACCTGCCAAGTCAAGCTCAGCAGAAATAACATAAGGTTTACTCATAAATTCTCCGTAAAGTTTACTTTTTTACCAAACAAAAAACGCCGGGCGCTCCGGCGTTTTATTGTTCTTAGATAAAACTAAACTAACCGACACGCTCCGGCGATGTATGCAGATGCTGGTTAGTTTGCTTAAACATACGTTTTATTGTACAGGAATAAACTCTTTTTGACCATGGTGTTTTACAAAGTGCATAACAGCGGACGAATAGAGCGTGATGCCCAGGGCGATACTCAACGAGTGACCGCTCACGGGCATCAGCCACTCGCGAGCGCCGCGGATGATAGTGTTACGCGGAGCCACCGTCTCGTCTTTGAGTGGATGCATCGACATAATGCGGTAGCGCTCCATAGGGCTGAGTTCTGGCAACACATCTTGGAGGTCGGACATCGACTGCTTAAACGCCGGATTCGCCTTATAGGTAAGCGGGTTGACTTCGTCGGCACCGTTAATCGCGCCCGCGATGCACACCACGGCTTCAATTTGCTCAGCACGTTGTTTGTATGCCAAGAGTGCCACGCTAGCGCCAGCGCTGCTGGCTACCAACGACACTTTGTCGCCTTCTGAAGCAGCTAGCTTGTCGATAAGCTCCAAAAGCGGCTTCATTTTGCCGCCAAGCGGTTTTTTGTCGGCCCAGTGCATCGGATAGTAATGCGGGCGGACGCCGAGTAGCAGCCAACAGCCCACGGCAAAATGCTGCAGCCTACCAAATTTATCATCGGCCAAGCCGGGGATATAGATGACGTGGTGGGCCATACTACTGTTCCAATAACTTCATGGAGATATTGTAGCAAACTCAACGTGCACAGTATCTGCGATCATGAACACAGAGGTTAACTAAGAACTCCGAGCTTTGCGAGTTCGTCGGTAGGGGGTGCACCTACACAAAATGGATCTTCGGGTGTAGCATGCTCCTGACGTAGTGCTTCGACTTGTGCGGCAACGGCATCGTGCAGCCCGAAGACATTACCTGTTACCGTGTCCAGGTGATAGCCGCGTAGCTCTGTAACTGCCGGATCTACTCCAATCTCGCAGTCCGGCACATGGAGAGCTTCATGTCCTAATACTTTTGCACGCCAAACTTTTGCGTCCGATCCATGAAATAGCTTGTTAGTGGCATCGAAGAAAATGTTGGGTCGTAAATACACGGCCGGCATACCTGGCCAGAGCGTAACGGAGTGTCCGGTACACCGCCCAACTACCCTTTCGGAAAGGCGCGGGGCCCAGAAACGAGCCGGATTTGTTTGTGCCACCGCTACAGACCGCCTAAGATGCCTTTTTGTTGCTCTGCGGACAAATGCGGGATCATCATCGGGAAATAGCTTATTAAAATAATCTGTCGTTTTTTGGACGGTGGCCGAGCCCAGACGAAAGGTCGAGTCGTCAAGCAGCAAGGGAGCTGTTCGGTCCTGAGGTAATAGCGGCAAAAGCATCACGGCGTCGCTGTATTGGAATGTGCGTGGAACCTTAACTATCCGACCATGAACATTAGGCAAAAAGGCATGTTCGATGGTAGCGAGGGCCTGTGTACCCGCATCTGGGCCGAGTGCTGAGCTTGCTATCGCCTGTTGGACGGCAGTGGAGCCCATGATAGCGACAGCGGACTCTACTGCCTTGTCAAAATGCCGCGCACGCTCCGACCGATGCCAACTACACATAAGTATATTACTATACCATAATATACATACATGTACAAACAGCTACTCTGCCAGCCCGGCTTGACGCAGTGTGGCGAGTATGCCGGCAGTGACCTCGAGTTCCGTAAGATTGTTCGCAAAAAACATGGCGTCTATCTGAGCCGCGTCACTATCGTTTAAGTGGGGCTCAGGATCATCATCGCCATCATCGAACTCTACTATTCTATCCTCATAAGTCCTGTCTGGGTTACTGGGCGGGTCCAACATCTCCTGCTGCAAGATCATGTGTATAAAAGAAGCCCGTTCTGCCATAATGGCAAGCTCATCACGGCCGGCTGGCACTTGGATAGTGTGCAGCTCGGCACCATCTGCGTCACGTGCATGCTCAGCTTCCGCCCGGTGCATAGCATGGTCTGCTGAGATACGGCGGAGCCCTACCGCTGTGTCCGGAAAACCATCTGCACCGTAGGGCATGTCGGCACTAACAAGCGGTACGCCGTCAAATATCCCGTCGGGTAAGTGCACTGCAATAGCAGTGCGGCGTGCCAACTCAACTTTCCGGGCAAAATCCAAAAAGCGCAGTCGCGCGAATTGCAATGCTATCCAGCCAGCCTCTGAAGGGGTAAGACTAATTTGTTCACCTTCTATACGCATACAGACTCTTATATCATATGTTGGTCTTCTACCAAAGTAAAAAGCGGCTGCGCGCCGCTTTTTACTTTGGTGGGCGAGAAAGGACTTGAACCTTCACGGGTTGCCCCACTAGCTCCTAAGGCTAGCGTGTCTACCATTTCACCACTCGCCCGCTTTCCGGGGCTATTTTACCTGTTTTTGCGGTAAAACGCCAGCTGGATATCACCGTAGCTCCGCTGTTCAACAAGCAACGGCTGCAGCAAACGAGGCAGCTGGATTTTGCCCGGCCACGACAACACCAATAAGCCGCCGTCTTTTACGCTGTCTAGCAGCCGCTCTATAAGCGATTCTTGCAGATTGTCGTACGGCGGGTCGCAGATTACCAGATCGAACTGCATATCGCGCTGCGTTCTGAGCCAGACAGCAACCGCCGCCTGCACCAAGTGGGCCTGGGATTCGAGCTGCAGCATGGCAATGTTGCGCGCAATGGCCAGCTGTGCGGTTTTGTCATTATCGAGCAGCACCGCATCCTTGGCGCCGCGGCTCAATGCTTCAAAGGCAAGTGCGCCGGTGCCAGCGAAGGCGTCGAGTACTGTCAGGTTATGGATATCGCCCAAAATATTAAACAGAGCGCCGCGCGCTTTGTCACTCATGGGGTGAGTGCGGTTCGTTCCCGGTGAGTCGAATGTTCGCCCGCCGAGCACGCCGGCAATCACACGCACTATCGTTTACCCTTCACGACCCCGGCGTCAATGCAGGCCGCATACCAAGCCAGCGTCACCATATGTACAATCGTAGGCACTAACAGCTTGCGCGCCTGGCGCGCCAATTTAGGCGTCCAGCCAGAACTCAGGTACTTGTCGTACATGTCTAGAGCACCGATCTCTTTGGCTTTGAGACGGAACAACTCAAGCAGGCCATGTTCGTAGAGCTCGGCCACGTCGCTCGCGGCTAATTCGAGCTGCTTGCTACTTAAAGGCTTGAGCATGAGTGCAATGCCCCACTCAAAAACACCGTGGGTGGTAAGCAGCCCGCGCGGCCCCCACATATTCCAGTTGTTGCGCAGTTGCTGGCGGCGGTTGGCGCCAGGCATCACCAGCTTGCCTTTTAGGGTGTTGCGCGTTTCCAAACCCTTGCCGCCGCGCAACTCAGACAGTTTTTCTTCGTACGGGTAGTGATGAGCAGGGGTTAGGCCGTCGACAATAGCATGAGCCAGCCACGCAGCTTCAAAACTACTGCGTACGTCGTCGCGAGCTTTAAGCGCTGCCACCAGCCTGTCATAGTGATCGCCGATGATGACCACCAACCGCGTGTCTTTATCGTCGAACGGCGTGTAGTAGTGCCACGGCTCGTCTTGAGCCGGGCTTTTGCGCTTGATGGCGTCCGGGCCGTTAATGCCTTCAAAGTGCAAAATGCGCTTCACCGCAGGGAAGTCGCGGTCTTTTTTGAGCAACTCTTTGAGCAACCCGCGTGCCAAACGGTCAATCTTTTGATGTGCGCCCATAACGCGGCCCGAAAGCGGCGTAAGCGTTGTTCCTGAATACATGTATAGGGGGTGTTAGTTTAAATTGGTGAATACCCGCAGCCGTGTCACACGGGCATACAACTGTGGATATTGTACCAAATCTTGGCCCCGTTCGATACACTCCTGGGCAGCTGCGCGGGCAGTGGCAATCAGTTTGGTATCGGTAAGCTTAGCTACGCGTAAGTCCAGCTCGCCATGCTGTAGCGTGCCGTAGATGGCGCCGGGGCCGCGCAGTTCGAGATCAAGCTCAGCCAACTTAAAGCCGTCGCTCATCCGCTCCAAAGCCTCGAGTCGTCTGGGAGGCGATTTAGAATCACTCAGCATGAGATAGCAATAACCCTTGTGACCACCGCGCCCTACCCTACCGCGGAGCTGGTGGATTTGAGCCAGGCCAAAGCGCTCGGCGGCTTCAATCAGCATGACGCTGGCATTGGACACGTCCACACCTACCTCTATTACCGTAGTGCTCACTAAAATATCCAGCTCCTTACGCACAAATTGCTCCATAATGGCATTCTTTTCGGCTGATTTCATCTTGCCGTGCAGTAGGCCTACCCGCCACGGCTTAAAATCTTTGGTGGTAAATTGCTTATAAATCTTTTCGGCTGAGTTGGCGGTTTGCACTTCGGATTCAGAGATGAGCGGGCAAACCACAAACATCTGGCGGCCGGCCTCAAGCTCTTTGGTGATTGCAAGGTTAAGCGTGACACGGGAGTTTGGCGAACAAATCTTGGTGATGATCGGCTGACGGCCGGGTGGCTTGGCATCCAGCACGGAGATATCGAGCTCGCCATATAGCGTAAGTGCCAGTGAACGCGGAATCGGCGTAGCGGTAAGACTCAAAAGGTGAGGCATGTGGCCGGCCTTGGCCATCAACTTCTTACGCTGATCTACGCCAAAACGGTGCTGCTCGTCGATGACTACCAGGCCGAGCTTGTGCATATCGACACTTTCTTGGATGAGCGCATGCGTACCAATCACAAATTGTGCTTGCCCGGCGGCTAAAGCCTCACGGGCGCGGGTCTTTTCGGCTGCTTTCATGCCGCCCACTAGTAGCGTAAGTTTTTGATGGAGGCCGAGCGGCTCTAACAAGTTGTGCAGCGTGTCGGCATGCTGACGGGCCAAAAGTTCGGTGGGTGCCATCAATGCCACTTGGTAGCCCTCGCTCATCGCCATCACCGCCGCCATTGCCGCCACCACCGTTTTGCCGGAGCCAACGTCGCCCTCTACTAGCCGATTCATTGGCTGCGTCTTTTCGATATCTTGATAAATACGCCAGACCACTTTACGCTGCGCGTCGGTGAGGGTAAACGGCAGGTGGCCAACGAACTGGCGCGCTAGTTTTTCGCTAAACGGGATGGCCAGCGCCGTGTCTTGCATAAGTTCGTACTTATTAAGGAGCGCCGCCAGGCTCAGCTCAAACACTTCTTGAAAGCCAAGGCGACGTTGGGCCTGTTCCAACTTCTCGACTGTTTCTGGAAAATGCATGGTCTCGACCGCCTCGGCATAGGGCATCAACTTTTGCTGTTGTACAAGCCACTCTGGTAGACTTTCGGGCATTTTGCGCAACTCCGGCAACACTGATCGCACCACTTTGCGGATTTGCCTACTAGTAAGGCCCTTGGTTTCGCGGTATACCGGCACAATCCGCGCCGTGTTCACAGGGAATTCGCTCACCAGCTCTACGCTAGGGTTTAAAATGGCAAACCGCTGATGACTGAGTTGGAACTCACCCGAAATAAAGTATTGCTGCCCGGGTTTAAGTGACTGCGCACGGTAAGGCTGGTTAAACCATACGAGGCGTGCGCTGTCGGTGTCATCCGAGGCTACAGCCTCAGTCACATGCATACCCCGGCGCGCATAACGACCTGCAGCCTGTTTAATCTCGGCCTGGATAGTCACCGGGCCCGGGCGTACATCTTTAATAGCCGTAACGATCGAGTAATCTTCGTAACGGCGCGGAAAATTATACGCCAAATCGTCTACGGTGTGCACGCCCAACACGTCAAACTTTTTGGCGAGCTCGGGCCCAACCCCCTTAATATCGGTAATCACACGCGCTGCGGTCATGGCTGCACTGTAGTACAGGATGCCGGTGCGTGCAACCTAGGCTTTTTTAACGAGCAAAAATACGCTCGGACCAAAGAAGCTGTTAGCCAGCGTTGGTTGCAGTATGCCCTCAATAGCCAGCATGACGCTTTTGGGCATAATCTTTTTTAGGCCGGGGCTGCGCAAGTTAGACACTGATAGAATGCGATCTACCTTAAGTCCGGCGTGAGCGAGCTGCTTAATAACGGTGCGCGGGTTGTGATTGACGAACGGGATTTCGGTCTTGTCTCTGCGCGCCGCTGCTGAACGGATGTCTACTGGTTCGGTAGGTAGCTTTTTACCCTTCACGAAGTGTTTGAGGCGGTTGCGGGCGTGGCTGTAATTGGCGACTTCGACGATAGCATAGCCATTCGCCGAAAGCACCCGTGCAATCTCTGCGAATTCGGGCATTGGGTCAGGAAGATGGTGCATAACGCGGATCATGGTCAAGAGCTCAATGCTGCCAGCCTTGAAACCTAGGTCTTCGGCTTGCAACAGCTTGCGGTCGACTTCGGGATGATCCTTAAGATACACTTTGGCTAGATCGAGCTGTTGCTGGCTGGGCTCAGCAAGCGTCACTTTGTCGGCATAGTCTTCGAGTAACAGGCACAGTCGGCCATAGCCACCACCAACGTCTACCGCTGTTGCAAAATGTTTACCTTCCAGCAAGCGCTTAATGGCCATTTCTTCGGCTTCGTTCTCGTAGTCACGGCCGTGCCAGTACTCCATGTAGTTATGTTTAGGGTCGTTGTATTGGTCGGCGCGTTTTTTGACGGGCGCCGTTGTTTTTCGTTCTTCTTTCATATGTCTTTCAGTATACCATTACGCTTTAGCTGCGTTCTACGAGAGCCGAATCTTTGAAGGCTTTGCCTTTACGGATGAGCACACGGCCGTTCTGAAAATCTTGCTCTTCGAGGTGTTCCTTTTGAGTTTTTTGCCCATTAATCGAAATGGCGTTGTCTTGCAACAAACGGCGGGCCTCGGTCTTAGAAGTAGCCAGACCGGTTTGAGCAAGCACTTCGGCCACTTCGGCGCCCGGGCCAGCGTGTGTTGCTGCAATCTCTCGCCGCATAGCATTGAGCGCTTGGTCGTCTAGGTCGCCCACAGCCCGTTTGCCAACTAACACTTCGGTCACTGCTTCAGCAACGTGTAGCTCTTCTTCGCCATGCACTAGGCGAGTTACTTCCTGTGCCAGACGCACTTGAGCTGTCCGTTGACCGGGATTTTCGTGGTGCTGAGCAACTAATGATTCAATCTCTTCTTTGCCGATTGTAGTATAAATTTTGAGGTAGTCCTCAATGCCCTCATCGGCGCAATTAATCCAAAACTGGTAAAACTGGGTCGGACTGGTTTTGGCTGAGTCCAGCCACACCGCGCCGCCTTCGCTCTTACCAAATTTGCGACCGGTGGCCTTGTTGATGACCAAATCCATGCACAGAGCGTGCACTTCCTTGCCCTCTTTTTTGCGAATAAGCGGCACGCCCGAAAGCATGTTGCCCCATTGGTCGGAGCCGCCAATTTGCAGCTCCACGCCTTTGTTCTTAAACAACCACCAGTAATCGTAACCTTGAATAAGGTTGTAGCTGAACTCGGCGTAGCTAATACCGCCACCACCCTCGCCCATACGCGAGGCGATAAAATCGCGCTGAATCAGCTCAGTCATACTGTAGTGCTTGCCTACATCACGCAAAAAGTCGAGGTAGCCAATGTCTTTAAACCAATCATAGTTATTGACCATCTCAAACTCGTTGCCGGCAAAAATATGTCGTACTTGCTCGGCAACACCAGCAACGTTGTGCTCGATCTCTTCTTTGCTCTTAAGCTGACGCTCTTCGTCTTTACCGCCGGGATCGCCAACTAAACTCGTCGCACCGCCCATAAGCATCACGGCCTTCCAGCCATGAACCGCTAACTGGCGGGCGAGCATGTAGACGGCAAGGTTGCCAATCGTTAGACTGTCGGCCGAAGCGTCACTGCCGAGGTAAAAAGTGCGCGGGGTATTCAGCCAAGTTACATCTTGGAAGGTGTGGTCTTTGACCATCCCACGCCATAAAAGTTCATCAGAAAGTGTCATATCAGACATCTTGTTCTCCTTACATCAATAATACACGCTCGCTTACTAGCTGGCATACAAGTATTGGTGGCGCATGGGGTCAAATGTCTTCATATAGTATGTGCATAAGTATAGCGTAGATACGCGACAAACTGGAGTTTTACTGAACGCGCTGTATGGTTTTTGGCTTGTCGAGTCCGTTTTTTTGCTATAATTGGGCGTGTACATGCGCCTTTAGCTAAGGTTAGTAGAGATTTAATGAGTAATAGCAAAAAGCCGACGGGGCGACGGCGCCCGAGCAAGAATACGTTTACTACCAAAAGCGGTAGCACTATTAAGCTGCACAGCAGCATCAGCGAGCGCTACAAGGCTCGTCGTGATGCTCGCGCCCGACGCCGCGCTGCATACCTCAGCACACTACCCAAAAACCGCTTTAAGCGCATACTCTTCCGCCTGAAGCCGCGCGAACTGGCACGCTACTGGTTTAGTCGCGACGGCGCAATTATGGCGCTCAAGATTTGCGGCATTGCTATTGTGCTGTTTTTTGTTTGCATCGTGGGCACCTTTGCCTACTTCCGCAAGGATTTGCCGAATATTAAGGACTTCTCGGTATCCGGCTCCAATATTGGCGGCAGCGTTACCTATTATGACCGCACGGGCCAGACGGTGCTGTGGCAGGATTACGACAACCTCAAGCGTCAGCCAGTATCTAGCGACAACATCAGCAAATTCGTTAAAGATGCGACGGTTGCTGTCGAAGACAAAGACTTTTATAGCCACGGCGCCTTCGACGTCCGTGGCATTGTGCGCGCTGGTCTGCACGACGCCCTCAGTAGCGGAGGCGGTGTGCAGGGTGGCTCTACCATTACTCAGCAGCTCGTAAAGCTTAACCTCGGCGACACCGAGAGTCGCACCATCACCAACAAGATCAAAGAGGTTATCTTAGGCGTAGAACTCGAACGTGAGTACTCTAAAGACGACATCCTGACCGGCTACCTCAACATCGCGCCATACGGCCCCGTAGACGCCGGTGTGCAGGTAGCTGCCCAAGATTACTTTGGCATAGACGCTAAGGATTTGAATATTGCTCAAGCAGCGATGCTCGCTGCCATTCCTAAGTCGCCGAACGACTACTCGCCGTACGGCCCAGGCTACGACCAAAAATCGCTGCAAGTTCGTATGGATTACATCATCGATCAAATGGTGAGCCAGCATATGATTACCAAGCAAGATGGTAAAGATGCCAAAAACTTGAATGTAATTGCCACCGTCAAAGCTCAGCAACCATCAATTTACACCGGTATTAAAGCGCCGTACTTCGTCCAAGCCGCTAAAGAAGAGCTGCAAAACCGTTACAGCTCACAGGTAGTTAACCGTGGTGGCTGGAAAGTGATTACTACGCTCGACATGAGCCTCCAAGGTACAGCCGAATCACTGATAGCCAGCAACTTGCCACACGCGCAATCGATCACCGGTGGCGCCGCCGACGAAGAAGCTACCGTACTTGAAGACGTACCAACCGGTCAAATTATAGCTCTGGTGGGCGGTGTCGACTTTAACGACCCCGACCACGGTCAAAACAACTATGCCGCCGGTATCCTCATTCCGCCAGGCTCCAGTTTTAAGCCATATGACTACACCACGCTCATCGATAATAACGACAACGTCGGCGCCGGCTCAGTAATCTACGATTCCCAGGGCCCGTTGCCAGGCTATCCGTGCACTAACCACGCCCTGCCCAAGAATGGCGGCAACTGTTTAGAAGATTACGACTTTATATACCCCGGCCCACTTACCCTGCGCTACGCCCTGGGCGGCTCGCGTAACGTGCCAGCTATCAAAGCAATGCTAATGGCCGTGCCAAACGACACCAGCAACGGCCACGTCACCAGCATCAACAAGGTTATTAGCACCGCCTCAGCGATGATGGACAACCCTTACATTAAGGGCAGCACATACAATTGTTACGCTGATGAACAGCTCACCCAGACCACACAATGTTTTGGTGCCTCGGCTATCGGTGACGGCGCATTCCTGCATCTCGACGACCACGTTAACGGTTTAGCTACTCTCGGCCGTTTAGGCTCGGCCATCCCGCGTACCTTTATTCTTAAAATCACCGACGCCAGCAACAAAACGATTTACGAATTCGCCCAACCCAAAGGCACTCAGGTAATCAAGCAGGACAGTGCATATATCCTCAACAACATGGCCTCCGACCCCAATGCCAGTTACTTGCCCGGTAGTTGTAGTGCCACCACTTGTACCACGCTAGCGCACGGAGGTTACAAATTTCAACGTGATAACGGCTGGGACTTTGCGGTCAAGACCGGCACCACCAACAATGGCTTTGACGGTCTGATGACCAGCTGGTCGACTAAATATGCGGTAGTGTCATGGGTTGGTAACCACATGCGTAACCGCGACTTGAGTGCAGCGCGTGGTGCCGCCATGGAACAGCTCACCGAACCGCTCACACGCGGCATGATGGAAGCGGCCCACGCCGGCCTCAAGCCGCAGAACTGGTCACCACCGAACGATATTAAATCACTGCCGGCTTTTGTAGTGCGTAACCACATCCACTACGGCGACATCGAGCCCAGTCCCGCTAACGAAGTTTTTCCATCGTGGTACGTCCAGCCTAAGGGCAGCACCATTCAAACCACCGACCTCGTATCGGGCAAACTCGCAACGTCGTGCACGCCTGATCTAGCCAAAAAGACCGAAGGCGGCGCTAATGACAGTACTTTCTCGATCGACATCTTCTTTGGCACAACAGCCAGCAGCGGCGCAGGTGCCAGCACGACTGCAACTGATGATGTGCACAATTGTAACGACACTCAGCCCTCGATAACGCTCACCCAAGGCGCCTGCGAAGACGCCAGCAAGTGCGACTTTACCGTAGCCGTCACTCAAGGAACAGCCGCGCTGTCCGGCGGCTCCTACACCACAACGCCCGCTGGCACCATCGCCCTAACCTCAGGCAATGACACGCTGGAGTCACTGGCCATTCCTACCAATAGCGGCAGTCCTTACACCTATGTATTCTCTAAGGTCCCTACTACAAATGGGCAGACGATTACCGCCCGCGTGGTCGACAGTGTACTGTACAGCGGTACCAGCAGCACGACTGTCAATAATCCTTGAAGAGCTGGGCACGGGCGCCATTAACCCCAAAAAACTAACAATCTAGAATTATATCTTCGGTCGTAACCGAGTTGGTGCGTGGAACTGCTTAGCAAAACGCTGGCTGAGCCGCGGTTTAGCTTTAACGGCCGGCGCAGCGACACGAACGGGAGCTTGATGGCTGTTTTGGCCAGTCGTGCTAATGCGGCGGCTGTGCTGTTGCTCACGGTTATCACGTGACTCACGAACCTGGCCAAACACCATCTTGCCAGCTACGGTTTGGTGCATACGCGTTACCACTACTGGCTTTTCGGTACCCACATAACGAGCGCCGCCCTCAATCACGATCATCGTGCCATCATCCAGGTAACCCACGCCTTGATCGCGGTTGCTGCCTTTTTGGATAATCTTAATGTTGAGTGTCTCGCCCGGCAAAGTAATCGGCCTGAGAGCCTGCGACAACTCATTAACGTTAAGCACTTGCACACCTTCCACAGCTGCAACCTTAGACAAGTTGTAGTCGGTAGTGTACAGCTGTGCGCTCAGCTTTTTGGCCAGGGCTACAAGCTTATCGTCCGTGGCCTGAATGTTAGGGAAGATGGTACGGTCCACGACTACGCGCATCGGCGCGCTGTCTTGGAGCTCGTGGGCTACGTCGAGCCCGTAGCGGGCACGCTCGCGCTTATGCGAGTCGTTGCCGTCAGCCAACATTTGCAGTTCGTTCAAAATAAACTGCGGTATAACGAGTTCGCTGGCCACAAAGCCGGCGCGCACGATTTCGGCAATCCGGCCGTCAATCAGCGCGCAGCTGTCGAGCACCACTTTATGGGTACGACCAAATAGTTTTAAGCCCTTCTCGGTCTTTTGCCCAGCGAGCAGCCAGGCTATACAAACAAGTAAAATAATTTCAATACTATCTAACATCTGGTTACATGTCCTTTTCTAGGAATTGGTTGAGGGCATCACGCACATCGCGCACGCCTCGTAAAAATGATGATTTTTTGCCGGTCTTTTGCACCGGGCCGATGGCCGCGTCAAATCCCAGCTTTTTAGCCTCAGCAATACGCTTTTCGATGTACGGCACATGACGCACTTCACCGGAGAGGCCTACCTCACCGAACACAACCGCGTTTGACTTAAGCTGTAGCCCTTTAGCTGCCGAACCAATGGCCATGCACACGGCTAAGTCAGCTGCTGGCTCCGTAATACGCATGCCGCCTACAATATTGATATAAATATCTTGGTCGGCCAGGTTGAGCTTAGTACGTCGCTCCAGCATGGCCACTAATAAATTTACGCGGTTGAGGTCGATGCCACTAGCCGCCCGTTTAGGATACCCGTAACTGGTCTTATTTACTAGTGCCTGCACTTCTACGAGCAGCGGGCGAGTGCCTTCCAAAGTGGCTAGTACTACCGAGCCGTCGCTTACCTGCCGTTCGGCCAACAGAGCAGCCGACGGGTTAGCTACCGGAGCAAGACCGCGATCGTCCATTTCAAAAATGCCGGCTTCGGTGGTCGGCCCGAAACGATTCTTGGTAGCACGCAAAATTTTAAACCCGCCGTAGCGGTCGCCCTCCAGCTGCAATACCACATCTACCACATGTTCTAGGACTTTGGGCCCGGCAATCGATCCTTCTTTGGTCACATGCCCCACCAACACCACCGCAGTGCCGGACTGTTTGGCCGCCGCAATCAATAACTGCGTGCTGTTGGTAATCTGAGACACGCTGCCAGCGGCCGAAGCGATCCCAGCCGCGGCCACGGTTTGTATAGAGTCAACAATCACCAACTCATATGCGCCACCAATAATAGTAGTGGCGATGTCGTCGGCGCTGTTGGTGGTGGCCAACTCGAGTTGTGCCGCCTTCACGCCCAAGCGTTCAGCGCGCAAACCAACCTGGTGGCCAGACTCTTCCCCGCTCACATACAACACCTTGTGTCGAGACGCCACACTGCTTGCCAGCTGTAATAAAAGCGTACTCTTACCTATTCCGGGTTGACCGGCAATCAGCATAACGCTACCTGCCACAATGCCGCCGCCGAGCACTACATCCACATCCGGCATACCCGTCATGAGCCGTTGTTGATCGTGTGCCACGAGCGTGCCTACGGTGGACGGCGTCAGCGCCTTGCCGCTGCTGGCCACTCGACCAGGCGCAGACTCTACCATCAATTCTTCGCTTAGCGTATTCCATGCGCCACAGTGCGGGCACTTGCCCGCCCAGCTCAGACTGATCTCCCCACAGTTGCTACAGACGTAACGGACGCGATTTTTAGCCATGTTCCTGTATTGTATCACTGTGCGCTGGCGGCAGCTTCATGACTGTTGAGAGCCTGCTGCAATTGTTGCTCCTGTACGGCGATGGCATTGCGCTGGTTTAGGATGCTGTTGTACTGATCGATCAGCTGGTTGGCAACGGCGACTTCATCGCGGTAGGCTGTAATTTGAGCATTAAAGCCGGGCACGGCCGCGTTATACGCACTAATCTGATTGTTGTGTAGCTCGGTTTCGAGCTGCTGGCGCCCCGCACTAATGGTAGCCTCGCGAGCGGCGAGATCAATCCTCTTGGCATCAATCTGAAGTTTTAAGGCATCAAGTTGGGCGTCGTAGGCATCTACCTGGTCTTGGCGCTCGGTAAATTCCGTCTCGTACTGTTGGTAATAGCCTGCCACACGCGGTCGGTCGGTAAAGTACTGCTTATAATATTGCTCGAGCGCTGGAGGTAAATTAGCCACCTCGGTACCGAGCACTGAATGCAGCTCGTTAAGTTCCTCGCCCGGCTCGGTTTTGTGGTAGTCGGCGTACTGCTCTTTGATGGTGGCGCTAGCCGAGCTGTTGTAGTAGCTCTGTAGCAGCGCGTCTATCCGCGTACGCTCCTTTTTGCTGAGCCGATCGTACGCCTGGTGGAGCATTTCGTGCGCCGCCGTCACTTCTCGCACGCCACTCAGCCGCGGGTCAGTGACGTTGTAAATGTAAATACCTTGACGGTTACCTGCGTAGCAACCCAGCACCACTACCGCATCAGATGTATTTGAGCAGTGCTGATTAAACTGCTGTTTGGTGTCGATCTGCGGTTTATTCACTAAGAACAAACGCCGCGCATACGATGTCATAGTATCTTCGCCGGCCAGCGTAGCGACTGCAGTCGGCGCGTGATAGTCACGCAATACAAACCAGTCCAGAATGCTATCGTGCTGGCGGGCCACAAGTAACCCAGCCGCAACCAACAATAAGAACACGGCGTATGGCCATGAACGGCGCATAAACTTCATATGCTTATAATAGTTTATTCGTGACGGGTTGTGTAGGTTAGTGCACCATTTTTGAGGCCCACGCTTACTACATCACCTATCTCATAGGCTGAGGATAGCACCTCGGTCGCAATGTGGTCCTCGATTTCGTCTTGGATTAGACGGCGCAGTGGGCGTACACCGTTTTTGGCGTCATAGCCATTCTCGAGCAAATAATTCTTGGCGCCGGTGCTCGCCTCTATGCCGATGTGCTGTTTTTGCAATCGCACGCGTAACTCTTCGATTTGCAGATCAATAATGTGGAAGATGTCTTTTTTGGTGAGCGCCCTAAAGACGATGATCTTGTCGATGCGGTTTAAGAATTCGGGGCGCATCGTCTTTTTAAGATCGTCGAGCACTTTGCTGCGGTTTAAGTCGTGCAGAATGTCGAGGTCTTTGATGTCGCTGGTGCGCGTGGCTTGAAAGCCAAAGCTGGCTTCTTTTTGCAACTTGTCGGCTCCAATGTTGCTGGTCATGATCACGATCGTGTTAGTAAAGTCGATCTTGCGGCCCTTGGCGTCGGTGAGCGCACCGTCTTCTAGGATCTGGAGCATCATATTAAAGACGTCGGGGTGGGCCTTTTCGATTTCGTCAAACAACACCACACTGTATGGCTGGCGACGAATCTTGTCGGTCAATTGTCCACCGTCGTCATACCCGACGTAGCCGGCAGGTGCGCCGACCAAACGTGCGACGTTGTGGTGTTCGCCAAACTCACTCATATCTATCTTAATGAGAGCACTGTCGCTGCCAAAGAACTCGTGTGCCAGCACTCGGGCCAGCTCGGTCTTACCGACACCGGTAGGGCCCAAGAATACAAACGAGCCAATCGGGCGCTTTTCGCTGCTAATACCAGAACGATTACGGCGCACGGCGCGGGCCACGGCCGAGACGGCTTCGGTTTGGCCGATGACGTGCTTGCTTAGATTCTTTTCCAAGTTCAGCAGATATTTAGCCTCCGAACGGATGACTTTTTTAACCGGGACGCCGGTCATACGAGCCACCACTTCGGCCACGTCTTCGCCGGTGACTTCCAGACGCTTGACGCTCTTTTCGGAAGCGTGCAGTTTGGCGAGCTCTTCGTTGATTTGGCTGGCACGAGTTTTAAACTCGGCTGCTTTTTGGTAATTTTCGTCGTCGACGGCTTCGTCGATGCGCGTGTTTACCAGCTTGAGTTCTTTTTGGAGTTTGCGGACTTCGGGTGACGTCTTGGCTTTTTCTACCCGCAGGTGTGCAGCAGTTTCGTCGAGCAGGTCAATGGCCTTGTCGGGCATAAAACGGTCGTTGATGTAACGTTTAGCCAGCGCTACGATGTCTTCCACAACTTCGTCGCTAATCGATACACCATGGAAAGCCTCATAATGACTACGCAGACCTTTTATAATAGCCAGCGTTTCTACAGGGGTGGCCTCGGGCACTTGTACGGGCTGGAAGCGGCGTTCAAGAGCTGCATCTTTTTCGATGTGCTTAGTATACTCGGCGGTAGTAGTGGCGCCGATGACTTGGATTTTGCCACGGGCCAGGGCCGGCTTTAAGATATTGCCAGCGTCCATGGCGCCTTCTGCGGCTCCAGCACCAACTATTAGGTGCAGCTCGTCAATAAATACTATGGCCTTTTTGTCTTTTTCTAGTTCTTGCATGACCTTTTTTAGCCGCTCCTCAAACTCGCCGCGGTACTTTGTACCAGCAATCATGCCGGCAAGGTCTAGGGTAATAATTCGCTTGTCTAGCAAGCTGTCTGGCACATCCTCGGCCACAATGCGCTGGGCTAGCCCCTCTACAATTG
>DATIIH010000010.1:0-71649 GCA_035479875.1 Patescibacteria group bacterium | reverse complement strand
AGCAAGACTGGATGAATATATTCATTACTACAACTACGACAGGCTACATCTCGGCATTAACCTACAAACACCAAAAGAAGTAGCTACAAAACAACCGGCCTAACGGCCGGTTGTGGTGCGAAGGTATTGACTAGAGGACGTGCTAGGGTTACTGCAACTCTGTACTGCCCCGAAGCAACCCTTGGTTAGTAACCATATCGAAACCCCCAAGATTGCTACGAGTAACGGAATCAAGTATGGCGGGCATGGCATGGGGACCCTCCATTAATTCGTTACGCCCTTCTTCCCAATACAGCGTACCGTAAGCAGCGGTAACCTGCAGTCTATCTTCGAGGTTGGCGCTCGCTGCGAGCGCTCTCTGCGTAGACAGGTGTGTGTCACTACCCCTGCGCTTCTGGTAGCAGGCCAGGAGCAATACATGGCGCAGGCCATCGGCACGACTTGGCGACGTGTATTCATGCCAGAAACGCGCTAGGTTAATGTCGCGAATATCGAAAAAGACCTCGCCGACGTATCGGTGCGACGGATCTTTGTCGTCAGTAACGCCAACTCCAAAGTAACTACCGACAGTTTCGTTCCCTTGGCTGCCAAACATCATGTATGTAGGCAGACCGTGAGTCGAAGCAATGATGTTGGAGGCGGTGATACCAAAGCGACGCTTGAGCATAACGAACGTTCGGTAGAGCCTGATTGGATGCGTGATTTCGGTGAATAGTAGGTTGTCATGACCACTTTCCAGGGCTTCGATATCGGCTGCGGCGGCGTTATTAAAGTCACCGAATGCATCAGTCAGCAACACTGATACATCATTGTTCCTCAAAAGTTCTAGTAGTTCCGGGTCGCCCTCGCTCAGCCGACACATGCGCTCCAACTGAAACGGCGCATAACGGTCGAGATTAACTATGCCCCAATCATGGCGGAGCATTCTGACTCGCTCGGCGCCCAGATAGTTATAGTTTTCCGCATAGCGGCGCATGGCCGTAAACCACTTATCGGGGTCGATGCCACCCCCTCTGTCAAATGAAAGTGTGTTGCCCTGCCCGTCGGTTATGAGCGTCCGCTGAGAAAAAGCGACACCCATCTCGGCAATCTGCCAATCGTCCATTCCTAAAAAATCGCGAAAAATATCATCTTGCGCCGCGTGGGCTGTTCGAAACTTGATTCGGGCATCGGCGGCTGGGTCATCTTTGAAATAAGTGCGCCCTAGGTGGGCCTGCTCACCTTCCAGGGCCACGCGCACCGCATAGGGCCGGTCGACGAGGCGCTGCAGGAAGGCGGGCAGTCCGGCATACACTTTCGGGTCCCTCCAGGCAACAATAGTGCCGTATCGAGATGTAGTGAGGTCCTGGATCCAACGCATCAACGGACCTTCGGACGTCAGGCTACCCGGCTCAACACTCACAGCGCGGTCCAAGATAGAGAGCAGCGCGGGGTCGCCGTGGTGGATCAAACGCCGCAAGCTGCTGGTTAGGCCGGAGTTATTGGCGCCTTGTAAGACACGGAGTGCCCAGCTATTCTCGTCGCCGGTTGCCGTGTCGAGGCTGTCGAGTGCGCCGACTACCTCTGCTACGCCTGCCGCATTGTGACCGTGATGATCCAGTAGCCCCCAAACGTCGGTGTTGGCAAATAACTTGCGGGCAGCAGCATCAGGATCCGGCACTTCGCCGACTAGCGTCGAGAGAGCCAGATCATGGATCGCACCGGCTGCCTCCACCAATTCGGGGCATGCCGGTCCAAGTGGTACTTCGTAAGGCGATCCAATATCTCTTAAAATTTGCGGGGTTTGTGCGACCGCCGCCAAAACCTCAGTCATAGGCAGCTACGATACCATAAAACAGCCGAATACTCAAGTAGCTAGCCCCTATGAGGTGCGGCTAAAGTTAGTCCATGCGGGCGTCTTGGCCAAGGAGCCGGGCACGCATCGCCTGGAAGCGGTCTTGCTGCTCTTTGGCAATCTCGTCGCTGGTTTTGGTATCGCCGCTCTTGTGCACGGTTTGGACATCGCCCTTGCCACCAATCACGTTAACTACCGGAATGACGATCGGCGTGCGGCCAGTGTGTTCAAACAGATAGTGGGTAATGTGATCTTTGAGCTCTACCTTAAAGCGGTCGAGGTCGACGCGCTTAAAGCGCTGCTGCACGGCGCGGCGCAATTCGTTGCGCAGGCCGTTCATGATGTCTTCATTGTCGCGCATATAGATAAAGCCACGGCTAATGATATCGGGGCTGGTGAGTAAGTTGCCGTTACGTTTATCAACGGTGAGCACTACAGCTAGCAAGCCTTCTTCACTCAGCAATACGCGGTCTTTGACAACCACGCCGCTTACTACCGATCCGGTTTGGTCGACTAACAGTGAGCCGTGTGGCACTTCGCCAGCGACTTCCCACTTGTCGGCCGTAAAGGCCAACGTAGTGCCGTCTTCTACCATGATGACGTCGTTACGCGGCCAGCCTTCTTCGACGGCTAGCTCGGCGTGATACCTACGGTTGAGCGTGCCGGCGTAAATGGGCAAGAAAAACTTGGGGCGTACGATGTGCAGCAGCTCGCGCATTTCGTCGCGCCGGGCGTGGCCAGACACGTGCAGCGGGCCGCAGCCGTCTACCTCGCGGTTGGGGTGGCGGAACAAGTGGACGCCGAGGTGGGCCAGGTCGTTACCAATCTCTTCGTAGCTGCGCTCGTTGCCAGGAATCGGCGAAGAGCTGACTATCACCGTGTCGCCAGCACGCAGCTTGATGTGCTTGTGCTCGCCTACTGACATACGCTGCAAAGCTGAGTGCGGCTCGCCCTGGCCGCCGGTGCAGATTACCAGCACCTGTTCGTCGGGGATATTGGGCATTTCGCGCATTGGCAGTACCGTGCCTTTGGGAATCTTGAGAATGCCCTGGCGGACGGCAATTTCGGCGTAGCTCATCATGCCGCGGCCATCGAGCGCCACACGGCGTCCGGAACGAACGGCAGCGTTCACTGTCATCTGTACACGGTTCATGTTGCTAGAAAATAGTGCTACAAACACACGACCTTCGGCACGACCGATAACATCGTGAAAGCTCTCTTGTAGCGTGCTCTCGGTGGGTGTACGGCCGGGAGTCTGGGCGTAACAGCTGTCGCTCATGAGCAACAGCACGCCCTCGTCGCCGAGCTCGCGCAAGCGCGCAGCGTCGGTTGGTTTTTCGTCGAGCGGCTCGGGGTCGAGGCGCCAGTCGCCGGTGTTAATAATCCGGCCTACTGGGGTGTCTACGATAATGCAGGATGATTCCGGCACCGAGTGCGTAATGCGCACCAGTTCTACGGTGAACACGCCCATCTTTAGGCGTTCGTGGCCGTCCATATTCATGGCGTTAAGCTGGGGCTTGTACTCCAGGCCGACTTCGGCAGCGGCGTCGTCAAACGTCTTTTCGACTACGCCCATGGTAAAGCGCGAGCCATAAATTGGCGCGGGGTACTTTGGCACAGTGTGCTTAAGGCCGCCAAGGTGGTCCAAGTGGCCGTGGCTAATAACGTAGGCACGCAATTTGTGCCTAATGGTGTCTAGGTACGACGGGTCGGCAATGGTGTAGTTAACACCGGGTAGGTTAACGTCGAGGTTGTTGCCGCAATCGAGAACGATAGCGTCGTCTTGCCATTCCACGACTTGCATGTTCTGCTCACCAATGCCGTGCTGGCCGCCCAAAAAGGTTATTTTGAGCTTGGTTGGGTCGTCGGGAATAAGGTTAGCGCGACGTGGCTGTTGGGACACTTCGGCTGGAGCATATTGGTTGGCGATCCGTTGGGCGTCGCTTTGAGCGCGCTTTTGGGCGCGAATACTTGCTCCGCGTGATTGGCTGGCGCCAGCCACGCTCAGACCAGATTGTTGGGCCTGTGGGCGTCCTCCTCCCTGTTGGCCACCGCGCGGCTTGTTGCCGCCGTTTTGGTTTTGGCCGCCCGGAGCGCCGTTTTTACTGCCGCCCGATCTGGGCCGGAAGTTCCGGGCTGGTTTTGGTTTATTGTTGTTTGGTTCCATCTGTTTCCTTTCTATTAAGAGAGATGTTGTTGATTACTAAATCAATTGGGCGATGACGGCAAAATCGTCTAATAACGTTTGCCGCATACGTCCGTTGTACAGTGCTGCCGCCGGATGGTAGAGCGGTAAGAGCGTATAACTCTTCCACTTGACGGGTACACCGTGGGCCTTGCTAATTTGCAAGTCCGGTAAGAAGCAATTGGCCGCGTGGCGCCCGAGGGCGACAACTAATTGTGGCTCAATAACCTCCAGCTGGGCTGACAAATACGGCCAAAACTCGGCTTTTTCTTCGGGCTTTGGGTCGCGGTTATTTGGTGGACGGTATTTTAAGATGCTGGTGATGAATACGTCGGTGCGGCTCAGGCCGATGCTCGCGAGCAATTCGTCGAGGAACTTGCCGGCAGCGCCGATAAACGGCCGTCCGGTGAGGTCTTCGTTCTTGCCTGGTGCCTCGCCGATGAACACCACTTTGGCATTGGGGCTACCCTCCCCTGGTACCAGGTGGGTCGCCGTCTTGGCCAAATCTGGGCAGACATTGTTTGTAACAATATCTGCCGCAATTTGGTCGAGCTTTTGTCGTTTAACGCTTAGCGTTGTCGTAGGTCTTACCCCTTCTTATTTTTGTCGGCTAGTTCGCGGGCAGCGGCTTTCATGCTCAGCTGCAAGCGACCGCGGTCGTCGATGGCAACCAATTTAACGGTTACTTTGTCGCCTTCTTTAACCACGTCGCTGGTCTTTTCTACGCGCTCTTCACTCAGTTCGGATACGTGCACCAGGCCGTCTTTACCAGGCATAATCTGCACAAACGCACCGAAGTCCATAACGCTGACTACCGGCTTGTCGTGGTAGATCGTACCAACGATTGGCTCCTCGGTCAAATCTTTAATCCACTGGATGGCTTTTTTGATGCTGTCACCGTCGGGACTGGAAATCATCACCGTACCGTCGTCTTTAATATCAATTTCAGTGCCGGTTTCGCCGGTAATGCGTTGGATGGTTTCGCCGCCCTTGCCGATGACTTCACGGATCTTGTCGGGGTTGATGTGGATGGCTTCGACGCGCGGGGCGTACGGGCTCATCTCTTTGCGCGGTTCGGCGATAGTGGTGAGCATGTGCTCGAGGATGTGCGCCTTGCCTTCTTTGCCTTGCAGCAAAGCTTTTTTGAGAGTTTCTACCGGCAGGCCGTGGACCTTCATGTCCATCTGCAGGGCGGTAATGCCCTTGGCGGTACCGGCAGTCTTAAAGTCCATGTCGCCAGCAAAGTCTTCGGCGTCGGCGATGTCGCTCAAGATGATGGCGTTGTCGCCCTCGATCATCAAACCCATAGCAATGCCGCTTACCGGAGCCGTTAGTGGTACGCCGGCGTCCATCAGGGCCAAGCAGCTGCTGCAGGTGGCAGCCATGCTGGTGGAGCCGTTTTGGCTCATGATTTCGGTTACAGAACGGATAGCGTACGGGAATGCTTCTTCGCTCGGCAGCACCGGCAACAGTGCGCGCTCAGCCAAAGCTGAGTGGCCAATTTCGCGCCGGCCCGGCGAACCAAGGCGCTTAATCTCGCCCACGGTGTAACCCGGCGCGTTGTAGTGGTGCATAAAGCGCTTCTCTTCGTTGCGCTCCATGGTGTCAACCAGCTGAGCGTAACTGAGTGGGGCAACGGTAACGATGTTCATACCCTGCGTCAGTCCGCGAGTAAAGAGGCTGGAGCCGTGGGCCCGCGGCAAAATGCCGACTTCTGAACTTAAGGTGCGGATTTCGGTGAACTTGCGGCCGTCGGGGCGCAGGCCGTCTTTGAGGATACCCTTGCGGACATCTTTGTTAGCGGCGCTAGCAAAGGCGTCTTCGTATTCGCGCTTTACTTTGTCCCATTCGTCGCCGAGCTTCTCGCCAAAGTGTGCCAGCAAGTCTTCGCGCAACACGTGCATGCGCTGGTGGCGTTCGGCCATCGGGGCGCGTAGTTTGTCGCCCATTTTGCCGTCCAAGAAGGCGTCTACTTCGGTTTGGATGCTTGGCTCGGGCAGGCTCAGCTCATATTCTTGAGCGGTAACGCCTACTTTTTTAACCAGTTCCTGCTGCAGCTTGATGGCCGGCTGAATAGCTTCTTGGGCCCAGGCCAAGGCGTCGGCCACTTGTTCTTCGGAGACTTCGTTGGCGCCGGCTTCGACCATCATAATGCCGTGTTCGGTGCCAGCTACAACCAAGTCGAGGTCGTTAGTGGCTGTGTCGGCCAGTGGTAAGAAGGCTTCAAACTTGCCGTCTTTGAGGCCAATACGCAGGCCCGCAACCGGGCCTTCAAACGGCGCGCCAGTGAGCATAAAGGCGGTGCTCATAGCGAGCATCGCGATCATGTCCGGCCTAAAGGTGGGGTCGGTGCTCAGTACAGTGGCCACGCCCTGCACTTCGTGGCGGTAGCCCTTGGGCCACAGCGGGCGGATTGGGCGGTCGATCAAGCGGCCAATCAGAATGGCTTCGTCGGAAGGACGGCCTTCACGCTTAATAAAGCGACTGCCACTAATCTTGCCGGCGGCGTAAAACTTCTCTTCGTAATCGATGCTCAGTGGGAAATAATCAAAGCCAGCAAGCGGTTTGCCGCTGACCATCGCCGTTCCCAACACCACGGTCTCACCGTAGCGCACCATGACACTGGCGTTGGTGCGGAAGCCTACGCGGTTAACTTCTAAACTGAGCTTGCGACCTAAAAAGTCGATCTCTACCTTAATAATGTCTTTGCCATATGGGTTAATTGTCTGTCCCATTCTGCCTCTTTCTGTTTGGCCTACCGCCCGTGAACAAAGTGCAAATATATAGCGCCCTTGTGCTTTTTGGTGCGATATATCTGACCCCTGTCCGCGGACTCTGCGAAGCCTAGCGGTTTAATGTGCACAAGCTTGGGGCCTCCTTAAGCGGAGGCCAAAAGTCTAAGCACCTTAGCGGCGAATGCCGAGCTTTTTAATCAGCTCGAGGTATGCGTTACCGTCTTTGCTAGCGATGTACTGCAGGTGGCGCTTGCGCTTACCAACTAGTTGCAGCAGACCGCGGCGGGCTGCGAAATCGTGCTTGTTAACTTTTAGATGCTCGGTTAACTCTTTGATGCGCTCGGTCATAATACCCGCTTGCACAGCAGGCGAACCAGTGTCGTCTTTATGGGTTTGCAGGTCTTTGACGACGCCCTGCTTTTTCTCACTTGAAATCATACTAGTGCGATTGTATCAGATGGGGCTGGAATGCGCAAGGGAGAGCTAGGGGCGAATTATTACCCAATCGGTCCGATGATGGGGTCTCGTGCGGTAATGGCGGTGCCGTACCGGGAGAGGTCGTCCAGCCGCAAACCAGGAATACCGGGATAGCGTCTGCTCTCCTCGACTCCAAGCATTGCGTGCATACGTGAGGCGCTCCAAGTGTCACGCAGTAGGTCGGCGTACGCATAACCAGGCCCGCGCCCAATTACTAAACGCTCCCCGGCGGCGCTCAAGGCTCTAGCACCTAAATCATATGCGAATAAACGTCGCGGCGCTCCGCTCGGGTCCTCGACTACACGATCGAGAAACTGAGGAACAGCAATCTCGGGAACGGCCGTAAATGCGCTAGGTCCTCGAGATTCGCCAGGGGTGTGGCCGAACACCCATAAGCGGCGCGCATTACGAACAGGTCTAGGCCGCTCAGACTGCACATCACGAGCGGGTCTAAGCTGCGCAGGCTGCCCTGGTACCGAAATGCTCACCGGGATATCAATCCTGAGCCAAGGGGCCAGGTTCTTCACACCACCAGTGAGCTCTTCGAACTCGGCAGGAGCAATCATCGGCGTATCGACACGAGCGATAGACAGCGAAGGGTCGCGAGCATCTAAATGCACGGTGGTTAAGCCGGACGAAGCATCAAAACTTCTCATAGGCGCATATTATATCATATGGCCGTCATATAGTCAATATACCAACCTACGGGCGGAAGCTATTCGCCAGCGCCCACTGGCGCGATTGGGTACAGGTGATGCCGCTGGTGGATTATTGTTGCGGTGGGGAGCCAATAATCGGATTAAGTGCAGCAATGACAACGCCATTGGTAGACACATCTTGAATCCCTAGGCTGATGCCATGCGGATTGTCCGCGACCACCTCTACCCCCAAGTAAAGGTGCAGGCGCGATGCCCGATCATTGTCACTTAGCAGGCTCTTGTATCCGCGCTGGCGACCAATTATCATGACCGAGTCAGTGCTACGGAGGGCTTTCACGCTTAAATCAGCGTAGGTGGCCGGAACCCCAAGTCGCAGCCTGCTGTCATCTTTGGCTAGACGCTCGAGATATGGCCCCATATTGCGCTCGGGTACAATCGTGTATGCCGTAGGCCTTACCGGGTCTGGTGCGTCCGGCTGGCTATGACCAAACACCCATAGGCCCAACGCATGAGGATCAGGCGTATCAGGTTTGCCATTTACTCCCGGTATGTTGCCAGCAATATCCATGCGC
Source organism: Patescibacteria group bacterium (assembly GCA_035479875.1). Lineage (GTDB taxonomy): Bacteria > Patescibacteriota > Saccharimonadia > Saccharimonadales > UBA4665 > PMNU01. The sequence goes on along the minus strand of DATIIH010000010.1, from coordinate 63,187 downwards.
AGCCAAGGAGCAACGCCTCTCACCCCAGTACGACTGTCGAACTCGGCCGGGCTGGTCATCGGTACCTGTATTCTGGCATAGGACAACTCAGGGTCGCGAGCATCTAAGCGCACGATGGTCAAATCAGGCGACATGCCATAACTTCTCATAGGCATATATTATGTCATATGCCCAGAATATAATCAATAACGGTAGTCCGTCTCTTACGGTCGGAGCGCGATGCTCGCCAGCGCCCATTGGCGTGACTGGGTGCAGGTGATGCCGAAAGGCCCTTGGGCGCCTGCTGAGGCAAAATTCTCGTCGTACACAGCAATCGCGGCGTTGTTGCCAGCGCCATTGCTGCACACCACCAATTCGTTAGAAAAGCCAGACGGGTCGGTAAAATCGGTACCCGTAACGGTGGTACCGGAGGTTGTGGGTATAGCGTAAAACGTAATTACTTCGGCCAAATTGGTAGCAGTGGTGATGGCCGGCGCCGAAGCTGTCGTACCGGCGGCGGCCTGGTTAAAGACAATCGCTGCGTCAATCGGTGTGGTTTGGTTGACGTTTTGGTAGGCGCGGATCTGACCGCAATAATTAGCGCTGTTAATCGAGGTAGATGAAACAGTGGTGTTGGCGTCTCCAGCCTGCGCCAAGCGTGTATATACACCCAATGTCATCGCCGCCGTGTTAGCGCGCTGCTCGCCTTGCTTGGTCCAGCCACTAATGGCGTTGAACAGCGTTGCGCCAAAACTCGTCTGCCCCACCACTAACACCAGCAGGTCGCCCGTTTGCGTTGTGGCCGGGATGGTCAAGTTAAGACTGCTAGAAGCGCTAGCGATGTTATTGGTGGCCGTACGTAAACTAATGCCGCTACCTCCACCACCGCCGCTAAATATAGAGGTCCAAGCTGCGCCATCCCACACCTGCACATCAGTTGGCGCCGTCCAGGCGCTGCCGCTCCAGTACGAAAAATGCGTGATATCTACCGTTGTCCAGGCCGATCCATTCCAGTAGCTAACCGTCGCCATATCACCCGGCTCCTACGGCTGTACCCATAAATCACCGGTAGTGGGACTGGAAGGCGGGCTAACACCATATGAAACTTTACGGTCGACGTTGGGCGCGGTAATGATGCCGGTGGGCCCGACCGAACTTAGGATGGTGTTGTCGGATTGCGTCCACTCTTGCAGGTTAGAACTCTGGGTCACCGAGTGTTGTTGTACGCGCAGCGGCACGGAATTGTCGGCTGCTGGGCGGGCGCGGAGCTCTCCCTTTTCGTTGTGGTAGCCAGTTCGCGTGCCGTTATAGTAGAACGAGAACGAGTCCGGCGTACTGCCAGTTCCGGCGTAGTTGAGATTAAACTGCGCAAAACCGTTGGTAAGCGCGTTGTTGGTGATGGTTACCGAGTTGCCGCCGGCTAACGCCATCTTGCCCGACAGGTCGGTCGACAAATTGGTAACGGCACTCTCGGGAATATTGGCAAAATTGGCTTCGTTGACATCTACCGTTGGATTGCCAGCGGCACCGCTGCCATTGGTAACAGTTATCTTAGTAGAGCCGGCAGTAAGCGTGCGCTTCGTGAAAGTGTCGGCGGCTGTCTCTACCACCATACCGGCGGTGGCGTCGAGGCCGGCAAGAGCCGTCAAAGTGGCATCGGCGGCCTGCTTACCAGATAGGTCGCTCGTAAGGTTAGTAACGGCGCTTTCGGGGATACCCGTAAAGTTAGCCTCATTAACATCAACGGTGGGATTGCCGGCCGCGCCAGAGCCGTTCGTAACGGTGACCTTGGTTGAGCCTGCGGCAATGGTACGTTTAGTGAAGGTGTCGGCGGCGGTTTCGGCAACCAGTCCGGCTGTGGCGTCGAGACCGGCCAGGGCGGTGAGCGTGGCGTCGGAGGCCTGTTTGGCGGCTAGGTCGGTAGTGAGATTCGTAATCTTAGATTCGGATATCGCCGACACGTCGGCATCAACAATCGCCAGCGCCGCCAGCTTACTCTTGACGATACCCGCCGAGGCCGAAACTTTGGCGTTGGTAATCGCGCCGTCGGTTATCACCGGAGCGCTAAAAACGGTGCCTGTGCCACCCAAGTCGCCCGCCAACTGCACCAGGCCTGGAGTGCTAGCGTTGGCATTCGGCGCGCCGCTGCTGGCTACGCTATCGACATAAGCTTTGGTAGCGGCATCGGTCCCATTAGTAGGCGTCGGGACTACGGGAGATACGGTAAACGTTTTAACGCCAGTAATATCTTGCGCACCGCCGGTTTGTACAAAGGCGCTGAGGGTACCATCGGTACGAATTTTAAGCGTGCCATCAGCGTTGTGCTCGACAGTTAAAAAGTCGTTGAGGATATTTCCCCAATCACCATCGTCAGCTCCCGGCACTGGTAACCGTGTCATGCGCTACACTCCATCGTAGTTATGATTATACAGAAAAAGCTAATGTGAGTTAAGCCTCACGAATCGCTTGCTGGATAGCTTCGGGACTTAGGCCGTCCATTGGCAGCGCGTCTTGGATCAAAAACGAGCCCACACGAGTACGGCGCAAGGCCGGCATATAGGCGCCGGTGCCTAGTGCCTTACCGATGTCTTCTGTCAGCGAACGGATGTATGTGCCACTGCCCACGTGCGCCGTGAACTCCACGAACGGATACTCATATTTGGTGAGAATGATGCGCTCGATATGCGCTGGACGCGGTTCGAGCTCCGGCGCCTTGCCTTCCCTGGCTAGCTTGTAGGCACGCTGCCCATTGATCTTAATGGCGGAGAAAGCCGGAGGTGTTTGCATGATATCGCCCTCATATCGTGCTAGCGCGATATGAATCTCTTCTATGGTGGGCACACGGCTATCACCGGCGCTTTTCTTGCCCTCTTCGTCGCCCGTGGTACTGGTTTGACCTAGGCGCATAGTCACTTCGTACGTCTTATCCAACTTGGTAAACTCAGGAACCTTTTTGGTATATGTGCCGAGCATCAACACTAACAAACCGGTAGCCAGAGGGTCGAGTGTACCGGTATGCCCTACCGGAAAGCGCTTCTTGTTCGAGGTGCTGAGGCCGGATTGTTGCACCATACGCCGAACTTTATTAACCACGTCAAATGAGGTCCAGCCGGCAGGTTTATCTATGAGGAGGATTCCATTCACTTCTTAAAGCATACTGGGGCGTGGCAGGTGATGCAATGCTAGGCGGCGGACGGCGCGGGACCTGCGGGCGGCATCATCGGGGGTGGCACGGCCGGAACATTACCTTCGGAACCGGGGCCATGCAGCGGGTCGCCGAGCGGCAAGGCGTTTAGAGCGTCTATGGGTGGCTGTGCTGCTGGCTGGTGAGCAAAGGCCTCTTGCACCTTTTCACGGGCGTCTTCTACAGCGGCGCCTGTGGTGTCGGGTGCTGCTGGGGGTGGTGGTAAGGGCGCGACTGGTGGAGGTGGGAGTGGTGGCTGGAAAGGCTGCGCCACCATTGGCGTAGGCATCGCTGTGGGTGTGGGCGGGGGTGGAGGTGGTGCAACCGGTTGGCTCGGTGGCATTACCGGCGCAGCAATGTTATTGGGCATCAACGGATTAGGGCTCACGCCGTGCGCGCTATTGACCTGTTTTTCGATGTCGCTGAGCGTGTCGACGCGGATGCCGGCGTCTTGCGGCGCTAGCCCTGCGGGCAGTGGAGGCGGTAAGGGTGCAATTGCCGGCGCGGGCGGGGGTGGAGGTGGCGGAGGTGCGGCGGGCATAACAACGGCTGGCTCCGGAGGAGCTGCACTAACGGCAGGCGGCATAGGCATAATGGTGGGTTCGCGGCTCATTGGCGGGCGGGCACTCATGCCCTCGTCCTGCACGGGGCGAGCCATCGGCGCGCCGCTCGGGCGCTCATCGTCATCACCATTCAACCCGCTGAGTGTGGCGTCCCCTGGCCCAGGTGCACCGGATGGCGGTTGCAAAATAAGGTGTTGCGAAGCCATGTGCTGGGTTGGGTCAATCGTGCCGCCAGGGGCAGGCATAGACGCCAAACGCGGTGGAGGTGGTGGCAGTGGCGGCAAGCCTTCGAGCTCGTCATCCGACTCCGGAATGGGCGTCTGCAGCGAGCCATGCTCATCAATATGAATCTGCGGCACTTCCTGCGCCTTGGGCTCAGCCATGCCATCTTGTTCGGCTATCGGACCACGTAGGCCGTCATCGTGCTGCTCTTCTGATTCGGCAGATGGGGCTTCTGGCTCGGGTTGCCAGGGATGATTATCGGGGTAATCGGAGTTAGGCGATTCGGGCTGCTCATTGTGCTGATCTTGCTGCTCTGGTTGGTCGTGGTGGTCGTCGTGCTCCTGCTCTGGCTGGTCTGGTGGCGGATTGTCCACTTGGGTATGGTGACTGTTCTCGCCATGTGAAATTTCGAGTGTACCGTCAGCCGCGCCAGCTTGGTCCGCAGGCGGGTTATTTAGGGGAGCAGACTGTTGCTGAGGTGGAAGTGGCGGCACGGGCGCATTGACCTCTAGTTTAGTAGCCACCAACTGCTGATTAGCACCCGCAGCCATCAGCTCGGCGCTGATGCTCATGGTCATCGGCGAAGTCTTGTCGTTACTAAATCGTTTGGTCTCGGCCACGATGCCGGTCAGCAGCGCGGTAGCCATCTGGCCATCCAATAATTCTTTATTAATCGCGTCGATCAGCTCGGCTACGAGCTCCGATAAACTGCTGGCGCGCGTTTCGAGCCAGTTCATAGTGCCCAATTCCCCGCCCGGCTGGACGTTAATCGTGGCTACTGCGGCATCGTGCAAAATACGGCCGTGCGAAGTAATAGCTTGGTCGAGGTCGTTCTGGTTGTGCACGCCCAGGGCCACCACTACGTCAACATTGAAGTCGCCCTGGCTAAAGTTAAGATCACTTTGGCTAATCGACGTTTTGTACGGCGTAATAAAAATCTTAACGACTTTATCTTCTACCTTATACCGCAGCTTGTCGGCCTTGGCTTTATCAAGGGCGATGATAAAGTCACGGAGACTGTCGGTGTTCTTTTCGAGGGTCTTTTCGGGCTGCAAGAATTCGATGGTGCTCGGCACGTTGCCGCTAAATACGGCGGTGGCGTGCTTGTCCATCTTATTAAGCGCCAACGTTAATCCAATGCAGGCCGCTAGCTGGTCGACCGATGGGTTGCTGCTCACCGTCACCAAAATGTTGTTGGCTTGTTTAAGGCGATCGGCGATTGCTTGTTTTTGCTGATCCATACTTTTTATTTACAATCTGTAAAAACAGCGTAGCACATAAGCATAAGCATGCCAAGTAATTTTTGAGAAGCGTGTAAAGACGGCCCCCTATTGACAGGTTTGCAAATTAGTTCCCACTCTTGTATATTTAAATGGACAAATTAACAACAAAGGTACAGCATAAGATGCCCATTATTAAATCAGCAAAGAAGCGTGTAAAGACGGCCAACAAGGCAGCCGTACGCAATAGCAAGAGCAAGCGCACTCTAAAGGGCGCAATCAAGGCCTTCCACAAGGCCGTGACCGGCGGCTCTAAAGAGGTTAAGAAGCTCGAGAGCAAAGCTGCGAGCGAGCTCGACAAGGCCGTTAAAAAAGGCCTGATGCACAAAAATAAAGTTGCCCGCAAGAAGGCGCAACTAGCCCGCGCTTCTAAATCGACGGGCGTAAGCAAAGTCGCCGCCAAGCCAGCTGCCAAAAAGGCAGTGGCCAAGAAGCCTGTAGCTAAAAAGGCCGCCCCTAAAAAGACGGTTGCCAAAAAGACTACTAAAAAGTAGCAAGACTAGGTAATAAATAATAGCCGCGGCTCGTTCGTGGCTATTATTTTAGGCACGGGCCGCCTAGGCACGGCGCGGGCGCAAAACGGCAGCACCTACTTGGTGCGCGCGCCGCCTGCCGCCAGGCTGCGGACGGTGCTTACCATGCACTAGTGAAGTAATACGATGGCGTAAGTTGTCGGTTGCCTGTTCCGGTGCCACATGCTCGGGCAAGCCTCGTTGCATAAGAGCTGCGGCTTGCCCACTGATATCAGCGCTGAACCTGGCAAATGCGTCTTTGCCATACTTGGCGTCGAGTAGGCGCTGAAACTCAGCCCACACTGGCGCGTCGGATCGACTACTAGCGGCAAGCATCGCTGTCCGTAACAACTTGCCGCCAGGCTCGCCACCCGTTTTGCCGGGATCCGCGAACATTTCGGCCATGAGACGACGGTATGCGACATAATGGCTGTTCGTCTCGCGGCGTATATCCGGGTTCATGACAGCAGGACGACCAGTAGCGTACATTCTGTTAAAGTGCTCCATCATGCCTTCGTGAAACCAGTCCGGCATGTCTGGCTCTGCAAATTGCAGGTGTCCGAGTTCATGGGGCAAAACCCTCCGTATTGTTTCATACAGATCGTGCTCCCGGTTGCCTGTGCCGGGCGCGATCGTGATATATACCTGTCCACCATGGTCGACAAAATAGCCGTGAGTATTCTGCAGGTACGTATCCCAGATGTCACCTATTACAACGCGTACGTCTCGGGCACTGCCTAGTGTTGAGAGAGCGTCGGTGCTGAGCCAGCCTGCCTGTACCATTTCCTGGACGTTGCCCATGTACTGCTGCTTGGTCTTGTTGATAACCTCTCTGGCCTGAGGTTCGGCTTGCAGCTTCTCAATGTGCTGGATATGTCGCTCTAAAAACGTAAAGAGCTGCGCGTCAGTTGCTCCCTGGGTACGGTCAGCTAGCCAGGAAACAATATCACGGTGAGAGGTATGGCCACCTATCACCGCTCCATGGAACGCGTCGCCAATGAAGCCGTTGAGATACTCATACAAAAAGCCAGGTCGTTCGTCTTGGGACAACCGGCTGCGTACGCCGTCCATGAGTTCAGACATCTGCTGTCTATGCGACTCGGCAGTGCGAGCAGCCTCTTCGGCTAGATCAAACTGACCTGCCTGGTGAAAGTCGGCTGCGTCGCGAGAGGCGCGTGCCGCAGCGCTGGCGGCGTGCACGGCACCACTACCCAGGGCAGCCTCAACGCCACCAAGCGGCGCTGGCGGCACAACTAGAGGCTCATGAACTAAGGAAGCAGGGTATGCCATATGTACACCATATTTTAGCATAAGCGTCAAAAAGGGTAAATATGATATATATCACACGAGCTGGAGTAAATAGAGCTGTAGAGCTTCGTCGGCGTCGATGGATTTGGTTTTGAGGCTCACATCCAGCGCGAGTAAACCGGCAATCTGGCGTTGTAGCACCTCGAGCGTGAGATTGCGCGCTAGGCCCTGACTTTTGCGCACTACAAAGGGGTTGAGTCGCGCTTCGCGCGCGATATCGTCAACGCTGCGCCCGGCGGCGGTTTTGACGAGCGCCAAAACGTGTAGCTGCCACGCCAACATGGCGATAATCGCCTGCGGCTCAACTTTGAGAGCGCGCTGTTCGCGGTAAAGCTCCATAGCGCGCTTGGCGTTGCCGCTAAACGCGACGTCTAACAGTTCAAAGACCGTGCTCTGGGGTAAGCGCTCGGTTAAAAGCTCGATGGTGGTGCGGGTAATCTGCGGGTCGTAATCGAGCAACTTATTAAGTTCTTGTGTTAACAGTTGCTGATTGGGGCCCACACGGTCGATAAGCAGCCGGGCGTCGCCAGCGCTCAGCGCCCCGCCCCGTTCTTTGGCATACTCGGCCGCCCAGCGGGCCAGGCCACCGGCGTCGATCTCGGCGCATTCGATAAACTCAGTCTCTTTTTTGAGGGTTTTGTAATAGGTGAGGCGCTTGTCGAGCTTGGGCTCTACAATAATCACGTCGCTGGTGTCGGCCACTTCTTTTAAGATGTTGGCAAAGTGCTCGGCCCAGGCTTTTTGCTTGCCCGGTTCGCGTAAAATCACCATCTTGCGCGCGCTCAAAAACGGCAGCGAACTAATGGCCCCCTGCATTTGTGCGGCCGTTGCCTCCTCGCCGTCCAAACGTTCTAGGCTAATATCACTGTGTGCAGCAATAAAGGCGTCTACCCGCCGGCGCAATTCCTGCGTACGCGCAAAATCATTAGCTCCCGTTAGCGTCACTACCATATGTACACCAATGGTAGCACGCTAACGGGGTAATTGCTGACACTTGGGGCAGATATGCGTGCCGCGGCCGGCCACGCGCAATTTGATAATCTGCGTATCGGGATGACGCGGGCAAGCCTGCCCTTCGCGCCGAAAGACATTGGCAAAAGTGAGGTAGCTGCCGCGCTTGCCTTCGTGGTTCACGTAATTGCGGTCGGTGGAGCCGCCTTTTTGGATGGCGAGTTTGAGCACGGTGCGTAGCGCCTCGTATAGTGCCTTGGTTTTGGCTGCTGAGAGTTCGGCTACCTTAGTTCCGGGATGGATTTTGGCACCCCACAGACTCTCGTCCGCGTAGATGTTACCAATGCCAGCGACCACGGTTTGGTCGAGGAGTACGGCCTTAATGCCACTGTTTTTACGGCGTTGGAGGCGTTTGGCAAAATCGGCGGCCGTAAAATCATCGGCTAGGGGCTCTGGCCCGACTTTTTTAAAGAAATCGAGATTCTCCACCTCGGTGGTAGGCATCAACCGTACCCAGCCGAATTTACGTTGGTCGTTAAAGTATAGCTTGGCACCTTTATCAAAAGTGAAAATCACGCGCGTGGAGCGGTCGGGCAGTTCGCCTACCAAGCTGTCGTTTGGGTGCCCAGCGCCAAAATGCTCGGCGCGCGAGCGGAATACCAACTGGCCGGTCATCTTTAAATGGATAACCAGCGAGTACTCAGTGCTTAAATCAATAAGTAATACCTTGGCGCGGCGGCGTACGCCGATTACCTGCGCACCAACTAAAAACGCGGATACATCGGCGGGCGCGTTAGGGAAACCCTTGGGCCAGTCGTGGGTGACGTCTTTAACGCGCAGACTCGGCAGCAAAGCCGCCAAGCCGATGCGTACTGTCTCTACTTCGGGGAGCTCGGGCATGACTACCTAATAGTAGCGCAGCCAACTTCTTGCTGCCAGCGGCAAAAGATAGTACGGCGGGCGGCTCGGCGGCGAAGAGACCCGCCAGCAGCCCGGCTGCTTCGGCGGCACACACTTCACCAACTTCATGTGCGCGCGCAGCTTGGCGCTGCAGCGCATAACGAATAACAGCCTGGCGACCGAGCGGCACGTGGGGTTCGACACCGTAATAATCGGGTTCGCGTCGAGCAAGGAACGCGGTATGCCGGAGCACATCGTTGTCGTTCACCTCCATCAAGCTGTCTCGCAAAGCGGCAAGAGTAGCGATTTCGTAGTAACTGACTACTTCGGCTCCCTGAGGGCCAAACCTATCAATAACCGCACCCATTTGATCACCTAGCGCGCGTGCGATGCCACTGACATGTGCAAGGGGTAACGTGGAGGGGAAAGTCTGTTCGGGCTCGACCTCGGGGGGCACGAATCCTCCGGCACGATGTGACGCTACCATTACCGACTCTGGTACCTGTCCCGAGGTAAATCTCATAATTACGTGTTATTGTATACTATTTATCATAAAAGTCAATATCGCTGATCGTCGTTAGCTTGCATATAGTATACGCCATGGAAAGCATCGGTGACCTGCTGCGTGGCCGCACCCCACGCGAGCCAGAAGAATTTGTGGCCATCAAGCGCTATATTGTGGACGAATTTGGCGTGCCGTCGAGTGTTGGCCTGCAAGGCGAAGCGCTGGTAGTAACGGTGCAGAGTGCTAGCCTGGCCAATGCCCTACGCCTGCGCGTGGTCGCGTTGCAAAAAGCGGCCAATACCACCAAGCGGATTATCTTCCGTATCGGCTAGCTACAGGTTGACGGTTTGGATGAGCGTGCCGTAATCGGGTACTTGCTTTTGGAAGAGATCAATCACGCTAGCCGCCGCGCCCTGGAAGGTACCACCGCCGCAAGACGTTGACCAAAAACGCTCAACACTTTGACCGCCGGCGATAATCTGGAATACGTAACGCTCGCCAGTAGCGCAGTAGCCGCGTTCATCGGTGACGATGCCCGCGCCAGTTTTGCCTTTAGTGTAGTTGTCGAGCTGCAAAGCGCGCAAAAAAGTAGCATACGATGATGCATTGTTGGCGTATGTTTTTTGCTGGAGCACTGAGCCCTGGTAGCCCTGAGTCGTTACCATGTTCACCGAGTCGCGGCCGATGGTGATGCTGTAGCCGCGGTGCAGCGAGTCGGCATTAACCGGCCCGTCTACGCTGAGCGTTACAACCGTTTGGCTGTTGGCGTAATCGAGCAAACTAATTTGATTCTTGGGCGCGGCCGTGTGATGTGTAAATCCTTGCAAGATCAGCACAAACACGACGATGATCATCCCAATGGCAAATAAAAATCCTAAGAAGTATCTCATAATGGTAACACCTCAAGTGTTCGTATAAACAATACCACAATCAGCGTCATATTACAATAGTCCTGCCTCTTATGCGTTGGCTAAGTCCTCAAGGGTGATTTCGATGCGGTGGTCGCGGATAATTGCGCCGGATTCGTCGCGTTCGCTCTTATTGACCCATAGTTTAAGCGGGCGGGCGCGGTAGAAGCGCTGAGGTGCGTCTCCAACGTATTGCTCAGGCAGTGACATTGGCACGCCAAACGACGTTTTGGCCCGATTGGTCACTTCCCAAGCCTCGTCGATGTCGGCTTGGTTGGTGAGCATTTCGGCTTGGGCTTCGATGTACAGCCCCACATGGCCAGCGCGCGAGTCAAATAATACGATGTATACCTGCCCCGTGTGAGCAATATTCTTGGAGTGCACGCTTTCGGGATGCGACCCCCAGTAGCCATTGAGTTGGTGGTCGAAGGCCATAAACACGGGATTGTTGTGCGGCGAGCCGTCTTCGTTAACGGTAGCGATGGCAGCGTGATGGATCTCGGCCAATAAAGTCTTTACGGACGCGACGCGCTTGGCGAGATCTGGTTCCATTAGTCGATGAGCCCTTCCTTCTTTAAGCGCGGCACTACCTCGTGCGCAAAAATGCTGCCCAGCTCAATATCGTTTGGCAGCTGCGAATTAAGCCAGCGCACTTCGGCAACTTCGGACGCAGGCGTTACTTCGCCGCGCCACTTTTTAACGATAAACACTTGCATATGCACTTGCTGGCTGGGGTGGTTGGCAGCGTCGGCCGAGAAGGTGCCAAATGGCTCAAGGTCGGCTTCATCAACATCTATTTGAAACTCTTCGCTCAGCTCGCGTTTAAGCGCCTCGGTCACTGTTTCGCCGGCCTCTATCCTGCCGCCGGGCGCTATAAACGCCGGCTTGCCTTGGGAGCGCTCAAACAATACTTTACGGTCTTTAATAATAACTCCGGCAGCCTTATAAATGTCCCCGCGACCTTCTTTTTGGACGCCCAGTGCGGCTACCACCAGATGCTTGCAAAAGAGCTTGGGATTACTCGTGCAGGTGCACTTCCAGCGCAACATATCATCTTTGACGGAAAAACTGGTGCGGCGCGTGTTCATGCCCGGCATGCTCACGGTCGCGTTAATGAGCTCTGGCTTAAACTCGGCAAAGGCCACCTCGCCCTTTTGGAAGATCTCGTGGCCCGCCAAAATATTTGCCGGCGTGGCCAGCTGGCGCACATCGTCGTCTCTGGTAAGGTCTACTACCGTTTTTGTCATATCACCCTCCTAATCGTTACAAATCGCCCCAATTTTTGCCGGTGGTGACGTCTACTTTGAGGTGCACCGGCAGCGGGTGGATCGATTCCATGGTGTCTTTGAGGATCTTGGCCACTGCGCCCACGTTCGGGCCGGGGCATTCCACCAAAATGCTGTCATGGATCTGCAGTAGCTGCTGGCCTTTATCGCCCAGCGCGTCCTCTAGCTTGAGCATCGCCAGCTTCATAATGTCTGCTTCGGTGCCCTGGATGGGCATGTTCATGGCGGCGCGTTTGGCAGCTTCGCGTACGGCAAAGTTGCTACTTTTAATGTCGGGGGTGGGACGACGGCGGCCAAAAATCGTCTGTACGTAGCCGTCGTGCAGTGCCTGCTGCAGCGTACCATCGATGTACTTGCGTACGGGTTTGCGCAGTTCAAAATATTTGTCGATAAACTGTCTGGCCTCTACAAAGGTCATGCCGGTGGCGGCACTCAGGCCGTGTGGGCTCATACCATACAAAATGCCGAAGTTGACTGCTTTGGCGTGCCTGCGCATCTCTTTAGTCACTTTGTCGAGCGGCACGCCGTACACCTGCGCGGCGGTTTGGGTATGGACATCGAGGTCTTTGTTAAAGCTCTCTTGCAGCTCTTTGTCGTCGGCCATCACGGCGGCGAGGCGAAGCTCAAATTGCGAATAATCGGCGCTCACAAATACGTTGCCCTTAGCCGGAACGAACGCGGTGCGAATGGCATGGCCGAGGTCGGTACGAGTGGGAATGTTTTGCAAGTTGGGGTCGTGTGAGCTCAGGCGGCCGGTAGCAGCTACGTCTAACGCAAAGGTGGTGTGCAATTTGCCGCGGGCGTCTACGAGCTTGGGCAGCGCGTCGATGTATGTGCTTTTGAGCTTAGTGTACTCACGATACTGCGTGATGAGATCAACTATCGGGTGCAGCTCGCGTAACTTGGCGAGTTCGAGCGCGCCGGTGCTGTAGCCAGTCTTGCCCTTCTTTACTCCGGCCGTGGGCAGCTGCAGTTTCTCGAACAAAATCATGCCGAGTTGAGCCGGCGAGGCGATATTAAACTCTTGCCCGGCGTGGGCGTAAATGTTGCGTTCCAACGCGCCGATCTTTTTGACGAATTCTTTGCTCATGGTGGCAAGATACGGGCTATCGAGCAAGATGCCGCGGTGCTCGATTTTGGCCAGCAAATAAATGCTTGGGAAGTCGATGTCGGTGGCTACTTTTTGGAGCGCGGGCAATTTTTTGAACTCGGCTTGTTGCTCGGCGTGGAGTTGCCAGATAGCGCTTACCACTTGGCCAGGGTTGTCCGGGTTAACGGTGCGACCTACGAGGTCGCCGAGGTCGTGCGAACGGATCAAAGCGTTAAGAATGAACGCCGCGATGCGCGTGTCGTGCGCTACTTCCCCGGTGGTTGTAACGCCGGCGGCGAGTAGTGCACGGAAAAGACTTTTGAGGTCGTGACCAATAAGCGGTGCCTGCAAGACATCGGCAGCGTCCGCTAGTTCCAATATGGAGTACTCGCCGGGCTTGGCGCTCACCCACAATGCGTCGCTGTCAGGGCTGAGAGCGACGAGGCGCGGTTCGGCAGCTGCGTAGTCCTTGGTGTTGAGTTTTACCTCTTTGGCAGCGGGCATGCTGCCCTTGCCCGCTTCTTCGGGTGCGGCTGCTTCCAGCGAGGCGAGCTCGGCACTGGTCATGGCTGATTCTACTTGGTTGAGCAGCGCACGGAATTCGAACTTGCGCAGCAGTGCCACAAACTCCGGTGTGACGCCGTCGTGCAATTTGGCCTTATCAAAATCGAGCATCACGGGCGCATCTACCCAGAGCGTCACGAGCTTTTTGCTGAGGTAGGCCATTTTTTTATCTTTTGCCAATTTGTCGCGCAGCGCCGGTTTTAATAGTTCGAGGTGATCGTACACACCGTCGAGGTCATGATATTCAGAAATAAGTTCGAGCGCGGTTTTTTCGCCGATGCCTGCCACTCCGGGCACGTTGTCGGACGAATCGCCCTTGAGCGCTTTTACATCGACCCATTGGTGGGCGCCCACGCCGTATTTTTCTTCAAAATGGGCGACGTCGAACAATTCTATGTGGCTGAGGCCTTTTTTAAGGGTGTAGATATGCGTGTGGGCGTTCACCAGCTGCAGAACGTCAAGATCGCTAGTCACCAGATAGCTCTCGATGCCTTTTTTGCCAGCTTGCATAGCAAAGGCGCCCATCAGGTCGTCGGCTTCGTAATCATCGGCTTCGTACAGAGGCCATCCTAGGCTCTGCAAAAGTTCATATAAAATCTCTACTTGGTCATAAAAATCTTCGGGCGCGGGTTTACGGTTGCCTTTGTACTGCGGGTAGAGCTTGAGGCGCGAGCGAATATTGGTGTGGCGTTTATCCCAAGCCACCACCACGTAGTTGGGCTTGAGCTTTTTAACGACCTCTAGCGCCATGACGGCAAAACCATACACGCCGCCGGTAGGGCGGCCATCTTTAGTGCTTAGATTAGGCATGGCGTAGTAGCCGCGGTAGAAGACGCTTTTGCCGTCGATAATTACGAGTCTCTGGGTCATATAGTGGTATTATACCCTGCCAGTGGCGCTAGGCTAATCGCGGAGCTCTGCGAGACGCGCACCGCGTCTCCCGTTTCGTAGCTTTAACAGCGTCTTGCGTTCGACCTGACGAATACGTTCACGCGATACTCCGTAGAATTCGCCTAACTCCTCGAGGGTCCATATCCTACCATCCTCAAAACCATGACGACGACGCATGACGCCTGCTTCGCGGTCAGTAAGCGTAGCTAGTACGTCTTCAATCACTTCCCTCGTCTGCCTATCTTCGACTTCTCGAGGTGCGGTGGCCGGCCGAGCGGCAACTATATCGCCCAATGTTGTCTCTGCCTCGCGCACGCTTCCTGGTTTGCCTCCCTTGACGGGCATATCCAGAGACACAGGCTCCTGACGTTCAACCTCCATAACCTGCTCATAGACCTCAGGAGATATCTTTGCTTCTGCTGTCACTTCCGCAGGTGTAGGCTTGCGGCCAAGGTCTCTCTCGAGTTCGGCAGTCACTCTACGGACTCTGTTCATAACCTCAAAAAAATGAACTGGGACGCGGACCGCACGCGCTTGGTTGGCCATCCCCCTAGTTATTGCCTGGCGGATCCACCAAGTGGCATAGGTGCTAAACTTGTAGCCTTTAGTGAAGTCAAACTTCTCAACAGCGCGGACTAAACCCGTGTTCCCTTCTTGTATAAGATCCAAAAAGGCCATACCGCGGCCGGTGTAATGCTTAGCTATACTCACTACTAGGCGTAGGTTAGCCTCCATAAGATGGTTCTTAGCGCGCTCACCATCACGCTGTACCGTCAAAAGGTCGTGCACCAAGCGTCCACCTGCGGGTGGTTTATAGCCGAACCTCATCCTTAGCGCCCATAGAGCCACGGTATGCTCGTCAAGCTCGCCAAGAAGGTCTTCGGCTCGCAGCCCAGCCTCAATTCTCTTGGATAGCATTACCTCTTGCTCGGCGTTGAGAAGTGGCGTCCGAGCGATCTGTTGCAAGTAAACCCTGACGAGGTCAGTGCTCACACTTATCTCGGTGTCTTCGGGGTCCTCTGGCTCTTTGCGCGTTTCGGGTTGTTCGCCTTCTTCGTCGCCCGCGAACGGATCTGCGTCGTCAGTATTGGGTTCGCGACTTCTAGGTTCCATTACCTGGTCGGTGATAGCGTCGTCAAGAGTTCCGGCTACAACCGTTACCTCGGCAGGCGCCCCGTCAGGCACATATGCGGCAGCCTGATCGAACGGCAAGTCAAATTCTACTGGTCCTCCGAGGCCACCACCGAAGGCCTCGATACGCGTACTCATGTTCTGTACAGTAGTACAAAACTATTATCAGAGGCAAGCATAAGGGGAAGTCTCTACGGAGTGAAATATACGACAATTAAGCAAAGACTGCAGCGTATAGGTCACGTGTGTCTCTAGGCGGTGTGTCGGGGTCTACGCGGCGGCGGTTAGCCGAACTGTGGATCTTGCCGCCATGTGGCTGGCCCGGGTCGAGCGAGCCTTCAAACTGTAAGTCAGTGATGCCGAGCTCGGCTGCCGCCTCTTCGACCTCAAAACGAACCTTTGTAGGATACTGTGGCAGTAGCTTATCTTGCTTACTAATCGGGGTACCGGGCTGCACCCACTCAGAGGTGGTGGCATTAAAGACGAGCCCGTCCGCGGCCCATCCCGGGAGCTGGCTTTCAAGCTTAGCCGCGTCTGTGTAACGCTTAGCCCAGGCCTCGGGGCCAACAGCGGCAATCATGCGTATCTTGACGCTTTCGGGGCTAGCGCCAAAGTGGGCCATTGAGTCGGTCAAAACATAGTGCACAAAACTTTGCTGCTGCCCATCGTACTCAGTGCGATGCTCGCGTCCGGGCATATTGGTACGAGTGCTGTGCACCATGCCAATCACCGGCGCGCCGTCGCGGTCTACCATCTCAATGACCAAAGAGCCGCTGTCGGCCAGACGATTGCCGAGCACCTGCACTGGCTTAGCGCCATCTGGCGAGTTGTGCTGCAGGGCGTCGGTTTTGCGCACAAAGAAAGCGTTGAATCCAGGCACCTCGAACCAGCCATGTGGGTTTTGAGTAACGCTGTCGCGTGTTCTGTCGTCATCCAAATAGCCAATCTTGTCTTCGGTAACGCTAACGCCAACAATTAAAGCTTGCTCAGGCCTCACACCTAGGGCAGCGAGCGTATGTAGTACGTTTTGATCTGAGCAGGCGGTGGGGTCTTGCTCGAGCAACGTGGTCTCGTCCACACCTTTGGCTGCAAGCATGTCTGGCGTCTCTGGTTTGAGCTCGGCCAGTGACGCAGGGCCGCGCAATGCAGCCAGCTGGCATGTCTGGGCGCACATCTGTGCACCGACTGCCAAGCAGGTTCTACGAATCACATTGCCGATTAGCGGATCGCCGTCGGCAGTTTCGAGTGCGGTCATAACCGCAAAAGTTGTGTCGCCTATCGGCAGCACAGTGCCGATGGCGGCAGCACGCTCCATTTGGAGGGCCAAACCGAGATTCGGAAGGCCGGGATCGTTGTTCATATTCATATCCTATTCCTCGTCTAGACACTTCGTTTGGTGATTTAGCCGAATATCTCTCCCTGTCCCGCAATAGCTTGGTTATTTAGTCGATCAAGCTCTCGCTGGGCGGCATCTTGATTGGTGTAGTTGCCATCAGAGGCGCGATCGCGGAGCCACCTGACTTCATCCGGGTCAACGCCCGCATCTTCGTAGGTACGATCGTCGTGACATTCGCCGTATTTATTCTCCATAATCAATCAGACCTTTCTATTTAAGACCCAATTACTATGCAATATACCGCGACTGGAGACAACGAATGTATGATCGTATGTGAAATATATATTCACATACGAGACAGAGTATGCTAGGATAGGGCGCATGGACATCCAACTTCTAGAAGACACCGGTCTCACAAAACCGCAAGCTCGGGCGTACGCCGAATTGGTTAAGGACGGCGCGTGCGCCGCGCCAGCGGTGGGCGTGACGATCGGCGAGAGCCGCAGCAATGCCTACAAGGTTCTGGATAAGCTCTGTGAGCTCGGCCTGGCTACCAAAGGCCAGACCGGCAAAAAGGTCCGCTACTACCCCACTTCTCCGACCGCGTTGGAGCAGCTGGTTCAGCAGCAGGCCGCACAACTGCAGCAGCGCGAACGCAAACTCAAGGCTGGCATGCCCGACCTCATGCATTATTACTTCAAACATTCCGAGCAACCCAGCGTCCGCTTTTACCAAGGGATGCAGGGTATCGAGCGGATCTTTAACGACATGCTGGCCACCGGCCGCGATATTTATTTATTGCGCTCGCCGGCCGACGTTGATTTTTACCAAGAGGGCAAATTCTTTACCCCGTTCCGCAAAAAACGAGCGCTCCTGGGCATCACAACCTATGCATTAACCGTTGACGTACCGAGCGCCATTCACAACCAAGAAGAAGACTTTAAAAATAAGTTTGTCCGAACCTGGCTACCACCTCAGGCATACACGGCGCCGGTGGAGTGGGATATTTATGGCGACAAAGTGGCGCTGATTTCGTACGGCAAAGAAGCCATTGGCGTGGTGATCGAGAGTCCGCAGATTGCCGAGAGCTTTCGCCAAATGTTTCAACTGGCTACGGCCAAAGCAGTGGCGTCACGCGCCGCTAGTCGGGCAAAGTAGCGCCTCACGATAGGGCGTGGCGGACGCCGCTGTGCCATCGTATTGTCAAGTTCCATAGCCAGGCGAGCAAAGTAATCACTTTGGCCAAACTGCGTGCCGTACAGTGGCACATGGTTGAGGCTACCATTGGGCGCATCGTAACAGGAATCTTCGAGCTCAATGGCGCGATCGAGTTGATCGGCGTAGGCCATTAAGAAAGCGATTTTGGTGCCAAAGGCCTTACGAGGCCCTTTTATCGAGCCGAGGTCAAACACTAGATGGCCGTCGTGCCGCGTTGGGTCACCGTGGCCTTCGCGGTCGGTACGAATATAAATGATATCTGGAACTGGCTCCGGCGGCTGGTTGGGCCGTGAAGCTCGACCCCTGTATTTGGTGAGGGGAATCGGCCTAGCTGCGCTCACCTGGCCTGCGTAGCTCATAGTAGCCTCGACGCCACGCCACGGCCGGCCAAAATCGTATTCGTCGTCGAGGCGACGGCTGGCTTCAGGGCGGATGTACAAAGCCGACCTCGGCGGCCGGTCGCTATTGGCATCGAAAAAACGATACTGCTTGAACGAGTTCTGTTGACCAATGGTCGCGAGCATCGCATAGCAATCTTCGCCGGTGACATCGTGGTGGAGATTGCGAAGTGTAGCATCCAGCTGCTGGAGCAGACGTAGCGGTTCATCGCCGCTAAACGGCATGGACAGCGTATCTCCTTTAATAAGATCAACCGTGACGGTCGTATGGTGCGTCCTGGCGTGGCGTTCTAGGACAAGCAGCGTGCCGGCCACTAATTTGCGCGCACCTTCTGCGACACTGTTGGCAATGGCTTCTGGAAACAGATCACGAAGATTGCCAACTGACTCATGTAACCCGTTGAGCGTTCGGGCGTATTCTAGTGCCGCTTCCTCACCAACCAAAGCGCGTAAATTATCGGCAACAAGGCCATAGATACGATCGCCATCATAACTAACGCGGCCGAGGGCCAGCACGTTCTCTAACTTAATGAACTCTCGATCTACTGCTGATAATTGAGCGGCTTCAGGATTGCCCAATTCTTCGGCCAGTGCGGCGCTTATGATCATGCGCGCTGTCTGCGGGCCATATTCACACAACGTGGCTTCGGGGTTAGCCCCGCGCGCCCAGGCAAAGCGCTCACCAATCCGGAGCGCTGCCCGAGGAGAATATCTGAGCGACGACTCAAAGCTAAAGGCGCCTTGTAAGCCTTCGCTAGCGACGATGCCATTCATCACGCGATAATCGGTACCGCGACTGCGGGCATCATCCTCACTCGTATTAGGATCGATTTGCCGCGCGCATTCCAGCGCGTAAGACCGCACAAGGATCGAATCAGAGGCCGTAGGGTCGGCCGCAAAGCTTTGCATCGCCGCTCTGTATGCCGCCGGGTCGTCACCGACTGGCAGGCTATCCAGCATGTGCAGCTGCGTCAAAGGGTGATCCGCCAGGCGAACCTCGGCTAGTGAATCATGAAAAAAGGGTGCGCCTGCCCGCTCCGCCACAGCTGTTGTCATCCGCATATATTACCATAAATGTTATATATTCGCAACGCTCGTAACAGAGTTGACTAGCTACTTGGCTCGGTCTTGGAACGTGCCGACCAGGGCGCGCAAAAAGGCACTGCCCTGCTCGTCCCACAGGCCTTTAGCGACATCCAGCGCCTCAAGTGCCTGGGCGCTTTGTGTGGCGGCGATCTTGGCGGCGAAAGCTCGGGCGCCGGACGACTCCAGCACTTGTTTGCAATGGGCGAAATCTTTGGCGGTAAGTTGCTGGTTGCCGAGGCAACTACGCAAAAAGGCGGCATCGGTGGCGCTGGCATGCGCCAGGGCGTAATGAGTGAGAATCGTCATCTTGCCTTCTAGGATATCGTCAAGCGGGCTCGTACCCTGCTCTTTGGCGCTGCCAAAAATGCCCTCGATGTCGTCGATAATCTGGAAAGCTTTACCGAGGTGCGTGGCGTATGGTGTAATCGCGTCAGTAGCTTCGCAGCCGGCGCCGGCCAGCACCATGCCTACGTGCAGCGGGTTAATAAAGCTGTAAAGCGCACTTTTCCATTCCAGCACGTGCTCGATGTCTTGGCTCGTCGGGTGGGCCGAGGCGGCGTTGACCATGTCTTGCGTTTGGCCATGGGCGGTAATGCTAAGTGTACGATTGGTAATGCTGAGCACATTGAGTTTGAGCTGTGGGTCGGCGTCCATATTAGCAAGGATGGCCTGCGCGGCGTGGGCGCCACCGTATGCGGCGTCGAGCGCTACGCTCATGCCAAAATGATCAGGGTCGCCTTTGAGTTTTTGGGCGCGGTGCCAAGCGGCGAGCATCACGTGCGCACTGGGCTTGCCACGGCGCAGCGGCGAGCGGTCTTGGATATCATCTACTATGAGCATGTAGGCGTGAAGCATCTCGATGGCGCGGGCGGCCTGGATAATCATGGCTTTGTTGGTGCCGCCGCACATTTCGTAGCCAACCATAACGAGCGCACCACGCAGGCGTTTGCCACCGCGACTTAGGACGTCTAAAAAGGTATCGACTTCTTGGGCCACGGCCGGACCAAATTGTTTGCTGGCGCTGGTATGCAAATAATCGGCGTACGTTGCAATGTCGTCGTCTATCAACTTTTTGTATGCAGCTAGCTGGGCCCCAAAGGTGTGATCGGTCATATTTTAAGCAAACGACGTGCTTCTGCTAGGAAGGCCTGGCGGTCGTCGCCGTTGTTCACTATACGTGTAGTCGCATGCTCTTTTACGTACGAAACATTCATTTGTGCTTCTTTAGGGATACCTGGCAGGGGCAGCCATTGCTCGGCCTCGTGAGCCATAAACTCTTCAAAGCTCAGGTGGCGCTCGCCCTCGCGCAAACTCGCGACGTTCCGTTTATAGCGGACTTCGTCGTCGGCTTCCACCCACACCATTTCACCGCCGTGGGCTAAGATAAAATCAACTTCAACTTGGGCACGGATGCTGTGGAGCACGACACCCATGTACTGGTTGCCTCCGGCCCGCTTGGCCTCGAAGCGCTTAAGCCCCTCTCGCATGACAATATCCGCGCCGTACGTCTCACGTAACCAGTTTGACGTCTCGGTTGTATTGGCCCGCGTGATGGGGTCAGGCTTGTCCTTGTGTCGCTCATAGCAATATTCACGCACAATATCCCCGAGGGAAACACTCATGTAGCCGGCCTGCGTCAACAACTCCGCCAGCGAGTCCTTACCGCTGCGCGACAAACCGCCGATACCCACGATTTTATAATCTACGCGCTCGTCGCTGACGCTCGCGCTGCCACTACCTGGTTCCATGCTATACATTCTATAATATTGGGCAGGTTTTACCATGGGCAGTATGCGGACGAGCGACGCTAGGCTACTAACGCCTAGTAATACGAAGGCGCACAAACCTACAAGCCCCAAGTTGATCGTTTACGGTGTTAGCGCGTCTGCTCCGTATCCCAGTATGAAGGTCACGATTGCTACGCCGAAAAGAGGTATGAGCATATACAGCAGCGCGGCGCCTAAACCCTTGGCGGCGCCAATTAGTTGATTACCCATTTCGATACCCCCTTACACAGATACCTTGGGCGGCTGCACCAAGGCTCCGCAGATGTTATTGATAGGGTCGTTTGGAACGTTCTAAAGCGACGTCGCAATAGTAGGCAAGGTTCCTTAGCGTTACAAGCGCGTTGTAAAAACCACCTTTTAAAATATCTGGTAGGGTGGTACTTGAACGGCGCGATATAATTAAAGAAAGTGTTCGCACACGTAGCTTAACGTCACTGTAGGAGGGTTTGGGATGAACCGACTGACATATATACTGAACTCTGTAAAAACGAACGGCCTCATGCATCGCAGGCTTAGACGGCTTGCCTGCGCATGTGCCGCACTCCTTATATTGACGCCGAATGCCGCTAATCTGCCGGTCGCGCACGCCGACACCGTGGCGACCGTGAACAGCATTGCTTCGACTCTCAACATTACAAACCAGACCCAAATCAGCGCGCTGGACGTAGATTTCGATACGGCGACCCAACCTGGTGTATGTGCTGGTGACTTCTTGGATATGGTGACTAACCTAAGCGCCAACAAAAAGTTCAATAAAGGCGCATTACTATCTTGTGGCCCGCAAATTAACAACATTCTCCGTATTCTGTCCCCCTACATGCTGCAACAGCAAAATATCAGCCCGGCCAGCCTCTTCTTACCCTACCCTCTAGCCCCTGACCCTGTTGTCGGCCTGTTGTACCAAATTTACTCAACCCCGACTGGGCAGACTTTGTTACAAGACATCAACACAGGAGTCGACATTAATGAGTGTGGAGAGTTCGTGGGTATGCTGAGTGAGGCTGGCCTGGGTGATGCAATCGCATTGGAAGTTGCCTCTGAGGGAATGTACACGGGAGCGCTTTTTGTGGGCTTGGCGCTCACCTGTGGCCAGATCACACCCCAAATCTTGAGCTACCTTTCTAACATCTTTAGCATGCCGTACTACCCTGCACCTGGCCAGAGTCCAAACTCAACGCCACTAGCCTCAACTGCGCCGCTCGCGTGCATTGCTCACAACATTCAGAGTATCGCGTGCGTGGCAAAACCTGCACCTACCGGAGGCGGCGGGGGCACTGGCTCCGGCGGATCCGGATCTGGCGGTACTACCCCGCCGCCACCTCCGCCCTGCAGCCCAGGCACTAACCAAACTTCGTTGTTTACCGGCACCAATTACGGCGGGCAGTGCGTCATTCTTAATAATGGCACTTATAACGACCCGGCGAGCATGAATATCCCCAATGACTCGGTGGAATCAGTTAAAGTCGGCGGCAGTGCCAAGCTGGAACTCTGCCGCGATAACGGCTTATCGAACACCTGCCAATGGTTCACGTCTAACGTGCCGGACCTCAGCACCACGTCTATCGGCACTAACCAAGCGTCATCTGCGCAAGTGGTTGATCTCAGCCAGTACGTCACGGTCTGTACCGACGCCCAACTGCAAGGTAAATGTCAGTCGTTTGGGGCGGGCACGGTGTCCGACCTCTCCACGCTCGGCTTGAGCTCTAATATCTCCTCGATCCACGTCTCGCCGGCGGTCACGCTGTACCTCAATGACCAGGTTAATCTCAGCGGCCAGCCCGGTATCTTTAATGGTGATGTTACGGACCTCACCGCGAGCAACTGGAACGACCGCGCCAAATCGCTGAAGATCGAAAACCGTAATGATGTCTCTTGCAACAACGACCAGAATCAAAACGGCATTCTGCTCTACCGCAACACTAACTTCGACACGGGCGGCGGCTGTATCCTGCTCACTGGCGACAACAACGACCTAGGAGTTACTCACAACTTTACTACTGGCACCAGCCTGCAGTTTGTGGGCAGCTATAGTAACCACTACCAGGTACAAATCTACACCGACGCCAACTATGGCACACTCTGCGGCACCTACACCGTTAACCAGTCTGACCTGCTGGCCTGCGCCGGCAAAACAGCGTCGATTAGAATCCAACCGTACACCCCGCCAACACCAGCCAACAATATCGCCTACCTGGCGGCGCGCGACCACGGCGGCAGTGATGCGGTGGTAGATAACGACTTGTCGACGACATGGCTCGGCGGGCATCCCTCGCCGCTCGGCTTCGTTTATGCCCAGCCAGTAACCATTCAGGATGTGACCGTCTTTGACCGCGCCCAAAACTCGCCTGACAACAACCAAATCAATAAGGTTAGTCTGGCGTTTTCTGACGGCACGGTCATTAACAACGTCGACATGGTGAGCGGCGGGCCGCGCTGCGCCGATATTTCCTTCCCCGCCAAAACGATAACCTGGGTCAATGTATTGCCGACTGACAGCTCTGGTAATAATGGCTACCGGGAGATCCAGATTTGGGATACTGCCGGCGTCGTTTCTTCACCCAATAACTGTGTTAACAAAGTATCGGCCACGCCGGTTGCTGGTAGTGGCACTGCGCCGCTCGTTCAAAACATTGCCCCGCAAATGAGCAGCCAAAACTACACCATCCAGCAAGGCCAAACCAACACCTTCTTCGTCCAAGCTACCGACCCGGGTAATGTCGTGAGCCTATCGGCCAGCAGCCTGCCAGGCTCTGTCACCTTTACCGACTACGGACAGGGTACGGGCGCATTCATAGTGGGTACAGGTGCGGTACCAGGCACCTACCAAATACCCGTCCAAGCCTCAAACGGCACGCTCACCACCACGGCCACCGTCACATTGACCGTGACGCCACCACCCGCACCACTAGCCCTGAGCTGTATACCCAATTGGACGTGCCTAGACATCAGTAACGACGGCAGCCAAAGTCCAGTGACTTCCTACGCGAGCGACGGCACGCTCACCACAGGGGGCACTGGCTCGGATATTTGGGGCACCACCGACCACTTTCACTACAACTCACTGCCACTCAGCGGTGACGGCTATATCAGCGCACGACTGGTATCGCAAACCAACACCAGCGGCTGGGCTAAAACAGGGCTGATGATCCGTAACTCGACTGCCGGCAATGCCGCCTTCTACTTCCCGCAAATGACGCCGTCAAACGGCATCAGCGTGCAGTATCGAACGGCGGACGGTGCCAACGCCGCCAGCGTCGATGGCTACACGCCGCCCTACCCTTTGCCGCTCTACCTTAAAGCCAGTCGCACGGGCAACCAATACTCGTCGTACATATCCCAAGACGGCAGCAACTGGACGCTCATCCCCAACTCTACCGTCACTATCAACGGCATTGGCGCGAGCGCGCTCGAGGGTCTGGCAGTCACCTCGCACGATAGTACGCAAATTTCCACTGCCATCTACACCAACATCGTGCTCGGCGTGCCGCCGCCCACTTCTGCACCCTGCAATACGGGCTGGACGTGCGAGAATATCAACAACGATGGCGTCACCAACCTCACGACGTCCTACTCGTCCTCGACTGGTGCATGGACTACCCAAGGCAGTGGTTCCGACATCTGGACCACGGCCGACCACTTTCACTTTAACGACACGCCGCTCAACGGCGACGGCGGTATTAGCGCTCGACTCGCCTCCCAAAGCAATACGAGCGACTGGGCCAAATCTGGCGTAATGATCCGTGACAGCAATGCCACTGGCGCCGCGTATTACTCAATATTGGTTACCAACGGCCATGGATTCACGGTGCAATACCGCACCGCTTCTGGCGCCTCAGCGCAAGACGCACTCGACAGCCCAGGGGCCGCACCGCTCTACCTCAAGGTTTACCGAAAAGGCACGACCTACACGGCCTATACCTCGTCGGATGGCATTACCTGGTCCATCGTCGTCGGCTCTACCCGCACGATCAGCAGTATTCGCGCAACTGGTGCGCTGGAAGGTTTGGCGGTCACTTCACACAATACCGGCGCCGCCAACACAGCCGTTTTTGATCACGTACAACCACTCACCACAGCCACAAGCGCAACCTTTGACAACTTTAAAAATGGCATTAGTAGCTGGTCGCAGGGTAGCGGCCCAGTGTCGCTCGGCACTGCTGGTGGCGTGAGCTTCCTGCGCTTCTCGCCAGCTTCCAACTCATCTTCTGAGTCCAACCGCGGTGTCAATGCGGCCGACCTCGCTAACTACAACAGCATTTCAGTAACTATCAACCTGAACGGCGCGACCATCCTCGGCAACGACGCCTCAGCTCTATATCTTAGCCAAGGTGGCAGCTGGAAGTACATATCGCTCTCCAACTACGTCCAGCAAGGACTGAATGGCTGGCAAACGGTCACGATCCCACTCACCGCTTTTAGCGGCTTCAACAAGACGCAGTCGTTCTCTAGCCTCGGCTTCCGCTTTTGGGTCAACAACGCCAGCACCATCGACGTAACGAATATCGTATTCAACCCGTAGGCAGACTTTGCCGCGCTCTTTGGCGACGTCGCTACCCTACGGACGGCTTAATCATTTTATATAGTCGTGTAGCTTACGCGCATCTTTGTGCTTGCGCAATTTAGCCAGCGCCTTAGCCTCAATTTGACGGATGCGCTCGCGCGTCACGCTAAATTCCTGGCCAACTTCTTCTAATGTGTGCTGCTTGCCGTCTTCCAAGCCAAAGCGCAGCTTGATGATCTTTTGCTCGCGCTCGGTAAGCGCCGCCAACATGTCTTTCACCTGCTCTTTGAGCAGCTGGTTGGTTGCGGATTCTTCGGGCGAGATCGTGTCTTCATCTTCGATAAAATCGGCTAAAACCGATTCTTCTTCGTCATCACGAATCGACGCGTCCAAAGACGAAATGTCCTGCTTAATCTTCATGATGTGCTCGACTTTGTCGATTTCGATTTCCATAGCCGCCGCAATCTCTTCGTTAGAAGGTTCACGGTTCAGTTCCTGAGTGAGACGACGTTGCGTGCGCAGCAGCTTGTTAATCGTCTCTACCATGTGCACCGGGATGCGGATGGTGCGCGCTTGGTCGGCAATAGCGCGGGTAATGGCTTGGCGGATCCACCAGGTAGCATACGTCGAAAACTTAAAGCCTTTGTCTGGGTCAAACTTTTCTACCGCGCGTAGTAAGCCAGTATTACCTTCTTGGATCAAGTCCAAAAGGTCCAAACCACGGCCTACGTAACGCTTAGCAATCGAAACTACCAAGCGCATGTTGGCTTCGGCCATTTTGTCTTTGGCCAACTTCTCGCCAGCTACGACGCGCTTAGCGAGCGCCAGCTCTTCTTCAGCGGATAACAGCGGGATCTTACCGATTTCGCGCAGGTACAAACGTACGCTGTCGTCGGCGATGTCGTCTAAATAATGCTGGTCTTCTTGGATTACTTCGTCGCCGTCTTCTATCGTCCACTCGTCGCTCAGCTCCACCGGCTCTTCGGCCTCAACCACGGCGGTGGTGGTGATGGTAACGTTGGCATCAGCCAGCTCGGTATAGAGCTTGTCGAGCAGCTCGGCGTTTTCTGGCGTATCGGCAATTGCCGCGGTAATGTCGCGCTGGTCGATAGTACCGGCTTTTTTGGCTTGCTTAGCCAGCACGGCGCGGGCTTGGTCGAGGTCGACCGGCGCGTCTTTAGCGGGAGTCGTTGGTTTCTTAGCTTTGGGCATTAAGCGCCTCCTTTAAATGTTTTGAGTAGCGTATCGAGTTTGCGGACTGCCTCGAGAAGCTTTTGTGACCGCTGTTCGTCGGCGGTTTGCAGCTCGTGGACAATGCGCTGTTTTTGCGTTTTGACATATTGGTCTACCAGATGGGTCTGCAAACGGGCGGCTTCGTAGCCAAGCTCCTCGACCTCAAGGTCTTGGTAGAGTTCTTCATACAATAATGACAACATTTTAACATAGTCTGCAATGGGTTTCAAAGAAGTGGCTTTGGACGGCTCGCCCGTAAAGTCAGGTTGGTCGTGCAAAAACTGTAAAAGTTGACCGGCGTGGGGCTCGACCAACATCTGTGGTTTAAACGGCTGCAAAAAATTGCGGAGCTTGGGCTGCAGCAGCGCCAGTGCCAATAAATGGTTCTCGGTTTTAATAATTTCTATCAGTGCTTTGTCGGCTACCTGGTTGCTCGTCTTTTTGGTTTTAAGGCGCGCCGTTGGACCGTCCGGCTGAGCAAGTTTGCTGAGCAGTGCGGCCTGGCTCACACCGATAGTCTCTGCTACCCGCCCAATATAATGTTCCTGCTCTACTTGGTCGGCCAGCCCGCGCACCACGCGCAAAATCACATCGCTAAATTGGCGTTTGCCAACGGCACTCGTAATGTCGAGCTGCTTGGTGTAGCGGTCTATGAGCCAGTCCAGCGCGTACTGCGGCTTTTCGATAATCTCCTGCCAAGTGGCGGGATTCTGCTTAATAAGTTCGTCCGGATCTTTGCCGCTCGGGATGCTAATAACGCTGAGCGAAACACCCACTTTACTAGCAATAGGCAGCGCGCGCTCGGTGGCGTTAATGCCGGCGTTGTCGGCGTCAAAACTCAAGCGAATGTCGCCGGTAAAACGATTTAAGGCCTTGAGATGCCGCTCGGTAAGCGCCGTGCCAGCCGTGGCCACCACTTGCCGAATACCGGCTTGGTGGCTCATGATTACATCAAGATTGCCTTCGGCCACCACCACATATTTGATTTTACGAATCGCTTCTTTGGCCAGGTGCAAGCCATACACATGCTGTGACTTGTCGTACAAAAGCGTTTGCGGCGTGTTGATGTATTTGGGTGCTTCGGGGTTGTCTTGCAGCAACCGCGCGGTAAAGCCAATCACCCGGCCTTGCGGATCGTGCAGTGGTATCATAATCCGGCCGCGAAACATGTCGCCTAGGCCCCGGTAGCGCTGCGCGCTCAGCCCCGCGCCCTTAATCTCTTTTTCGTTAAAGCCGCGCTTTACCAAAAAATCGCACAGTGCCGTGCCTGTGTTCGGACTGTAGCCGAGCATCCACTGCTGTACCGTTTCTTTGCTAAAGCGCCGTTTTTTGAACACATATTCGAGTGCCTCGGGGTTATTTTTGAGCTGCACTTGGTAAAACTTAGCGGCCAGTTCCAGTGCCTCATACAAACGTTCTTTTTCTTTGGTATTAGAACGCTGCCCAGAAGTTCTATATTGCTCCAAATCAACGCCGGCTTTGCGCGCCAAAAGCTCCAGCGCGCCCTTAAAGTCCACGCCTTCCATTTCCATGACAAAACTGAACATATTGCCGCCCTTGCCGGAACTAAAGTCGTGCCAAATCTGCTTTTCGGGGCTCACCATAAAGCTGGGCGTGCGCTCGCTGCTAAACGGGCTCAATCCCTTAAAGTTACGCCCCGCCCGCTTAAGTTCGACGTACTGAGATACGACGTCCTCAATATTCAACCGATTCTTAATATCCTCAACCGCGTCCATCTATGCTTATTGTACTCTATACTACCCCTGTCAGATAGGCTAGAGAATGCGGATGCCCAATTCGCCGGCAAGCGACCGACTAATAGCCATGAGCTGCAGCTCGTCGATCGTCGCTCCCTTAAGACCGGCAACACCGTTCAAACCACTAATATCCGACGTGCGAAAATCGACGTGTGCCAACTTTACGCCCGAAAATTGCGCGCCGGTGAGGTCGCAACGGCGAAATAGTACATGCTCAAACTGAGCGTAGGCAAAATCAGCCTCGGTTATGACGCAATCTTCAAATACCACGTGCTTAAAGTGGGAGTATCGAAAATTGGCCAACGTCAGCCGGCAGCCTTTAAAAAGTACATCCTTAAGCGTTGCGTTGGTAATAGTCAGCCCGGACGCCTGGGCCGCGATAAGCTCTACCCGGCTCAATCCGGCTTCGTCCATTGTCGCGCCAGCGAGTTGGCAAGACTCTAGCCGTACATCGCGCAGCGCAGCTTTTGGCAGTACTACGCTAGTAAAATCACCCTTTACGACCACAGTGGCACTTACGTCGATACGGTTCGCCGTTTGACCGCTCCAATTCAACGATTCAAGTCGCGCTTCCTCTATATCAAGTTCGTCGTCCAGGGGTGGCGCGGACAATGCTGGAATATCTTTTGGCAATACAGGTCGGGTAGGGTCAGACATGAGGGCATTATACCCCACCGCTCTTTCGAAACACGAGCGGCTTGTGGTTAAATAAGGGGTATGAATCCCGACCAGTCGTTCCCTGCGCCGCCCAGTGCCGGCTCTGATCCGCAGCCGGTTCACCACGTGCACAACCCTTATGAGTTCATCATCAACCCGGAAAAGCCAGCTAAAAAAGCCAGAGGTGGTGGTATCGGCGGTAACTCGTTTGTAGTAAAGATTTTGGTGATTGTTGTGGGGTCGGTGTTCGTTCTCGGGCTGCTTGGGTTCATCCTAAACGCAGTGCTTGGCCAAAAGACCAACAGCACCCAACTTATCGGGCTAGCCGAAACGCAAACCGAAATTATTCGCGTTGCCACCTTTGGCGCCACCGCCCAAGACCAAAGCGTGCGCAACGCTGCTATCACCGCTCAGTACGCGCTTACTACGCAGCAGCAAGCACTTATCAGCTTTATGAACACTTACCGCATCAAGGTAAAGTCCGCGCAGCTCAAAGTCAAACAAGATGGCACTACCGACCAAAAACTGACTGCCGCAACAGCTGCCAGTACCTTTGATGTGGTATATACCCAGACGATGGTCGGCGAGCTTCAGAGTTATGCTGCCGCAGTCAAAGCCGCCTACAACACCGCTACTAACGCCAAAGAAAAGGCTTTGCTCGCTGGCGACTACAACGACATATTGCTGATGCTCAAACAGTGGCCCACCAATCCGACTTGAGGCTATACGCCCGCTACCAAATTATATGAGAGCCGAATGAAGTCTTGCACTTCTTCCCAACTCAGCTGACCGCTGAGCAGCAGCGTGTTCCAGTGCTTTTTGTTGAGGTGATAGCCGGGCATCACGCTCTCATATTTTTCGCGCAGCGTAGTAGCCAGCAGCGGGTCACACTTTAGACTGAGCTGTACCGGTGTGCCGCCTTCTTTTACCAATGCGAACATTTTGTCGTGCACTTTATATACGGCCACGCCTTCACCAAACGGATAGTCTAGTGTGGCGTTGGGCATGCCCAAAAGGTAGGCTTCAACTTCTTGGTGTGTGATCATAATCCTACTCTAGCACGTCTAAGACGCTCGGAATATTTTCGATAATGTGATCAGCGCCAGCGTCTTTAAGCGGGGCCGAGTCATGCAAATGAGGAGTAATACCGATCGCTTTGGCGAGCTGTGCCTCTTTGGCGAGCAAGATGTCGGCGTGAGCGCGGCTAACCATGATGGCGTTTTCGGCCTCGACTTCGAGGTTAGCTAGCAGGTGATGCAGGCCGCTCATGCCTTTGGGTTCTAACGTTTGGTCGGCGCACAACACATGATCGAAGTGGTCTCGAATGCCGGCTTCATCCAGCCGAACTAGCACGCGGTGGTCGGCGCTGCTGAGGCCGGCAACTTTTACGCCCAGACGGCGCAAAATTACCAAAAGTTCGGCGGTGCCGTCGTGTAGCACGCCGTCGGCGCCGAACAAAGTATGGTCTAGATCAAAAATTACCGCACGCATATTTGCAAATCCAATAACAATATTAGATTATACCTTATCTGTTACTTCGTGGCAAGCCGCCTAGGCGTGGGCGTGAAGATAATCGAGATAATATTGCAGCTCGGCAATCGAGGCGCGGACGTCGTCGCTGGCGCGGTGCGTGTCGGCTTTTTGGTATTCCTGGCCATATTTGCCCTGCATCACAACCTTAAAAGCGGTGACGTCGAGCATACGATAGTGGAGCAGCGCGTAGACGTCCGGCCACCACTGACGGATAAAACCGCGGTCGCTATGAATGGAATTGCCGCCGAGTACAGCGGGCTCGCTGCCAAATTGCTGTTTAATAAGTTCTACGAGCTCGCGCTGGATGTCGGCTTCCGGGCGGCCTTCGGTGCGCACGCGCTCGGTGAGGCCATTGCCCGCGTGTTGCGAGGTGGCCCACTCGTTCATACTATTAAGCACATCATCGGACTGTTTAATAACCGCTGCGTAGCTGGCTAACTCTTTAAAGGTAAAATCGGTGATGAGTACCGAGACTTCCAAAATCCGGTCTTTGGCCGAATCGAGGCCCGTCATTTCGAGGTCCACCCATAAAATTTTAGTTGGCAGCTTGTTTTTGTCGATATCCATAGGCCTCAGTATAGCATCCGCGAAAAAGTTACTTCTTGGGCATGAATTGCAGCGCAGCGGAGTTGATGCAAAAGCGTTGTCCGGTAGGTTGGTCTGGGGCATCGTCAAAGACGTGCCCTAGATGCCCGCCACACACTGCGCAAGTCGCCTCAACACGGTGCATGCCGAGGGCATCGTCAGGTGTAAGCACTACAGAACCCTTGCGGGCATCATAAAAACTCGGCCAGCCGCATTCGGCCTCAAATTTAGTGCCAGAATCGAACAACACGTTGCCACAAGCTGCGCAGGTATAACTACCCTGCTCTTCGTTATATAAAAGCTTTCCCGTAAACGGCGCCTCAGTACCCTTTTCGCGCAGCACGTGGAATTGCTCCGGCGTGAGCTTCTTTTTCCAGTCGTCGTCGGTCATATTGACTGCGTCAGCCATAAGGCCCCCCTATTTTTTCTTTGCAAAGCGGTCGAGTTTGAGCATCTTAAAGATGGCGTATACCAAGATAAGTACCACAATCAGGGTAAACAGCGAGTATACAATTGCGCCCCAGCCAACGTCGGCCGAACGGCCGTTCCAATGTACATGGACAATCTGTGCAGACAATGTGTGCTCGCCGGGCAGTAACCGCGTCAGCGGGTTTACAAAGCTTTGCATAATTTGATCCACCACGGCCTTAACCTGGGTGCCGAGCACCAAACCAATACCAATACCAATCACGCTTTGGTCGCGCAAAAAATTAGTAAAACCGGCCACATGCTTGCCGAGTTGGTGCGTCATAACGTCGTTCACGACCTCAGCCTTAGCCACGGGGCCGAGGTGCCGCAGCTTGGTGGCCACTTCTTTAACTTCGCGTTCTTGGTTTGCTTCTGGATCGAATGTACTCTTGTGGTGCTTTTGTGCCATATGGTTCATTGTACCACTGGTGGCATCTAACAACAGCCTACTTCAAGTCTCTACAATTTTTCGGGAGCAGCGATTCCAAGGAGGGAAAGGCCGTTTTTGAGGACGTCGGCGTACAGCTCCACGAGCTTGAGCCGCGTGGCTTCGCGCGGGTTGCCCACTACTTTGGCGAGCTCGTAAAACCGGTTAAACGTTTGGGCTAGTTCATATAAGTAGGTGCACACATGGTGAGGCATCAGCTCGTCGACGGCGCGCTGGATTACCTCGGGGTACTCGCTTATTTTGCGCGCTAGGCTGCGCTCATTCGTGTCCAAATCGCCTAGTTCGCCGCCAGCATGCCCAGCTTTATTGATGATGCTGCGCGCCCGCGCGTGGGCGTACTGCAAGTACGGGCCGCTGTTGCCTTCTAGACTCACCGATTCTTCGGGATCATAGATAATGTCGCTGCCGATACGCGTTTTAGTAAACGCGTATTTAACAGCGCTGAGCGCCGACGCTTCGTCGTCATGTCCAGCCTTTTTGTTCGCCTCATTGGCTGCAGCGAGTACGTCAACAGCGCGTACAATATTGCCCTTGCGTGAACTCATTTTTACGCCGCCCGCCAATTTTACACGGCCATGGGTGAGGTGCGTGGTATGCTGGGCGAGTTCCGGCGCAAATTGCTCGACGCTCTTAACCACGACTTCCATATATTGAGCCTGGGCATTGTCGGTAATGATAATTGAGCGGTCGAAGTGGTATTCGTCCCACTTCATCATGATAAGCCCAACATCTTTGGCCTCGTAGGTTGGCAGCCCTTGGGAATTTATGAACACTCGGGTGTGCAAACCAAACGGCTCGCCCTTGAACACAATGGCGCCATCACTCTCTTGGTACACGCCTTTGGCGAGTTGTTCGCGCACGGTCTTGAGGCCCACTGGAATCGTGACGCTCTCGGGATAATACTTTTCAAAATGGCTACCTATGCGGGCGTAAAAAGCGTCAAAATAGTCGTAGCTCCATTTCCAGCAGGTCCAATAGATGCGTGCGAATGGTGAATCGTGGTCGTTTTCGGCGTGAACCTGGTATACACGCTTATTAATCTCGACGATCTCGGCCTTAGCCGTCTCATTGTCGCCATAAGCTTGCTCGCCCTTTACGTAACACTCGGCCATCCAGTCGGCATGCCGATCTTGAGGCACGTCGTTCAGCTTGTCGGGATTTTCGCCGCCAAGCACCTGCATGATGGCCCACATCGTCTTACCAACATGTAGCCCTACGTCACCGCCAAAGTTCACGCGGTGCACCTCACCGCCCGCCGCCTCTACAAGATTAGCCACAGCGTCGCCCACCACGCTGGTGTATAGATGCCCGGCATGCAAAACCTTAAACGCACTGGGGTCGGAATATTCGGCAACTACCACCTGCCCTTGATACGTTTGCGGCTTAAGGTTTGGGGCTTGCTGGGCGTGTGCTGCCAACGCCGCATCGCTGAGGGTGACGTTAATAAAGCCCGGGCCGGCTACGGCTACATCTTTTGCTTTGGCGCCCAGCGTCTCGCGCAGCTTGGCGGCCAGCTCGTCGGCCACCTCACGCGGATTTTTACCGAGCGGCTTAGCTAGGCGGAGCGCTACGTTGGTAGCGTAATCGCCAAATTGTTCATCGGGACGCGCGAGCTCTGGCGCTTCGTCGCGACCAAAAACTTCGTGCACCAGGCTGGTGAGTACTGCGTCTAGCTCTTGCATATTGCCTCTAGTATACCAGAGGTAGGCCTACTCGCCGAGTTTGACGTGAGGTTGACGCTTTGCGGCGTGTGAGGCGTGCCAGGCTACAGCGTACATGGTACTAATGAGCACAAAAAAGCCAAGGGTAGATGTAAACATTTCCGGGTGCTCCCAGGGGTGCAGCAGGCGGTCGGAGATGTCGAACAACAAACTGGCCGGATTGAGTAATACATCCCAGGTGTTCCAACGCAGATCGCGGCCAATGTAAATTGCAAAACTGGTACTAAAGATGACTAGCGCGAGCATCCATGTACTGCTGCGACCGCGCAGCCGCTGGCGCAATTGCTGGTGTACCAAATACAAGCTCAAGAGGCCAAGCGTAAAACCGGTGAGTATAAACTCACTGAACACAATAATGTCGAATACCGGATCCACGCGCAGATAGTCCTGCAAGTGGATATAGTCGGTAATGATATAAAAACTATTGGGCAAAAAGGCCAGCCAGAGCAAGGTTACGCCAATTGCCTGCCAGCTCGACCACAGTTTGCGGCGCAAAATGCGCTCCAACCATAGGGCAAATACCAGCGGCAGCCAGCCCAAGAACAGGTTCCAAATAAGATACACAAAGTTCAAGTTGTGGTTGCGCAGCGCGTCCACAAAAAACAGACCCACTCCGGCCAAACTTGCAGCAAGCAACGCCAGGCCAAGCCGCGCTCGCATCGATACGTACCACCGCATACTGGTTTATTATATCAAGTTCGTTCGCTTACTTAGCTATGGGCAGACGAACAATCAGACAGGCGCCGGCGTGCGGCGTGTTTTCGGCGCGGATATCGGCATTGTTAGCAGTAGCGATAGCCCTGGCCAGGCTCAGACCCAAGCCGTAACCACCGATCTTAGAAGAGCGAGCTTTGTCGCCGCGATACAGGCGGTCAAAAATGTGCGGCAGATCGTGGGCACTAACGCCTAGCCCTTCGTCTTGCACCCACAGCAAGTAGTGGCCGTCTTCTAGCTTGCCGCCGATTGTCACCGTGCCCTTTGCAGGTCCATATTTAATGGCGTTGTCGAGCAAAATAGCCAGTAGTTGTTCAAGACTGTCGTGGTTGCCAAAGATGGTTTGCTCGGCAACCTCATTCTTAAAGCCCACCCGCTTAGCCTCGGCCAATTTGTGCACGTGCTTGAGCGCACCGTCTACAATCTTGCGCACCTCAAACGAAGTAAACTTGAGCGGCGTGCTGCCATATTGCGTGAGTGCCAACAAGTTGGCCGACAGGTCTTCCAGTCGCTGCACTTCTTCGAGGTTGCTGGTAATAAGTTCTCGCGCTTCGGGCTCGCTAAAGTGCTTTTGGCGCAAGAACACCTCGTTTTCGAGCTTGAGATTGGTAAGTGGCGTACGCAATTCATGGCTAGCATCAGCGGCAAAACGGGCTTGGGCACGGTGTGCGGCCTCGATGGGATCCAACGTGCGCCCAGCAAACCAGTACGCTAGTATGCCGCCAATCGCCAGTGCCGCCAGGTTGATGGCTAGCAACTCGTGATTTAGGTGGGAGCGGACCAACGACGCCTCATCATCCTGGGCGTCGTTAAAGGTGACGTACGGCTGCGGCACGCCAAAACCAAAATTGTAGCCTTTAACAAAGAGTTGGCGCACCTCGCCGCGTTGCGCGGTATTAGAACGCATGTACTCGTGTTCAAACAAAACGCGGAAGCTGAACGTCAGCGTCAAACAGAAGGCTACCAGAATCGCCAGATAAAACAGCGTGAGCTTAACGCGGGCAGATTTGAACATTAGTTTATGCCACCTTGTACCCGTGGCCGCGCACGGTCAGGATTACGGCGTCGCCAATCTTTTTGCGCACATTGGCCACAAACGTCTCAATGGTGTTGTGCTGCACGCGGGCTTCGTCGGCCCAGACGTGGTCGAGCAGTTGGTCTTTACTTACTACTTCGCCCTTGTGGCGCAACAAATACTCCAACATCTGGAACTCTTTGGCGGTAAGATGCACCGGTATTTCGGCCACGGTAACTTCCTTGCTCACGATGTCGAGTTGCAACGGGCCGCTATTGAACACATTGCCGTTGTGGGCTTGTGGGCGGCGTAGCAGCGCGCGGACGCGGGCCAATAATTCGTCAAACGAGAACGGTTTGGACAAATAATCGTCGGCGCCGGCATCCAAACCTTGCACGCGGTCGCCGATGGTGGCGCGCGCGGTGAGCATTAAGATTGGCACTTGCAGGCTTTGAGCGCGCCAATTCTGGACTAATGCCGGGCCGTCGTGATGGCCGGGAATCATCCAGTCGAGCAAAACCAAATCATACTCGTTGGCTGCAACGAGTGCCTCGGCGCCATCGCTATCAGAGGCAACATCGACTACGTAACCTTCGGCACCCAAACCCTTTTCGAGGCTGCGTGCAATCTTGTCTTCGTCTTCAACAACCAGTATTCTCATGCCCTTATTATAGTACGGACTATCTGAGATATTGCTGGAGAGACTTTGTACTTGTTAGGCGGATACTCGAAGCGCCAATTTAGGAGAATAGGTCTGTCGGCGGTTCGACGGTGAACGACAATATCTCATGTACCACCCTGTCCATGGTGCGGGGTTCAGACTCCGGACTATCTGGTACATCCCACATGGATAGGGTTATCCTCATAGTTTCTGTGGGCGGCATGGGCATGCGTTCTTCGAGTGCTTTACGGCGGGCCGCGTGCCCACATCCAGCGTCCTCATCGGCTTCGTCGGCACACATCAGGAAGTAGGTGCGCAGTATGCCATATGCGGCGAGTGGACTCCGCCTGGCAACATCGGGAAGTGGCTCTTCTGCCACACTAAGCGCTGCAGCAAATAATTCCAGTACCATTTCTGGTTCAAGGACAGCTCCAAACGGACGGATTTTAGTCATTTGCATACAATAACATAATCTCAGTATGCTAGCAGCAGCTGCCCTTCTTGGCCTCTTCCCTTGTATCGCTATTCGTTGAGCGCTTTTTTAAAGCGTTCTACCAGGTCGACCGGCTCCGGGTTGATACCGTTAAGCAGCGCCAGATAGATCGACACAAAGTCGCCATACGCTACCAGCCAAAGCATCTGCTCCAGCACGTCGTCGCCTTGGGCCTGCACCACGTGCGGGTCAGGGCGCATGCCGGACAGTAAACGGGCAGTAACCTCAAAGCGTTTTTGAACGCGGGGGTGCTCCAGATTGCTGCGTAGGTCGATAACGGCGTATGGCTTATCGACCGGCTGTTTGCTCCAGCCGATAAACTCATTGTGGTTGAACTCCGACAGTTGGTCTACCCACGCAATTTGCTTAGCGTTTTCGTTAACGCTGATCTTCCATTTGTAAGCTGCCGGGTACATCTTGGGGCCGGCGTACACTACCACCGATTTGCCCATCAGTTCCTGAGCCAGTTGCTTGGCCGGGTTGTCTTTGGTGGGCACTGTGGGCAGCCAGGCGGCCATGGACGTTTCGAGGAAGGCGCTGGCCCGTGCCAACTCCGGGTCAACTTGTTCTACCGACGCAACGCCGGCTTTTTCAAAAATGGTCATCAACGCGCGGTAATTGGCGAGGACCGCGTAGCGGGGCTGTTCGGCCTGCGGCAGTTTTACGTACGGCAAGTTCTTTTCGGCTGCCATTTGCTCGAGTTTACCGCCGCCGGCGATAACCACAATCTGCGCGCCTTTGGCTTCGGCTTGCTCCAGGGCACTCACCGTCTCTTCGGTATTACCCGAATAACTGGCAGCGATAAATAAAGTATCCTGATCGACGTATGCCGGAATGTCATACCCGCGCACAATTTCAAATGGCTCGCCCAAAACCGGCCAAGTCATAGCCAGCTGCGCGGCCAGGGCCGAGCCACCCATGCCGGCGTACACCACGTTATATACATGATCAAACGCCGGCGCGTTTTGCAGCTCGCATGTCCAGGTCAGCTGCGCCGCCTGTTTGGCCACTACTCCGAGCGCGTCGTTTACATCTTTGCTGTGGATGTATGTAAGATCGTCTAACATTTTCGCCCCATACTTCTTGTGCTTATCGTTATAAATCGGTATCATCAGTATAGCAATAAGTGAGGGGATTTTATGTTTGGGCAACAGGATGATAATGGTAACCCGCCGATGGTCAGCAGCCCGAGCCAACCGGCCGACGGCATGCTGCAACAGGCTCCCGCAGTTCCCTCTATGGGCGCTCCAATTAACGCACCGGCACCGAGTCCGGCTCCCGCACAACCCGCAGACCAACCAAGCGTCTTTAGCGGCACAAGCATGCCTTCAGACAATACGCCACCCGCTCCGGGTTCCGAAGGTGGCAATATGAACATCGGCCACGATGACCCGTTGTCCGGCAGCGCTAATGCCGACGAACTACTCGACATCAAGCAGAATGCTCTTCAGCAACTATCCCCATTGGTTGGCCACCTCGACCAAACCCCAGAAGAAAAATTCCGCACCAACATGATGATGATCCAAGCCGCCGACAATCCCGCCCTCATCAAAGAAGCCTACGCCGCCGCCCAACAAATTAGCGACGAAAAGATCCGCGCTCAAGCTCTTCTCGACATCGTCAACGAAATCAACTACTTTACCCAGCACCAAGCCGACTAAAACTCGGCTATACTACTTACGTGAAGCTTAAGCACGTCAATACTGGGCTATTTGTGGCTACTTTGGCCGTGTGTGCCTATATTATTGTGGCGCCGTTTATGCCGGCCGCGCTGTTTTGGTTTGAGGCGCACACCACTGATCGCCTGCGGCAGCTGAGCGCCGACCTGCACTTGCCAGCCGGCAATATCCAGGCCACGCCAAGTGATAACCGCCTCGTGATCCCCTCCATGCTACTCAATACCCCAATTAATGAGGGCTCAACCTTGGCCGCTCTGCGCACCGGCCCCTGGCGCCGCCCGAACGGCAGCACGCCAGATAAAGGTGGCAATACCGTTATCGCCGGCCACCGTTTTACCTACACCAACCCACGCGGCATCTTTTACTATCTCGACAAGATACACGTTGGCGACGAAATCGGTATTTTCTGGCAGGGCAAGCGCTATGTATATAAAGTTACCAGCACGGAGACGGTGCCGCCCACCGATGTCGCCATCGAGGCTCCCACCAAAAACGCCCAGCTCACGCTCTACACCTGCACGCCACTATGGCTGCCTAAAAACAGGCTCGTCGTTATTGCCCAACTGGAGAAATCGTCATGAACGAAAAAATACGCTTCTTTATACTGCTCACGTTATTTATCGCTAGCTTAGCGCTACTCTATATCTTAAACTCTAATCTTGGTCAGCAAATTTTGGTTCACGCTTCGTGAGTTTGATCGGTGTGAGTCTGGTCGGTCGACTCTTCGGTCTCTGATTCTTCTCGCTCGGGGGCGAGTTCTTTATTGACCGGGCGGCGCCAAAAGCGCACGATCACAGCCACCAATAAGATAGCTGCGGCGAGCGTCACAATACCGCCTACGGCAATACCGGTATTTACCAATCCGCTGCTGCTACCTTGCCCACAGGTTGTGGTACCACTACAGTTGTAGGTACTCGTACCATAGGCGCCCTGGCCGTAAGCGGCGGCGAATGTATGTAGTCCAGGAACAGTGTATGTTTTTGCGAGGTTGCTCATATTAAACCTTTACCACTATGGTATCATAAGAGTAGAAATTGTAACAAAGCGAGGGGTCTCACATGAACAGTTTTGCATTCCTAGATCTGGGGGCGCCGGAACTGATCATCATTCTGGCAATTGTGCTCCTGCTGTTCGGTAGCAAAAAGCTGCCCCAGCTGTCCCGTAGCCTCGGTGAATCAATGCGTGAGATTCGTAAAGGTGTAAATGGCGACGCACACGATGAAAAGAAAAAAACAGAAGACGAGCCACGAGAGTCGGCTTGAGGAGCGACGCGCCTCGCAAAAAATTCCGTTTATAGAGCACTTGTACGAACTTCGTAAACGTCTGTTCTACATTGCTCTGTCGGTCATCGGCTGGGGCGCAGCAACCTACTTTGTGCAGCAACATGTGGTTGCGGCACTTTTGCGCCCGGCGCGCAACCAGCAATTTATTTACACCTCGGTAGGCGGCGGCATCGACTTCTTGTTCCGTGTCTGTATTTATATGGGTATTGCGCTCAGTATCCCGGTTATCGTCTACCAGTCGCTTAAATACGTCGAGCCGCTTATTAAGAAAGACGCCGTAAAGTTTATTGGCATAGGCAGCGTCGCCTCTGGCGTACTGGCCTTAGCCGGCATGAGCTTTGGCTATTTTATTGGCTTGCCGGCGGCACTGCACTTCTTGCTGCATCAGTTTAGTACCAATCAAATTCACCCGCTGCTCACCATCCAATCGTACATGGGCTTTGTGACGATGTACTTGCTGGGGTCGGCGCTGCTATTCCAACTGCCACTCATCCTCATTTTGATCAACCGTATTAAGCCACTCAAACCCCAAAAGCTGTTCCACTACGAACGGTGGGTGATCTTGCTGGCGTTTATTGGGGGCGGACTGCTCAACCCCTCGCCGCGCATACAAGACCAGCTGTTGTTGTCCGGTCCGGTAATTCTCGCCTACCAGTTAGCGATCTTGATTATATGGATGGTAAACCGCAGTAAGAACCGCCCGCAGTCTCTTGCTAACCTCGTAGAGCAAGACGCCGAAGCCCGCCAGGAGCGCCTGGCGCACTTTAGAGAGGCGCAGGCAGCACTACACAACAAGCAGCTCAGGCCCGCAGTTCAGGCCGCCGCCATACCCCAGCCACAAGTGCACCACGCACCCGTAGCTAGGCCGGTGGTGACCGCTAAACTAGCACCGATACGAGTGGCCGCGCCCGCTATCACTGCTCCCACGGCTCCAGCTCCCGCTCCGGTAGCCGCACCGCAGCAACTGCGCCCCTCTGTAACATCAGTGACTGCACCTTTGCCGCCACGCCCAACCACAGATGCCAGAGGCGGACGCCGCAGCTTCAACGATTTTGTGGGCCCGCGCCGAATGTACGGCCCGCTCAACCAAGACGCTGGCGCAAATACTTGACAGCCAAAAGCACAGTAGCCTACAATCATAAGCGTAACTACAAAAATAAACAGAGCCAAAATGAATACACAGCTACAAACGCTGCTCCGTAAGGAGATGACACGCAAAGAGTTCCTGACCACACTTGGTCTGGCTGTAGCGTCAATCCTCGGCTTTAGCTCGGTGATCCGCCTACTCAACAGTCGCGGTCAACACGCCGGCGCTAGCCACAGCTACGGTTCTAGCGGCTACGGCGTCTAGCCACTCTACAGCCCACCACAAAAAAGGCTGCCGCCCCTGAGGGCGACAGCCGATTCGTCGTTGTTTGTTTCCATTTATTGTACACCAGCTGACGCCGGCTTTGAAACAAAAACGAGCTGTTTTACATGCCCAGGCCGCTCATGTCTGGAGCGCCACCGGCCGATTTCTCTTCGGGCACTTCTACTACCAATGCGCCCATGGTCATGCTGGTGCCGGCAATGCTCACGGCGTTTAGCAGTGCCTCTTTGGTGACGCGGGCGGGGTCAACCACGCCATGTGCCTTGAGGTCTACCAATTTAGTCGGATCTTTTAGATCAACACCGTGGCCCGGCTTGGCAGCGCGGATCTGTGGCAGCCACTCATCCGGGTTTAAGCCGGCGTTGAGCAGCAAGATGCGGAACGGCTGGTCGAGCACTTTAACAAGAATGCTCATGCCTACAAGGTCAGAATCATCCGCGACTATATCGGCAAGTGCGCTCCCGGCCTTAGAGTTTTTGGAGGCAAGCAGAGTAGCCAGATTGACGAGCGTTACGCCACCACCGGGCACAATGCCCTCAGATAGCGCGGCTTTAACAGCTGCAACAGCGTCGTCCACGCGGAACTTCTTTTCTTCGATTTCGGTTTCGGTGGCGCCGCCAACTTTAATGACGGCAACTTTGCCGCCGAGTGCAGCGCGGCGCTTCTCGAACTCTTCACGCGTGTAGTTGGAGGTCGCGGCGGTGGCCTGAGCGGTAATATGCTTCACGCGGGCAGCGACGTCAGCGGCCGTGCCGGCGCCTTCGATAATCGTAGTCTCGTCTTTACCGACGATTACCTTGCGGGCGCTACCAATCATGCTCAGATCAGCGTTTTCAAAGGTAAATCCGCGGTCTTCGCTAATGACCGTCGCACCAGTGAGGACGGCGATGTCTTCGAGGATGTCCTTACGGCGATCGCCAAAGCTCGGCGCCTTAACGGCAACGGTATTAAACACGCCCTTGAGGCGGTTAAGCACTAATGTGCCGAGGGCCTCGCCTTCGACTTCTTCGGCGATAATCACCAGGTCTTTTTTGCCGGATTGGGCCAACTTTTCGAGGATCGGCAAAAATTCTTGGATAGAGCTGATCTTTTGATCGGTAATCAAAATTGCCGGCTTGTTGTACACGGCCTCCATGCGAGCGGCGTCAGTGACCATCAGGGCGCTCACAAAGCCCTTGTCAAAGGTAAAGCCTTCTACTACTTCGCTTTCCATGCTCAGGCCTTGGCCTTCTTCGACAGTCACGACGCCTTCGCGGCCGACTTTGTCCATGACTTCGGCAATCAGCGCGCCGATTTCGGCGTCGCCGGCGCTAATCGTAGCGACCTCAGCAATGCGGCCTTTTTTGCCCTGGATGTCTTCGCGCATACCGTCGAGGTTCTTAAGCACTTCGGCAGCGGCGGCTTCGAGGCCTTTGCGTAGCAGCATCGGATTGTGGCCAGCAGCGATCAGTTTGTTGGCTTCGTTGAGGATGTGGTACGTCAGCACCGTAACGGTGGTGGTACCGTCACCGGCCACGTCGTTCATCTTGCTGGCGGCTTGCTTGATGAGCTCTGCGCCCACCTTGTAGCCCAACGTTTCGTCGTCGACGTCGCTAATCTCTACTCCGCGGGCAACAGTCACGCCGTCATGAGTAACCGTGGGAGCGCCGTAACTCTTGCCTATCACCACATTGCGGCCTTTAGGGCCCATAGTGGTCTTTACTGCGTTGTACAAAATCTCAGCACCGGCCAGAACGCGGCGGCGGGCGTCGTCATCATAGAATACTTTTTTTGCCATCAGTGTTGTCTCCTATTTAAGCG
This sequence comes from Patescibacteria group bacterium, assembly GCA_035479875.1. Taxonomy (GTDB): domain Bacteria; phylum Patescibacteriota; class Saccharimonadia; order Saccharimonadales; family UBA4665; genus PMNU01. Next base: position 20,171 of record DATIIH010000010.1, on the reverse strand, counting down.
TGGCCAGCACGTCTTCTTCTTTTACGAGTAAATAATCAACGCCGTCAACCTTGAGTTCGGTTGGGCTGTAGCTTTTGTATACGATGCGATCGCCGACTTTGAGCTGCCGCACGTTTGGTCCCAAAGCCACTACTGTGGCAATCTTAGGTTTTTCGGCCGATTTTTCGGGCAGATACAAGCCGCTGGCCGTCTTGGTCGGTGCTTCTTCGGGCTCTGCCACTAGATAATCACCGAGGGGTTTGATGTTGACGCTCATGACGATCACTCCTCCTTAATTTCGAAGACCATTAGCACTTCGCATTGGCGACTGCTAATGTATCAGCACTCACTATATCCGAGTGCCAATCCAGCGTCAAGTATGCCTGGTCGCTTAATTTGCCTCGACTTGAAACTGATGCATGATCAAAGTCATGTGCGCCTGCAGGCTGTGCTCAAGTTCAATAAGTTCGTCGTTAACATCAGTCAGCTCTTTAGGGGAAGCCAGTCCGCGGCGAGTATCAACGTACTCATCAAACACGAGCTCGCGGAATGCCTCCCATGGGTGAGGATGGTTAGTGAGCATACCTATGCCAGCCTTGAATGGATGGCTCCGAGGGCGGACCATCGATTCCATGAGTGCGCCTATATCGGCGCGGCTGCTCTCGTAGCGCACTTCTGCGTCGCGAGGTGGTAAGGTGCTAAGCTGCGCCTTCTCCCAGTCTATAAAAAACACTGTTCCGTCAGGCCGTAGCGCAATATTGCGAGGCTCAAAGTCACCGTGACGCGTTTTGCCAAGCGAATTGAGCAACGCGGCCTGCCTCGCCACCTGACCCCATATTCCCATAACCTGTGGTAACTTTTTACGCGCCATTGCCTCCCAGGCAAACGTATCCAAAGTCCGTACCTGCTCACGGACTGAGAGCGAGTATGCCTCACCTTTGGCACCGATGACCATACCAACGGGCCTTAGCGTCTCGAGCGGCAACTGACTCACTGCTTGGGTAGTAAAGTAATCGGTTGCACAACTTTCGAGCGAGTCGTCGGCATGCGGCTTAACAGCAACTTCGACTTTCGTACCATTTGCAAAATGTAAGTCACCAAAAAACACACCGTGAGTCGAGCGCTTCCCGGCGCGTGATTGGCGCGGACTAAAGGTAGCGCCTGCAGCCGACCCAATGTGCTCGGCTATAGCAGAGTTGAGATACATATGCGTGCCGGCAACGCGTTCGGTGCTCAAAAACCTTCGGGTGGCATCACCGGTGGGATCATCGCTTGCCAGTGTAACTTGTGTTTCAATAGGCGAGCTGGCTTCCACCTGCGCCAGCACGTCATGAAAAGCCCGAACCCGTTCTTGTTCTGGGCTTAATGGCACGTGGTCTTCCGGTGTAAAGACTACGGGTGCCTGTGTCGCTTCGCCAATCATTACTGCCCCTCGCGGCCAGCGGTATAGCCCTGAATAAATTCGCCCACTAGTGAGCCATATGCATCACTAAAATCAGGACCAAAATGCCGCAACTGCTCGGTAAGCGCATCGCCGTCCACCGGGTCGCTCAACAGCTGCTCGGTACCTGGCAAAAGATAGAGCTGCCTTTCGCCCGGGTGTACAAATTCAACCAACGCACAAGTGTCTTCGGCTGGAATGATAACCACTCTGTTGCCGCAGACGCGGCTGACTGTGCCGAAAAGTATACCCAGATCGTATATCATCTGGCCATCGGTATACCCTGCCGGATCGTCATTGTAAGATGGCGGCTCAAGGCCTAGCGGTCGCGCAGAGGGGGGCACATGATACACCGTTTGGCCATCTCTGAACTCTTCAGGCCTACCTAATACGAGACCCATATCTTGCAACTTCTGCGCGTATCCAGCGAGCTCTGGCTCGTGTGTGGAGTTGTAAGTAAGGAAGCGAGAAACTCTGTCACCATCGGTGGTGGCGTAGGGACCAACTCCCTCAGTAACAAACGTGATTTCGTCGGCAACAATGACCCTGTTGCGGAGGGAGTACGGAGCTGACGCGTCAACAATCTTTTCTTGCACTGCCATAGCCATTATTTTGTATTATCCTTGATTAAACATTACCATAAAACGTCGAGTTTGTAAACTCGGGTCTTTGGTATACTATCACAGTGAAGCGAGTCCTCATGACCCCGCCCAGCTATTTTGATGTTGAGTACGACATCAACGCATGGATGCACGATGCCCCACCAGTAGACAAAAGAATCGCTCGCCAGGAGTGGCAGGCGCTCCACGATGTCTATACCAAACTGTTGGGCTGGCAGGTCGATTTGATTGATCCGGTGCCGCATCTGCCCGACATGGTGTTTGCCACCGATAGTTGCCTGGTTATTGGCGGTAGGGTGTTGCTCAGCAGTTTTCGCTATCCTGAAAGGCGGCCGGAAACGGCCGAATACGAGAAGTGGCTGCGCGCCCATGGGTCTAGTGACTTAAAACAAGCCACGCGCTTTTTCGAGGGTGGCGACAATCTGGTGTGCGGCGAGCTGATATTAGCCGGCCACGGCTTCCGCTCCGATGCGGCAGCCGCCGATGAGCTGCATGCCTACTTTGGCCGCCAGGTGGTTCCCCTCAAACTGATTAACCCCCTGCTCTACCATCTGGACACGTGCGTGGCGGTGCTCAGCAGCGATACCGTGGCAGTACACATGGACGGACTCGACACCGCTAGCCAACAGCGCCTGCGCGAGACTATACCAAACATCATCGAAGCCACGCTAGACGAAGCGCTTAGCTTTAGCCTCAACGCGCTCAGCGACGGCCACACAGTCATCACCAACGACGAGAGTCCCAGCCTGGCGCAAAAATATCGCGCCGCGGGTTTTACGGTCATTACCACACCAATTAGCGAGTTCAAAAAATCAGGCGGTGGTGTGCACTGTATGACGCTGGAGCTCGATTTGTAGACTAGCGGGTGCGTTTAGCGAGTACTGATCGTGCGGTTGCAATCTCATCCCACGGCTGAGTGCCGTCGTTGTGCTCAATCGTCTTTTCGTGACCTTTACCCAAAAACAGCACTACATCGCCCTTCTTGGCTCGGCTAACAGCAAATTGCATGGCCTTAGTGCGGTCGTGGATCAAGAACAAGTCTTTATCGTCTACTTTGCCGGCCTTGCGTGCGCCCTTGGCGATGTCGCCCATGATTACGGCCGGGTCTTCGGCGCGGTCGTCTTCTTCGCAGATAATTAGCTCGTTAGCAAAACGACCGGCCAGTTCACCCTGCAGCGGGCGCTTACCTTTGTCGCCGCCGCCCAGGCTGCCGAATAAGACGATCAACTTACCCTTCACTACCGGCTTGATGTCGGCAAACAACTGTTCAAAACTGTCGGGGGTGTGGGCGTAGTCTACGATGACGTCGAATGGCTGTCCCTCGTCGATGCGCGTCATGCGACCCTCCACGCCCTCAAGCGCGGCGATCCCCTGCTCTACCTGTTTTTGGCTCAGGCCGAGCGCGTGGCCGACACATACCGCTGCTAAAGAGTTATAGACGTTAAACGTGCCGGGCAGCCGGCAGCTGATGTGGTACGTCGTGCCACCGAGCGTCACCGAATATTTGACACCGCTGGCGCCCAGCTTAATATCCTTGGCGCGGGCGTCACCATCTTTTATGCCATAGCTTAATGACTTTTTGACCGCCGAAGCGAACACGTTAGCCCATCGGTCGTCGGCATTAACAATGCCCAGGCGCAGGCCGGCTCGATTGCGGTTGGTCATCTCAAATAACTTGCGCTTGGCCGCCCTATAGTGTTCAAAGCTGCCGTGGTAGCTGATGTGCTCATGTGTGAGGTTAGTAAACACCGCCATAATGTATGGGATACCCCATACCCGGTGCTGATCCAATGCGTGGCTGGTGGTTTCTAGCACGAGCCACTCTACGCCTTGCGCCCGCATCTTCTTAATACGATTGAGCAACACCGGTACTGTCGGCGTAGTCATGTGCGTGAGCTGCGGTTTGATGTCGTCACCCACACCGTAGGCAACGGTGGTAATCAACCCAACCTTGTAGCCGGCGTCCACAAGCATCTTGTGGATCAAAAAACAGGTAGTGGTCTTGCCGTTAGTGCCGGTAACACCGATAACTTTGAGGCCTTTGCTCGGAAACCCATAGCGGGCATTGAGCAGCACAGCTTCGGCGTAATGGCCGGCCGGCTTGATCTTTCGGAGAGCGCCCCTTGGCACAACTTTTTTAACAATACTGCGTAAACCCATGCTTTGCATTATACTGTACTTCGATGATCGTTTTAGGCATTGAGAGCAGTTGCGATGAGACCGCCGTCGGCATAGTCCGCGATGGACAAGAGATGCTGGCCAATATGGTAACCAGCAGCGCTGATCTGCACACCCCGTACGGTGGCGTTGTGCCAGAAATTGCGGCGCGCAGCCACATTGAGGCCATCGTCCCCGTTATCGAAAGCGCACTCGACCAAGCCAAGCTCGACTGGGATAACATCGACGCCATCGCCGTCACACAGGGCGCCGGCCTTAACGGTAGCCTGTTAATTGGCGTCATGGCCGCACGCACACTGGCGATAACCAAAAAGAAGCCACTCTACGCCATTAATCACGTCGAGGGGCACTTATACGCCAACTTTATAACCAGCACTTCCCTGCCCGGCTATCAGCTTCCGGACGCCCAACCAGTATTCCCGATGCTTGGTGTAATTGTGAGCGGTAATCACAGTCAATTGGTGGTATTCCGCGGGCATTTCGACTACACCCTGCTCGGCCAAACCCAGGACGACGCTATCGGGGAAGCATTCGACAAAGTCGCAAAAATACTAGGGCTGCCCTACCCTGGTGGTATTAACGTTTCGCGCCTGGCCGAGACAGGCGACGACCGTGCCTTCCAGTTCCCCAAGGCACACATGCAAAACCCCTATGATTTCAGTTTTTCCGGCGTTAAAACTGCTGTGCTCCGCCAAGCACAAGAAGTCGTCGGCAAAGACTATTCCCTGCCCTCTATAGAACTTCCCCATCTGTTAAATGATGAGCAGAAGCGCAATCTCGCCGCCAGCTTTCAGCGTGTGGCGTGCGAAACCATTGTAGACAAGGTAGTCCAAGCCTTTAAAGAATTCCACCCTACTAGCGTGATCATCGGTGGCGGCGTGGCAGCCAATAGCGAGTTGCGGCGCCAACTGGGCGATGCTCTTCCAATACCTGTCGCCTGCCCTGACCTCAAATTATGCGGCGACAATGGCGCTATGATTGCCACCCTCGGCTGCTACAAAGCCATGCTCGGCACCGCTCCAGCCGATCCCTACACACTCGAAACCGCCCCTAATCTTTCAATGTAATCTACCTCTGTAAAAAATCTCTAGAAAAGTGCTTGCAACCCGAGGCAACTCGCGCTACTGTATGCGGGCAAAAACAAAAACGACAAAAAACAAACACACTATCCACGCTGCACCGCAGCGGACGGGTCGCACCTTTGGCCAATCGCATCATTGTCACACAGCGTCGCTTTATATCCTAAATTTCTAGGTTCCGTATTAAGGTGGGCTTTCATAGGAAAAGCCTTGTTTGCATTGGCGTAAGTTCACGTGAAGCCTATTCATCGAACGTCAGTAGTTAATAGTTACAAACAACTGTTGCAATAAACTCAACATATGCACCGCTTATGCTGGCGAAATACAGAGGGAAGTGCTATGCTTATATCTGTTAATTACTAAAAATCTAGAGGATACGACTATGAAGCTACCCAAAGTGTACGAGCCGGCCAAATACGAGTCCGACATCTACGCCCTCTGGGAGAAATCCCAGGCTTTTCTGCCACGTAAGACAGGGAAGAGCTTCTCGGTCGTCGTCCCGCCCCCTAACGCCAACGCGAGTCTGCATATCGGCTTTGCGTTGACCATGACATTGCAAGACATCGCTATCCGTTACCACCGACTAAAGGGCGACCGCACGCTGTTCGTGCCCGGCGCCGACCATGCCGGCTTCGAAACTCAGGCAGTGTTCGAAAAACACCTGGCTAAAGAAGGGAAGAGCCGTTTCGACTTTAGCCGCGAAGAATTGTACAAACAGATCTGGGATTTTGTGGCCAAGAATCGCCAGGGATTCGAACAACAATTCCGCCAGTTAGGCGGCAGCGTTGATTGGAGCCACTTTACCTTCACCTTGGACGAAAAAGTCGTTAAGCGCGCCTACGCCACTTTCAAAAAAATGTGGGACGAAGGACTGATCTACAGGGGTGAACGGCTGGTAAATTATTGCACCTTTCATCGCACCGGGTTTGCCGACATCGAGGTAGAATACAAAGAGGCTAAAACGCCACTGTATTACATGAAGTACGGACCTTTCACGCTGGCGACTACCCGGCCAGAGACAAAGTTTGGCGACACAGCCGTAGCCGTACACCCAGACGACAAGCGCTACGTCAAATACGTAGGGCAGGTGATCGAAGTTGAAGGCGTCAATGGACCGTTCACCGTGCAAGTTGTTGCCGACGAAATGGTTGACCCTAACTTCGGTACAGGCGTAGTAAAGATTACACCAGCTCACTCGTTTGACGACTGGGAAGTGGCTCAGCGCCACAACTTGCCGGCCAAACGCGTCATCAACCACGACGGCACGCTCAACCACCTGACCGGCCGCTTTGAGGGCATGACCGTTATGGAGGCTCGCAAAGCCGTTGTTGAGGCCTTAAAAGAGAAGGGTCTGCTGGTTAAGGTAGACGAGAACTACCAAAACCGCATGGGTGTTTGTTACAAATGTGGCACGATTATCGAGCCGATGCTCATGGAGCAGTGGTTTGTAGACATGCAGCCGCTGGCCAAGCCGGCAATCGAAGTCCTCAAGCAAAAAAAGATCGCGTTTTACCCCGATGCCAAGCGCACTCAACTGGTCGGCTATCTGGAGAACTTGCGTGACTGGAACATCAGCCGCCAAATTGCCTGGGGCATTCCGATCCCCGCCTTCCAAAATGTCGACGACACCGATGATTGGATTTACGACGAGCGCGTCACCGAAGAAATCATCACCGTAGACAGCAAGACCTACCGCCGCGACCCCGACGTCTTCGACACCTGGTTTAGTAGTAGCTCCTGGCCGTACGCCACGCTCAACTACGGCGACCCGGCCAGCGACGACTCTAAAGACTTCTACCCCTTAAGCCTAATGGAAACCGGCGGCGAAATCTTATACCCATGGGTATCACGCATGATCATGCTCGGACAGTATGTAACCGGAGAAATCCCGTTTAAGGCGGTGTACATCCATGGCTACGTGATGGCCGAAGATGGCAGCAAGATGAGCAAATCCATCGGCAACGTGATTAACACACCGGAGGTCATCGAAAAATACGGCGCCGACGCATTGCGCATGGGCATTATCGCCGGGCGTGTGCCAGCGGTAAACCGCGGCTACGACCACCGTAAAGTGGAGGACGCACGCAACTTCTGCAACAAACTCTGGAATGTGGCACGTTACATCGAAGACAAAGTAGGGGACCGCGCCAAGAGCGGCACCCCGCTGCCAGCCACCGACGCCGACCACTGGATCTTACACCGTCTCAAGCAAACCGCTGATGCAATCGCCAAACACCTCGACGCCTACCGCTTTGCCGAGGCCTACGACGAACTCTACCACTTTGTGTGGGACGACCTCGCCGACTGGTACATCGAAGCCAGCAAGACCGAAGAGAACTTGTCGCTACTCGCCTACATCCTCGAAGCTGTGCTGATCATGGCCCATCCGTTTGCACCGTTCGTCACCGAAACCATTTGGCAAACACTAGCCTGGGCACCCAACAGCTTGGTAGCCACCGCCTCATGGCCGGAGGTAGCAGTATCCGACGCCAAGCGCGCCAAAGCCTTTGAAGAAGTCAAATCCGTAGTGGCCGAAGCCCGTGCCATCCAAAAGGCCATCGGTGTTACGGGCAGCACGTTAACCTATCACGATGCTCCGCTCATCGAGACTAATGCTGCACTCATCGCCCGGCTGGCCCGCTTACACACTGTTGCTTATGGCGAAGATCGTGGTGGTGTGAAGCTAACCGATACCCAACACCAGATATATCTGAGCGTCGACCCCGAAGTGGCTAAAAGATACATCGGAGAGCTGCTCGCCAAGCGGGCAGAGGCCGCGCTGGACGTCAAACGCCTCGAGGAACGACTAACCAACAAGAGCTATGTTGCCCACGCTCCAGAAAAGGTGGTTGCCGAAACGCGCGCGCAGCTTGAAGAGGCAAAGGCCCGACTCGAATCTATCCAGGCGCAGATGAAGACATTCGGCGGCTAATCGAGACTCCGTCGCAATTTATGCTAAACTACTGCGAGTATGAGCTCGCCACGCGCCAACTTCAAACAACTCCTCAAAAGCCAGCACCAGAGCATTACCAAGGCCCGCCTGGCCGTCTTTAGCGCGCTGCTCGGGGAAGAGCCGCTGAGCATGCGCGACCTCGTAGGACGAGTGCCCGGCGTGGACCGCGCCAGCGTCTACCGGGCGGTGGACTTGTTCGAAAAGTTGGGCATCGTCCAGCGTTTGAACACCGGCTGGAAATACAAATTAGAGTTAAGCGACAAGTTTGCCGAGCACCACCACCACTTAACCTGCACCAATTGCGGCCGCACCACTGCTATGAATGAGCACGAGCTAGAAGCAGTCATCGACCGCCTGGCAGCGGCGCACCACTTTGCGCCCAGTGCGCACCAAATCGAAATCCAGGGCCTCTGCGCCCAGTGCCAAACAAAACTGGCCGCCTAAGCTCTTACGAGGCGATCTGAAGCGCGTCACGTACCCGCTGCACGGATTCGTCGGGTCGATAATCGTCAAACCACAGGACGTGCCAATTGTGCTTAGCGGCGGCCATCAAGTTCACGCGCGAGTCATCTACCAAAAGTATCTCGTGACCGGAGACGTGGGCCTTGTCGGTGGCTAGGGAGTATATCTTAGACTCCGGCTTAATCGTTTTAACCACCGAAGAGTCAACAATCGCATCGTATTCGATGTTAGGCAGTAACCCCTTCTTGATCAACATATCTACAAAACCAGGCATGATATTAGTGAGCAACCCTACACGGTAGTGCTCGCTGGCCCAGCGCACCAATTCTTGCATCACGGGGATAGGCTCCACGGCTTCTATGTAGTAGTCGAGCCAGTCTATAGGCTCGGCCACTCCTAGTTCAACGCTCAGCGCTTGGTTAAACTCCGGCATCGTCATGGCGCCGCGGCAGGCTTGGTCGTTGTAGTGCCAAAACGTAGTCTCGATAATATCCGCTGGAGCGCCAGTTACTTCGGCCAGGCGGGTAAAGGCGTGGTGATAAAAGCGTAACAAACAGCCATTAATGTCAAAGTATACGAAGCGCACGCCACTCTTACTATGCTGGTTGCGCCCTGCGTTGCGGCCACCAGGGGCGGGCACGCCCATCAGCTCATCAAGGCCGAGCTCCAGCGCAGCGGCAATGTTCTGGATCGTAAAAATTGACGGCGATTTAATGGCGCCGCGCTCAATCTTAGTAAGCGTGGAATAGCTGAGATTGGCCTTTTGGCACAGCGCTTGTTGTGTTAGGCCCGCCTGCAAACGCGCGGCCTGCAGCTTGCGCCCCAACTTCTCCTCATTCATAGCCATATGATACCAGTTTACACCTAAAACACCAATAAACTAGCCGCAAACGGCCAGGTTGTTTTTGACAACAACTACCGTACAATTGAGCTTATGCATATACTTAAAAAAATCACACTGGTGCTCGCGGCCACGCTCTTGCCGTTAGTACTACTTAGTTTCGGTCTTACGTGGAGCTTACATCAGGTGTTCGGTGGGCCGGGGCACATCGAGAGTGCGCTCACCAATAGTGGCGTATATAACACCATCGTGGGCAACGCGCTCGACCAAGCGCAGAGCAAGCAAGACAACCCGCAGCAGCCAGGTCCCGGGCAACCACAAAACAACCAGCAAGGGCAGCCGAGCGACCAAAATAACGGTGGCGACAAAGGCGGCAATAACATCCCGATTAACGATCCGCAGATCAAAGCCATCATCGAGCAAGCAGTGCCACCTCAGTACCTGCAAACCCAGGTAAATCAGGTACTTAATAGCGTCTATACATGGATGCAGGGTAAGCAGCCCAACCTCACATTTAGCGTTGACCTCAGCGGCCCCAAGCAGGCACTAGCCGACGGCTTAGCAACCTACACGCAGCAAAAATTGGCCAGCCTACCGGTTTGCCCGGCCAACCAGTTACCAAACAGTGACGTTGATCCCTTTAGCGCCACCTGCGTACCTCAGGGCTTCGACGTGGCCAACGCCGCCAGCAAGATTCGCAACAACGTCTCGGGTGGCGATTTCTTAAAAGATCCAGTATTTACTGCCGACAGCTATAAGGTCGGTGATGGTCAAACGCTGCAGCAAAAACTGCAGAAGGTGCCTGGCATATACCAAAAGATTGGCCTCGGCATCTACGTGCTTGGAGGTCTTCTATTACTTTTGTCAGCTGCCGTCGTTCTGTGCAGTGCCACCTGGCGGTACGGCGTACGCAAGCTGGCCAATATCTTCCTGCCGATAGGCATTACGCTCACCGTGTTTGCTATCGCGATTAGCGTTGGCTTGCAGCGTGCCTCAGATGTCCTAGCCAAAGGCGCAGGCGACAACAAAGCCGTACAACAAAGCGTCTTTAGCGTAGCCAAAATCTTGGCAAACGACGTGCGTACCTACTGGCTCGGCTTTGGCATAACACTGCTCGTGCTGAGCGCCGCCGGCTACACCATCTTTTGTCTCGCCAAGCCCAAGCACCCTAATGGCGAAAAGGACCAGCTCGCCACCGCCAAGGCAGAAAAAGACAAAGAGGGCAGCGAAGCACCCGAAGACGAGCCCAGCGACATCCCCAAACCAGACGCAGCCCAAAAGCCCCACGCTCCCAAGCCAAAATCAAAAAAGATAGACATATAAAAACACCCGTTTTGCGGGTGCTCATTCTGGCGGAGAGGGAGGGATTCGAACCCTCGATGGACTTGCGCCCATACTGCATTTCGAGTGCAGCGCACTAGACCAACTATGCGACCTCTCCGTAACTCACCCATTTTACCATATAAGACTCTGGCAATTACTCTGTTATAGTGCTATGATACACTCTGTTGTTTGGACCCCGGAAGGGAAAAGAGCAGCCCGAGTCGCGAATTCATTTCGCGCCTCAGCGCGTTGAGAAAAACCGTAGGTTTGTCTCAATATGCACCCGTAGCTCAGCTGGATAGAGCGTTGGCTTGCGGAGCCAAAGGTCGTAGGTTCGAATCCTGTCGGGTGTACCAAATTGTTTACGCTAAAAGAGATTTCGTTTGAAGTCTCTTTTTTATTGCGAGTATGTCAATAATATGCTAATGTTATAGAGACTCTCTAAAACAAAAACACAATGAGTACAACTCCAGAAACAGGGCTCACTGGCCCCCCACAACCCCCTTTGCTCCCTGCGGCAGTACTAGGAGTTGCTCCAGAACACGCCAACCCTCACGGCCAATTGCACGGCGAACTACGGGAACAGCGGGCACGTGACAAGTACGAGCAGGCGATAGCCTACGCCAAAAACTGCACCACCGGCGCCCTAAAAACCCTAGAGGCCTTTAACGCTATGCTTGAACCAGGCTCACAGCAACGAGAATTCGCCTTGCGCGTGGGGACTACGCCTACCGACCTAGGCACAAGATTCCCCTTTGAGCGTGTCATCTTGCAAGCGCTTGGCGAAAGTGCGGGCACGGACGATCTAGCCCGTCGCTCACGCACCATGCATGAGGGCGACGAAGTGCGTATCGACTCGGGCAGAGGCTTTGTGGTGAGCGGTCGCGCCTTCGCCGACCGCAGAGCCAGCTGGCGGATAGGTGTCACGGATGGCCTCGATCCAGCCGCTGGCGAGGCTGCCTTAGACACTTTTAGAAGTACCTTCCGAGGCGCAACCCAAAAGTATACCGCCACTCAGCGAGAACTCCACGATGGGCTGAGCACCGAACGCCCCGCAGTGTACAGCTCTGCGACATTTAGGTGGGACGACGAAGCCGACGGCATCATCAGTCTTATGGAGAATGCCAATATACGAGAGCGTGAGTTTAGTAGCCCTGCGGTGCAGCGTGCCGGATTTATTGAAGATCTATATGCCATGCCAGCCCACTATGCAAATGAACCCGCGCCCACTGGGGCCATGCGGGAAAGAGCAGGCATCTACTTCGACGAAAACGGTCGGGTGCAAAAAGTGCTTATACCCACTTGGCGCCCCGGTGTCTATTACGGCTTGGAGTCGGCCGACCCAACTCAAACGGGCGACCTAACTGAGATCCCGCTAAAACTGGGCATGGAAGTGTATAGCGACGAGGCCTACATTGAGCTCGACTATAACAGCAAGTACCATGAGGGCAGCCGACCCTTCGTCGAAACCGAAACTGCAGCTCAAATACTGGACGCATTCGAGGCTACGGGCCTAGAAATAAATAGCGTAGTCCGAGGCATTGTAACCGAGACTGATATGGACAAGCGCTACGGGCACGCGTATGCCGCCCTAACACGCGAGATCGCCAAACTCGTCAATGACCCCGAACGCGGGCTGGATCGAATGTTTAACGATGCCGATGGCGCCATTGCCGATAGGATACGCGCATTACGAGAAGCGAGCGACCCCGCCGCGCGCACCGTTATCGACTTGCTAAAGGCTGTCGTCGACCGCACAGCAACACCCCAAGACGCACCGATATTGCCCCTGTCGTCACACCGCGTCGAGATACGCGATGGCTCCTGCAAAGACATAGAGGTCTATCTGGCAGACGGCCAGCCTATTCACGACTCTACTGGCAACGCGCGGCTCCTTGCAGCCCCCTATAGTCGCCCCGTAGCTATGACAAGGCAGCCAACCTATCTAAACGGTGTGAGGTTGCCGTCGGGAACCTTGCTAGCCGTGGAGGACGATGGCTATCTCATGATGCGGGTAACCGCATTCGCTTTCGACGATCAGGTTGCCGCTGAAGCATTTGGTCCGCAAGAAGGCGAGAATAGAGCGCACGTGTACGGCTCTCGGCGTGAGCCAATACGTAGCTCGATGGTCTTCGCGTAGCATACTGCGCTTTTATTGAGATAATGTCGGCGGCAAATCGCCTAGCCTTAGGCAATAGTGTGCTGCTATGATTATCCTATGCGAGCCGTATTCCTTGACCGCGACGGTACTATCAACATTGGCGTCCCCACCTACGAACGGGTAGACAGCCTAGATAAAGTCCAGCTACTACCCAATAGCCTGGAAGCGCTGCGCCTCTTGGCGAGCCTCGACTACGGCGTTTTCTTTATCACCAACCAGGCTGGCCTTGCCGAAGGGCTCATTACTCAGGAAAAATTTGACGAGATTAATAACAAAGTGCTGGAACTCATCGCCCCAAGCGGCATACAAGTGCTTGGCACATACATCTGCCCGCACGGCGAGAACGACGACTGCGAATGCCGCAAACCAAAGCCCAAGTTAATACTAGACGCGGCTAAGGATTACGGCATCGACCTGACCAAGTCGTGGATGATCGGCGACCGTCCTTCTGACGTCATGACCGGCGTGAACGCAGGCGTAAAAGCAATTCTTGTAAAAACAGGCGTGCCGACAGTTACCAGTGAAGAGGCAACTTACACGGCACCTTCATTACCTGAGGCAGTGCAGTACATCGCCACACACTAAACCATGAGTCTCAAATTATTCTTCGGCATTTTATCCATTATCCCCGCAGTTATCGCCTATTATTTGTATTTTAAGGCTATGCTCAGCGGCAAGACCAAGCCCCATGCATTCTCCTGGCTCATCTGGGGGACGCTCGCTGGCAACGGTTTTTTTGCGCAAGTGAGCGCCCACGCAGGGATAGGGGCCTGGACGACGGGGCTGACATCCATAGCCAGCCTTGCAATCTTTTGCTTTGCGCTGCGCATAGGCGCTACAAAACCTACGCGCTTTGACTGGACATTACTGAGTCTGGCGCTCGCCGGCCTTCTGCTACTACTGGTAGTCAAAAATAAAGACGCGGCGCTTTGCATAACCCTGTTTGCACTGATCGCTGGGTTTGCTATGAACACCCGCAAAGCCTACCACAAGCCGGGCGAAGAAAACGCCACGGCGTTCTGGCTGAATACATTAAAATTTGTACCCGCCATTTTCGCGCTCTCCAGTTTTACATTCCTGACGGTCGCATATCCGCTGGTAGCGGCAACAGGCAACGCTATCGTGGCGCTTGTAGTCGTGAGCCGGGGCAGGCGGTTGGCTGCGCCGAGCTAATTCTGCCTACTGGCGCGACTAATTATTTATCGAGCCAATGATGCCAACGACGATACTGCCAATAGCCTGTACGGCAATAAAGGCAATAAGTATACGGACAAAAACATTCATGTGCCGCTTGGGCTGTTGCACGGCGACCTGTACGGTCTGACCATTAGGGAGTTGCTGCACGCTAAACACCGGGTCGGCAATTTTTGGATGTTTTTGGACGTATAAATTATGCAGGATGACCGCGATCAGTGTGAGTGTAGCATCAATGATCCCGCAAGCGGCGAGGAGCCGGTAGTAAAACGCGCCGAGCAACGAGGCATCTGAAGCAAAGATTACCGGCAGTAGCATCACGACCACGACCGCCATAAACACAAAGTTAAAACGCACAATCTTATCAATATTCGCCTGCTTGCCAAGTGTTTTAGCCAACACTTCGGCGTGGAGAACCGCAAAAAGCAGCACAAAATAGAGCGCATACAATTTAGCCACCAACGCGCCAGATACAAGATCCCATGTCCCGCCTACCGACGTGATAAAGCTAAGGATAATAATCGCGAATGTCGCATTAGTAAAGAAGGCCAGACTGTCGAATGTATCCTGCTTTTGATTATTGTTAATAAAGGCGATGCTTACCAAGGCGTGCGCCGCTACCAACAGAATAGTGAACAGGGCCTTGGTGGTAACGTCGGTAAACTTCCCAAACAGAACAGTTACAACGGCCACCCCGGCTGCGGCTATTAAACAGCCAATCAGTACTTTAAAAAACAGGCTCTTAGTTTTGGCGAGATCCATAGTTGTTATATCTACCTTTCGGATATTACTATACAGGATGGTCTTGGCTACTTAAAAATGAAATAATAACGTTATGACTACGCTTAACAACATCATCGGCGATTACCAAAAGTTCTTGGACGACATCCTGGCGCGCGTTACTGAAGAGGGCTTCGACCTCGACGACTTCGTGCAAATCGATCATCTGTGTTACCGCGTACCATCGCTGGATGGCTACCACCAAAAGAAAGAGGAGTGCCGAGCCATTGGCTCGCTGCTCGGCGAGACAATGGTAAACGGCCGCCCAATTGCCACATTCCGCTTGCACGAGCCCATCCGTAGTGGCCAGTGGCGCATCGACGCTCTAGAGGTGCCGGCCCCCAAAGAAGGTCATCCGGTTGCAGAGGGGCTTGAGCATATCGAATTTGTACTCTACGACGACTTTCAGGCCTTTCTTAAAAAGTACCCGGGCAAGCCCTACAACATGGCATCGGCCGACCGCGGTATTAATCCCGAGATTGGGCTTAAACTCAACGGCTACGGCGTTAAATTTCACTTACTCAATCTGCCCACCGTCGTCTACCTTGAACACAAATTGGGCATGCACGATATCCGGGACGGGCAGTAAAAACTAAAAGCGCAGACGATGCATCGCCCGCTCAACGCGGTCGGACTCATTAGGCTGCATTGGCAGCTTGGTGGCGATTTCGGCGATAATGCGGTCTTGATCGTCGGGGGGCATGTACATTGTAAGCGGAAAGCCAAAGCGCTTGAGCGGCAGCAGGGTAACGTTCACCAGCGCTTGATCGTGCGTCACCGCAAACGACTTAAAGGTATTGTATGGATAAAAACGAGCGCCGCTGGTGACGCCCTGGGGCGATAAGCTGTAACTTACTACGCGCGGCTGGCGAGCGGCAATCACGCTAAACAGGATGCCAAGCAACACTACGATGGCGGTAGAGAACATATCGTGGGTAATAAGATACACTGCCGCACTCACAGCCAAAGCAGCGAGCCCCGCAAGCGCATACCAACCGCCGCTTTTCTCGTGCGCGATAAATTCCGAAGCTGTCCAGGTAAGCGTAGGCTCTGGCGGTGGTGCCGTCTGGGGGTTGTCGACCGCTTTTAAGCCGGTAGGAATCGAAGGCGCGGCCCCCGCGCCCATCTCAGCGCCATAGGGCTGAACAGGACGATCATCGGTAGGTTTGTAGGTCCACCCCGGTTCGGACGGTGCACTGTCGGTCGGGTGCTGCTCTTGCTCATCCATATGTGACTTTATTGTACAACGAAATGCTTATGCGTAACATGGGATCAACGCCCACATTGCTGCAACTGCTAGGAGGGTGCTATAATTACCCCTGTTAGGAAGGGTGTCCGAGTGGTCGATGGAAACGGTCTTGAAAACCGTCGTGGGGAAACTCACCGTGGGTTCGAATCCCACCCCTTCCGCCAATACACAAAACAAGGTACAATTGCACCGGTAACAGCCAAAAATACGGAGAGGTACCCAAGTGGCTGAAGGGGATGGTTTGCTAAATCATTAGAGGGGCGCAAGTCCCTGCGAGGGTTCGAATCCCTCCCTCTCCGCCAGAAACATCAGGATAGCCCGCTGCGTAAAGAGCGGGCTTTTTGTTTACGCCGCGGCAAACACCACCGCGCTCACGCGTGCGGCACCTGCGTCTCTCAAAACAGCCGCTGTGGCTTCGAGCGTGCCGCCGGTGGTCACTACATCGTCTACTACCAATACGTGCCTGCCGTCTGCGCTGCGGCGGGCGTAAAACGCGCCCTGCATCTGCTCTTTACGCACCGCGCGTCCTTGGCCCACTTGTCGCAGCTTGCCGCCCCGGCCCAGCAGGGGAGCGTACGGTGCGCCGATCTGTCGCGCTAAGCGGCGGGCGATCAGCTCGGCTTGGTCATAACCGCGTTGGCGGCGTCGAGTTGGTGCGGTTGGCACAAACGTTACCAGCCAATCTTGCCGCTCAGGCAACCGGGCGGCCAAACTTTGGGCAATCACTGCGGCCGCGGCCTGCGCCCGTTCAAATTTCAAGCGATGTACGAGGTCCTTGGCGGCGCCGCCATAAACAGTTGTCGCCCACAAGCTATGTATGGGACTAGCCGACCGACAACGTGCGCACGTCCTAAAATCACTGGTTGCCGCCATGCACCTATAGCACCGCGACGGGACAGCCGGCAGAGCGTCTGCACAGTTCGCACACAGCAGCGCACCCTCGGCATTACAGCCCACGCAGTGGTGAGGAGCGATAACACCGATAAGACTGTCCAAAACGCTCATGTTGTATTTATTGTGTTGTAAATATCTCTGTTTGCGGTTGCTAAATATTTATTACCTAAGCTATACTAGCACTAACACAAACACGTAAACAACCAATGTCTAACCGATACGTGGAGGGTAACAACTATGGCTCGACGCACTAGCAGCGACGATGACCTACTGATGGAAGAGGACGAACTGACCGCCGCCTTTTTGGGCGACGACGACTCTGCCGCACAGGCTGACCAAGCTGTTCCGCAACAACCTGTTGCCGCAGCTGATGAGTGGGATGAGAGTGAAGATCTGCCAGGCCAGCTGGCTGTCGATGTATACGAAACACGCGAGAAACTGGTGGTTAAGGCGCGCACCGCTGGGGTCAACAAAGATGATCTCGATGTAAGTATTTCTGACAACACGCTGAGTATCCGCGGCACATTATCCGCCGGCAACGAAGACGACGTCGAAAACTACTTCGTACAAGAGTGCTACTGGGGCGAATTCAGCCGCAGCATCGCCTTGCCGGTACCAGTTAAAGAAGACGAGATCGAAGCCATGCTCAAAGACGGCGTACTAACGATTAGTTTCGCCAAGGTTAAGCAGGACACGGTCAAGAAAATCCAAGTCCTCTAGGCTGTTCTACAGTTATAAGACACCGCCTCCGTGGGCGGTGTTTTTGTATGGTGGGCGGGGAACAGTACCAACGCATAAAAAAATCCGCTGCTTTTTGGACAGCGGATTTTGTAAAGACGTTCGCTAAGTTACGGCCCAACTTTGTTAAGCACAAACTTGACGATGAACTGTGCAAAGGCAACCACTACAAGACCAATAATGGCGTAGAGGATGGTGTTCTTGGCACCACTAATGTTGCCTGATTCACCACCAGAGGTGATGTACTTAAAGCCACCGAAGATGATCATGACGACAGCAACAATACCAACGACAATCGAGAAGATGTTAATCACCGTAGTCAAGATGGTACCAAGCTTGGTGCCGGCGGTGCCTTGGTCGGGCGCAGGCGTACAAGTACCGGTGTCGGTGAGACTAAGGTTAGAGCCTTGTGACAAACAAGTGTTAACGGTTGCTTGAGCGTGAGCCACAGCCGGGACAGCTATCACTGGCACGAAAGCCAGGGCCGCTGTCGCAATTAAGGTACGTAATGTTTTGAGCATGTAGGGTCCTTTCTTAATGCGTTTCTTACCTTTGTTTATACCACACCGCGCAAGCCGATTCAACGTGCTTGTACTTATAAATTCTTATGGCTAGAACCTATTTTGCTTTATTAAGTACAACCTTTACTAAGGTTTGGGCAAGGGCCGTAACAATGATGCCGATCACCCCATACACAATAGTATTTTTAGCGCTGGCGACCTTATTGCCGTCACCACCCGAAGTAATGTATTTAAAGCCGGCAACGATCATACAAATGACTGCCGCAATACCAACAATTATCGACAAGATGTTAATAACAACCGGTAGCGTGCCATTGATCGACGGCCCAGTGGTAGTACACGACTTCGTCGCAGCGACAAATGTGCCGCCAATACCCGCACAGGCTTGCTGTTTAGCAGCATCAGCGGACGCGTCGGCGAAGGCGGCTGGTGCGCCGACCAGTCCGGTTATGCCGCACAGGAGGGCGACCAAACTTATGGTCATAATAATAGGGTTGATAAAACGCTTCATATTTACCTCACAACGTTAACGACAAGTGCAATGATGGCCTCGGCCAGCGCGATAACTAACAAACCCACCGCGGCGCCCACAATCACACTTCTGGCCTCGGCAGCCTTACGTGCATCGCCGGCAGAGTTGATATAACGCAAACCGCCAACCATCATAACCACAACCGCGCCCACCCCGGCGATCATCCCAAGCACCCGCGAAGTGCGGTACAAAATGCCGTTTTTGCCAGTAAGCGGGTTGGAACCGTCGGTCTTACAAGCGGCCGACGACGAACTGCCGGCGGTTGTGCACACGGTAGTGAAGGGGTTAAAGGCGGCAGCGGCCGTTCCAGACACAAGCAGCGGTGTAGCACTCGCGAGGACCAGCATCATCAGCGACAATATCCCAAGACTCAAACGTTGTAAATATCTCATGTGCGATCCTTATGCGTTTCCTATAACGAAGCTTACGATTGCAAACGCCATCAAGGTGACCAATAAACCGATCGAGGTGAAGATAATTGTGTTGCGCGTTCGGGCCATAGCGTTGGGGTCTCCGTTTGAAGTAACGTAGCGCAAGCCAGAGATCACCAACACCAAGAGCGCAGCGGCGCTAAAGATACCAAAGACAATGTTAGCAATGGTCTGGATGTGCGCTTGGTCGGCGGCCGTGCCCGGCAGGGTACCAACAATCGTGCCGTTGCCCGGGGCGGGCGTGCCTAAACTCTGACCGATAAATCGTACGGCGGCCGCGGCGATTACGGTAATCCCGAGTCCGACGCTCGCATTAATAATCGTTCCTAGAGCCCGCTTCGTCTTATCGGCCTCTCCCTGGGCGGTGATGTACTCAAAACCGGCATACATCACAATGCCCACCGCCACTAGTGCGCCAAGCCTGAGCAGAATATCCAGAATCGCCAAAGCCACCAAGGTAAGGACACTGAGGTCCAGCTTACCGCTCGATACAAAGTTTACGTTGAGTTCGCAAGCATGCGATACCGCACTGTAGGTAATCTTGCTCGTCAAATACTCATACCACGGCGGAATTAAAAAAAAGCTATGCACACCACAGGTACCCGCAGCAAACAGCGACATAGCCAGATTAGACAGACCAAACACTATATCAACCCCCCCGGCACAATCCACTGCAACAACGCATACAGGAATAAGAAGGTCAGCATTGATACGACTGACCAGGCAATACGTGTCTTAGCTGCTGAGGTAGCTTGTGGGTTATCGCGTGAGGTAGTGTATTGGATACCACCAATC
>DATIIH010000009.1:0-70914 GCA_035479875.1 Patescibacteria group bacterium | reverse complement strand
GCCAGGGCCGGCTTTAAGATATTGCCAGCGTCCATGGCGCCTTCGGCGGCTCCAGCACCGACTATTAGATGCAATTCATCAATAAATACGATGGTCTTTTTGTCGCCCTCAAGCTCGGCCATCACTTTTTTGAGCCGTTCTTCGAATTCACCACGGTATTTAGTACCGGCGATCATCCCGGCCAGGTCCAAAAGCACGACGCGTTTGTCGAGCAGACTGTCTGGCACGTCTTCGGCCACGATGCGCTGCGCCAAGCCCTCTACGATAGCAGTCTTACCAACGCCTGGCTCACCAATGAGTACGGGGTTATTCTTGGTGCGACGATTAAGAATAGTGATGACGCGGCGAATTTGCTGCTCGCGACCCACAACTGGGTCGAGCTTGCCGGCACGCGCTTCCGCGGTCATATCGGTACCGAAAAAGTCGAGCGACGATTTGCGGCCTTTGTTGCGGTTACCGGGTCGGCGACGCACGTCGGTGCCCGAACCGCCTTCATCTTCGTCGAATTGGCGGTTAAGGTACTGCTCTAGTTCATTGCTCAGGCTATCGATATCAACATTAAGCGTGCGCAGCAACACGGTGGCGCGCGAATTCTTTTGGCTCAAAAGCGCGTCCAAAATGTGCTCTGTGCCACAAAAGTCTTGCCCAAATTCTTGAGCGGTGTCGTATGCCATCTTAAGGGTTAGCTTGGCGGTTTCGCTCAAACCTTTGGAACCCACACCACCACCGGCGGCTTTCGGCGCCAGGTTAAGCGCCACGCGGGCGCGGTCCAGCGTTACGCCGGCGCCCTGCAAAATCTTGGCGCCCATGCTGGTAGTTTGAGCCAGCATACCCACTAGCAGGTGCTCCGTGCCCACATAGGCACTGCCCGTACTGCGAGCAATGGCGTCAGCATGCTTAAGGCTTTCTAGCGCGTTGGTGGTGAGATGACTTAAAAAATCTTGAAAATCTTGTGATTCAGGCATCATAGTCCTTCTATAATACCTGCTTTGGCACTCACACGTCAAGAGTGCTAATTAATAATTCCTGCAGCCGTGCTTAAGCTTCTTCGCCGTGCTTTTCGATGGCGTCGAGCAGGCTGTTCTCGAGATCGGTTTTCTTTTTAAGCTTAGGCTTGGCACTGGTGGCTACTGGCTTAGCTGGCGGGGGAGCAGCAGGTGCAACTTCTGCGGCCTGGGCAGCCTCAGGCTCTTCAGCGGGGGCAGCCGTTTTTTCGGCCTCGATATCGAGTTCGTAACCAGTAAGCTTGCTAGCCAAGCGTACGTTTTGGCCGCCGCGACCAATGGCAATACTCAACTGATCTTCTGGCACGATAACGCGCGCCTTCTGGGCGTCTTTATCGATTACTACCTTAGCAACCTTGGTTGGGCTCAGCGCATTAATAATGAACTCGTTGGGGTCCTCGCTGAATACGATAATGTCGATCTTCTCTTGCTCGCCCACTTCGCTCATCACGGCGTTCACGCGAGTACCGTGGCCGCCTACAAAGGTGCCTACGGGGTCGACGCCGGGTACGGTGCTGGCAACGGCCAGCTTGGTGCGGACGCCGGCTTCACGGCTCATGCCTTTAATCTCGACGGCGCCGCTCTCCATTTCGGGTACTTCGGCGCGGAACAGCCACTCAATGAATTGCGGGCAGCCGCGGGAAACCACCAGCTGCGGACCACGTGGGCCGCGCTCTACATCTTTCAAATATACTTTGACACGCTGGCCAGGATAGTAGCGCTCGCCCTGGATTTGCTCGCTGCGCGGCATGATGCCTTGGGCTTTGCCTAGTTCGACGCGCACGATGTTGCCTTCCACGCGGGAGACCAATGCGTTAATCACGGTGCCGATTTTGTCTTCGAACTCGGTCATCACGATTTCGCGCTCAGCTTCGCGCAGACGCTGCAAAATAACCTGCTTGGCAGTTTGGGCAGCCACACGACCAAAGTCGTTGACCTTTTCGTGTACCTCAATCATGTCGCCAATCTTGGCGTTCTTTTGGATGACCCCCGCGTCGGGCACGGTGAGCTCGTATGCGGGGTCGCCAACTTTCTCGACGACTTCTTTCATCACATAAGCGTCAACGTCGCCGGTGTTGAGATTCATACTTACGCGCACTTCTTGCTCGCGCTCGCCATAGTCACGGCGATAGGCAGCGGCAAGAGCCTGCTCGACTACTTCTTTTACGGTATCTTCCGGCAGATTCTTTTCTTCGGCAATTGCTTTGATGGCTGTTGCCAACTGTTTAAAGTCCATTCCGTCCATAATGTTTCCTTTCTTTTAGTGGAGTCTGATACGAAAAAAGCCGACCGCTGCGGCCGACTGAACCCTTTAAGTATAGCAAGGCAAGATCTGCGGGTCAAGCGTGCTAGAATAAACGGATGAGCACAAGCGTACGACGATTATTCACCGGCTTTAAGCCAACCAACTACCAACTTATCTTAGACCCGGACCGGGAAAGCAAAAAGATTACCGGCACGGTGGTGATTACCGGCCAGAAAGCCGGACGGCCGAGCCAACGGATTACGCTGCACCAGCGTGGGCTCAAAGTAACCAGCGCCACACTTACCCGCCACGACAAAAAGGGCGACCAGCAATTTGAGGTGGCGCGAATCAACCACCACCAGTCGCTCGACGAAGTGCGCTTGCACTCCGATGCCCTGCTCTACCCCGGCAGCTACACCATCACGCTCACATTTGAAGGCCGCATTCAAGACAGTATGCATGGCGTATACCTCTGTAACTTTAAAGTTGGCAGCAAGAAGCAACAATTGGTGGCAACTCAGTTTGAAAGCACCCACGCCCGCGAAGCGTTCCCTTGCATTGACGAGCCAGAAGCCAAAGCTACCTTCGACCTCACCCTCCTTTCGCCCAAAGGCGAGGCAGTTATCGGCAACATGCCCGCCAAATCGCAGTCAGAAAAGGGCGGCAAGCTACACACGGTGTTTGAGACGTCACCCAAAATGTCCACCTACCTGCTGGCGTTCGTATACGGCAACATGCACTGCAAAGAAGCCAAAACCAAGGGCGGCGTTGAAGTACGCGTGTGGGCTAGCAAAGCCCAACCGGCTGCAGCACTTGAGTTTCCGCTGGAGATCGCCACCAAGGCTATCGACTTCTTTAACGATTATTACGGCGTGAGGTACCCCCTGCCCAACTGCAATCACGTAGCCCTGCCCGACTTTTCGGTTGGTGCTATGGAAAACTGGGGGCTGATTACTCACCGTGAGACGACGCTGTTGGCCGATCCGGCCACTACCTCGGTGCTCAGCCGCGAATACATCGCCATAGTAATATGCCATGAGCTTTCGCACCAGTGGTTTGGCAACTTAGTGACCATGAAATGGTGGGACGAGCTCTGGCTCAACGAGAGTTTTGCCAACGTTATGGAATACGTGGCCACCGATGGGCTGCACCCCGAATGGCAGATGTGGAACGAATTTATCTCCCGGGAAGGCCTGGCGGCCATCCGGCGCGATAGCATTGCCGGCGTGCAATCGGTACACACAAAAGTGCGCCATCCTGATGAAATCGACAGTATTTTTGACCCGTCGATTGTCTACGCCAAAGGCGGGCGGCTGCTCAACATGCTGCGCAACTATATTGGTGAAGACGACTTCCGCAAAGGACTTACCGCATACTTTGCCAAGCACGCGTACGGCAACACTACCGGTGACGACCTGTGGGCGGCACTGGGTGCTGCCGGCGGTAAAGATGTGGCCGCCTTTATGAGACCATGGATCGGCAGGCCCGGCTTCCCTGTAGTTTCGGTGAGCCAAAAAAAGACCGCACTCGGCTTGCGCCAAGATCATTTCTTGCTCGATCCAGCCAAAGCCGACAAAACGCGCGTTTGGCCTGTACCCACACTCAGCGATACACCTGGCGTACCCGCTCTCTTACAAACACAAACGCAGCAAATCACCTTAGCTAAGCCGGATTACGTGCGTCTTAACGAAGGCGCGGTTGGCCACTACATTGTGCACTACGCCGAGCCGGCCCACGCAGCCTATGTTGCCGGACTGGTGAGTGCCAAAAAACTTGGTATTGCTGAGCGGTTCATGCTGCTCAGCGATAGTGGCATGCTCGCCCGCGGCGGCCAACAACCGTTTGAGGATACGCTCAAACTGCTGGCCCACTACGAGCACGAAGACCAAGACGCAGTATGGGACATTATGTCGCTCACGCTCGCCGACGCCCGGCGCTTTATCGACGCCGACGCCAGCCTCGAAGAGCCGATGAGAGCGCTTGTGCGCACGCTTATTCAGGAACAATACGGTCGCCTCGGCTGGGAGGAGCACAAGAATGAAGACACGCACGACACTAAACTGCGCGTAGCCATTTTGGGTCTCGGCGTGTACGCCCGTTATCCGCAGATTATGGCACGCGCCGTGCAACTGTTTGAGTCGTATAAAAAAGACGCCACTAGCGTGGCCGCCGAGCTACGCGGTATCGTGTTTGCCGCTGCGGTGCGCGCTCAGGTGCCTGGGGCGTTTGAATATCTGATTAAGCTGCAAGAAACGACTCAAAACGGCGACCTCAAACAGGATAGCTCGGGTGCGCTCACCATCACCGAAGACAAAAAGCAGATTGCCATCTTGGTCGGCCGGCTCACCGACTCTACCAAAGTTCGCCAGCAAGATCTCGTTTTGTGGGTTGGTATGCTGCTGCGTAGCCGCTATGCTCGTGCCCAAGCATGGGAGTGGCTGCAAAGCCACTGGGATTGGATCGAAAAAACATTTGCCGAAGACAAATCATACGACTACTTCCCTCGTTATGCCGCCAGCGCTTTTAACACGGCCGAGATGCTCGAGCAGTACAAAGCCTTTTTTGAACCCAAGCAAAACCAGCAGATACTAGCCCGCAACATTACCATGGGCATTGAGGAAATCGAAAACCGCATGGCCTGGATTAAGCGCGACCTGGCGGGCGTGCAATCGTATTTCAAATCATAGTTTGACAGCGGCAGTTACGCGGAAGTCTGGCCCAGAGACTTCGATAGCGCACAGCTGGTATTCGCCGCGCCAGCCGTGGGCATGCACCCAACTCTCTGCGGCAAAGCGCATCTGCTGCAACTTTTTGGACGTGATGTAGTCGAGGCCACTGCCCTGGCGGGCAGTTTTGCGATATTTGACCTCGCAAAAGAAAATTACTTGGCCGCGCTCTGCGATAACGTCGATTTCGCATAGCCGGGTGCGCCAATTTTGCTCGATTATCGTGCAGCCTTTGCGCTCCAAAAAGACGGCCGCTTGGGCTTCGGCGCGGCGCCCCGTCTGGGTGGTGGTCATACTATATATGCCTGGATGGGTTTGTAGCTGCGGCGATGCAACTCGCAAACACCGAGAGTTTTGAGCGCCAGGCTGTGAGCAGCAGTGCCGTAGCCGACATGTTTTTCAAACCCGTAGCCGGGAAACTTAAATGCCTGCTGAGCCATGTAATTGTCGCGGGCCACTTTGGCGATAATACTTGCGGCGCTCACTGCCGGTACACTGGCATCAGCAGCGATGACCGCGGAGGCCAAGGGATTGTCGGCTAAAAAGTTATGGTTGCCGTCGACGATGATCTGCCGGTAGGGCGCCCTGATCTGCTCCAGCGCCCTTTGCATAGCCAGACGTACTGCGGCCGTAAGACCAAGTGTATCGACTTCCTCGGGTGTTACCCAGCCCAAACCAAAACCTAGAGCTGCAACTCTAACTTCGGCGTCCAGCCGGATACGCTGTTTCTTGTTCAACTTTTTAGAATCGTTGGGCCCAGCAATTGGCTCACCAAGCAAAACCGCCCCTGCCACCAGTGGCCCGGCCCAACATCCGCGCCCTACTTCGTCTATCCCCACAATCATGCGGGCAGTGTAGCATAAACTGCGCTTGCCAGACCTAAATAATATTTATACAATAAGGTCCCATGTCTGCCCGTCACAATATAGCTATTGGCGTAACTGCTGGACTCGCTCTAGCTATGATCGCATACAGCCAAGACGGCAAATCAGGCAACAGTTCACCGGAGCATCCACCGGCAGCTAACCCCCACGCTGCCGCACATAATCAGCTTCTTAACCTGGACGGCGCAAAGTGTACAGGTTTTACAGTAGCCCGTCATGGCGGTCAGTTGGCAGTTAGCGTCAGCGTAAACAAGCCAGGCATCGAAGGTGGATACGTTGGCTACGAAATCTTCGGCGCAGGAGGCAACACAACGGGCTATCTTAAGGCACTACATGGCACCGTCGCAGTACCGAGCGACCTTGGCGGCATGCCAGACATGATAGTCTCTGCAATCATTCCCCTGCCTACTCACCCACTGGAATTATCTTGCGGACGCCAAGGCGTGCCCACCTCGTAAACTACACGCAATAAAAAACCGCCTAAATTTAGGCGGTTTTTAGATACATACAGATTTGTCTATACTTCGTCGTGCTTAGCTAAGGCTTCGGCCACTTTGGCTTCTTGCTCGGCTTCTTCTGCGGCCTTTTCGGCTGCGACAGCTTCTGCAGCAGCAGCTTTTTCTTCGGCGATCTTGACTTCTTCTTCCTCGGCGGCTTCATCTCGTACCGAGTTAACAGCTTGCTTGTCAAAGTCTACGCTGCTTAGGCGTGCCGACTTGCCAGTGCGCTCACGCATGTAGGTGAGGTAGTTGCGACGAACCTTGCTGCGCTTAGTGACTTCAATTTTTAGAACGAGCGGGCTGTGGAGCAAAAAGCTCTTTTCTACGCCAATACCACTAGCGATGCGGCGAACCGTAATGCGGCTGGTGTGGCTGTCTTTGCGGCTGGTACGGATGACCATACCTTGGAAAATCTGCACGCGCTCTTTGCTGCCTTCGCGGATCTTTTGGTGGACTTTAACGACGTCGCCGCTCTTAACGTCAACAACGGCAGACTTCTTAAACTTGGCTTCAACTTGTTGGATGACCGATTGCATATCTAATAAACCTTATACTACTATTGGCTTTCGTTCAAGTATAGCATATCTGTTACGAATTGGGAATAGGCCATAGGAGCCACTTTAGAGCATCTGAATGGTCGTAGCCATGCTCGCCAGACGGCCTGCCGGCAGAGCAAGACCACTATTGCCGGTTTCGGGCGAATACCCACGCACAGGTTCTAGACATATGGAGGGCTGGCCCGGACGCTGCCAGATGAGCATACCAAAGCCCTGGACAGTTGTATAACCCCCCGCCTCGGTATATGTTGCCTGCAGAAGAATCTCTTTATCTGGAAAAGTTACTACTGCGTCACCGGGGAAGTCTGGCCAGAATTGGGCATCGCCTGCGGCAACCCCCTGGGCAGCGCCGGGTCGCAGCAGCGTATCCAACCGCTCGCCTCCAATACGGATGTCTGCGGGCGTGCCTTCTGGTAGAGCAAAGTATATATGCTCGCCCCAACTTGTTCCCCCGGACGACATGCTTCTCGACAAAGCGAGTGTAGTGGCGGTAAACGAGTCAGGTTGCAGCAGCATAACACGCGTAAGTTCTGGTTGGGCATCAGAACGGTGCGGTGTTAATTCGATAGCAGCGGATAGATGGTTTTGAGTGATCTCGCCTGGCTCGTGGCGTACCCAGCGCAAGTAGCCGTGTTGGCCGCCAAGACCATCGCTTGGGCCAACAGGCATCATGGGGTGCCAAGCGGATAATTTAATATCTTGGGCGTCAGGCGGGGTATAGAGCACTTCGACTACATCGCCGGCTTGGACGCTTTCGAGTGCTAAACGCGTAACAAAACCACCGCAGTGACGCCCTCCAGCCACCGCATAACCACTGTGCAATTCCCACATACCGGCATCTGCACCGATAGCATCCAGTGCTCGACCCTCGCGGGCGGCTCTTTGGGCGCGCTCTACCGCCGCACCTAAGACTTCCGGGGTAAATTCTACCATAGTTTTGTAACTATACCATCGCGACACCTGTCCCGCAACAACATACTTTGCCATGGCTTTCTGCAGGTTGAGCACATACAATACGTGCATGGATTACGGAAAAAGAGCACTAAAAAAACACAAAGAGCTAAGGGGTAAAATTAAGATCGAGCTCAAAGATACGCTCGACAGCCGAGAGCAGCTGAGTATCTACTACACCCCGGGCGTAGCTGCAGTAAGTAGCTACGTAGCCGAACACCCGGACGAAGCGCGCGACTACACCTGGACCAACAACGCGGTGGCGGTAGTGAGTGACGGCTCGGCGGTACTGGGCCTGGGCAACATTGGCCCGCTTGGCGCGCTGCCCGTGATGGAAGGTAAGGCCATGCTGTTTAAGCACTTCGCCGGCATCGACGCTGTGCCAATTGTACTGGACGTACACACCGCCGACGAGATCGTAGCCGCCGTAAAAGCCATCGCCCCCAGTTTTGGCGGTATTAATCTCGAAGATATTGCCGCGCCGCTCTGCTTTGCAGTAGAGGAACGCCTCAAGGCTGAGCTCAGTATCCCAGTGATGCACGACGACCAACACGGCACAGCCATCGTGGTGCTCGCCGGACTTATAAACGCCATGAAAGTCACCGGCCGCGAACTGTCGGATGCCAAAATTGTAGTAGTCGGAGCAGGTGCCGCCGGCACGGCCATCATAAAACTACTCCATTTATATGCACATCCCAGAATCTTTGCGGTGGATAGCAAGGGTATTATCAGCACAAATCGTCAAGACTTGAACGACGAAAAACGAAAGTTACTTGAGTACACCAACCTCTCTGGCATTGACGGCTCTTTAGAAGATATCCTGCAAGGCGCCGACGTATTCATCGGCGTATCCAAGCCCGGCCTCCTAACGCCTGAGATGGTCAAAAGCATGGATAAAGATCCGATTATCTTTGCCATGGCCAACCCTACACCCGAAATCATGCCCGACCAAGCGCTGGCTGCAGGAGCGGCGATAGTTGCTACCGGGCGCAGCGACTTCCCCAACCAAGTTAATAATGCACTCGCCTTCCCTGGTGTTTTCCGCGGCGCACTCGACAACCGGGTGCGCACCATAACCGACAAGCACAAAATAGCCGCGGCCGAAGCCATTGCCGGGTTGATAGACACGCCCACTGCCGACAACATCATCCCCAGCGTGCTTGATCCACGACTCGTAAGCGCCGTGCAAGCCAAAATCGTCTAGCACATAGGGCTAAAGAATGCTCGGCGAGCCCCGGCAGATAGTCCGCCTTGCACACCAAATTGCCTACCCGGCCCGTCACTGAGGGCAGCGGACAGACACTCATTCTGTACTTGGCAAAAATCACACATTCGTGCAATCACTGGCTCATCGGCGGTGTCTTCAGGAAAGCAAAGATCGGGGTCCAACTGAGTACATAACGCAAAGAGCTTCCAGGGTTGCTTGCCCCGAGGGCTGTACTCGCCGACTTCGTCACGTAGAGCTTCCGCAAAGAAGCGGGCAGCCTCGGCTATGGCATCCATACGCTCTGCAACGGTCTTCGGTACAGACTGCGTGGGAGGCGGAAGCTCAGCCGCCACAGTGACGTACGGCGCAGACGACGGCAACAGTGTAACCCGTTCAATATATGCCACACTCATAATGTAGATACACTATAACATAAACAATACGGCGTCAATTCTGGCCAAGACTTGTCCGATATAACGAAATATGTTATTATATATGTATGTCATCGACAGGTCTTGGCGAACCTACAAGAGGCTGCCCAATGCATGCTGGCAATACGCCGACCGACAGCTCTCCTGCTTCAGCAATGCTGAGCGGTGTCTTATTGCTTAACGCTAGCTACGCACAAGTAGCTGAAGCCTTTGCCGGATTTGCCTTTAACGACTCGGACGAAAGAGGGGGCTTTCCCGCAGGCGGCAAAATGCGCCTGGTGACCCCAGACAACGCTCCAGGCTATCACCGGGAATCTACATTTTCACCTACGCAATGCGCCTATGTGGGCGCAACCGCTATGGCGCTCGACAGAATTGCACAAGGTCGGCCACTTGTACCTTCGCCTGCCGATGCACTGCCGTTTGCATCTCGTATAGTCAACCACTTTCTGGCCGGGCAACCCGAACCGGGCAACTTTGACTCTTCGCTCGCCACTTCTATACTCGACGTATACAGCGCCTTCATACGTCAGCATCCAAACCTTATCCCCGCGCTTGGCGCCATGAGTACCGTAGCCGGTATAACAGGCACGCAGCAAGCGTTTGACGCTAGCCGGTTATTTTTTGCGAATAGTACCGATAATGACATCACTACGGCACGAGAGGCTATTGCCGAAGAGTCGGCCGAGTACCTTGTCGGCTCACCGCACTACGCTGCGCCACACAATACAACCGATCCGTATGAAGTATGGTGCTCAGGTGCTGCCTTCGCCAAGAGCCTTGTATCGGGTGCCGGGTATGCAGCCCTAACGCTACTTGGTACGCCGAATATCCAAAGCACGTCGCGCGGCCCGTATGCGGTAAAGCCAGACCTTCTGCAAGAAGAGCTTACCTTGATGGTCCAAACTGCGGTGTCAAGTTCGCGGGCCGCGGCAGTGCATGCCCCGCGAACCATACGGGCACGAGCCAAAAGATATATGTCAGCAGCGGGCGTATTCTAGCACCAGAGACGACCTGGATACTGGTCTATGCTGCTAACCGTTCCCATTACGAAAGCTTCGTCGGCAGCGGCAAGCTCGTGCTGGGTAGTGCTGAGCCAGACATGGGCGGTGCTACCGGGTCGGAGCGGCGTATGCGTGACCTGACGATATATTACAGAGTCTGGCGCAAAGGTTTCGTCGCGTACCCCTGCGGGAACACGTTCAGCTAGCTCTTGGCGCGTCCCGAAGAATGAACCGTTATAACGACTCGTGTCGTATTGCCCCCATGTTCTGCATATAACTAAGTCGTCCGCGCTCGGTGGTTGGTCTGCAGGCGACAGGCAGGTTATAAAGTGCCAGCCTGCCAATACTTCACGCGAGGCAGCAATACCCATTTGATGGGCCGCCAGGGTTACTTGGTCCGAAACTTCCTGGCAGAGGGGCATTCTACCAAACCAATCACCCCGCCCCAACGATCTAACGAGCAGGTTGGGTCTCTTGTCTGCAAGGACACCATCGATAAGGTAGTCCGAGAATCTAAGAATCTCGCGGACAGCCTTTTTATCACCACTGCCCAGCAAAGAAAAGTCGCTCTCTATCATATGCATATTATAACATGTACGCTAAGATATGACAATGCGCGGAAGCAGCAATCCCCTCTGTTGAGGCTGCGCAATGGCAGCGAACGATTAGCTGCTACAGGGCGATAGCCACCTAGCCGACGACGCGGTACACTTCTTCGAGAGTAGTGATGCCTTCGATGGCTTTAAGCACACCGTCTTGCAGCATGGTAAGCATGCCATCGTGCACGGCGTGTTCTTCCAGTGCGGCAGTGGTGATCTGATTGGGCGGCAAGCGCAGCATATCTTGGATGCCGGCTGTCATGCGTAGTTGCTCGCGAATAGCAATCTGGCCTTGATAGCCAAAAGGATTCTCAGGCGACTTGCCCGGCTTGTACAACGTAAGGTTGCTGATGTCCGGGTGGTCAACGCCTGGCGGCAAAGAGTCAATAACGGTTTGGATTTGTGCTTTGAGCCCATCATCCGGCTGATAGGGTTGCTTAACGGCGTCATCGAGGCGGCGCACTAGACGCTGAGCCATAATCAGGTGCATGGCCGATGCAAACAATGGGTTAATTCCAACAAAATCGAGCATGCGCGTAAGCGCAGCGGCGGCCGAAGAAGCGTGGAAGGTACTGAGCACTAAGTGTCCGGTGAGTGCCGCCTGCAGGCTGGTTTTGGCGGTGTCTTGGTCACGAATCTCACCTACCATTACAACGTCAGGGTCGAGACGCAATACGGCGCGTAAGTGGTCGGCAAAGCCGGTGGTTTGGTGGTCGCCAGCTACCGGAATCTGAACTACGCCGGCCATAAAGTACTCTACTGGGTCTTCGAGTGTGATGATCTTACGCTCTTCGGTATTGAGCGTATTGATCAGCGAGTAGAGTGTGGTGGTCTTGCCCGAACCGGTCGGACCCACCACCAGTACCATGCCGGTGGGGTGACGAATAATGTCGTCTACTACGTCGCGCTCGCGCGCGCTCAGACCTAGTTTATCCAGACTCAGTAGCTCTAGTTTGAGTGTGAACAAGCGCATCACCACATCTTGGCCGTACGCCGTCGGCACCGTCTCGACGCGCAGGTTAACTGTCACATCTTCGCCGGTTGCCAAGTGATACTGACGATTAATGTGAGCTGTTTGCGGATCGACAGTGTCGGTAGACACATTGGCGGCTACAGCAATCGACGACAGCACCTGATGGTATTTGTCGCGCCCAATCATAGCGATTTTGTGCAGCACGCCGTCTACACGAAAACGCACGCGCACACCATCGGCTTGGTTCTCAAGGTGGATGTCTGAAGCCTTAAGCCGGTAGGCCTGCTTTACCAAATACGCCAAAATGTCGTCGGAACGCACTTGGGCCAGCGTGTTGGTGATGGCCTTCTGCATCTCTTCACCACCCTTGTCGCCGAACGTGATGTCCTGGTATGTGACCTGTTTGGGTGGATCGTACAGGTGCATGTAATCGCGGTAACCGGCATCCGAGATAATACTAAACGTCAGACGCAGGTCGGTAAATCGCTGCTGCAACGCCCGGATAGTTTGCGGCGCCGTGGTAGTAGTAATGCCGAATAGCACGTTACCCTTACCGAGCTGCATTGGCACTACGCGCATCTGATACATCTCTGACACGGTCAGAATGTCTTTAAAAAGAGGCTTTTGCGTGATGCTCGACGTATCAATATAATTAAAGCCAAGTATGCGGGCGCGACGCTGCGCAGCCACCTCTTCATCTCGTCGGGCGTCTTGACTCATACTATAGAGTATATAGCCCGGTGCCACCTAACCACAACCGTTTTCTCGGCAATGCAGCTGCTGATAGCTTCCTGGCAGCAGAATAGGAACCTCCGCACGAGCGCAGCGAGCCCAGGACCAGTTCCTATTCTGCTGCCAGGAAGCTATCGAATCTGATGTGGTACGATGGAGGAAATGATGCGTGACATTATTCTGATTGCCCACAATTTGCGCAGCTGCCACAATGTTGGGTCGCTACTGCGCACCGCCGAGGGCTTAGGCGTGCAAAAAGTGATCTTGAGCGGCTACACACCGCACCCTGGCTTTGCCGGCGACCGACGATTACCGCATGAGGTGGCTAAACTAACCAAGCAGATCCACAAGACTGCCCTCGGCGCCGAAGAACTCGTAGTTTGGGAATATCATGCCGACATTCTGCCAGTCATAAGCCACCTCAAGAAAGCCGACTATACTGTGGCGGCCGTGGAGCAAACAGCCGACAGCATCGCTCTGCCCAAATATCACCCGCCTGAGCGGGTTGCCCTATTGGTAGGACGCGAAGTAGAAGGCGTGGAGCTCGAAGTACTTACCGCTTGCGACCGCGTACTCGAAATTCCAATGTTTGGCAACAAAGAGTCGTTTAATGTAGTCCAAGCAGCTGCCATGGCCCTCTTTTATTGTCGGTTTACGGTGTAAAAGCACTGCCGTCATATGGTACACTGATACTAATATGGTCCTCGTAGCAAAACCAAAACGCCGCCCTACTGTCCACAACAAACGCCGTGTCGGCAGTCATCACAGACACGACCCGCACTACATCAAAACCTATTGGCCCTACTTGCCGATGGTCGTCATTGTAGCGGCCGGTTTGGCGTTTAGCAGCGTACTGAGTGGCTTACATAAGGATGTCTTAGGCTACGCCACCGACATGAGCGTCAGCACTCTTTTGAGCGACACCAACACCCAACGCGAGCAAAACAGCTTGGGCGATCTCACCCTCAATCAGCAACTCGATAACGCGGCTCAAGCCAAAGCCAATGATATGGCTACCCGCGACTATTGGTCACACAACACGCCCGACGGCAAAACGCCTTGGACATTCATTATTGCTTCTGGCTATTCTTATCAGACAGCTGGCGAAAACCTAGCCTACGGCTTTGATAGCAGCGATGCGACCGTCACAGCCTGGATGAACAGCCCCGAGCACCGTGCTAACATCCTTAATGCCACGTACAAGGATGTCGGCTTTGGCGTTGCCAACTCGCCTAACTACCAGAATAGTGGCCCCCAGACTATCGTGGTAGCCATGTACGCCAGCCCCCAGCCTGTAGCCAGCGCACCAGCGCCCACAGCGCCAGCCAGCAAGCCTGCAGCTCAGTCGCCCAGCGACGACACGCCAGTAGCCAACCCGGAGACTTCAGACACACCACCTGCGACACCTACGGACAGCACTCCTATTGCCGCGGCCACACCGAGCGCCAGCCCAGTCAACAGCACAACTTCTGGGGTTAAACCCGCCACGAGCGTAAAGCCGCTCGAGACCAAAGATATTTCACGCGTACAGCTCGTTTCCGGTACCACTAGCTCGTGGAGCGTGTTTGCGGTGAGCACCGCTGCCACCGTAGCATTAGCCGCATTCGTGCTGCGCCACTGGCTATTTGTACATCGCACATTCATTAAAGGCGAAAAGTTTGTGCTCAAACACCGCATGCTCGATCTCGCCCTGGTGACCATCATGGTGATGGGCTACGTCCTCACGCGCACCGCCGGCTTTATACGCTAATTTATTGTAGTTTGCAGTTATCAGAGCCTACGGCTTCCCGCAACCGATTGAGTGCTGCTTCGGCGCCGCTCATCCTACCCGGTAGTTTAATAATCTGCTTAGTATCTTGCGGACCGAGCACTAGTACGACTTCGGTTTCGCCGGGGTTGTCATCGATCACTTGTTTGAGCGCTATGAGCATGGAGTGATTGTCTGTGTCGTTCAAGCGTACGTACATGCGGGGTGTCGGAGGTGTGCGGGCGGCAGACGATGCGGTGGTGCGTGTGGCGCTCGCTGCAGCAGCGCTGCTACGCTTGGCACTAACGCCCGGCACCTTAACCCGTTTGCCGGTCTCTTGGTAACCTTGAGCCTGTTCGGCCGTAATTTCGCGGGCGTCATCAACCATAACCTTAACCTCGTCGCTCAAATTTCCGTCGCGGCCCTTAGCAGATAGTTTGCCGCGGGCCAAGACCACGCGGTCGCGCTCCCATAACCCGGCGGTCTGCATATAGGCGTTTGGGAACAGTATAAGCTCTATCTCACCAAACTGGTCTTCGAGCTTGGCAAAGGCCATCTTGGAACCATTCTTTGTAGTAATCTCACGGATGTCGGTAATCGCACCACCTACCACCACGGACTTGCCGTCGATGTTTGGTTTGAGCTCACCTATGGGCATCGTCTGCTCGACCAAATACTTAGCAAACATCGCCAGTGGGTGCTGGCTTAAATACAAGCCCAGAAGTTCGCGCTCCCAAAGTAGCTGCTCGCGCTGGTTAAAGGTGATGGCCGCCTTCTCTAGGCTAAGCTGCGGCTTGGTAATGGCTTCGTCTAAAAGATTACCGAATAGATCAGTTTGCCCGCTGTTAGCCTGCCTTTGCAAGCGGTTGGCGTAGGCCAGCATGACGTCGAGGTTGTGGATGAGCTGTGAGCGGTCTGCAAAGCGGTCAAAAGCACCAGCCTTCACTAAACTTTCGAGCACTTTGCGATTGACCGTACGGGTGCTTGTTTTACTCAAAAAATCCTCCAGGCCCTCAAAGCCGCGACCCACCTCACGGGCCCTTAGAATTTCTTCTACCGCTCCTGTACCAACGTTTTTAATGGCGTCCATGCCAAAACGAACTGGTGCCCTGCGATTGTCGGGATTATCTTTGTCCGGAACCACGGCAAATTCATGGAATGACTCATTGACGTCCGGCGGCAGTACGCTCAC
Organism: Patescibacteria group bacterium; assembly: GCA_035479875.1. GTDB lineage: Bacteria > Patescibacteriota > Saccharimonadia > Saccharimonadales > UBA4665 > PMNU01. The sequence continues at coordinate 55,161 of DATIIH010000009.1, read as the reverse complement.
GCCCATTTTCTGGCACTCAGTGATTTCGATGCTCAGACGGTCGGTGTCGTCGTAATCGCTGGTCATCAGCGCCGCCATAAAGGCCGAAGGGTAATGTGCTTTGATGTATGCAGTCCAGTACGAAATCATGCCGTAGCAGGCAGAGTGCGACTTGTTAAAGCAATAGTCAGCAAAGCCCAATAGGTCTTGCCAAAACTTCTCGATTACCTGTTTGGGCACACCATTTTTGATCGCTCCCTCAATGAATTGAATCTGCATTTTCTTCATGACGTCGATCTTCTTTTTGCCAATGGCTTTGCGCAGGGTGTCGGCTTCGCCACCGGTAAAACCACACACATCGCGCGAGATCTGCATAACCTGCTCTTGGTATACCAGCACGCCAAAAGTGCTTTCGAGCGCACTTTTCATGAGCGGGTGCGCATAACTAATCTGCTCGTGGCCATTTTTGCGCTTAATAAAACTGTCGGTTAGGCCGGCACTTAAAGGCCCTGGCCGGTACAGGGCACCCATGGCAATGACGTCGTTAAACTCTGTAGGTTTGAGTTCGCGCAGATAGCGCTTCATGCCCGAAGATTCAAACTGAAACACACCAGTGGTGTCGCCGCGGCCCAAAAGCGCGAAGGTTTCGGGATCGTCGAGCGGTAGCGTACCTAGATCGATATCGGTGCCATACACCCTTTTAACAATACGCATCGCGTTTTTAATAATCGTGAGGTTGGATAGACCCAAAAAATCCATCTTAAGTAAACCGAGCTCTTCGATATGGCCCATCGAGAACTGTGTGGTCACCACGCCCTTTTGGGCCATTTCGAGTGGCACATAACGGACCAACGCGTCGGGCGCAATCACCACGCCGCAAGCGTGCACGCCGTGGCTACGCACGGTACCCTCAAGCGCGATGGCCAAATCGATCACCTGTTTAGCCGTTTCGCTGGACTCGTACTCGTGTTTTAGGTCGAGGTCTTTTTCGATGCTGACTTTAAGCGGAATATGGCGCCCCTGCACTGGCTGCGGGATGAGTTTTGCCAGGCGATCGGCCTCGGCGTAAGGCACTTGCAGTACACGGGCCACGTCACGCACGGCCGCGCGGGCCGCCATTTTGCCGAAAGTCACGATGTTGGATACACGGTCGGCGCCATACTTTTGCGAACAGTATTCGATGACTTCGTCACGCCGTGTGTCTTGAATGTCTACGTCGATATCAGGCATGCTGATACGATCGGGGTTCAAAAAGCGCTCAAACAGCAAACCGTAAGCCAAAGGGTCGAGGTCTGTAATATATAGGGCATACGAAATAATCGAGCCGGCGGCCGAGCCGCGGCCCGGCCCAAAAATCACGCCTTGATCTTTACCCCAGTTGATAAAGTCTTGCACGATGAGCATGTAGCCGTTAAAGCCCATGCCATCGATTACGCCCAGCTCGTATTCAGCGCGTTCCAGCACTTCTTTAGAAAGCATTTTCTTAACCGCTGCTATACTCATTTTCTCAGCCCCAGCACGCGACACATCTTTGTAGCGTTCAGCCAAGCCGCGCCACACCAACTTATCGAGATATGTCTTTTCGGTCTCGCCTTCGGGTACCGGAAACTTAGGGATCAATATGTTGCCGAGTTCGATCTCGACATTGCAGCGGTCGGCGATAGCGCGGGTGTTGGTGATAGCGTCCGGATAGTCTGCACCCCAGCGCGCAATAATCTCGCGCGGGTCGGTTACATGCAGCTCAAAATTGGCTAGCGACATGCGCTTTTCGTCACTCAAAAACGAACCGGTTTGTACGCACAACAAAATCTCGTGCGCCTGTTGGTCGTCGTGTGATAAGTAATGGGCATCGCATGTGACAACGAGCGGTATGTCCAGCTCTTTGGCCAGCTTAATTAACTCTTGGTTGACGCGCACTTGATCATCCCACTTGCTGGGGTGGTCGGGGTGGCCGTGGTCCTGCACCTCGATGTAGTAGCGGTCGCCAAACGTCTTTTTGTACCACTGGGCGATTTCTATTGCTTTGTCGTACTGACCCTGGCGAATACTGTCCCCCACCTCACCACCGATGCAGCCAGATAGCACAATCAGGCCTTCGTTATATTTCTCTAGCAGTATGTGGTCCAGGCGTGGTTTGTAGTAAAAGCCTTCCAGGTTGGCTATGGTGGAGAGCTTCATCAAGTTTTGGTAGCCAACGTTGTTCATGGCCAGCAAAATGAGGTGATAATACGCCTTGTCTTTGCCTGGCTCTTTGTCGGTTATGGTGCGCGCGGCAATATATGTTTCGATGCCGATGAGCGGCTTAACACCGTTGGCAGTAGCCTCTTTGTAGAATTCTATTGCGCCGGTGAGCGTGCCGTGATCGGTTTGAGCAACCGCGGCCATGCCGGTATTTTTGACATACTCAACAAGGGCCGGTATTTTAGTAAGTCCGTCCAACAAACTGTACTGCGTGTGATTGTGCAGGTGCACGTAATCACTCGGCCCCAAACTAGTCGTCGCCTCAGAACTGGCCAACGTACCCTCCTTAACTCCTCGTATTATACCTAAAATGCAGCGGGCTTAGCCAGCTTGCCGGCACTTGTTTTTAGAACGCTCCTGACGGCAACGGTCAGGTCTTTTTGAACGGCTTCGTCTAGCGTGAGCCACACCGGATTCATGCCCTCGTCGTTCAGGTTGACTTCGGCTGGGTCGCTTAGCTCAACAACAAAAGCATGCCAGCGATGGACATCCGAGCCGCGGCTGCAACTTTCGGGGTTTATCTCTTCGTTAAAAAATTCTAGTGGCTCGCCACTGAGACCGACTTCTTCTTTGAGCTCGCGCTTGGCGGCGTCTGCTGGCTGTTCGCGGGCGTCGATGTGCCCAGCAGGCACTGTCACGCCAAACGGAAACTTAGTAAGTTCAAAAAATAAAAACTTGCCACCGGGCTCCCGCACGAATATTGCCGATACTTCGTGCTTATATTCACCGTCTGGCTCGACGGTATATTTTATGGCAGGGTCAATGACGATAGCCCGCGGGTGGTGTAGTCCGCAGCCCGCGCAGTGGTAACCGCGCTTGCCGCCTTCGTTTACTTTTTCGGCGCCATCGGTGTGGCAATTAATACAGTACTGATGGAGCTGGCCATCATCCTGCCAAGTAAAATTGAGCTTCATTACGCAGCTTTTTTAAGATACGTCTTGAGGTGGTCAACCGCTTTGCTGGCGTCTTCGATAGCTTTCTTAAGGTCTTTGTCTTCGGCGTCGCCTTCATGCACAGCGCTGAGTAGTTCGCGAGCCTTTTCTTTCACAACCGTGCCTGCGTCCATCGCTTTTTCGAGGTCGTCGGCAGCCTTGCCCTTTAAGCCGCCGAGTTTGGTCTTGGCGTCGGCTAACATGTCATTGAGTTCGGTATGCAGCCTCTTGAGCTGCTTCTCGGCTTCGCTAACCGTGCGCACTGCGGTTTCTTTGATATCTTGGCGTGTCTCTTTGCCGCTCTTTGGCGCGGTTAGAATACCAGCCAAATAACCTGCTGCTGCAGCCAAAACCGTACCTAGTGCAAAACGCTTTGCGTTGTCTTTGTTGGATGTCATGGTCTGTTGTCTCCTAAAATTATTTACTGTCTTTAGAGTGTTTATGCTTAAACGCAGAGTCAAAGACATTCTGCGCAAAACGCATAATGCTGACTTGCCCGGCGGCATGTTTAAACATATCGGCAGCGGCTTCGGCAGAGTCCACAAAACTTTGGGCAGTGGCAGCAATAGACTGTAACTGCTTCATAAGACGAATGACTTGAGCGGCAATAACGATTGCCAAGATAAGGAATAGAGCGAGTGCACTTGCGAGCATGACCACGAGGATTTGTTCGGCAGTATTCATAGTACTAGTAGTATAGCGCTATTTGTCTAGGCCACCAAGGCATGTACGCAAGTAGGCTGCAAAGGCTGGGCCAATGTCGTCGCGCATCAAGGCGAAATCAACTACCGTTTTGAGGTATGACAGCTTGTCGCCGGCGTCGTACCAGCTGCCGTTTTGAGTTTCGCAGGCGATGATACGTTTGTTGTCGTGCATCATACGGATGAGCGCGTCGTTCATATACAGTTCTTTGCCATGGGCACGATCGTTTTCGGCCTGGTGCAGATACGCAAAGATGTCGGGGGTAAGAATAAATCCTTTGCAACTAGCCAGGTCTGAGGGCGAGGATTCGCGGCTGCCCGGCTTCTCGACAATCGCGTTAACGTCAATAACGCCAGGCTTTAGCTCTTTGCCGCCGGCAAAACCATACTGTTTAAAGCCTTCGTCGTCGGTTACGCGTACGCTGCAAATAATCGGGGCCTGATATTCGTCGTACGCCGCAAGCATTTGGTCGAAGCATGATGGCGTAGACAGCACTAAGTCGTCGCTCCATACATAAAAGAATGGCTCGTCGCCAATCAAATGTTCAACGTCCAGCAGCGGGATGCCGTTGCCATACACCGGGCGCTGGCGTACATACACAAAGTTAGCGAGTTGGGCTATAGCGTTAATCTCGTCAATAAAGTGCTGCTTCTTGGCGCCGCCCATTTTGAGGTTAGTTACTAAATCCTGCGTTGGAGCGTCAAAATGATCTTCGATGCTGCGCTTGTTTTGGCCGGTTACTAAGATGATGTCTTTAACACCGGCCGCCACCAACTGCTCTACCACATATTGGATAATCGGCTTGTCCACCAGCGGCAACATTTCTTTGGGCATAGCCTTGGTTTGCGGCAAAAACCGCGTGCCAAAGCCGGCGGCCGGGATGATTGCTTTGGTTGGGCGCCGCGTGGTCATGACTGACGCGTGCCTTGCATTTTTCTCAAGATATCATAGGCAAGCAACACTGCACCGGGGTCTGTCATGCGTCCGGCTCTGGCGTTTGCAATCAGCGTCTCTATTGATATCATGACCACTTCGAGGGAGCGCTCTTCGTGGTCTAATTTTTGCCCTGTCGTAGTGCGAGCGCAGCCGGTGGCCATGACGTAATGACGACGTGTGTTGGTGTACGCGTCATATTTCACTTCGCCCAAATACGTAAAGGTACCCTGATACCCTGTCTCTTCTTGTAACTCACGCGCCGCCGCCTGTAATGGAGTCTCACCTGCTTCCATGCCGCCGCCGGGAATCTCTTCCATTACCTGCTCCGGACCGGGCCGAAACAGGCGCACGATAACTACTTGGTTGCTCTCCGTAAGCGCGATTACACCAACCGCTTCGGACCCTTCTTCGTCTTTGGTACCAAACTCTCGGATGCTTCCGTCGGGCAGTCTAAACGTCTTCGCTATTATCGTCCTGTAACTAAGCTTATTAACCGCGGTGGGATCGATGCGCGTCCAAGGCTTCATCGGGCTACAAACCTAGTTGTTTTTTAATAAGATCCTGCGCCATGGCTGGATTGGCGCGACCCTGACTGGCCTTCATTATTTGGCCTACCAAAAAGCCGATGGCTTTCATTTCGCCACTGCGTACGTCTTCGGCGGCTTTGGGGTTTTCGGCCAATACTTGTTTGACGATGGCGTCCAGCGCACCAGTATCAGACTCTTGGATGAGATTGTGGTCTTTAGCAAAGGCTTCGACGTCTTGCACTTGCTCGGTGCCGCCCAGGGTGGCGGTAATTAGAGCTTTGGCGTTAGATGAGCTGAGCTTGCCCGCGGCGACCAGCTCGGCTGTTGCGCGGTATACATGCAAGCGGCCTTGGTTAGTAAGCACGGGGTTGGCCTTGAATGCTTCGTCGCGGCGTAGTGGGATCTCGAGGTTTACAAACCAATTGGCGAGTTGTTTGGCAAAATCATGCTCGCCCAAGACTTCTTCGATTAACGCCAGGTAGCTGACGGTCGGGTCGTCGAGTTCGGCTTCCAAAAGCGTTTCCATGGATGGACGTGTGAGGCCTAGAATGCTGAGCCGGCTGCGCCATTCATCGGGCAAAATGGGCATTTCATTTTTGACGGCCTCGATATGGGCGTCGTCGAGCTTAACGGGCGGAATGTCAGGGTCTGGAAAATAACGGTAATCATGGGCATCTTCTTTGGTGCGCTGCGAGAAGGTGCGCTGTTTGGCATCATCCCAACCGCGGGTCTCCTGCACAATCTTTTCGCCTTTTTCGAGAAGTTCAATCTGACGGTTAACTTCATACTCGATTGCTTTTTCGACGGCACGGAAACTATTGAGATTTTTGGTTTCGCTGCGCGTGCCGAGCTCATTTGTTTTGCTCACGCTCACGTTAACGTCAAAGCGCATGTTGCCATAGTACAGGTTGCAGTCGGAGACGCCTGCGTAGCGCATCCTTAAATACAATTCGTGGGCGTAGGCTTTAGCATCGACGGCCGAATGCATGTCCGGCTCAGAAACGATTTCGAGTAGCGGCGTGCCTGCGCGGTTGAGGTCTACCAGGCTGTAGTCTTTGCCGGCTGGATGGGTAGACTTGCCAGCGTCGGCCTCTAGGTGAGCACGAGTGATGCCGATGGTTTTGGTTTGGCCGTCAACTTCGATGTCAACCGATCCGCCCAAAACAATTGGGTGGGCGTACTGGGTAATCTGGTAGCCGGTAGGCAGGTCAGGATAAAAATAATGCTTGCGATCGAACTCGCTGTAGGGCTGCGGCACTGTGCCGAGAGCATAAGCCGCACGCATGCCGAGGTGTACCGCTTCTTTGTTAAGTACTGGCAGGGTGCCGGGCAGACCAAAACTCAGCGGCCCTGCTAGAGTGTTGGGCGGTGCTTCTCGGGCGTCGTTCCCTACACCATCAAACAGCTTGGTTGCGGTTTTAAGCTGCACATGACACTCGATGCCAATAGTGGCCGTATACTGAGCGCGAACAGTCGGATCGATCATGCCAGCGCTCCAATATCCTTAAGCGCTTGGCGGACGCCCATGAGTGCCTGTTTAACGTCGGCCTGCTTGAGTTTGAGAGCGGGGTCGGCCTCGATTTTGCCGCGCAGCTTGTGGGCAAACCATACACTGTCGTTGTCGCTAAAGGTACGTTGGGCTTTCATGAGCTGCGTGCCCATCGTGCGGCCGCGGATGTGCTTTTTAGCTAGGGCTTGACCAAGCAGACGGTCGGCGCTCAGCACCGCTTCTGGCCAAGTGGCTTTGCTGCTGCATAGTTTTTGCAGTTCAGCCCACTGCTCGCTAAAGTACAGCGTGTCTAGCTTGCCGGGACGCCGGCGCCACCATACCAAAAGCGCAACCAAAAAAACGATTAACAGCGCGGCAACGCTAATGCCGATAATGCGCAACATCATACTAATAACTCCTGCGCCTTTTTAGCAGTGCTAAGCAAGGCGTGATCAGCGCGCTGCGGCGCCATGATCTGCAAGCCAACCGGCAAGCCGTCGGCCAGGCCGGCGGGCACACTAATAGAGGGAATGCCGGCCAAGCTGGCGCCTACAGTCATCACGTCGGCCAAGTACATTTGTAGTGGGTCGTCCGAATTTTGGCCGATCTTAAAAGCCACTGTGGGTGCCACGGGCCCAATCAAAAAGTCGAACTGCTTGAACGCATCATCAAACTCATTAATCAATTTGGTGCGCACGGTTTGCGCTTTAGTGTAGTAAGCGTCGTAGTAGCCGCTGCTGAGCACGTAGGTACCGACCATAATTCGACGCTTGGCTTCGGCGCCAAAGCCTTCGCCGCGTGATTTAGTGTAACTTTCGTCTAGGTCTTTGGGGTTATCATAGCTAAAACGCCAGCGCTGGCCGTCGTAGCGGCTAAGGTTGCTACTGACTTCGGCTGGCACCACAATGTAGTACACAGCCAGCGCAAGCGGTAGTGAGGGCAAGCTCACTTCTTGCACGTCGGCACCGGCGGCACGTAGCTTGTCGGCCGCTGCCTGGATAACTTGTTTGACGTTGCCGTCCAGGCCACCGCTCATCCACTCTTTAATAATGCCGAATTTCTTACCTTGCACATCGGCCTTGAGGTCGGCATAGCTATCGGCATCACGTTCAATAGTGGTGCTGTCGCGTGAGTCGCGGCCAGCCATTATGTCAGTGACATATGCCGCGTCGTCTACCGTTCGGGCTAGCACGCCCACGACGTCTGTGCTACTCGCCATAGCTACGATGCCATACCGTGACATCAGACCGTACGTAGGCTTGTAGCCCACGCAGCCCACAAAGCTGGCTGGCTGGCGGACGGAGCCGCCGGTATCGGTACCCAGAGCGAATGGTACTATGTCGAGTACTACACTAGCGGCCGAGCCACCAGAGGAGCCGCCAGGCACACGTTCTTTATCGAGTGGGTTTTTGGTGGTAAAAAAGTCACTGTTTTCGGTGCTGGCGCCATGGGCAAAGGCGTCGAGGTTGGCCTTTGCTACACAGATTGCGCCCTCGGCTTCCAAAAGTTCAATCACCGTCGCTTGGTATGGCGCGGTAAAGCCACGCAACATGTTGCTAGCCGCGGTGGTTTCGGCGCCAAACACCAAATAGTTGTCTTTGGCGATGAAAGGCACGCCAGCCAATCGGCCAGTTTCCTGTTTGGCAGCCACGTTGGCGTCAACATTTGCGGCGCGTTCACGAGCCCGATCGGCAAGTACGACGATGACAGCGTTGTACTCTTTTTTAGCGTCTACGGTGGCCAACGCCTGGTTAACGAGGTCGAGTGCCTTCAGCTCGCCGGCTTTAACTTTGGCGGCGAGATCGGCAACCGGGAGCCACTGGCTCATCCGATCATCCTCTTCACTTTAATCTGGTTATCTTCAACCTGTGGTACGCCACGTAGCAAATCTTCACGCGAGGTGCCATAGTCCTGCACTTCGTCCTCGCGCATGACGTTAGTCAGCCCAGTTACCTGTGTAGTCGGCTGGAGACCAGCGACATCGACATTCTGGAGTTGTTCAACGTAGTGCAAGATCTCCGTAAGCTCTTTGCGGTACTTTTCGACCTCTTCGTCGGTAATGGTTAGTCGGGCCAACCGAGCCAGCTTCAATACATCATCACGCGTGAGGTCTGCCATATTTACTCTACTATATCAGATTGGCGTGAAAATTTTAACGCCCTCGCCGCACATGAGGAGGTCGCATCTAGAGCACTCCAAAAGCGCTTACCCGTGCCGACACCGGCGAGAACTGCTCCGCACAAGCATCCGTAAAGGCAACTAGGCGCTCTCGTGCATCTTCGTTGCAGGTCACTACCCCCGGCACTACTACTGTTGCAATCGACATACTCAGCCCGTCAGGACGTTCAGGCCGTCTTCCGGCATAATAATCTTGCAGACAATTGTATTCCGCAACCAGTGTGTTGTCCTCCGGCGGTTTGTCGGCGGGGCGGGCATAAATACCTAGGTCCATACGAACAGGCTGGCGTCTACCAAGAGCCGGCACGGCCGACCGCATAAATTTCCACCCAGTGACAGTGAACTCACTATCAAAACTACCCGGCGCTCCGGGGACGCGTGCCGCGTGGTTCGCAACACGCTCTGCCCACTCCATGGTTGGCCTGGGCCGCGTTCCGTGCTGCTCGCCCCAGGTGTGTATCTGCTGCCCAGTCAAATACCTAAACCCAACGGGGATACGACAGTCCTCGAACGTAACCAATGCAAGGCCATGATTACTGGCTAGCGTACCCCACGTATCTACAAGGTTGTTAAAACTGCCGTACTCCGCTTCGCGGCCTACACCGTATACACCGTTGTGGAGCATACGACGCATATTCCAAGTTGCTAAGTCAGCTGTACCCGCAGATTTGGCCGCTCGGCGGCCTGAACCGGTTGGTGGGCTATCTCCATGCCCAAAGGATGCGGGAGGAGGTGATCGTCTGGCTCCAGGATTTTGTTTCATGCATCAACTAGTAACACGTAATCTGACGTCTGGCAAGCAATAACGCCTACATTTTGGCTTTGATATCAGCGATGATGTCACGAAGTTCGGCGGCTTGTTCGAATTGCAAGTTAGCGCTAGCCAACTCCATTTGGGAGGTCAGATCTTTAACGAGCGAGCCGTATTCGTCTTTAGGAATCTTTTTGAGGTCGAGCTTAGCGCGTTTGGCTTCTTCGTGCAGCTCAGGGCGCATACTGTCTTCAATGGCCCGACTGATACCGGCCGGCGTAATATTGTGTTCTTCGTTATATTTGCGCTGAATGTCGCGGCGGCGGTCAGTTTCGTCAATGGTCTGCTGCATGCTAGCGGTTATATGGTCGGCGTACATGATGACATGGCCTTCGGCATGGCGAGCAGCACGGCCGACGGTCTGAATGAGCGCCTGGCTGCTGCGCAAAAAGCCCTCTTTGTCGGCGTCCAAAATGGCTACCAGGCTGACTTCTGGCAAATCCAGTCCCTCACGCAGTAAGTTGATGCCCACTAAAACGTCATAGACGCCGAGGCGCAAATCACGCAGAATGTCCGTACGATCCAAGGTATCAACGTCGCTGTGCAAATATGCCACTTTGATATTTAGCTCTTTGAGATAATCGGTGAGGTCTTCGGACATGCGCTTGGTGAGGGTGGTTACCAGCACGCGCTGGCGCTTGTCGACAGTCTTACGAATCTCGGCAATCAGGTCGTCTACCTGACCGTCCACTGGGCGGACTTCGATCGGTGGGTCTAGGAGCCCGGTGGGACGAATCACCTGCTGAGCGGGTTCCGGGCTGCGGCTCAGCTCGTACGCAGCTGGCGTGGCGCTGACGTACACGGCCTGGTTGACGTGCTTCTCGAACTCAGTAAACGTCAGCGGACGGTTATCGAGCGCGCTGGGCAGGCGAAAGCCGTGCTCTACTAGCACTTCTTTGCGCGCGCGGTCGCCGTTGTACATGCCGCGGATTTGGGGCATGGTCATGTGCGATTCGTCGATCAGCATCAAAAAGTCATCGGGGTAATAATCGAGTAGCGTTGCTGGCTGGTCTCCCGGTGAGCGGTCAGTTAAATAGCGGCTGTAGTTTTCGATACCTTTTACAAAGCCGGTTTCCTGCAGCATCTCTAGGTCAAAACGGGTGCGCTGCTCCAAACGCTGAGCCTCAAGCAACTTGCCTTCTTGTTTGAACTGGAACAGCCGCTGCTCTAGCTCACCTTCGATTTTGCCTAGCGCCAGTTGCAGCTTTTCGTTTGGTGTAACGTAGTGGCTACTAGGGAAAATGTCCAGACTTTCGGGTTTGCCCAAAATCTCGCCGGTGAGTGGGTCGATTTTGAGGATACGCTCCACTTGGTCGCCAAAAAATTCCAGGCGGTACGCCAGCTCTTCGCCAGCTGGGTACACATCGACTACGTCGCCGCGGACGCGGAACGTGCCACGGTGGAAATCAATGTCATTGCGCTGGTACTGAATGTCGGTCAGGTGACGCAACAGCTTGTCGCGCACACGGCGTTCGCCCGCTTTGACGCTCACACGCAGATCGTTATAGTCGGCCGGCGAGCCGATGCCGTAGATGCAACTCACACTTGCCACAATGATGACGTCCCGGCGGGTAAGCAGCGCGTCGGTGGCGGCGTGGCGCAAACGGTCGATCTCTTCGTTAATCTGCGAGTCTTTCTCGATGTACGTGTCGCTACGCGGGATGTACGCCTCGGGTTGGTAGTAGTCAAAGTAGCTTACAAAATAGTGCACGGCATTGTCGGGAAAAAATCGCCTGAATTCCTCGTACAGCTGCGCGGCCAACGTCTTGTTATGGCTGAGCACCAGCGTAGGCCGCTGAGTATTTTGGATAAGGTTAGCCATGGTGAACGTCTTGCCCGATCCGGTCACGCCGAGCAAGGTCTGCTCGTGCAGGCCGTCATCTATACCTTTGGTCAGCTGAATGATCGCCGCGGGTTGGTCGCCGGTGGGTTGGTAGTCGCTCTTAAGTTGGAACTTCACAGCTTATATTGTAACAGTTTGAGGGGCGCCAACGCTATCTGAGCCAGGCCAGGTAGACAACCAAGGCGATACCGCCCAGACCTAACACCGCAAGCACAATCTCACTCAGGGCGACTTCTTTTTTGGCTTTGGGATCTAAATTTTCCTGATTGTCGTCGCCCATAGTGAGTGCCCCTTAGCCGGCGTGCGGCGGTGGATTAGTGGAAGTTTCGCGTAAGAACCAGTGCATGTCGTGGTGGGCGAACTCTTTGTGGAGGTCGGAGTATTTTTCGTCGAGCACGGCGATAATTTTCTTGACGAGTTGCTCGGGGTTGGTGTCGTATACCACCAAATCGTGGTGCGGTGGCGGTAATAATTTCATGAGGTCGGGAATGGCATCGGCCGCGCCGCCGCTGCCGAGCAAAATGCCGCAGGGTTTGTGGGCTTCGAGCGCCGAGGTAAATTCGTGCAGACTACCAAAACGGCCGCCGATAGTAATGACTGCGTCACTGCTCTGCACCAGATACAAATCGCGGCCGACGTATGTCAGGCCGGTGAAATTGATAAAGTCGAATACGTCGAACGGTAAACGGTACTTATGCACGTGCTCTCGCAGGCTGCCAGCCGGCGAAAAGCCAATGCTCGTGCCCTTTGCCTTTTTGGCACCAAGGGCGGCAAAGTACGGCAAGCCTACAGTAGCGCCGGTGGTAAGATTGTGGCCGCTTTTGGCAATTGCCGCACCAAGTCGCTCGGCCAGCTCGTGGTCGGCCGCAACAGTAGGCCCAGCGGCTGCGCCGGACACACAAATAGAGTAGCGCAAAAATTTTAGGTCGTTCAAATCAGGGGTCATCTCTCTAGCTTAATCCTTATGCTTCATTGTATACAGGTTCGGCCTCCAGCGCCAGTGGCTGTTCAAGCTCGGCAGACAGTTGGCGGTGGACGGCGGCCTCTAAGTTCTCTTGATTGAGATAGCGCATCATCAGTTCGTGCCACAAATTGCCACGCACAAAGTGCACTACCCGTTCGTAAAACGGCAGTTTATTGCAAAAGTTAAGGGCTACATCGAGCACGTTGCACGACACAATCGAGCCGTCGTCGTGCAGTAAGCCCAGGCATTCGGTGTCTTGCCAAAAACTAAGGCTCGGCTCAAGCGCGGCAAGGGCCTGTTCGCCACCATACCAGCTAAGGTCGTCGAGCTGCACATGCGGCTCAAAAATATCCGGCTGGTAAGCATCGGCAAAGCGAGCGTAATAGTGCTGGATCATCCGCCACGGCACCGGCTGGCCAGCAAGTTGAGCGGTGGTGTACGGTTCGCTCACCGATGTACGCTGGATAATTGCGCCGAAGTCGGGCTTAACCTGTTGCAACTTAGCGTAGCTGCTGTGGGCGCGCACGCCATTCATTTCTTCGAGCACTAATAACAGCGTCGTGATCGCAAGGCCGTCGATGTCTTGCTCCATGGGCAGCATCACTATCGCGCCGAGCTCGGGGTATGATAGCAAATTGTGCTTGGCCGCTTGTACATACGGATGTGCCAGTGTTTGCCAGCGCTTGGTATTTGGCTGCACCAAGCTAATAGCGCGCATCTCGAAATCACTGGGACTGAGCTTAGTGTATTGGTCGCGAAAGGCCTTGTGCCACGTGGCCGGCTCGACGATTGCGGCGGCAGCGTAGATGGCTGCGGCTTGCTCATGCTTGAGCATCGACTCCTGCGAGCGGTAACCCAGCTGCTTCATCGCGTTCTTGGGAAATTTCTTTTTGAGCAGACGTTTGGCCACGCTAGCCTTTAAAGCAAAACAGGTCTTGGGCATATCATGCTTTGACACAAACTGTTGCACTTTACGCAGTACATCGTCGGCACTCGCGCCTTCGGCTACGCCAAGAGCTTTGCGTACGGTTGATTCGTCGGCACGCAAGCGCTCTTCGAGCGCCTGGTACAGCTCTGGGCCGGTAGTGTCCGACGAATCCAGGCCAAGCTCGGCAATCTTACGGCGCATACGCTGCATCACCTCAGCCGTCAAACGGATATCGGTATTGGGCCGCCCGGCAGCTTGCTCTAGCGCGCGCAAGCTGCTACTAAACGTGGGTTCCCTCGCCCCCAATGCCTGCGACAAAAATCGTGTCATAACTACCAACAGATTACCATAAGCACCACCTCGGAGGCTACTTATTTAGCGGCGTGGGCTTATAGTGCATTGGCGCTTTATGGAGATAGCCAAGGAGTTCTTTTTCGCTCAGCAAACCAGCTTGAGCGCCAACTTTTTGGCAAACACTCATAGAGTTGATGGGCGCCCAGCGCAAAGCGTCTTCGAGACTCATGCCTTTAGCAGCAGCGGCAACAAATGTCGAAGCGAAGGCATCACCAGCACCAGTGCGGTCAATAGGCGGTTTAACATCTGGGTATAGCGGCATCTTGAGACGTTTGCGCCCATCACTGGCGTAGGCGCCAGCGGGCCCATCGGTTATCACAATCACCTGTGGACCAAGCTCATGCAATTTGTCGAACAGGTCATTAATGTCATCGTGGCGCCCCCCGCCCACAATCACGGCCTCTTCGCGGTTTAGAATCAATACTGAGGAGCGCTTATAAATGCGCTTGAGCCGGCGCGCACCAGCTTCCATCTGGAAAGTGCCGGGCTGGAAGGCCAAGTGAATGTCGGGATGAGCATCCAGCCAGTCAGCGACGTCATCGTGGTAAGAGATAGCATGTTCGCTAATCGAGCTAAAGTAGACCCAACGCGGCAGTTCGGTGGCAGGAACATGTGGCCAATGGTATGCATACTCTTCATGCTTAATCAGGATGGTGCGTTCGGCGCCGTACCAGAGCACATAATGGTAGTTGCTCTTTTTGTCGGGATTAACACGCACAAAACGAGTATCTACTTTATTTTTACCCAGGCTCATGATCATGTCGCGTCCCTGTTGGTCGCCGCCTACGTTGGTTACGAAGCTGGTGTGCATGCCCAGGCGAGCAAACGCTACCGCGCCGTTGGCGGCATTGCCTACGCCTTCGATTACTTCGGCGAAATCAAATGGAATCTTAGTGCCAAAAGGCATGGCCAACCATTTGCCATCGCGGTCGTCTTTAACCACTTTGGCTTGGTCGTCGAATAACTTAATAAAAGCATCGGTCACTATGTCACCAATACTCATTACGTCAAACTGGTGGTGCATACCCCCTCTTTCGGTTCACTTAGCCATTTCGCTTACGTTTATTGTGCCACAGAGGCACCGACCTTGGCAATTATTAATTTGAGAGAACGAGCTGCAAGCGATGAGGAACCTCCGCACGAGCGCAGCGAGCCCAGGACCAGTTCTTCGTCGCTTGCAGCTCGTTCTCTCTTCCTAGTTCTAATTACAGATCTTGGGCGTGAGACGCTTCGGTATTGTCGTCAAGCTGCGCTTCATCCAACTTCCCATGCGCCGCATCACTCGCCAGCTCCAACTGCCGGTGAAAAATAGCCTGCACCTCATGCTTCGCGTTCTGATTCTTGGCCCATGCCTTAAGCACCGGGTCTTGCAGTGCGCGCGAGTACGAGAATGTGACGTTCCACGGATGCGGGCCAGCCTGGACGATGCGCTGAATAATCTTACTGAGATCGGCAAACGCGTCGTTACTAGTTTGGCCGCCGCTTAGGAATACAATGCCGCCCAATTCCGGCGGCACGTGCTCGCGGAAGACACGCACGGTGCGCTCAGCCACGTCGTCGTGGTTAATTGCCACGCCGCTATCTTTGCCAGGCAGCACCATGCTGGTTTTGAGGATTGCACCCGGCAAATGCACGCGGAAAGCGCGCATCGTGCGGAACAGAATATCGAAGGTGCGGGCCATGGCGGCCTCGCACTGGTCGGCGGTGTGGTTGCCATCAAATAAGACTTCTGGCTCAACAATAGGTACAATGCCCACCTCCTGGCAAATGCGGGCGTAGCGCGCCAAAACCAGCGTGTTAGCACCAATACATTCGTCAGTGGGAATACCGTCGCCAATGGTGATCACTGCGCGCCACTTGGCAAACTTGGCACCTGCAGCTGCATACTTAGCCATTTGGCCGGGTAAGCCGTCGAGGCCTTGAGTTATTTTTTCGCCGGGGAAGCCAGGTAAATCCACCAAGCCTTTGTCTACTTTAATGCCTGGGTAAATATGGTGATTCTTGAGATATTCACGGAAGACTTGGCCGGTTTCGGTAGCCTGCCAAAATGTTTCGTCGAACATAATAACACCGGTCAGGAACTCCTCTGCGCCAGGTGTGGTGATCAACAGCTCGCGGTATTCGCGACGCGTTTCTTCGGTGCATGGCACGCCTACAGCGTCAAAACGTTTTTGGCAGCTTGCATTGCTCTCGTCAGCCGCCAGCAAACCTTTGCCATCGGCCACTAGTCTTTTTGCTATCTGTTCTAGCTCATCGGTATTCATCGTGATCTCCCTCTTTGCGCTCATTATACCGCTTATGGCTTTATCATTTCCAGAACATTATGGCGACGCCGGCCGCGGCAGCCAGAGAAGCGCTTATTTTACGCACCGCGAACTGCCCCTCGTGTAAGAACACCAAGCCAAACGCTGCAGCCAGAATCACTTTTAGCCCAGACAAGGCCGATACGATTGCCAGATTATTGAGTCGCACCAAAGCCAACACAAACGTCAAGCCGCTAATCGCCCGCAAGGCACCGGCCATGCCCAACAGACCGTAGGGCCGCACTTTAGCGATGTCCCGATACCCACGTGGCATAAACACAAAGCTACACACAAAAGCGACGATTACCTGGACACCCCAACCCCAAACTAAGTAGGAAGATAAACCCATATGATTAAGTAAGAATTTCTCGTTGGTGATGGCAATGCCAAAAAACACGGCCGCAAGCAGCGATAAAGCCAGTCCTATGGTCCAAGCTCTCCTCTCTTGGCGGCCAACATGCGCCGACAGCACCAACCACGCCGCACCCAAAATAATGGCGGCCCCGAGGGCATTGCGTAGCGTTAGCCCTTCGCCGATAAATATCGTAGACAGAATAATCGCCGCGATAATATTGAAGGTGCTCAGTAGCGAGGCAATCGCTGCATCAACATACTGAAACACCTTAAAACTAATGGCGTTGGTCATCGCAAACGCCAGGCTGCCGCCAAGCAACCAGGGTAGCCATTGCAACAGTTCTGCCACCGACACACCGCGGTGCACAGCAGCCCAGGCCAGGCCAGCAAAATACATAATGCCGATGACGATGGCATTGACCTGAAAATATGCACGCGGCAGTGCAGGAGATAATTTTCTGGACACCACCGCAAACACAGCCGCGGCAGTATTCTGCGTGAGAATAATGCTGACGGGGTCCATATGACCTAGTGCTTGCGCTCAATAATTGTGTGTGCTGCTAAGGCGATGTGCACGGCGTCTAGGCCAAGGTGTTTGAGCAATTCCTCGGCTGTGGGGGCCGACTCCCCGAAACGGTCCTGCACGCCGATGCGCTTCATCGGCACCGGGAAGTGCTCGCCGAGCAACTCAGCCACCGCCCCGCCTAGGCCCCCAGCAATCTGGCCTTCTTCGGCGACGACAACGGCGCCTGTTTTTTTAACGCTGGTAAGAATTGTCTGCTCGTCGAGCGGCTTGACCGTTGGCACATGCACAACCTCGGCGTGAATACCGTCTTTGGCTAACATATCGGCCGCAACCAGCACCTGATACGTCATAGTGCCAGTCGCGATAAGCGTGATGTCGCTGCCTTCGCGGAAAACATATGCCTTACCGATTTCAAACGGCGTTTTGTCGGTCGTAATAACGGGCGACCCGGCTCGCGTCATACGAATATAGTTCGGACGTTTGTCGGCGACCATGGCGTGAACCATCTTTTCTGCCTCCACGCTATCGCAGGGCACCAGAACCACCATGTTCGGCAATACCCGCATCAGCGCGATATCCTCGAACGCCTGGTGTGTCGCGCCGTCCGGCGACGTGTATGCGCCAGCATAACTACCCATAATCTTCACGGGCTGATCGTTCAGGCAAATCGTGGTACGGATTTGCTCCCACGTGCGCCCCGGGCAAAACGCAGCATAACTGCCAACAAACGGAATTTTGCCTACAGCCGCTAGGCCACTGCCGACGGTAACGATATTCTGCTCCGCAATGCCGGTCTCGATAAATCGTTCCGGAAACGCCTCAGAGAACGCTGTCAATCGGGCGCTTTCTAGCAAATCAGCGCAAACGACAACTATGTCTTCATTGCGCTTTCCTGCTTCCAATATGCCACGGCCAAACCCGTCGCGTATAGGTTCTTTTAGGATGTCTTTGGCCCGGATATCGTCGATCAGATGCATATCACTCATGAATCGTACTCTTTATTAATTTTGCCTTTGAGCGTGTGAATTTGCTTGAGCGCATCCTGAGCCTGCTTTTCGTTGAGCGGCGCGCCGTGCCAGTGGAAATCGTATTCCATAAAGTCCACGCCCTTACCAGGAATAGTGTGTGCCAAAATCACGACCGGCTTTTCGACGATGGCCTTAGCCATGTTGCAGGCGTCGATGACTGCCTCAACATCATTACCGTCGATTTCCAACACGTGCCAGCCGAATGCTTCCCATTTTGCCCGCAGGTCCTCAAGCGGCATCACCACCTCGGTAGGCCCGTCAATCTGGATGTTGTTGCGATCCACAATCACGATCATATTGGTAAGCTTGTACTTACTGGCTAACATGATTGCTTCCCAGTTATTACCCTCATCCAGCTCGCCATCGCCCGTAGTCACGTACACCCAACGGTGCTGCTGCTTGTTCATGCGTAGCCCCAGCGCCATACCGGCGGCCTGACTTAGGCCGGAACCCAGCGGCCCGCTAGTGTTTTCCACCCCCGGCAATTTCGTACGCTCGGGGTGCCCTTGCAGGCGCGATCCAAGCTGGCGGAGCGTCTTGAGCTCCTTAATATCAAAATAGCCGGCGTGAGCCATTGCCGCATAGCGTACCGGGCAGGTATGACCGTTGCTTTGAATCAGGATGTCGCGCTCTTCCCAGTCGGGGTTGTGCGGGTCGTGCTTCATGATATTGAAGTACAAGGCAGTATATATGTCGGCCTGGCCCAGCGAACCGCCAGGGTGGCCACTGCCAGCGGTCTCAAGCATCTCAATGATACTTGCGCGTATCTCGTTGGCTTTGAGCTCCAATGCTTCAATCGAAAAAATTTGTCTCATATCCCATTCATGCTTATGCTGTCACAACTATAGTACACCGGACGAAGCCGTTTGCCAAAGTTGGAAACGCTTCCTAGTTTAATAGCGATTTGAGCTGATTATAAGCACCGTTCGGGTCGGCCGCGTGCTGAATAAAGCCGCCCACGTTGAGCACTTGGATGCCGCCGGCAACCAGCGTGCGGACATTTTGGGTATTAATGCCACCGTCCCAACCGATTTCGAGCTGCGGTTTTTTGCTGTGCAGGTAGAGTACTTTGGTGAGCAGATGAGTGTTGGCTTCGCCGCCAAAATGGCCAAGATGGCCGGAGAATATCAATACATGGTCGATCCATGGCAAAGCCGGTTCGATCATTTGCGGCATAGTCTCGGGCTTGAGTGCAACGCCTATCTCTATACCATTGGCATGGGCCTCCTCGGCAAACGATACAAAATCGCCTTCTGCTTCGGCGTGCACGATAATCATCTGGGGCTGGAGCTCGAACAGCATTCGGGCGTATTCGAATGGCTTGTCGTACATCACGTGCAAATCGGCTCGGATGTTACCTGGCCACCACACTTGGTCGATAGCAATTGTTTTACTCGGTGCAAAATGGCCATCGGCCAAATCGATATGTACGCGAGCGGCAAATTCAGCCACACGCTCCATCTGTGCGTTAAAGTCGTCGGGGTTACCGGCTAAGATTGTAGGGCAAATCGTTGATTCCATCTTGTACAATAAGTTTAGCTTTACATTAAGCTTATACCGCTTATGGCAAACGAACAAGACCTCACACCACTACTCGACGCTCAGCAAAACCGCCTCGGCCAGATTATGTCCGATAGCGACGGAATTGATACCAAAGCGCTGGCCATTTTGGGCACTAATCTTGCGCTGATTATATTCATCGCTCAGGCCGGACTCCACATTCCTACATGGGAATTCGCTGTGCTGTATATCCCGTTTGGGTTGTCGTTTTTGCTTGATCTATTCTCTGTTTGGCCACGCAAGTACTACGGCCTCCCCGACCTTGATGACGTACCCGAGTATCTCGCCATGGACCACGATACATTAGTTTTGCAACTCCTGGCCGACACGTCGGCCGCCATCCACCATAACGAACAACTCAACAGAGTACGGATGCGCTTTTGCCTGGTATCGATTGTGCTTACTGGCTTGGGCTTTGCCGTCCTTTTGGCTATACTATAGGTATGAGCAAACCAACTCCTAAAGTCCGATCCAAAGCTACGGCGCCCAAAGTGCCGAAGACTGTTGCGCTGCCCGCACCGAGCAAGCACCTATCGGTTATTCTCAAAGGTTTGTAATCTCTTAATTTAGTTCGTCGAGCTCTTTAATGCGACGCTTGAAGCGCGGTGCGCCGGCGAATGGCGTCGATAGCCAGGTTTCGGCAAGGCTAACAGCTTCGTCGGCCGACATGTAGCGAGCCGGCAGGCAGAGCACGTTGCTGTCGTCATCGTTACGTGCAGCGCGGGCTTCTTCGGCGTTCCAAACCAAGCTGGCTCGGATGCCCTTGTAGCGATTGGCGGCCATACACATGCCCTGCCCGCTGCCACAGATAAGAATAGCTTTGTCGTCTCTAGCGCCGGCTTTGAGTGCTTGAATGGCGCGGGCGGCAAACTGTGGAAAATCGTCGTCGGGTTTAAGTTCTTGGTCGCCTTCGTCGACAACTTCGTAGCCGACGCGCAGGAGCGTTTCAAGCAATATTCGTTTAAACTCAAACCCATTATGATCGGCAGCAATAAACAGTTTCATACTGCTTATACTATACCGCGCTTTAGAGGGCGCCTGAAAGAGTTATTTTTGTAGGGCGCGCTCTAGCCGGGCTACAAGCACGGTTACCCAGTCGCGGCAGAGCTCATACGATTGGCTGCCAAAAGCTAGAACTGCAGCGGCAGTTTCGTTTTGATGCAGACGGCGGTTCAGATAACGATCAAAGTCATGGATGCGAGGTTCGGCCCAGCGCCAAATCAGGATGGCTTTGGCTGCCACAAAAAACCGCGTGACTTCGGCAGAACGGATAGACAGCCGTACTAGGCGCTCAGCGAAAAATGTAGCGTAGGCAATAACTGCAACACACGTTCGCTGGGTCTTGATACTAACGGCTGCCGAGGCCGAACGTGAAACCGCACCAGCGAAGTGCAGCACCTTTTCGACACGCGGTCCAGCCAGCGCCAGAATGCGGCGACCAACAGTCTGCATATAGTAAATAATGCGGCGGGCGTACGGCACCAAACGGCTGTTTTTAGTCTTAATCGGCAAAACCAAAATAACTTTGGGCTTGGGAGCTTTAGCGGGCTTGGCCGGCTTAGGCGTTTTAGCAACAGCGTTAGATACCTGTAGCGTTTGAGGTGTGCGGTGTACTAGACGTAAAATGCTGCGCTTGATATTAGTAAAGAAGATGGCGGCCACGGCGATGAACAATAACGCACCCAGCATCCAGAATTCCTGGCCTGGCGTAAGCACGTCATGAGTACCCGGCACAACACCGGCTACATACAAATTCATAAAGGCGTTCGATACCGTAGGCGATGTGCCAATTTGCCACACCGCTAGAAGCGCCGCTAACCAAAGCCCAAATTTTATTATCGTCTTTATCATGCCGTAGGCTCACCACATTAGGTTAAACCTACTATATCATGATATAAGGAGTAAATCCACTAAAAAGAAGCTGGCTACTTGCTTTTGTTCAAGAGTCGGCCGATGTCGGCTACTTCTTCAACCAAACGATTGCTGTAGCCCCATTCGTTGTCGTACCAAGCAACCACTTTGAGCATGGTGTCGGCTACGACGGCAGTGAGCTTGAGGTCGACAATTGCCGAATGGCTGTTGCCAATAAAGTCGCTACTTACCAGCTCTTCTTCGGTGACGGCCAAAATGCCTTGGTAATACGGGTTGGCGGCGGCTTTTTTAAAGACTTCGTTGACTTCTTCGACGGTGACTTTGCGCTTGGTAATGATCACAAAGTCGCTGAGTGAAACTACCGGGGTGGGAACGCGGATAGACAACCCGCCGAAGATACCCTTAAGTGCGGGGAGTGCCTGGCCGGCAGCAATTGAGGCGCCGGTAGTGGTTGGTACGATGTTTTCGGCCGCGTTGCGGGCCTCGCGCAGGTCTTTAGCCGGAGCGTCTTGCAGCTTTTGGCTGGCGGTGTAACTGTGGATAGTGGTCATCATGGCTTTTTCGATACCAAAGTTGCTCTCGATAATCGCGGCTACCGGTGTAATACAGTTAGTGGTGCAGCTGGCGTTGCTAATAATTTCTGGCGCGCTTTCGAGGTCTTTTTCGTTTACGCCCAGAACCACCGTTGCAGCGCCATCGCCCTTGGCGGGTGCGCTAATCACCACCTTTTTGGCGCCGGCGTCGATGTGTGCCTTGGCTTTGGCAGGATCTACAAAGAAGCCAGTGGATTCAATGACTACGTCGACGTTCAGGTCTTTCCACGGCAATGCAGCCGGGTCTTTCTCGGCCAAAACTTTAATTGATTTTTTATCGACGATAATGTTTGTGTCGTCGTATGACACGTCGTGCGAGTACGCGCCGTAGTTGCTGTCGTGCTTGAGCAAGTGCGCCAGCGTCTTGGTGTCGGTGAGGTCGTTTATCGCGACGATCTCTAGGTCTGTGCGGTCAAACGCAATCTTAAAGGCGTTACGCCCAATGCGTCCGAATCCGTTAATTGCTACCCGTGTTGCCATACATTCGTCCCTTCTTAAGCGTTAGCACATTCTGGTGCTATTGTACGGGGTGATAGGCTGGTTATGCAACTAGTTCGAGCAAGCGGTGCTCGGTGACGTAGGCATACATGCCGAGCAGTAATTCATAGTCGGTGTACTTTGGCATGTCGACAAAATCGACCCACTTAAACGCGTCATGTTCATTTCCTAACGAAATCGTGGCGTCAGCTGGAACCCGCTCCGCAAAGAACAGCCATGTGCCGCTACCATCAGACCGCGCAGCACTCACACCGTACAATAGGTCAGGCAACGCAAGGTTGAGCCCAATTTCTTCGCGGGTTTCGCGAATGGCAGCAGCGCGCGCATCCTCGCCAGTATTAGCACGCCCACCCGGTAAGTCCCACTTGCCACCATGAGATGGATCTGTGGCGCTACGCCGAATGATCAGAAGCTGGCCGTTCGGATTGAGTACGATTGCGCGCGCGGTAACGGCTATCCGCATAACGGCTATTTTGCCTCGTTATTCCAGCGCGTGATGGACTCTTCTATGATCCTTTTGGCTTCGTCCACACCGCCCCAGCCTAGCACCTTGGTGCTGCCTGGCTTCTTGAGGTCTTTGTAATGGGTAAAGTGGTGTTCTAGCTTTTGTTTCCAGCGCTCGCCGAGGTCGTCGAGCGAGTTAATGCGGTCGCCGTTATCACGGTCGTCTGCCGGCACAACCACAATCTTGTGGTCCATCTCACCGTCGTCTTCAAAGTTCATAACGCCAACGATCTTGGCCTGCAAATATACACCCGTAGGGATTGGCTCGCTACATACTACGAGGACGTCGAGCTCGTCGCCATCTTCGTCTAGCGTTTGTGGAATAAAACCGTAGCTTGCCGGCTTGGCAAAAATCCGTGGCTCAACGCGGTCAATTTCAAAGACGCCGAGCTTGCGTCGCCATTCAACCTTTAAGGTTGAGCCTTCGGGAATTTCGACCACCGTGGTCACAACGCCGTTTTGCCAGTCGCCCGGCGTTAGCACTACATTAAAATCAGCCATTGATATCTCCTTAACTCATGCTACTAATTACTTGGTTTTATTGTACTATTAAGTAAAGAACATGACAAAAGTGATTGCCCACCGTGGCGCCCGGGGTTTGGCGCCAGAAAACACGCTGGTAGCGATTACCGCCGGCTTGAACGCCCACGCCGACGAGATTGAGATTGATATTCGCGTTACCAAAGATGGCGTGCCGATTTTGGGCCATTCTCCGTTTATGCACGACAACCGCGGCTACTCATTGCGCCACGTGCTGATTGCTCGACAAAACCTGGCCGAGCTCAAGTCACGCAACTCTGACCTGGCGACGCTTGAAGACGCCATCCGTGCCGTCGACCGCCGCGTGCCCATGGTACTCGAAGTAAAGCCAGCCGTTGATGTGCTGCCCGTTATTAAAGTAGTGACGCACTTTTTAAAGAAGGGTTGGCACCCCAAAGACTTTTTGTTTGCCTCATTTAGTCAACGCACACTTGAGGCACTACACGAGGCGCTGCCGCAGATTGAGCCAGTTGTCAACGCCCGGGTGTCCGGCTTGTGGGCAGCCCGTCGAGCTCGACTAGTTGGTGCCAAACGGATTGCTATGTTCCAGTATGTTGTATGGTGGGGGTACATCTCGGCGGTGCATCATGCCGGCTACCATTTGGTTGTCTATACCCTGAATAACCCACGCAAAGCAGCACGCTGGGCAAAGCGCGGCCTATACGGTGTGGTCACCGACTATCCCACTCGTTTCAAAATTAAACAACGCTAGACCATGGACGTTACGCTTAGCCGGTTCGAAGCATTGGGGTCGGGCGCTATAACGCTGTGGTTCAAGCCGGAACACCCTCTGCGATACGATGCCGGCCAGTTTACGCAGATATACTTACCACATGAGGCCGACGACCGGGGCCAGCACCGCTGGTTCACGCTATCCAGCGCGCCGACCGAGCCTGAGCTCGCCATCACCACCCGGTTTGCTGCGTCCAAAGGTAGCACGTTTAAACAGCGGCTCTTGGCACTCAAGCCTGGCGACACGCTCAAGCTGGCCGACCCGATGGGCGACTTTGTGCTACCTAAGGATACGTCCACCCCACTGGTACTGGTAGCTGCCGGCATGGGCATTACACCCGTCCGGAGCATGATCAAATACCTTCACGACCGCGGCGAGCGGCGCACCATCAATATCATTTATGCAATCTCAAAACCTGAGGACGCAATGTTTACCGACTTGCTTAGGGAGTACGGCGCGTCAGTTGTAGTATTTGTTACGGAACAAACGGGGCCACTCACTGCCCCGTGGATCTTAAAGCTCGCTGGCTACAGAGAGCAGGCGCTGTATTACTTATCAGGACCTGAAGCGCTCGTAGAAAAATTATCCGTTGGATTGCAAGACGTCGGCGTGGACAAGCAGCATATTGTTGCCGACTTGTTCCCCGGCTACGCTAATTTGTAGCAGGCGCAGCTTCTGGTGCCGGGCTTGAATCGTGCTTGCGGGCGTGCTCGTTGAGGTATTCGCGGATATATAGCGCAGCGGTTGCGCCCTCACCAACGGCGCTGGCAATCTGCATGGTGGCACCGCTGTGAACATCACCGGCTACGAAGACGCCTGGAATGTGGGTTTGCAGATGTTCGCCCGACTTAATAAAACCGACCTCGTCGAGTTCAACGGCGCTGCCTTGCAAAAATTCGGTATTTGGTTTGAGGCCCACGAATACGAACACACCGTCGATTGGAAACTCTACTTTGTTACCCGTGGTGGTGTCCGTGCCAATCACTTTAGTTACTTTACCATCCTCGCCGACGATCTCGTCGGTGGTAGTGTTATAGTGCACCGTAATTTTGTCTTGGTGCTTGTTGAGGAGTTCGTGTTGCAAGATCTCACTAGCACGCATATGGTCGGAGCGCACTAATAGGTCGATATGGCTGGCGAAGCGAGTCAAAAACAGGGCTTCTTGTACGGCTGAGTTACCGCCACCCACAACCACCAGGCGCTTGTCGCGGTAAAACGCGCCATCACAGGTAGCGCAATAGTGCACGCCGTGGGCGTAATACTCTTGTTCGCCAGGCACACCGATCTTTTTGTAATCACTACCGGTGGCAAGCAGCACTACCTTGGCAAGCATTTCGCCGCTGGTAGTCTCGAGCCGTTTATGCATGCCTTCATCAGTAATTTTGGTAACCTCGCCGAGTTCAATCTTGGCGCCAAAACGCTCGGCTTGCTCGCGCAAGGCGTCGGCTAGTTCTAAACCGGCAATACCTTTGGCGAAGCCGGGGTAATTATCTACCCAGTCGGTAATGGCTGCCAGGCCGCCAACGACGCCACGCTCAAACAACAGCGTCTCGATATCTTCGCGCGTGGTGTAAATGGCCGCCGACAAAGCCGCTGGACCAGCGCCAACAATAATCACGTCGTGCACGGGAGTGGATTGATTAGCAGCTTCGTCCATAGTAATTACGCGATTGCCGGGGCGAGTTTGGCCAAATTGTAGCCGATAACGACTTCTTTACTATCGTCGTGCTTAGTAACCACCGTAATTGGCACGGTAAGCGCGCCGCTTAAGCTCAGCGCTTCGGCCTGACGCTCGGGGTTGGCATCAAGATTCACCACTTCATAACTATGGCCTTTGGCGTCTAACCAGCGCTTAACCATAGCGCAATATGCACAGGTGTTAGTAGTGAAGATAGTGATGTTCTTGACCATTTCTGCCCCTCCAGGCGGTTTTGTTTTAAGCGTTGGCTTTATTATATATAGTGCTTACGGTTTATGCAAGACGCTACATATTGTGTTTTTTACGCTAATGTTACTTATTGGATAGACTTGAGTGTAACGTCAAACACGAGATCGGCGTTAGCCGGAATGCCGGAGCCAGCTGGTGGGCTCGCACCGTACGCCTGGGCTGCCGGGATAAGCAAGCGCCGCGTGCCGCCTACTTGCATGCCGGGGATACCGTCGGTCCAGCCTTGAATAACGCCGCTGAGCGGGAATGTTGCCGTCTGGCCATTGTCCAGCGAGCTTTGAAAGATCACGCCTGTGGCCGCAACCGCGCCCGTGTAGTCGACGGTTACCGTGTCGCCGGCCTTCACAGTGTCGCCGGTACCAGGTGTGGTGTCGATAGTTTGCAGCGCGGATACGCTGCTCACCGGTGCAAAGTCTTTAAGTTTGGTGCCGGCCAGCTTGCCGCTGGTGGTGTCGCTGTTGTCGCTCGTCTTGTTAGCGGGCGTTGTTTGATTGCTTTGGCTGCTCGAAGAGTCGTTCACGTTTTTTGCCTCCTTATTATTTTTATACAGTTGCCAAATGACAACAAAACTAAGTCCAAACGAAAATACAAAAAACAGGATGGCAATCAATGCCGCTACAATCCGCTGGCGCGGTTTGGTTTCTGCCATGTTCTTAAACTCCTCCAAATAGCTTGTCCGCCTTATTATATACACCCGCCTGCGTGATAGCTAGCCGCCGATGTCGTATTTTTTTGCGAATGGGGTGGTATACTCATCTTCATGAGTTTGCCTTATGAGCAATATGCTGGCGCCATTTATGATGTCGACGACACACTACTTAATAACCTGCCACCGGATGGCGATCCTTTTAATCTACATGAACGCTCCCGACTTGCGGCGATCCATGGAATCGCACGAGAGTGCGGACACGCACAACTACTCAGCATAACTGCTGAGGAAAACCGGACCTTCTTCGAGAATGCTCCTCACCATACAGTAGATGCAGCGGTATGGGCCGCACTTCAGAGTAGAGGTCTCGCCGAGGGAGAACTCGACCTAAGCCACGATATCCTGACTGCGATAGTCGAACGCAAAGCCGCTCTACATATGGATTTGTTGCTCGCGTCTGGCGTCGAAGTTGCAGGCGCTTCTAGTTTCGTACGCTCCCTAGAATGTAACGGATTTAGCGGCAGGCAAGCAATCGCCAGTGGCGCTCGACACGATGAAATTGACGCGTTCCTTGGTAAATATGGACTCGCCGAAATATTCCCAGTGGCACGAATTATCGCCCGCGGTGATTACACCAATCCCAAGCCAGACCCAGAGTCCTTCGACACCGCTTACAGAACACTTGGGCTACCGGATACCGCAGGGATGCGTGCTAGCGTGCTCGCTTTTGAGGACGATCCTAAGGGCGTAGTCGCAGCACTTGCCAGCGGACACACAGTGGGAGCGCTCACTACTCGATTTGAGGCAGAAGTATTTCTAGACATGCCTATAAAGCCGCATATGATTCAGCGTGACTTTGTCGAATATGCAGATCTGCTAGGTTTGCCCCTCTAACCGGCGATGTCGTATTTTTTGAGTTGTTCTTTACCGGCCTCAGAAGTGGCGCCGCGATTCTGGAGCTTAAGTAGCTCGGCGTAAATACCCTGTGTGCGGGCGAGCTCGGCAGGAGACCCGGTTTCGTCCACCTTGCCCTTCCTAAGGGTAATGATTTGATCGACGTTTTGGATGGTGCTCAGACGGTGAGCGATAATGATCGTGGTACGATTCTTCATCAGGTGCTCGAGTGCCTCTTGCACCATGTGTTCACTGCGGCTGTCGAGGCTGCTGGTGGCTTCGTCTAAAACTAGTATTGGCGCGTCTTTGAGGAGTGCCCGGGCGATGGCAATGCGTTGCTTTTGGCCGCCACTCAATTTAAGGCCGCGTTCGCCGATTTCGGTGTTGTACTTTTCGTCGAACTTTTCAATAAACTCGTGCGCATTCGCGGCCTTGGCCGCGGCGATAACTTCTTTTTCGGTGGCGCTTGGCCGGGCATATGCAATGTTCTCGCGGACGGTGCCACTAAACAGCGCCGGCTCCTGGAACACGATGCCGATATTTGCCCGCAGGCTGGCCTGCGTAACGTCGTTGACGTTTTGCCCGTCAATGCGGATTTGGCCGTCGCCAACCTCATATAATCTGAGCAGCAAATTAGTAAGTGTGGTCTTGCCTTCGCCACTCTCACCCACCAGTGCTACCTTGCTGTCTGGTGCAACCGTAAAGCTCACGCCTGAGAGCACAGGGCTGTCGGCGCTATAGCTAAAATGCACATCGTCAAATACAATTTCGCCGCTGTTGACCTTGAGCTTCGTAGCCCCTTCGCGGTCGATAATCTCCGGCTTCTGGTCGAGTACATCAAAATAATCACGAGTATTAGAAACCGCCCGCTGCGTTTGGTCCACCAAAAAACTGATCGTGAAAATCGGAATGCGAATAAGCATAGCATACTGGATCAAAAGTACCATGGTGCCAATGCCGTACACGCCGCGCGCCGTCTCAATAAAGATGTAGGCGAAGACGCCAAAAAAGATCACGTTGAGCACCAGCCGGCGCCAAACGTCTTGCGTGTGCCAGAGCTTACTTTGCGGCTTGGTGGTGGCTACGATCTTGTCGAACCGACCGCCAAAGAATTTGAGTTCGCGCACTTCTTGCAAAAAACTCTTAACCACACGAACTTGTCCCACGGCTTCGGCAAAGCGGCCGCTGGCAATATCTTGCTCTTCATTAATTTGCTTTTGGTAGGCGTGCCACTTGGTGCTGGTACGCAGCGTCAACGCAATAAATACCGGGTACAAAAACAGCAGCATCACCGCTACTTGCCAACTGTAGTAAGCCACAACAATCAGCGAGAACACCGTGCTAAACAAAAACTGCAAAAAGTTGTTGCTGAGCGTTTGCATAAACTGGCTGATTTGGCTGATACCACGGCTCATGCGGTTGATGATCTTGCCGCTCAGCTCGGTGTCGAAATAGCCCTGCGGTAAGCTCAAAATGTGCTCGTAATAGCGCTGGCTTAGCAACCGCTGCAGATTGGCCGACATCAGGTCGCCAATGTACCCGCCGACATTACTAAATAGTGTCTGGCCTACGTCGGTTGCAAAAATCAGCCCCGCATAAATAGCCACCAGTTTTACGTCGGCGTGGCCGCCAGCCACGATTTTGGTAGCTTGGTCGATGGCGCCCTTTGTAAAAATCGGCACCAACTGACTCATAATTGCTAGTACGATGGTAAAAAACGATATGCCCGTATAATACGGCCATAGCTGTTTGGTAAACCGAACAATGCGCGCCAGCTCTCTCATTGCTTATAGTATACCCGAGCTCGGGCTATTTTGTATCTTGCTGGGAGATCAAATCCGTTCGGCGTGGAGGGCGGTAGCGGCGGCCGCAGCAACGCTATCGAGCAGCTTGTTGACTTCTTGGTCGGTGAGCGTGCGTTCGAAGCTGGCGAGGCTTAGGTGCAATGTAATCTGCTTGTGGGCTTGGTCGTCCTCGCGTTGGTAGATGTCTACCGGTGTGAGCGTGTGGTGCGTTTGGTCGGGACGATTTCGGGCCAAATGGCCTTCTACAAAGTCATATACTTCGGCGTAGGTAGTCTCTGCCGGAACTTTGAGGCAGATATCTTGGGTTACCGCCGGGAAACGCGGTAGCGGCTGGTAGCGCATGCTAGGAACAGTCTTAGCGAAGATCAGCGGGTCGACCTCAAAGCCAGCAACTGTTTTGGGCAGCTTGAGACTGCGGCGCACACTCGGCTTAAATTCACCAACCACACCCCATATCAAACCTCTGGCCGGGCCGGAGGCGGCACGCAGTACGGCACTGCGGCGCGGCTCGTACGGCACAGTCATTTGGATCAGCCAAGGATTTCCGTACAGGTCGGCGCCCTCTAAAGGCTCTAAGGCTACAAGGTCACTGGTGTCAAAATGCTCGAGTAACCGCGTCAGCCACAAACGGGCTTGGTAATATGGTGCACCAGTGGTTGGGTCGGCCGTTTTATCGCTCCGGACAAACACTAAACTGAGTCCGTTGACTTCGCGCGGCACGCCGTCTTCGTTAAGCTCGGTAGTGTTGTGCACTTTGTTGATTTCAAACACAGCGAACTCGTCGTAGCCGGCCTTAATGTTAGCATGGACTTTGTCGAGCAGGCTGGGAGTGAGGCTCAGTCTAAAATACTGGAGGTCGGGGCTCAGCGCATTGCTGAGTTGAAAAGCCTGGCCAGCGTCTTGGCCGACTTTTTTGAACAGGTCGCCGTGCACAAAGCTGTAGGTGAGCAGTTCGTTTGCGCCGGCACGAGCCAGCTGGTCGCGAATATCGCCTTTGAGTTCGAGCAGGTCGTTTTTAACCGCCGGCGCAATGTCGCGGACGGGCAGAATCATAGGAAGGTGGTCGAAGCCATACAGGCGGCCAACCTCTTCTACGATGTCTTCGGGAATTTCGATGTCGGTGCGCCAAAATGGTGCGGTAACGACTAGCTGGTCGCCGCTGACTTCCACTTTAAATTCGACATTCTCGAGCAACGTCTGCATAGCACTGGCCGGCAGATTGATGCCTAGACGGTCGTTGATAAAGCCGGTGGTGAGTGTAACGGGTGCGTGTAAGCTACCGCGCGCTTGTGAGTCATCTGAAACATGATTGAGATCAATCAATGGGCTGGCCACTTTGCCGCCAGCATGAGTGCGGATTGCGTCGGTAATCTTAGCGAGCACGGCTAGGTTTTGCAGTGGGCTCTGGCCTTTGTTAAAGCGAGTAACGGCGTCGGTGAATAGGCCGTGCGCCATGCTTGTCCGACGTATCGAGTACATGTCAAAGCTAGCGCATTCCAAAATAATATTCTTGGTAGTAGCGTCGACTTCGGTGTCACCACCGCCCATCACGCCGCCCACGCCAATCAACTCCTTGTCGGTGGCGATCATAATGGCTTCGGCTCGCGGCTCAATCTCTTTGCCGTTTAAGAGCAAGATTTTCTCACCCTTCTGGGGACTGCGCACCACAACGGTGGCCTGATCGCCGCCGCTAACGGCTTTGACCTTGTCATAGTCGTACGCGTGTAGCGGCTGCCCGGTGAGAAGCATGTAATAGTTGGTGTAATCGACGATGTTGTTAATGGGTCGCATGCCCGCACGCGCGAGGTCAACTTGCAGCCACAGCGGGCTCTGTTTAATCTCTACACCGCTGAGCGCCACGGCCGTAAAACGCGGCACCAATTCGGGCAGTTCGTTGCGCACTTCGAGTTTGAGTTCGTCAGCTTCCATACCCGGAAATTCGGGGTGCGTCGTATACCACTGCGGACTCTTGTATGGCCGACCGTAAATGCCTTCGATTTCACGGGCGATGCCCAGCCAACCAAAACAATCTGGCCGGTGCGTGAACATCTTGTTTTCCATGTCGATGATCACATCGCCGGTTAAGTGGCAGGCGTCAGCAAAAGACGTGCCCGGTTGGATCGGCGTCTCATCGCTATCCTGGGTGACTTCCAGAATACCGTCGTGTTCGTCGCTGAGGCCAAGCTCGCGTGAGCTGGCCAACATACCGTTGCTGACTTGTCCGCGGAATGGTCGAGCTTCCAGTACTAACGGCTCATTGGAGCCATAGGTTTCTGGCACAGTAGCGCCGGGCGGTAACCACACAACCACTAAACCTTCGCGCACATTTGGCGCGCCACAAACTACTTGCACGTATCCGTCGGTATCGCGCTCGACGTTCTGGCTCTTATGGGCATCGTCAATTTTGCAAATATGCAGATGATCGGAGTCGGGGTGATCAACACAACTCACCACTCTAACTACCAGCGCGCCCGCAAAGCGCTCGCCAAAGGCAATCGTCTCTTCTACTGCACCGAGCTGAGCGCCTATTTTACCTACTAGGTCAGCAACACCGTTTGGGGCGGGATCGCCGGCAGAGTGGTTGTGCTCGTTGATAAACTTGATTGCCTGGGTGCTAATTTTCATGTGTCTGTCCCTCTGATCTGCTTTTGGACCTCAGCAAGCTCTTCGTCGGTCATTCTGGGTCCCTCATAGGTTGCGATATAACCTGGATACTGCGCAAAAAATGCCGTTTGATGCGGGAACTTGCTACGATCATCGCTCATACCGTGCATCGGGTACAACTTAACATGCACGTGTGGCACGCCTTCGCCTTCAAACACAGCCGCCACCTTTTCTACGCCAAAGGCTTTTTCTAGTAGTTTGGCTACTTTTTTGACAGCGCCCATGAGCCCAGCAATTGCTGCATCGTCCATATCGAATACGTATGCTCCTGGACTTTTTCTGGGCACAACTACTGTTTGGCCCCTAGTGTTAGCAAAAGGGGTTAAAAATGCGACGTATGTATCGTCTTCCCACACTTTATAGCCCGGCAGTTCGCCGTTGGCGATTTTCTCGAATAAGGTGAGTTCGGCCATTAGTTGCGCTCCTTGTTCATTTCTTGCCAAATACGGTACTTTTCGAGCCACGGTTTAAGTTCCGCATCATTAACTGCATCTATCCGCTTGTACGCTACGGCTAGCTCTTCGTCAATCTGCTTAATAATTTTGTCGAGGCGCACCATGACGTCGGGGTCTAACTCCATAAGTTTGAGCCGACCAACATGGCGATAAATGGTTTTAAGCGCGGCGGCGTGCTTACGGGCATTGCCCCACTCATATTCGCCACCCATTGGTGCGCCGTTGCCAAGTGCCATTCCCACGTAAAACACTAGGTCGGTGCTAGCGGTACGAATTTTATATACCGAGTTCCACTTTTCGTCTTCCGGCAATGCCGATAGCCGACCATACAGATGCTCAACAAGGCTGTTAACCTCTTTCCACAGCGCTGAATTTTCGAGTTTGAGCGGCTCGGGAGTCTTTAGACTACTCATGCGAACTGCCTCAAAAAGTCGAGTTTACCGCTCTCGAAATGGCGGATGTCCTCGATATCGTGCTTCATCATCACCAGGCGCTCCAAGCCGCAACCCCAAGCAAAGCCGGTGTGCACGGTGGGATCAATGCCGGCCATCTTGAGGACATTGGGGTGAATCATGCCCATACCGAGTAACTCAATCCAGCCTGAATGACTACAGATGCTACAACCCTGTTTCTTGCAAAATGGGCAACTGAGAGCCAACTCGAAACTCGGCTCGGTAAACGGGAAGTAGAACGGCTGGCTTTTAACCTCGATATCTTGTTCGTAATATTCGCTCAAAAACGTTTTGAAGGTGGCTAGCAGATTGCCGGCATGAATGCCCTTGTCGACATACACACCTTCGAACTGATAAAACGTGTGTTCGTGACGCGCGTCTAGGTCTTCGTTGCGAAACACACGGCCTGGCAGCAAAACGGCAATCGGCTTGCCATTCTCCAAGTTTGGCTTGAATTGTTGGAGTACACGATTTTGCATAGTGCTGGTATGCGCCGGGGCAATGAAGGGACGGCCGTTCTTGTCGGTTTGGACAGTCATAAAGGTGTCGTAATCATCGCGTGCCGGGTGACCTTCGGCGAAGTTTAGGCTGCCAAACATATGATAATCGTCGTCTAACTGGCGTGATTCCACCGAGGTAAAACCCATTCGATAAAAAATGTCCAATACGCGGTCCAGTTCGGTGGTTAATGGATGGCGACTGCCGTTAT
This sequence comes from Patescibacteria group bacterium, assembly GCA_035479875.1. Classification (GTDB taxonomy): domain Bacteria; phylum Patescibacteriota; class Saccharimonadia; order Saccharimonadales; family UBA4665; genus PMNU01. The sequence goes on along the minus strand of DATIIH010000009.1, from coordinate 21,190 downwards.
CGGCAGTCAACAAGCGTGGTCGCTTGTCGGCCGGCACATTGAGGTCGAACGGCGCGGTGATGTCGATCGGTGGCAACGCTTCGGCTTGCTCCTGATGCTCGACTACTAACGCTTCTAGCTCTTGCTTGAGCTGGTTGATCTCTTGCCCAAAGCCACGTCGTTCTTCGGCGGGCAGTGTAGGAATTTCGGCATACAGCGCCTTTAATTCTACTGCCTTTAATACTTCGGACTTATCAGACAGTTCGCTCAGACGCTTTGTGAGCGCCGCAGCGACCTCGGCTACTCGCGGATTTTGGTAGTTCATCTTAGCCCGATTATACCAAACATCGTCGTTGGGCGGATACGGTATAATCAGATACATGCAAGTTGTTATCTTCCATGGCTGGGGCAATACTGGTGAGTCGCATTGGTTCCCTTGTGTTAAAGCGCAGCTAGAGCAGCGCGGGCACACGGTGCTGACGCCGGACTTGCCAGACGCCGACCTGCCCGACCTAGCCAAATGGCTGCCATTCGCCAATACGCTTACTACCTACGATGAGCAAACTGTGCTCATCGGCCACTCCGCCGGCTGGCCGCTCATCTTGGCAATGCTGGAGCGCTTGCACACCCCGGTACGCCAAGCGATTTCGGTAGCCGGCTTTTTTGAGCCGCTCAGCGAAAAGCCCGAAGACGAACCACCTATTCTACAAGGCCAGTACGACTGGAAAAAGATCGCTACCAACGCGCATAGTTTTACGTTCATCCATTCCGACGACGACCCCTTCGGCTGCGGCGACACCACGGGCCGCAACATGTGGGAGCACCTCGGCGGCACGCTCGTTATCCCTAAAGGCCAGGGCCACTTTGGCAGTAACGACCCTAAGCGCGACTACCCTGAGTTCCCGCTCTTAGTACAATTAATAGGAGTATAACCATGGCTAACTTTTCGTTCGACATCGTAAGTGAGTATGACAAAGCAGAGATGAATAACGTGTTCGACCAAACCGAGCGTGAGATGTCCAGCCGCTACGACTTTAAGGGCACTCCCGCGGCCATCGAGTGGCTGAACAGCGATAAGACGGGACTTAAAATTACGGGCAATGGCGAGTGGCAAATCGACGCCATTTTAGACATCGTGCGTAAAAAGCTGGCTGCGCGTAACCAAAGTCAAAAGGTACTCGACACCACTAAAGAAGTCACCGAAAGCAACCTCAAAACCACCAAAGAGGTGCCATTTAAAAAAGGTCTGGACCAAGAAAAGGCCAAAAAGATTACCGCTATGCTGCGCGAGCACTTCCCCAAAGTAAAGCCGCAAATCCAGGGCGACATGGTGCGTGTTACCAGCAACAGCAAGGATGACTTGCAGGCGGTCATGCAATTACTGCGCGGACAGGACTTTGACTTCCCGCTCAGCTTTACTAACTACCGCTAGTCTACTGGAAGGGCCGGGGCATGGGCTTCATCATGAAGCCGTCATTGGCCTCGTTGTCGAATAGGTTCTCTGCCGAGAAGTTGGTTGGTGCGTGGATAACTATCTGGACGTTACCACGGCCGTAAGGACAAACGAGCCCACAGCGGTTAGCACTATCGTCGAACTTAGTGCCATCGATGGTCAGCACTCCATCTTTTACCGTGGCCGCAATACCTTTGAGGTCGACGTTGCCCAACGTGCGGTATTCAATACCATATTGGTTGTCGACGACGAGGTCGTCACTGATACCGCGCAAGTTGGTGAGCTGGACAGCAGTAAAGGCTGGCTCCTTCACAAAAGTACTGTGCCCGACAGCTGCGACGCGATTAGCAACGTCTGGATGGATGTCCGATCCGAGCGCTGCACCGAGTGCCGCACCCACCATAAACAGTGCAATGAGCGCCGCGGTAACCCAGCTGGGCAGTACCCAGCGGCGCTTTATCATACTGAGTCCTACGGCCATAAGGAGCAGGCCAACAACAACGCCGATAACCAGTACACAGATCACGCCCCACATCGCCTCATGCCCGATAGGAAATATCTGCTGGCCACCAAGCACAATGCCATGAATAAGGGCATATGCAGCCACTGTAGCCGTAATCGTGCATGCGCCAATACCAGCGAGCAAAAACCCAATGCCGATGAGCGCCAAGATAAGTTTGGCGAGCCGCTCGCCAGCCCGGCCAACGCTGGCGCTGGCGCGCGCAGCGGAAGCTCCAGCCCGTCGGGCTGCGTCGCTTACTTCAGGACGATTTACCACCTCTTTAAGCGTATCGACGGTGACTGGCTTACCCTGCATCTGCAGACGTTCAGTCGACGTGGTCGCCTCAGGCGTTACCAGCCAGAGCACCAAGTATATGAGTAGCCCGAGACCACCCGAAAAAGTAAACAGGACGAACAGAATACGGAAGAGCCAGATGGGTAGGCCGGTATATGCGCCCAAACCGGCTGCGACACCGGCGACCAGTGCATTTTCGGGATCACGGAAAAGGCGTTTAGGGCCACCCTGTGGAGCATCACTCTCGGCTGGTTCGATGTCGTCGTCATGAAACTCACTTGGCTCGCCCAACTGCTCCTTTAGGTAATCGACATCGGCAACGAGCACTACCTTGTCGCCTGTAATGTGGCGTTCGATAAGCAGCTCAGCCATGCGTACTTCGATTTCTTCAAGTACGTCTTTGTCGCCCCCAACCTGCTTGGTAATATCGTGCAGGTAATGCTGCAACTCGCGGTGGGCGTCCGCAGCAATCGTAAAGGCGCTGCGACCCAAGTGAATTTTGGTTACTTCGTTCATGCGTGTCCTTTCTCTAGTTTGGCGATCGAAGCGTGCAGGCGGCCGTATGCCCCCTGTAATTCATCCAGCATGGCGTGGCCTTCGTCTGTAAGCCAATAGTATTTACGCGGTGGTCCCTGCTCCGATTCTTGCCATTCGTAGGCCAAAATCTTGTCACGCCCAAGGCGGCTAAGCAATGGGTAGAGCGTGCCCTCTACCACGATCAGCTCGGCTTCACGCAGCTTTTGAATAATGTCCGAGCTGTACACTTTGCCGCTTTTGCACAGCAATAGCACGCAATATACCAGCATGCCTTTACGCATCTGGATCTCGAGTTGCTTAGTGTTCTGTGCATCTTCCATTAGCTACTATGTTATACAAGGTACTATATAAAGTCAAGTGCCACGTGCTAAGCCAAGAAATGCGTGCTATTTGGAGCCTCCGCACAAGCGCAGCGCGGAGGACTGCTCCGAATAGCACGCATTTCTTGGCTTAGCCCTGGCTTGAGCGTCACATCGTACCCTTCCCTGCGTCCTTTTGCGTTATACTGGAAAGCATGACCGATACCGCCGATTTACTTTCGCGCGCCAAAGAAATACTCAAACAAAACGACCGCGGGCTGTACACCATCCCTGCCGAAGGTTTGTACCCACACCAATGGCTTTGGGACAGCTGTTTTATCGCCATCGGCCAACGCCACTACGACGTAGAGCGAGCCAAGATCGAAATCCTCAGCCTGCTGCGCGGCCAGTGGAGCAACGGCATGCTACCGCATATGGTAATGACGCCTGGCAGCAAACAGCGCCGCGACAGCGGTGTGTGGGATAGCTGGCTAAGCCCGTATGCCCCCGATGGTATAGACACCAGCGGCATTACCCAACCGCCAATGCTGGCGGAAGCAGTGGTGCGCGTAGGAGAAAAGCTCCCACTCGTAGAGCGCCGCAGCTGGTACCGCCAAGTATTCCCTGCCCTGCTCTCTTACCACCAGTGGCTCTACAGCGAGCGTGACCCACACGGCGAAGGCTTAGCACTCCAGATTCATCCCTGGGAAACCGGGCTCGACGACACGCCGCCCTGGATGGGCGAGCTGCATCAGCACCTTTTGCCTGGTTGGATCCGCTTTTTGCACAATTCCAAGCTAGATAATATCCTCAGCCTGTTCCGTCGCGACACGCATTATGTGCCGCGCGACCAGCGCTTTTCGAACGTCGATGCCTTGGCGCTGTACGATGCCCAGCGTCGCCTCCGCCGCAAAGCCTATAACATCGATAAAATCCTCGATCACTCATTATTTGCCATCGAAGACCTGGCATTTAATAGCATCCTGATCCGCGCCAACTCGCAACTGCAGCATATCGCTAAAAGTATCCGTGCTGAGTTGCCCGCAGCGCTCGTGGAGCGCATGGAGCTAGCAGTTAAAACGTTTGACGAACTATGGGACCCATACACGCAAACGTATTACGCACGTGACTTTGTGACACACAAATTGCTTAAAGAGCCGAGCATCGAATCGCTGATGCCGCTATATAGTGGCGCCATCTCTCCAGAGCGGGCCGCGCTGTTGGTAAAAAGCTTAGAGAGCGACCACATCTTCGGCCCAGCCTTCCCGGTGCCGAGCGTGCCGCTCAACTCGCCGTGGTTTGATCCGATCCGTTACTGGCAAGGCCCTACGTGGTTTAACACAAACTGGCTGATCGTCGATGGATTGCGTCGCTATGGTTATCACGAGCACGCTGCAGCACTAGCCGAAAGTATGCTCGAATTAACTGACCAGCACGGCTTCTGGGAATACTACAACCCGCTTACCGGCGACCCGCTTGGTGCACCCAACTTTAGCTGGACAGCAGCGCTGACCATCGATCTGCTGGAAACAGGTAAGAAAAAGTGACCTACCGCGATCCGCGCATGAACGGCCGCACCCCATACCGCAGCACTTACCCGCAGCAGCGTAGCCAGCGCCCCGGCTCATTTTTGCAAAAACGCATGTCGCGTAAAGAGTTTTTGGTAACTATCGGCGGCCTGCTTATCACCGGCGTGCTGGCTTGGCTATTCGGCCAACACAATATCAATCATTCTACGCAGCAAAAAACAAATACCCCTGCTGCGTCCAAAAGCGCTCAAAGCACCGACGCGCCGACATTCAACAAAAGCCGCTATTCCCAGAGCGACCCCGCGAGTATCTGGCTGGTGGTTAACAAACAACGCCAGCTTAATCCAGCCACATTCGTACCAAGTAACCTCGTGGTGCCCAACATTCCGCTGCGCTCTAACATTACCAGCACCGAAAAGTACGTGCGGGCCGATATGGCAACCGCTCTCGAGGCCATGGCAACCGCGGCTAACACCGAGCACATCCACCTTAATTTGCAGAGCGGCTACCGCTCATACCAATTCCAGGTAGACCTCTATAACAGTTATGTGAGGCAGGAGGGTAAGGCCCAAGCCGACCGCGAAAGCGCCCACCCCGGCTATAGCGAGCACCAAACGGGCATGGCCGCCGACCTCGGTGGCGACACCAATCCAGCCTGCAACGTCGCCCAGTGCTTCGCCACCACCAGCGAAGGCACCTGGCTGGCCGCCAACGCTTATAAGTATGGCTTTGTCATTCGCTACCCAGCCGACAAAGAGTCTATTACTGGCTATGAGTATGAGCCGTGGCACGTGCGCTATGTAGGCACCGATTTAGCTACCGAAATGCATAACCAGGGCATCGAGACGCTCGAAGAATTCTTTGGCCTCGGCGCGGCACCGAGCTATTAGTAGCCATAGATGGGCACGTCCGGACAAGCCTCCACGGCGGCCTGCTGCCCGGTAGCAGGGCCACCCAGGTATACCAGGTTTATCCACTGCTCAGGCACGAGCTGTTGACTACTCTGATCGACTATCTTCGCCCATCGATTGTCAATAGCTCCAATACTGGTTGGGCCTAGATCGGCAGTAGTGGGTATCGATACATATACGCCCGGCTCCCAGCATAAAACATACAGCTCCTGCCCTTCAGTGTACGGCCGCACTTTATGGGCACCCAACGGCGTGCTAGCGCTGTATACGGACAGCGGCTTGCCGTCGGCGGTAGTTTGATTCATGATTCGTACACTCATCGCATCATGGCCGTCTACATTGGCTGCGACAGCGGTCGGGCGCAAATTTTTGAACGGCACGATTCCTTTGGTGTGGATACTGCACGCGCTAAGGCCCAGCAACGCGACCACGCATCCTGCAATGGTCTCTCTTACATGCCTGCGCTGCTCGCTCATTAAGATTACAGTACCATATGCGGGCGGACCACGCTAATCGTCGTCGAGTACTGGCTTGTCGAGTAGGAGTGGCTCAACACCCGGAGCCACGTCGGAAATTTTAACAATATCTTTGTCGATCTTCTTAAGCTCTTTGTGAGCGGTGTTAAAGTGGTTCACCGAAGTGCCCAAGCTGCCGCCAAGTTTCTGCATCAACTGTTCGTAGGTTTTGATGTGCCGGCCCAAATCGCCCACCCGCTCCTGGATACCTTTGGCCTGTTCTTCGATCTGCAGCGCGCGCAGGCCCTGCAGTACGGTTTGCAAGTACGCCATAAAAGTAGTGGGGCTCACAATAATTACTTTTTTAACTTGGAAGGCGTACTCGATAAGATCACGAGCCGTGGTATTGGTGGCGCCTACTTTGTTCACCAGCAAATCGTAGTAGATGGCTTCGGAGGGGATGAACATAAAGGCATAGTCCATGGTGCCTTCGCGCGGACGAATATACTTAGCTGTTTCGTCGATACGATTTTTGAGGTCTGCCTTAAAAGCCTTGGCCAGAACCTCGCGCTGAACCTTGTCGGTCTCTTCGAGTAGACGGTTGTAATTCTCGAGACTAAACTTAGAATCCACCGGCAGTAGCTTGCCTTTATCTAGAATAACCACGGCGTCGCAAATCAAATCGTGGCCGTCATCGTCTTTACCAAGCTTGTATTGCAGCTTAAAGCGGCCGGGCGGCAGAACGTTCTCTAGGACTTGGCCGAGATAATATTCCCCCAGCACACCGCGTTGCTTTGGGTTTTGTAGCACATTTTGGAGTGTTTTAAGCTCGTCGGCCACGTTTACGACGCGCTTGTTGGTTTCGTCGAGTTTGGTGAGGCGCTCGGTGACTTCGGCGATAATTTTGCTGCTCTCGCTAAACTGCTTTTGAATGGAGGTACGCATCATCTCCTGGTTTTTATCCATGCGATCGGAGATTTGCGACTGCAAGCCATCTTTAAGCTTGGTGATATCTTGGCTCAATTGCGTTAGATCTTGCTTGAGCAGCAGTGCCGCGTGCGGATCGGCTGCCGGCGTTTGCCCGCGTTTATACACTAGCGCGGCCAAAGCCACGCATAACACGCCTAGAATAATCACCGCCGCTAACATGTACGCTCAATTGTAACGCTTTTAGTTATGACGCGAAAGGATGCTCATGCTGGCTCCGGGCGGGGCACGCCCAAAACACTAAACGCCGAGATCAAGTTTCTGCGCGGCGCCGGATCGCCGCCGTCGCCCAATAGGAAAACTAATGTGTTACCTTTTGGGGTCACTTGATATACGGGGTCATCGCTCAGCGAACGCGCTTCCAGCTCTGCCGCATAGCGCTCGTATACGCCTACTCGCCGAAAGGTTTCGCGATAACTCTCTACGGCGAGTAGGCCCAGGCCCACCAATGTCTCAGTCGAATATGCATCCAGCGTCGCCAGTACATCCATGTCGTACAGCAAACGTGCCGAGACTGCGATTGGCGTGCGCACATCAGGAGGGTTACCCTCAATCGCCGGCGGCACAAAGGCCCAGAGTTGTCCCGCATAGTACAGACGGATTGGTGGCTTATCGCTGCCCTTAGAAAACACTTCCGGACGGTTAAAGTCGTAGCCGCGCCACGCACCGCCGCGAGTTTGTCTAGTAATAAGACGTTCTCCTTGTTGATCCGGGTAGTACAACGGATTCTGAATAACCGCTCCATGGGTCAGGCCGAGATAAGTTTCGGGATCGCCAAGTCGCACAGGCGACTCCGCCCGTCTGCCGGCAACACGGATAGCGGTCCGCAATAGGAATCCTTCCAGCCAACGTCCGAATGCCGACTCTGACCCTTTCTCGCCCGAACCTCTAATACCTGAAGGCCCTCTCTCCTGTGCCATACTAATACACTTGTAAAGATTTAATAATGTCCAGTCCTTGATCGTAGACGGTGCTCTCGACGCTGTTTTTGGGGACGTTGTCGAAGGCCAGGACATCGCCGCTGTCTGCACCGTAACCGCCGGCGATGATATAGGTGGTGCCGGTTAGGTCGATACCGGTACCAAACGGGCTGCCGGCTTTGTAGGCGTTATCGCCGGTGACCATATAAAAGGTAAACGAGTTGGCGTCGCTGCCGGCGTAGGACAAATTGGTGTATTGACGCTGGCTCGGCGCGGGTTGGGCGTAGGCGATGATCAGCGAATCTTCTGCCGCCAGCGCTTTTTGAATGGTGGTTTGCATGCCGTCTGGCACATCCTCGCGGATCTTGACGGTAAACGACCCTGTCGTGGAAGTGCCGTCGCTCTTTTTGTAGGTGGTACTGGGTGAAGTCAGAATGAGCTCTTTTTTATCGGCCGACTCGCGTGGCGTCCAATCTTTGCGGTAGGTGACTTGCACATTAAGCGTGGCACTCTTGAATGTCTGAAGTGTAGCGGCTTCGACTGGCGACAGCTGCGGTGTGGTGGTGGATGTCGTGTGTTGGGTAACCGGCGGCTTAGGAGCGGGTTTATGCATCATAAAAAACCACAGCGCTGCGGCTGCGGCAATAACAATGATGATGATCCCGCCTATAATAAACCATTTTTTGGACCCACGCTTAGGTCCGCCGACATAGGGATAATGTGCCGGCTGATAGGTGGGCTCGACGTCTTTATGACTGTGGGCATCTGGCTCCATACTCACACGTACTCCCTTATATCAGCAGTGTACACCCAAATTGGAGTTATCCTCAATCGCAAATCGCCAGAATCTAAAGACCCGGGCGATTCGGCCCAGGTCTTGTGGAAGCCTCACACTTCCGTACTTCCATACTAACCTGCAAAAAAATAAAGCGCAAGCACTTTTGTCTTTTTAGCAACAATCTAGGAAAGTCTAAAAATCTTCCGGATTTTAGCTGGCAGGAGATGTATACCGCCAACTGCTGCCATACCTACGCCCAAACCGCCCACGACATCCAACGGTGCATGCACACCCAAAAAGATGCGCGCCCAGGCTTCAGCGACTAGCAGCGCGACCAGTAGAATACGCCATGGCCAAGCTACAAAAAACCACATGGTGAACACCAGCGCCGCCAGCGCTGTTTCGTGGCCCGACGGGAAGCCGGGACCGCCCTGCTGGGCACGCAGTACAACGTGTGGGATGAGTAACTCCGGGCGTGCCCGATTAATGATGTGTTCAAACACAAATTCAGCCACAAAACCTAAGCCCACGGCCGCTGCATATTGCCAAGCGCGGTAGCGCACCCGTGCGCGCGGCACGAACAGTGCCAAAAACACCAAGCCTACCAAACCCCATACGGCATTACTAAGCTGCTTAGCCACCTGTGAGCCAACCCAGCTCGGCGCATGGACATTGTTAATGTCGTAAAAAATGCGCTGTTCCCAGCCCGGCATCGTACGGCTAGCGGCAAATGCGGCCGAAACGCCAAGGATTACGAGGCCGACGGCTAGTAACGTCGTGTACCAACCCTGATGTTTAATGGCTGGTGCGACTTCTGGCTCCGGTTCGAGTGCCGGCTCCGGTGCCGGTTTGCGCTTTGGCGTGGCAGCTTTTTTAGTTGTAACTTTTGCGTTTGGCATGTGGATTTAGTATAGCATCGGCAACGCCAATACTTAAGACGTTGATTGTCGTGCAACCTTAAGCACACGGGCGTACCACAAAAGCTCGTCAAAGGCTTTGTTTATGGCTCGTTCGTACGACTCGGCAAGCTCTGGTTTTATGTTGCCTTGGTCATCGAACGTCTCTTTAATTTTAGGAAAATACATCTCCGGCTTAATCACTACCATGCCCATAGTGTGGTACACAGGCAAAAGCGCCTCACACACGCGCACACCGCCCCACTGGCCACTACTGACGCCGGCTGTGCCAACTGGCTTGTGCCAGTAGTTATCGAACTCGCTGTCCAGCAATCGTTTGAGCGAGCCGGGAATGCTGTGATTGTATTCAGGAGTAACCACATAAAAGCCATCGGCTTTAGCGGTCGTTGCGGTAAAACGCGGGTCCTGCTCGTCATCGCCATCGTGCGGTATGTGCATTTCTGCGGGGTCGGCAAACGACACCTCTACGCCGTCGCGTTTAGATAACTGTGCGGCCACCCACTTGGCGGCTGCAATCGATCGGCGCGCTTCGCGCGAAGTACCAGCAATGATAACAATGTGTAGTGGTTCGTCCATGTCCTTATTCTAACTCATGAATCTGGTCGTGATTAAGGCCAAAGTAATGAGCGACCTCATGCCACACTGTTTTGTTCACCTGTTCTTTGAGCTCCGTTACGCTGTTGGCGCTGCGCTGCATCGGACCTTTAAAGATAGTAATTTTGTCGGGCGGATAGGCGTTGTTGTTGCCTTGCCGACGGGTGAGCGCCACACCTTCGTATAAACCGTACAGGCTTTGGTTGCGTTGCAGTTTGAGTTTCTCGCGCTGCTCGGGCGTTGGCTCATCAGCATACACAATGGCTACATTTTTTACGGCCTGGCGGTGGACCTTGGGCAAACGCTCAAAGGCTGCGTCAATAAGCTCCGAAAATTCGTCGTCAGAAATATCAATCACGCTCGTATTGTAGCAAACCCAACGCACAGTAAGGGTGTAAGGCATCTTACATACGTTTAGGCCACGGGGTAGGATACTAAAAACGTAACGTAAATGAGGGTTCAGCTATGGGTATACTTGCGTGGATTATCTTGGGTGGCATCGCTGGATGGATTGCTTCAATGATTGCCGGAACCAACGCTCAAATGGGCTTGTTTGCAAATGTGGTGATCGGCATAATCGGCGCGTTTTTGGGCGGCCTATTGTTCAGCATGTTTGGCGGTGCGGGCGTTACCGGCCTCAATGCCTGGAGTTTGATTGTTTCGATTGTTGGCGCGTCAGTATTACTACTGATCATCAAGACCGTGCGCCACGCTTGATTTTTTGGAGGTGGAGATAAAATAAGCGCCAAAACCAGCGCTTATTTTATTATAGACAGCCTGCTTAGCTAAGCCTGTTTGGCACGCTTGCGCACTGTTGGGTCGAGTTCGCGCTTGCGCAGGCGCAGGCTCTTGGGCGTAACTTCCAGCAGTTCGTCGTTCTCGATAAAGTCGAGGCATTCTTCGAGGCTAAAGATTACTGGGGGAGTTAGCTGCACGACGCCGTCGCTGCTACTAGAGCGCATGTTGGTGAGGTGCTTGGCCTTACAGACATTGATTTCCATGTCTTCCTGGCGGGTGTTGAGGCCGATAATTTGGCCAGCATACACCTTTTCGGCCGGGCCAACAAACGTGGTGCCGCGGGCTTCGGCATTTTGTAGGGAGTACGCTGTGGTCGTACCAGTCTCGAACGAGATAAGCACACCGTTGCGCAGCTGCTGCAACGCGCCGGTCATTTCTTGGTAGCCGGTCATAAGGGTGTTCATAACTGCAGTGCCCTTGGTTTTGGTCATCAAAATGTTGCGCAAACCCAGAAGTGCACGGGTAGGCAGCTCATATACGAGCTTGGTGACGCCCTTGGGGCTGGCAAACTGCTCAGTGAGTGTGGCGCGGCGTTGGCCGAGCTCCATTTGGACGGTGCCTACCTGTTCGGCGGGAACTTCAATAATCAGCTCTTCTACCGGCTCCATAGTTTTGCCGTTTACTTGATGGGTGACCACTTGCGGGCGACCCACTTCAAACTCGTAGCCTTCGCGGCGCATGGTCTCAATTAATACCGAGAGGTGCAATTCGCCGCGACCCGCTACGGTAAAGCCAATGCCATCATCTTCTACACGTAAACCGACATTGGTCTGCAGTTCTTTCTGCAAACGCTCACCAATTTGGCGCGAGGTGTTAAATTCACCTTCTTGACCTTTGAATGGCGAGGCGTTAGGACCGAGATAAATACGCAGCGTTGGGGCTTCGACTTCCATGACTGGTAGCGCTTCGGGGGTGTCAGCATCGGTGATCGTTTCGCCGATGCGCGCGTTAGTGACGCCAGTGAGCTGTACGATGTCACCGGCGATGCCGCCAGGTACTTCAAAGCGGCTGACGCCGTGGCTCATAAATACCAGCTCTACCTTGGCTTTTTGGAATGTGCCGTCTGCTTTGCAAAGCATGACTTGGTCGCCAGCTTTGACGTTGCCGCGGCTAATGCGGCCGATGGCGTACTTGCCCTTAAAGCTATCCCAGCTGAGCGCGGTAACGAGCATCTGGAATGGCTTGTCCTGCTCTACTACTGGCGCAGGAATGTGCTCGATAATGGCGTCAAAAATGATGTCCAAGTTGCCGTCGGCGCTTACATCTGCCGGCATGTCTTTCCAGGCTTTGCCTTCACGGCCGATGGCGTAATACACCGGGTAATGCAGTTGATCTTCGTGTACGGCCAGCTCCAAAAACAGGTCGGCCAGCTCATCCTCAACTTCGTGTATGCGTCGGCCGTCTTTGTCTATCTTGTTGATGATTACGATCGGCTTGAGTCCGTTAGCCAGTGCCTTAGTAAGCACAAACTTAGTTTGCGGCATTGGGCCTTCTTGGGCGTCTACGATCAGTAGGCAGCCGTCGGCCATGTTGAGCGTGCGCTCTACTTCACCGCTAAAGTCGGCGTGGCCAGGGGTGTCGATAATATTGATGCGGTAGTCGTCGTGCTGCACAGCCGTCACTTTGGCGGTGATGGTAATGCCGCGCTCGCGCTCTTGGTCGCCGCTGTCCATGATGAGGGTTTGGCTCATCTCGGCCTGGTTATCGCGGAACGTTTTAGACTGCTTTAAAAGGCCATCCACCAGCGTTGTTTTGCCGTGGTCAACGTGCGCGATAATCGCGATGTTGCGAATCTTAGTGGGGTCTTGAGTGTTTTGTGCCATAAAAATCAATAGCGCGCTTATATACGCTTGCCAAACCTTTGCTTACATTATGACATAAGCGCCATTATTTTACAAGAGTGAGCTGCTCCGCAATGCCGCAATGTTTGCTACAATAGATTAATCTGATGCGTGTTCAATATTCTTTTATGACAGACAGGTGGGTATAGGTCATGCATGCCGGACTTATTATTCTGGTTGTATTGCTGCTCATCGCCTTTTCGGCAATATGCTCGGGCCTAAACATCGGTCTAATGTCGCTCGAGGTCGCCGACCTGCGCCGCAAGGCCAAACTCGGCAACGTCAATGCGCGTAAAGTCCTGCCCTTGCGCGCCAATAGCCACCTCAGCCTGGGCGCCATTTTACTCTGTAACGTGGCTGCGGTTTCGGCCACGTCCCTGGTATTGGAAAGCGTGGTGTACGGCCTGATTGCTGGTGCGGTCAGCACTCTTACGATTGTAATCTTTGGCGAAATCATACCGCAAGCGCTGTTTAACCGTCATTCGCTGGAGTACACAGCCAGGCTCAGCGTATTACTGCGGCTAATGATCATGCTCACCTATCCGATTGCCAAGCCGCTGCAGCTACTGCTCGACTCTCTGTTTGGCGAGGAGGTTACTGCACTGCAAACCCGCCACGAACTCGGCATTATGATCACTGAGCATCTTGGCGATGCTCAGAGTGAACTCGACGACGACGAAATCGAAATCATGCGCGGTGCGCTTACTCTCAGCGAAAAGCGAGTGCGCGACATTATGACGCCGCTTAAAAGCACCTACTGGCTCAGCCTGGACAATCATATCGACGACCAAACCATTGACGTTATTAAAAGGCATGGCTGGAGCCGTATCCCCATTCTAAATAACCAGCGCACCATCTGTTACGGCCTGCTACTTATGAAAGATCTAGTTGACATTAATTTTAACCACAAGCCGGTGCCGGTGAACGAACTGCCGCTCTACCCGGTGCAAGTCGTGGGTAGCATGACGGCGCTCGACACCATGTTCCGCAAGTTTATTAATGGTGGCGCGCACCTATTGCCGGTGGAAAAAGAAGACAAAATCGTTGGTATTGTAACGATCGAAGACCTCCTCGAAGAGATCGTTGGCCACGAGATAGAAGACGAAACCGACCGCGCTAAGCGCGCCACAGCCAAACACACCTAGGCCAAAACTAGCTATATCGTTCAGCCCTGTGCCCTTGAGTGCGTCCTTATGTATCGCGGCCTTCGGTGTCAACTGGCTTTTCGGGCGCATTGCAGACAGGATACGCCAATATGTGATCAATAATTATGCCACCAAAATCGACCGTGCCCATGGAGCCAGTCACCGCAAGCGTAGCGCCATCGCACTCTTGTTCGGCGCACGTAAATCCGAAAGGACATTGTGATTCAGCAGACGTTGACTCTCCCGACATACTCAGTAAACCTCACTTTAGTTACGGACCCAGTATACTATAGCTATGCAGCCGCTTGCAGAACGGATGAGGCCGGAGGTGCTCGACCAAGTAATTGGCCAGACACATCTGTTAGAGCATGGCCAAATCATCCGCCAGATTATCGAGCACAAGCAGCCCACCAGCCTGATCTTATGGGGGCCACCCGGTAGCGGCAAGACCACGTTGGCGCGGATTATCGCCCGCGAAACCGAAGCCCAGTTTGTAGAGATTAGCGCCGTGTCCGCCAAAAAGGCTGATGTGACTAAGGTGGTAGCCAATGCCCAGGTCAACCAGCGTCTGGGCATGCGCACCATTTTGTTTGTAGACGAAATTCACCGCTTTAACAAAGCTCAGCAAGACGCCTTTTTGCCGTATGTAGAGGATGGCACACTGGTGTTGATTGGTGCCACCACCGAAAACCCGAGTTTTGAAGTCATCACTCCCCTGTTGAGCCGCTCGCGCGTGCTGGTATTGCAGCCGCTCACCAAAGACGAGATCATCGCCATTATCAAACGTGCGGCCAAGGCCGAAAAGCTGAGCGCCAAACGCTTGCCTACCAAAAGTATCGATTTGCTCGCCGAGCTCTCTGGCGGCGACGCCCGGGTGGCGCTCGGCAACTTAGAACTCGCGCTGCAGCTGGAAAACGGCCCGATTACCACAGACGTCGTAACCACCGCAGCGCAAAAACGCGTGCCCGGCTATGACAAAGCTGGTGAGCAACACTACAACATCATCAGCGCGTTCATTAAAAGCATGCGCGGCAATGACGCCACCGCAGCGCTGTACTATATGGCACGGATGTTACAGGCGGGCGAAGATCCCAAATTTGTCGCGCGCCGGATGGTCATCTTTGCGTCGGAAGACATCGGTTTGGCAGCTCCGGCGGCTCTCAACCTGGCTATCTCCACGTTCCAAGCCGTGGAACGCATCGGCCTGCCAGAATGCAACTACGCGCTCTACCACTGCGCCACAGTGCTAGCCAAGGCACCCAAATCGCGCGTGGTGGCCGATGCGATGCACGCCGCCCAAACCACCGCCCGTGAGCACCCCGACCTGCCAGTGCCATTGCATCTACGCAACGCGCCCACCAAACTTATGAAGGATCTTGGCTACAATAAAGACTACCAGTGGCAAGCCGGCTTTGAGCACGACAAAGGCTTTCTGCCACCGGAGCTTACTGACACAGATTTTTTCAAAAATTAACTGCTGACTTTGCCAAAACGCGTTATACTTGGGTTGTATGAAACGAACCATCGGCACCATTGTGCTTTTTATTTTGCTCATCCTCACGGTCGTAGCAATCACCAAATTGAACCCAACAGGCCAAAAGCCGACACCGCAAAAACAAGCACCCGCCGCCATTCTGCGGCGTTTGTAGTGGCTATTTAAACGACACCACTTTTTCCCACGGCAGGTGCTCTTTGCCAAAGTGACCATAGGCTGAAGTTTGGCTATAGATTGGCTGCGCTAGCTCCAGCGTCTGGATGATGCCCTTCACGCTGGTGTCTAGCAGCTTGTCTTTAAAATCGTAGAGTTCATCTTCGCTCACCGTAGCAGTGCCAAACGTCTCAATGGTTTGCATCAGTGGCCGTTGGCCGCCAATCACATATGCCAACCCTACTTCACAGCGCGTTGCCAACCCAGCAGCCACGATATTTTTGGCAATGTAGCGCGCTGCATAGGCGCCGGAGCGGTCCACCTTGCTTGGATCTTTACCGCTGAACGCGCCGCCGCCCACTCGGGCGTACCCGCCATACCCGTCTACCACAATCTTGCGGCCCGTGAGTCCGGCGTCACTCTCTGGACCAGGGATATGCCACAGGCCGGTGCCGTTAACCGTGATGTTTTCATCGGCCGGCAAATCGTAGCCGTACTTTTTGAATACCGGCGTAAAGATATGTTCAATAACGTCGTCACGTACCTTAAAAGCCGGCGTCTTTTCATCATGCGCCACAGCGGCTACCAGCTTTTCGATAGCCACTGGTTTGTCGTCTTCGTAGCGCACGGTAACTTGTGCTTTACCGTCAGGACGCAACCACTTAAGCTTGCCGCTTTCGCGCACTTCGTCGATCTTGCGCGCGAGCGCGTGCGCCAAAGCGATGGGCAACGGCATTAGCTCCGACGTTTCGGTGCATGCATAACCAAACATCATGCCTTGGTCGCCGGCCCCATCTTGGTCTACTCCCAGTGCGATGTCTGGAGACTGCTTGTGGATGTCGTTGCTAAATTCGGACTCCTGGCTAAAACCCCAGGCCGGTACGGTGTAGCCAAGGCGTTCAACGGTATTGCGAGCAATCTTTTCGTAGTTAATCTCGGCCGTGGTGGTGATTTCGCCAAACAGACAAATGCGGTTGGCACCGGCAACGACTTCGGCAGCCACGTGGGCGTGTGGGTCTTTGGCCAGCACCGCGTCTACAATCGCATCGGATATGGCGTCGCAAATCTTATCGGGGTGCCCGGCACACACCGACTCACTGGTGAACAAGCGACTCCGGTTCTTGGCTTTTGCTGGTTTTTGGGGCATAAAAATATCCTTTCTGCCGTAACTCAGCGGAAAGGATCATGCTCGGGGGCGCAATATCTTCCCCGCTGTGGCGGGCTAGATGGGGCACCTTGCATCGCTTGTGACGCAGGCTGCCGGCAGATCAACGAGCTAGTTCTCTCCCTGCACTCTGTATATTTAGTTGTTAAGTAGCCCTAGTATACCACACACCCTGGGCTGGCAATTACCGCTGTTATTTGCTACAATCTTGGGGTCGTTGGGGATTGGCCAAGTGGTAAGGCAACGGGTTCTGGTCCCGTCATCGGGGGTTCGAATCCCTCATCCCCAGCCAAGCATAAGCGTCATGAAAGACTTCTTCGGAAGTCTTTTTATTTGATAAGATAAGCAAATGGATGAATTGAGACAACTAGCGGATACTGGAGATTATTTATTCCATGGGTCAGCTACCAACAGTATTGCTACTCTTGAGCCTCGACAAGCGATATCACATGGCAAGCCAGACGGTGAGCCTTGCATAGCCGCTTCAGAGCAGATTGAGCCAGCCATCTTCATGGCTGTTTTAGGCAGTCGGCATACAGGCGGCTGGGGTAAGGATAATCCTCCCAGAGGTCAATACGGCTTTTATGTCCGCAGAAAAGATTACGAGCAAGCAAAAGCTGAAAAATGGAATGGTTACGTTTACGTGTTGCCGAGAGCACCATTTGAACATTTTGCGGCATGGGAGTGGAGAGCGTTCATGCCGATTAAGCCTGTTAAGGTAATTAAAGTGGGATTCAGCGAGTTGCCGGCACAGATTGAGCTAACAGAGTAGCACTAACTTCGTCGACAGCGTCCAGTCAAGCGTAAACTATTTCTATGCCTCCATATTTGCTATAATATAGATATGAATTCGCCTGTTCAGAAACGAAAAAAAACCGTCAAACAAGCTGTCGCCAACGAGAAGCTTGAGGGATTATTAGTGTCTCGTGAAGCACGTAAGATTGCAGATAATTACATCACCGGTAAAGCCTCGGCTAAATCCGTCGCTGCTAAGATCCGAGCCCGCTACGGCAGTCTGTAATGGCTTTCGTCGACCCCTACTTTGATGCGAGTATTGGCGACCTCAGAAATTTGCTTGGAGCCAAGTCATCAGAAGAACTCAAAACACTTGAGCCCCAGATTGTCTTCGCCAACGAACTCGAACTAGAGTCAATCGGTATTCCAAGAACAAATGACTTAACCGAGTTACTGCTCATCCACAAACATTTATTCAAAGGGGTTTACGATTGGGCTGGTAAGATCAGAACGGTCGATATCAAGAAAAACGCCGATGGCGCAGAGTACTTCCTGATCGTTTCCAAAATTACCACGGCAGCCAACTATGTATTCGCCGAACTCGCTAAAGAGAATTATCTGCAAGGCATACCCAAAGAAAACTTTACGAAACGCTTAGCTCATTTCTACGATCAGCTAAACTTCATTCACCCTTTTCGTGAAGGTAATGGTCGGGCACAACGTGTACTCTGGACTCGAGTCGCTGCAGATGCAGGTTATCAGATAGACTGGGATGGGATAGTTGGCGATGAGAATGACGAGGCATCGCGGCTGGCCGCCGAGCAAATGGACTTATCTAAGCTAGAGACCATGTTCGCCAAAATCGTTAGAGTCACCCAATAACTCTCGTATTTCCCGCACTTCGGGCACATTATCTTTTGTCTCATCAAGCTCGGCGAAAGTTTGGAATAGGTTCACTATCCCCAGCCATAGTATTCGAACTTGAATCACCTCCTCAAAAGGGGTGATTTTTGGTTTGGACTTTGAGGGGGAGAGATAGGACGTCCAAACTTTTTGTGAATCTGTGGCAAGCTGCACTACTCAACCCTTCTGGGCCACATCATGCAAGGCCTTCCATGACGCCTTAAGCAATGAATCTATTTCCTCCCAATCGGGTCGGCTCTTACTGTTGTCGCGCAGTATCATAGCCCTTGCCCGGTACTCGCCATAACGCAAAAAGTCTTTAGTGTTGCCGTTATATACGACTGCCATGGTCGCTGCCAGACTCACGCTCAGCTTTTTATCATATTCTTCCGGATAGCGATGAATATTCCACCACTCCAACTCCAGTTCGGCAGCTTTTGTGTAGTCAAAAGGCTCAGTCGCATTCCGCGAGATGAACAGATAAAATTTCGCAAGGTTTTTTAGCGCAACCGGAAAGGTTTTTCGCCCATACCGTAAGCGATAATTAGTGGCAGCAATAGCTGCATAGTACGCAGCACGGAGTGCAAGCCGCCGACTAAACTGAAACTGGGTACGCATCAGTCGCAACAGCAGCACGAAAAGTAAGAAAAAGTTGTGGCCGTAATATGCCCTCCACATATCGGTATCAAGTTGAGCTGTCTTTATATAATCGAATTCCCGCAGATTTTTCTTTGCCATAGAGTTCATTGTACCGTAATCTCACCGATGTGTTTCTCGGTATCTTTGCCCGAATCCCTGGTAGGCTCATCTAGTAAATATCGCATCGCGCTAATGTCGAGATCGTGGTCTTCCGCGTCTCCAGGAGTTTGGACTAGGAACCATCTCCCCAGCCATGAAATTATCAACAGATAAGAGGACGTCACATTGTGGCGTTTTCTTTGTGTTTTGACCCTATTTTGGCTCCAGAAGGTTTGGTTTAGTTTGGTTCCTTTGTCTCCTTTTGCAAGATCAGACACACGTTGCTGTAGACTGTACTTATGAATGAGGTTATACCCGCTGGCTTGGTACATGCTAATGCCGACAAGCTTGCCCAGAAGATTGAGGATTTCAGACAGACCGGCCCTGATCAATTGCAAATCGTTTTTGATTTCGATCGAACACTTACCGTCGCTAAACCCGGCACTAACGACGAAGTGACCACCTGGCACATACTCAATGAGCATTTGCCACAAGGAGGCCAAGACCGATACCAAGAACTGTTCCGACATTACCGTGCTCTCGAAGTCAGTGGTGAGATGACGAGTAACCATGCCATAGAGTGGTGGTCGAGCATCCTTGATCTGTTTGTCGAACATAATGTCGATATGTCCGAGGTAGCACAGGATTTCCTGTCTAAGGCAAATATTCGACCCGACGCAAAGGAATTATTTGCTTTATGCGCTGAGCATGGAATCCCCACGATCATTTTGTCAGCCGGAATCAAGGATGTGATTGAACTTTGGGCACAAACATATAGCATCAATCCCTCCATTATTCTTTCGACATCTTTGATCACCGACGAGAACAAACGAGTGGTCGGGTGGGACAAACAAACACTCGTCCATGTACTAAACAAGAAAGAGGTTGGACATCCGGAACTTACCAGAATTCGTTCCGAGCGTCGCAATGTCATATTGATTGGCGATAGTCTGGCTGATGCTGATATGGCCGAAGGAACAGCTACCGTTTTGCGAATAAGATTGTATGATCCTCGCGCTGATGAGCAAGTCGCCGCAAGTATCCGCGAGCAAACGTTGCAAGTATTCGACGCTATGATCGAGAATGGAACACTTGAGCCAGCAAGAAGGTTGGCGCAATACATTATTGGCATTTCCTAGCATCCTCCACCTCAGCCTCCTCGAGCAATTCTTGGACCTCCTTGGCCTCTTCATCTGAAAGTGGCACAAAGGTTATATTCCAGAACATGCTCCCCAGCCAAGAGAGTATTATGTGTACAATACGACTATGAAAAAGTACACATTTAGGGCGCGCGGCAAATTGGCGATTGGCACTGCGATTGTCGTCGTACTTGGCTTATCAGCATTTGCATTTTTAAGAATAGCGGGCGGTACGAATTCTCGCCTTACTGATGAGGAGATCGCTCAAGATCTATCGATCATCGAAAAAGCCGTATGGGATGACTTTGGTCGCAAAAGACTATTACCAGAGAAACTGGATACTGTAGCGGTTCATGGTCTAAACGGTGAGTTAAGGGATTATACCTATCACCTTGTTCAACAATATGAAGGCGGTCCTAATGAGTCATTTGCTCTATGTTCGGATTTTCATTCTAACACCCGTAAGCCCGCTGACGCTGACTATGGCTACTATATGAGCCCTGACGGTTTTACTCACCACACCAAAGGCAAACAATGCTTTAGCATTTTTTGGGATATCAACGGCGGCAGCTCGTCAATATCTTTAATAGATGACGTTCCTGACTGGGCAAAGAGATAGAACGACCAAACTTTCCCCAGAGTAATTTTGGTTGTATAAGATTGTAAGCTAAGCATATCTGTTACTATTATCATTATGAGACTCTATCTTTCGTCATTTAGAATCGGCAACAAACCTGACGAACTGTTGCGCTTGCTGCATGGCAAAACGCGCACAGCGCTTATTGTCACCCTAGGCTTAAACTGGACACGTAGTCTATTCTAGAAAGGACTAATTTGTCAGTTTAATCTGGAGGAATACACATGGCCAAGGGCATACCCTACGACCCAAAACTCAAAGCCGAAATAGTCAGTAAAATCCGAGA
>DATIIH010000008.1:0-75742 GCA_035479875.1 Patescibacteria group bacterium | reverse complement strand
TGCTTGCATGCGGAGTCGAGGAAGTTTTGGGTTGGTGGTGTAGGGCATGGCTCAATTGTCCTCTTTTCACCACCACAGTCACGGCTAGCGCCGTGGACTGGGTGGTGCGAAGGTATTGAACCATTACGGGGGTATTGACATCTTATGGTTTATATTCTATAATATAGTCATACCTAATAATACTTATATGGCAGAAGTAATCGTAATTAGCCCACCATTTTCTGAATCGACAGACGATCACCTTCCGAAAGTCGTCTGCGCTGCCGTGCACCCTGGGGCAGCCGAAACCGCCTTCCAGGTGCTCCCATATTTGGCGGGTAAAGTTGCAATCACAGTCGTGGCTGCCGGTTGCGCAGTTGATACATATGAGGGCCTTTACGGTCCCGTATCTACAGAAGAACGCTACGAATCCGTAGCAGAGGCCCTTAATTCCGAGAGGGTTCCT
Organism: Patescibacteria group bacterium; assembly: GCA_035479875.1. Classification (GTDB taxonomy): domain Bacteria; phylum Patescibacteriota; class Saccharimonadia; order Saccharimonadales; family UBA4665; genus PMNU01. Next base: position 75,297 of record DATIIH010000008.1, on the reverse strand, counting down.
AAAGACCCAGCCGTGGTTGTCGACACGGTGGCTAACGAGTCCGGCCTGCATGTGGAGTTAAGCAAAAAATATCGGGGAGTCAAAGGTGTCAAGCGAGTTATTCTCAGCGATTCTTACACCGCTACGCCCCTTGATGTGCAGCGGTACAGAGACGATGATAAAGAGCATGAAGATCAAGAGCCGTGCCCGCCCGATTTGGTTGTTGCTATTGACCGCTACGACCAAGCAAATGTCGCCAAACTGTTCGCTGGCTATCTGAGGGCTGACCGCATTATTAGGGCGGCGCCGGCTTTTGACTACGCAGCGAACCGCAGTGAGTTAGCTCGCCTGGAAAAAGTCGGGCTGGACGCCTTGCAAACCGGCAGTCGACCATTGTTTGCCGTTTTCCCAACAATTATGGGCGAAGTAGACGCTCTCCGGTTGCTACAGGATTGCGCACCAGCGTTGGGTCAAATTGCCAAGGCAGGTTGCGACGTTATCCTAAAAACTCACCCTCGTGAGAGAGATGACGCTTGGGAAGAATATGCGGCACTGTTGCGTGACAATGGCGTTAATCCAATCAATCCCGGAAAATTACCGGTAACCGTAATCGTAGCAGCAGCGCGCGCTGGCACTGTCGCATTGTCATCCTCAACAGCGAGTCATCATAGTGTGCAACAGCGCCGACCAACCTACCTTGCTCTCAGCGAAAGGGAAGCTTGGGTGCCTATTCCTCCACTTGTACAGACGGGTGCCGCCCGGCTTGTTAGGCCCCATGAGCTGGCCAACTTAGCACTGCAGTCCATGGCGCCCGGAGATCCGCTAAGCCTTAAATTGCAAGACGCAATGAATAAAGCCTATCCTCTCGATGGTAATGGCGGAAGGCGCGTAGCCAAACATATTATTGAACTTACCGAAACACGATAAACAGCTGCACGGTCTGCCGTTCTGGATTTGACTCGGTGTTCTCTTCGAGCTGACAACGCCTTAGTTGCCCTGAGTCCCTGTACGATAACCGGGTTCCATGTAAGGTCGCATTGGCGCACCATTTTTGAATAACAGATAAGAAGGCTTCCGCAAATCGGGGCCTTTTTATTTTGAGCGATGTTTATGCTAACTCGAAGCGATATCTACCACTGTTTGGTATACTGGCAACATGCATCCAATGCGACATATTCGGGCTTTTGTGGAACACCGTCCTTTAGCGGGGCCAATTGTGTGGGTGTTGTGCGCACAGTACTTTCTCGTACAGGTTGTGGTCGCGTCTGCCTGGAAGCAGCTGCCGTACAGCTGGCGGGACAATTCCATTAGTGACCTAGCTGCGACCAGCTGCGGCCAGTTCGATGACCGTTTCGTGTGCTCGCCATTGCACGGACTCATGAACATCTCACTCATCCTGCTCGGTCTTACTATGGCCATCGGGTCGGCACTTATGTACCAGGAATTTCGTAAAGCCCGCTCCGGGTTTTACCTGATGGGGGTGGCCGGCATCGGAGCGATACTAGTTGGATTTTTCCCCGAAAACACAATGTACCCGATACATCTTTTAGGTGCCGACCTTGCGTTTGTACTTAGCAACATCGCACTGATTATCTTTGGTCTGCGCTTGCGCTTGCCGCGTTGGTCTAGATGGTATTCCGTTGGGTCGGGTACAGTGGCGCTTGTGGCGCTCTTTTTGTTCTTGTCACACATGGATTTTTTCTTGGGGCTTGGCGGTATGGAGCGTGTCGTGGCCTATCCACAGACAATTTGGTTGATTGTGTCCGGGCTGTACATGCTCAAAAGCCGCAATCGACGCGCTATGATCAAAGGTGATGAGCGAGAGTATACTAACTGCCGGCCAGTTTGCTAAGCTGGCGCGCACAACCAAGCGCACCATACTTTGGTATGACCAGAAGAACGTGTTAAAGCCGCAACTTGTCGATGATTCTGGGTATCGCTGGTATGCCCCGCACCAAATTTTGGATTTTCAGGGCGTGTCGTTGATGCGTAAACTAGGCTTCTCGATTGATGAGATTGCACTTTTACTCAGCAAGGACCGTACAATGCAGCAACTCTTTGACGAGCAGCGCGGCGCACTCCAAAACCAGATCGGACTTTTGCAGCGCATGCTGAGCGACATCAATCGATATTACGAGAATCTGGACAGTAACGGCACGCTAGTAAAGCCAGAGCTAAAACGGGTGGAGTCATTCGACATGTATTATCTTGCCAAGCGAGGCCCCTATTCCCGGATCAAGGATTATAACGACGAGCTGCGCAGCGCGTTTGAGTCGCTGCCCGATAACTGTGTCTGGCTGACGGCGTTCATGGTCTCCAGTTACCAGCCAGCGAGAGCTGATATGAAAATCGGCGTGATATGCCAACCTGGCATGAAGCTCAAACCAGACACTCTGGTGCAGCAAGAAACAGTACCTGCCTACACAGCCCTCAGCTACACGCATGTGGGCTCTACAACACTACTCTCGCTGCTGTGGCAGGAGCTTGGCAAATACCGGCAAAAGCAGCATATGCCTCCCGACACCGGACTGCCGTTTGGAGACATAGAGTTCTACACTCCTGACACCTCGGGATATCCCGATCCTAACGATAGCCTTACCACCGAGCTGCATATGCCAGTACTAGACCGCACTAAATAGCCACGCGAGTACGAGCTCTTTTAAGCGGTAATACTCGGCTTCTTCTAGTTGCATGTTAGCAACGCAGAACTTCTTATCTTTGAGCTTGGAGCAGAACATGCACTCGTAGAGATTGCTCGAATCTTGTATGAACAAGCTGCTCACAATATTATTCGACCAAACCACATTAAAGCTATTCGAGCATTCACCGCTATCTTCCAGCCGGATGCAATGTGTTGAACCGCCCGAGCGTTGGCTGGCTATGAGGTACTCGCTCGTATTAACGCCGCAGCAAAACGCAACGTTTTTGCACTTAGTGACGTCCTGTGAACGGTACACGTTTTCGCTAAAATAGATGGTGTCTGACTCGCCAATATTCAGTGATTCTATATGACGTTCGGTAGTCGCATAGTTGACCTCGCTCCAAGCGGCAAGGATATCGTTAGCCGATTTCATTTCTCGTTTGGGCAACATCCAGTCGTCAACACCTACTCGGTCTCTAACGTTTTGCAGAGTCATATATTTTCCAGCATTGGCCGTTACCGTCCACGTCGGTTCGCCGGTTGTGGTGTCGTAGACCTCAATCGGCAGATCGATGTCGTAGGCGAACTTTTGCTTGCATTGCTCCAAAGTGAGCGTGTTGTCGAATCCGGCAATTTGTTTGATTGTGGTGTCGAGCATTTTTTGGGCTTGTGAGTTTTTCATGCTGGTTAGGGTCTCCTTTTAACAAATTGAGTCGGCAAGTTCTGCTTGGGTTGGGCGTTCGGTTGGCTGTTCGCTGGCGCGCGTTGGGTGGTGTTGCGCGTTCTTGCGCGCACCGCAGGCAAGATATGGCCATTGGCCGTTAACCGCACGATGCATTCGCGGGGGTGGAGCTCGGTCATGAGTTTGGTACGGACATCACTTTCTTTTAAGCCACGCTCAGCCATGTGCTGCAGAACCTCTTTGGGGATGTCGATGGTTAGGTTGGCTTCGAGCGCCCGAGCATCTTCTTCTGATACGCGGAACACGTAGTAATTGAGAACGTTCGACAAAATAGCGTCCCTTAAGTCTTTTTCGATCTGTCCAAAGTATTGTTGCGACAGAATAACTGTTAGGTTGAACTTGCGAGCCTCGGCCAAGATTGATGCCAGGGCAGGATTCTGTACCACCGACACCTCGTCGATTATGAGGATGACCTTTTGCCCAAAAGCACGGGCCTGGGCCAGCAGAAAGATTTGTTGTATGAGCAGGCCGGCCACGGTCTTAACTACCTTGTCGCCCATGCTAATTTTATTTAGAGAGAACACGGTTAAGAAGTTGTCTTGGATAGTTTTGAGGAGTGAAGAATCGGCTTCGGTGAGTAGCGTGGGCTGCAGCTGTAACTCTTCGATAAGGGCAATGATTGGCGATAGGGCTTCGGTGTGGTGCTGCGTGCGAATTTCGTTGAACTCTGACCCAAAGAACAACATGAGATTGTCGGGTACGAAGCCTCTCACGTGCTGCAGCAGTTCATTACGCATGCTAAGCTCAGTTAAAAATGATTTGAGCATCGGCAATGACATGCACTGGCCCGTGAACAGTACATACAAGCTAAAACGCAGTACGCGCTCCAGCCGCGGGCTGGCGTCCCCGGACAGCAAAGACTTAAGAAGTGTGGTGGTCAGCTCAGTAGCGGCAGAGATATCGGTAGTTGCGCTGGGAAACAGCTGCGTGGTTTCGCCGCTGAAGTTGACCACTTTGGTCGAAGGCAGATATTGTAGGTTCTGCTCCAGAGAGGCGTGAGGATCGATAACGACGACGCGGTAGTTCATGGCCGCAACGGTGTTTTGCAAGCGGTCAATGAGCAACTCAATCAGTCTAGACTTACCACTGCCGCTTGAGCCTATGATGAACGAGTGCTTGTCAAACTCATAGCCTGCCAGGTTGAGGTAGTAGGGATGCGCGAAGTAGGGGAAGGTATCGACCGAAAACAAAGCATTGAGTGGGTCGCTGTCGAGTGCGCTCAGCGCTTTTTCGATATCGAGGTACAGCGGCACCTGCTTTTTGAGATACGCCGTATTGATGACAAAATTGATGGCGAACAGATGTGTGGGTGGGCGGCCGAGGTGCTTTGTGGCGACGCTCCATGAACCGTCACGAGCACGGAAGTAAAGCCTGACCTTTGCAAGGCCAAACGGATCAACCCTAACCGTTACGTATTCTAGTGTTTTGCGTTTGGCGATGAGAAAGTGTTCGCGCGTAGTTAAGATGTTAGTCTGCGGCAGCGTAACAAATAATTGGCGTTTGCCTGCGGTTGGTAGCGGCGGAAGCTCAGCGTGTTTTAGGACCATGCCCTCGATGGTATTCGACAGGGAACTGATATCGCGCGAGCTGCTTACAAAAAAGCGCACCACGTTATCGACGCAAACAAAAGTCAGCTCAAATGAGCTGAGCAGACCGCCATGCGAAGCAACGGCTCGGTATAGCTTTTCCCAGTGACCGACAGGTAGGTTGTCGTCCATCAGGTACAACTCAAAATGATAGGCGTTTGCCATAGTGGGGTTACTATAAACTATGACGTTACGTTGTAGTCAATAGTTTTTGGGGCCATGTATGAGTTCCGGCTAAGGTTGCATTGGCGCACTACGATAGACCTATAGATAAGAAGGTGACTCCCTGCAGGCGTCTTTTTGTTTTTAACATGGTTTCGTATTTGTTGTATGGGTTTGAGTCCTCGCCGGTTTGACCCAAGCTTTATTTTTTTAGCATGAGCATTATAATAATTTACATAAGTAATTAATTTAATAATGGAGTCTTTATGGCAGACCCTAAAGATATGGAAGTAAACCCTTCCACGCCGAATACATCGGCATCCGTTCCCGTACCCGAATCTCAACCCGAGCAACCAAGCCCAGCCGCTGGCGGCTCAAAAAAAGGCCTTTGGGTAAGCCTCGCAGTCGCCGCAGTCGTCGTGCTGGGCGGCGCAGGTTGGTGGTATATGCAATCTAACGCCAAGCCTGCCGCGAAGCCGATCAGCGTGAAGATCGGGTTCATGGTGCCGCTGAGTGGCGACTATACTAATGGTGGGCTTTCGGCTCAGCAAGGCTTTGATTTGGCTAAGAAAACTCTGCATAACGAGAATATTACCGTCGAGGTCATCAAAAAGAGCACCAATTGTGATGCAGCTTCGGGTGCCAAAGCCATGAATGAGCTTGTGGCTGAAGGCGTGGTAGCTGTGGTGGGCGAGCTCTGCTCCGGCGGTACCCTCGCGGCTGCACCTATCGCCAATGCCCACCACATTCCGATCATCAGCATGTCGGCCACAAACCCAACAATCTCCACTGCCGGTGATTATGTCTTCCGCACCGTTCCGAGCGACGCACTACAAGCAGACTTCGTCGCCGATTACTTCTACAACAAGGTCAAGCTCCACAAGATAGCCATTCTTCACACGGATGAGACGTACGCCACTGGTCTCAACGACGGTGTTGCGGCCGCCTTCAAAAAATTAGGTGGCGATGTAGTGGCTTCGGTAAGCCTCGTAAAGGGCACCACCGATGTTACGGCCGCTCTCCAGCAGATCCAAGCCGCCAACCCCGACGCTATCTACATGCCCACCAGCTCCATGGACTCAGCCGTGGCTATCGTGGTCAAGAAAAAGACGCTTGGCATGACCATGCCGCTCCTCGGATCTGAATCCAACAAAGACCGCACGCTCATTAGCGATGCCGCCGCTTCCGCCGAAGGCGTGTTGGTGGTAGGCGTAAACGACGGAACCCCGGCCTACTACGAGCAAGTGCAGGCCGCCGACAAAGTCGACCCGCTCATCTACTCGGCCCAGACCTACGATGCCTACACGGCTATCTTTAAGGCCCTAGAAGGCGGTGCCTCGACTGGTGAGGGAATTAAAAGTGCTCTCTACAAGGAGAATTTCGCTGGCGTGTCTGGTACTATCAAGTTTGACGCCAATGGTGATGTAGCCGGCAACTACAACATCTACAAAGTTGTAGACGGCAAATTCGTCGCTCAAGACTAGCCAAAGTTTGTTCCAGCCCGGGTGAGGCTTACACTGCTTCACCCGGGTCGTTAGCTGCTATATCATTATGAAAATATCGCAGAAACTCGTTTTACTATTCCTCTTTAACGGCCTTATCCCCACCTTGGCGATAGGCGGTTTTTCGTATTTCAACACGCAGCGCTCCCTCGACCAGCAAATTCAGATCCAATTACGCAATACGCTCGCACGTCAAAGCGACAAGATTGATATCGTGGCGACGCAAAATATTGACACCATCACGCTGTTTGCGCTGCGCGAGCAGATGCGCCTTATTCTCGACCATTACGACCAGACCCATCAGGCGGCTGACCGCCAGCAGTTAAACGCCGTTCTCACAACTTTCCAGCACGATAATCGAAGCCTGCGACGCATCCACATTCTCGATACGAATGGCGCCGTCATCAGCTCAAGCGACCCACGGCTCATCGGCAAAAGTTACGCTGGCACGCCAGTTTTTGCCAAAGGTTCGGCCGGCATCGACGTGACATTATTCTTTAAAGATATTGATGGCGTGCTCGGGCAATACTTAACAGCACCCGTATTTCAAAACGGCCACAAGATCGGGGTTGCAATTATTGAAAACCAGGTCGATAGCTACCTGCAGGTTACGAGCGACTATACCGACACCGGCAAGACCGGTGAGACCTTCCTCGTGGGTCCGGCCAGCTCGGGTCGGCCAACGCAATACCTCACGCCCGTGCGTTTTAACGCCGACGCGGCCTTGACTGTCTATCATGCCACAAGCCAAGGCGCACCAAAAGACTACCGCAACCATCCGGTGCTCCAGCTCACCAAGACCATTGACAGCACAGGCTGGACGGTTGGCGTCAAAATGGATAAGGCCGAAGTATACGCCCCCGTCTTCCAATTGCGCAATCTCACCATTATCACCATCGTGGTTATTGCTATCGCGATGGCACTGCTGGGCTGGTTCTTCCCGCGCCGACTATCGCGCCGACTCACTCGGTTTACCGCTATCGCCACGCGTATTCGCGATGGGAGCCTGGGCGAGCGCGTACAAGTCGACTCCAAGGACGAAATCGGTACTCTAGCCACAGCCTTCAATGATATGACCACGGGCCTGCTTGAGTCTCATGCGCGCCTCATTGCGTCAATCCTGGGTTTGAGCCAAGGTTTTATTATGGCCAATACTGACGGCACTGTTATCACCATCAACGATGCCGCTCGCCGCCTCCTGAAGGCGCCCAGTGCCGGCTCAGGTCCCGAAACCATGTCGGCACTCTTTCATAACGTCGAGCAGTTTGATATCGCCAAATACATCAAGGATTGCTTGGAGCAGAAGAAGCCAGCCGAAGCCAGAGATGTAACTCTTGAGGGGGCTTTCTTTAACATCTTCTTGTCGCCCATCATGCTCGATGGTCAAACCCGCGGCGTTGTCGTGCTGCTCTCTGACGAAACCGAAGAGAGAATCCTGCAACGCTCTCGGGACGAGTTCTTCTCTATTGCTTCCCATGAGCTCCGCACGCCTCTTACGGCTATCCGCGGTAATACCAATATGATGCTCGACTACTACAAAGAGCAGCTCAAAGACCCCGACCTCCATAGTATAGTGAACGACGTGTACGAGGCGAGTGTCCGCCTTATCGACATCGTCAATGACTTCCTCGATATGTCGAGTCTTGAGCAGGGCAAGATCGCCTTTGTAAACGCTCCGTTCGATATCGTAGCCACGGCCAAAGAAGCCATCATCGCCACCGAAAAGGCTGCGGCCGACAAGAAACTTACTCTGAGAATAGCACCCCCTAAAGAGCCGCTCTTGCCGGTGGTAGCAGATCACGACCGAGTCCGCCAGATCCTCGCCTCGATGCTCGATAATGCCGTGAAGTTTACCGAGACCGGCACGATCACTATTAGCTTTGAACCCACCGCCAAGGCAACAATGCGGATTCACGTTACCGACCCCGGTCGAGGCATCCCGCCTGAGGCTCAGAAGCTCCTGTTTCACAAATTCCAACAGGCTACCGGCAGTATTCTCACGCGCGACAATACGTCTGCTACCGGGTTGGGGCTCTACATCGGGCGCTTGCTAGCGCAGGGTTTGCACGGAACGCTGGATATGACCCACACCGAAGTCGGCAAGGGGACCACCTTTACGCTTGAGCTTCCCATGGGCGAAGCCACTGCATCAGTTCAGTCTTTTATTAAAGTCGAGAGCTAGCCCGACCCAATAATCTAGGTCTTCTTGTGTCTTTACCGCCTCCTCCAGAAGAAATATATAGCCTTTGCGCTCCTGCCCCCTCATGATCGCCGGCCGAGCGCCTTTTCTCTGTAATGCTTTCTCGTACACTTCTGGCCCAACGCGAACCATCATAACGTGATCTTCGTGGTCACCAACGCCAATGCACAATTTGCCGTTCACCATAAAGCCGAAGCTGCCAAACATCTTGCGTTCTTGAACGTCTGGAATGTGGGCGAGTGCTTGGCGCACTTGTTCGGTGCGTTTTTCGTTATATGCCACGGGGTTTAGCCTCGTGCCATAAACTCAGCAAAGGCCTTGGTATCAAAAAAGATCGCCGAAGAAGTCAGTTTGTCGTCTTTAACAGTAATAAACTCGGCAACATCGCATACGCCGGCCGCGCCTTTTGGTGAGCGCAAGTCGTAGCGGGCGACAAGGGCAACGTTGTCGCCATCTATAACCATTCGATCAACCTTAACCGCAGTCGTAGCCTTAAAGAATCTGCCCGCACCTTCCAGGTATGCCGCTTTCCCGTGGGCTGCTTTGTCGAGATTGTTATTCACAAACACAAAGTCGTCAGCGACATATGATTCCCAGTCGCCTTTATGTATTGCATCCAAATACATTTCGATAGTCTCTTTAGTCGTCATAATCGTCCTCCCAAAGTTATAGTAACCTTATCACAATGTAGCAATCTTGCTTGCACATTGCAAGTATGGTATCCTTTCGGAAAACTATGAAGACTACCAGAAAGAATGAACGCCGCTCGGATTGCCCCGTCAGTTTTGGACTCGACATTTTCGGCGACAAATGGACACTACTCATACTTCGGGACATCATGTTCTACAACAGGACCCGCTTTAGCGATTTTGCTCCGCAAGAGCACATCGCTACAAACATCTTAGCTGATCGGCTAAGTAGACTAGAAGATGCAGGCATCATCAAAAAGCACCGCGACGAGGTGCTTAAGAATCAATATGTCTATACGGTAGCCCAAAAAGGCAAAGACCTGCTGCCGGTCCTCATTGAGATGACGTTGTGGGGCTTCCAATACGATGCAAAAACCCCAGCAAGCAAAGTATTCGTGGAGCGTATTAAAACAGATAAACGGAAGCTTGGCAGTGGGATGGCCCAGTCGATTAGTCGCGGCACCTTTTTGCAGTACAGGCAAAATAAGATCGGGATTTAGAGGTTAGAAAATACTATAGCCGAATGCACCGGCCGACCATTAGGGTTTGTCGTTAAGACATCATTGCGCGATGTGTTGCGCATAACGCCACCATTGATGAGCGTGGCGGTGCCGCCGCCATCTAAGTTTAGGGCGTCCGTAGCGCCGAGGGCCACCATGCAGTCGGCTAACTCCTCCATAGTGAGCCCAGCGTCACCTGGGCCACGACCGTCGACCGCCACGCTAAAGATGCAGTCATCGTTGCAGCCAACTGCGCTTCTTGGGTAGCGTCCGTCTGTGATGTCGCTATCGAATTGGTCGGCTGCTAGCGAAAAGCCTTCGGCGTCCTGGCCGTCGGCTACCATTGAACGGCCGCGCCGCACGAGCAAAGGCCCGGCTTGTAGCAGGTCGCCATTTGGCTGTTCGGGAAATTCGTTGCGCCCGCCGATCGAGACGAGGCCGTCGATAATATGGAGTGTCCCTCGGATCCTGTCCCAAGGAGTGCTGAATGGCTCGGTCTGGTGCCGGACACCGTTTACCCAGATTTCTCCTAGGCATCGTTCGGCTGGTCTCCAGAAAAAGGCGCCCGACATGGCATTCGGCACAGCATTATCTCGGCACCAATCGGCCAAGCGGACGGCAGACATAAAGCTTACTACCCTGGCAGTGGTGGTCTCACGAGAGTAGCGAGCTACGTGGATAGTAGTCCTAGCTCCGTCGGATAGGTTAATTGTGCTGGGCGTATACCCCTCGACAGTGTGCAGTTGGCTTGGTGATCGTAAGGACATGATTTAGCGATTAATTTTGTGTACTCTATCATATGTAGCAGGTTGCTGCAAAGCTCAACAAGCAAAAGTGAAACACATTAGCACGGTTGTGTCGCCAACCATCTCACATCCTTCACTCGCTTCTCGGAGTAACAGGAACGCGCTGGTTCAGATCGTCAATGATATCCGGCAAGCCGATTTTCACTAATTTCTGCTGATTTTTGACATTAGCGCTTATAAGCGGTATAATTAGCCGGAAAGTAAAGGTTGCTAAGTTGTTGCGGATCATTCGGAAACTCACGTCCATTATTTCGGTCATCTCTATCATTAGCAGCCTCATAGCGCCCGTGCTTCAAGCCGCGCCAGCTCTGGCCGACCCGTCTCCTTGCGTCCCCATCCTCACCGCCAAGCTCGTCAACCCCTGCCGCCCGTTGTTGGGTGCCGCGGCCTACAACTACGACGACTCCGCCGCCAACGTCCCCGCGCAGATCGCCGGCCACGAAAAGCGCCTAAGCCAGGCCTTTAACGGTACCAATGACTCGCGCCACGTCGATATTCTCCACACCTACCACACCCCGGGCCAAAACACTCTCAACGCCACCGACATCGCTTTCGCCACCCGGCCAAACACTTTGCTCTACACCAACTGGAAACCCACCGAAACCTGGGGCGATATTGCCAACCAAAACGCTGCCATCGATAGCATGGCAAACAGCATTAAATCGCTCGGCGATACCAAAATCTTCCTCACGCTGTATCACGAGCCCGAAGACAATGTGTCTCCCGGCGGCGACGCCAATTGCCCTAACGTTGTCTACAAAGGCACTTCCGGCACTGTGGCCGACTACCGCAACATGTGGGCCTACACCGAAAATCGTTTCAAAAACGTCGACGGGGTGAGCAACGTGGTGTGGGTGATGAACTACATGAGCTACTCTGCCTGGGACTGCCTCGTGCCTGACCTCTACCCTGGCGATAACCTCATCGACTGGATCACCTTCGACCCCTATGGCACTAACACCACACCCACCTTTGCCTCCGTCACCGGTCGCTTCTACAACCTGCTAACCGCGGATAGTAGCACCGTGCCCGACCCGGTAACCGGCCTCACCCACAATTTCCTCAGCAAGCCCTGGGGCCTAGCTGAGTGGGGGATCACTACCACTACCACCCAAGAAATGCAATTCTACGACGACGCCAAAGCCGCACTCGACGCCGGCCCTACTGGCCCGTACGGCAATCTGAAGATGTATATGATCTTTGATGAGCGCTCCGGCCAATCGCCCACCGGTACCAACCGGCGCGTGGGCTACGACGACAACGGCAGCTTGAGCCCCACCAAGGGCGCGCACTACTACGCCCTAGCCAACGACCCCAAGATTATGGGTGCCTGGACCCTGCCCGACATTACCGCGCCAAGCGTGCCAGGCCTCACCGCTATCCTCGGCAGCAACGGCACCTCGGCTAACCTCAGCTGGACCGCCAGCACCGACGCCGTCGGCGTTACCGGCTACAAGATCTACCGGAATGGGGGAGGGGCGCCGATCGCAACCATCACCGGCACTACATATACCGACTCCGGCCTGGCCGACATCACCACGTACTCATACACCGTAGCTGCTTTTGACGCCGCCGGTAACGCCAGTGCACCGAGCGACATCGCAAGCGTCACCACGCCCGACACTACCGCCCCGTCTGCGCCTAGCGGACTTATCGCCAACCCCGTCGGTCCCACCGAAGTCGATCTGAGCTGGACCGCGAGCACTGATAACGTTGGCGTCACCGGCTACCAAGTACTGCGCGATGGCACACCGCTCACCACGATCGGTGCAGTCACCGCCTACACTGACGCCACTGCCGCCCCACAAACGAGCTATAACTACACCGTGGTGGCTCTAGACGCCGCGGCCTGCCAAAGCGCGGCCAGCAATACGGCTATTGCTATCACACCCGCTATCCCGACTCCGCCAGACACCACCGCGCCGAGCGTACCGACGGGCCTGAGCGCCACGGCGAATGCCGACGGCCACCAGGTTAACCTCAGCTGGGCCGCCTCCATAGACGACACAGCAGTTACAGGCTACAACGTCTACCGCGTTGGCACCACGGGCTCGATCGCAACCGTCACCGGCACCACATTCACCGACATCGGCCTGATTGACGCCACCAGCTATACCTACAGCGTCGTCGCTATCGACGCCGCCGGCAACCAGAGCGCGCCGAGCGACTCGGTCACCACCGTCACACCCGATGTCACGGCCCCGAGTATCCCGGGCGTCACTGCCACGTTCACGGACGCCACCACGGCCCAAATTTCTTGGACCGCCAGTACCGATAATGTGGCTGTATCAAGCTATAAACTCTACCGCAATGGCGACACCACGATACCCTTTGCAATCCTTCCGGCCGGCACCACCACCTTTACCGACACCAACCTGAACCAAGCCACCAGTTACACCTATACCGTGACCGCCGTAGATGCTGCCGGTAACACCAGCGTCCAAAGTGTTCCCGCCACCGTTGTTACGCCAGACACCACCGCGCCAAGCGCCCCCACGGGCCTCATGGCCACTGCCGACGCCAGCGGGCATAGCATTACGCTTACCTGGACCGCTCCCACCGACAATGTCGGCGTCACCGGCTATAACGTCTACCGCGGCACTACGCTTGTTGGCGCTGTCACTGACGCCACCTTTACCGACACTGGCCTCAACGACGCCACGAATTACACCTACATGGTTGTTGCCACTGACGCGGCGGGTAACCTGAGCGACCAAACTGCGGTCGCCGCCGCCACTACGCCCGACGTCACCGCTCCCACTGCCCCCGCTAGCGTTCAAGTAACGGCCGTTGGCGGCTTCTCGGCCCACATTACCTGGACCGGCTCAGCCGACAATGTCGCCGTCGCCGGCTACCGTATCTACCGCGGCGGTGTGCTCGTTGGCACCACGCCGGACACCAGCTTCACCGATGCGGGCCTGATCGACGGTGGCAATTACACCTACATAGTCACAGCGCTCGACACCGCCGGCCACGAAAGCGACCCTTCCAGCTCAGCCAGCGTTAGCCTGCCCGACGCATCGGCTCCAACCATCCCCACCGGCCTCGTAGCTACCCCTATCGACGGCTCACACATTAGCCTCACATGGATCGCCTCTACCGACAACGTTGGTGTCGCTGGTTATTACGTCTACCGCGCAGGCACCACGGCGCCCATTGCCACCACGACCAGCACCACGTACACCGATACGAACCTCACTGACGCTACGAGCTACGCCTACACCATAGTCGTCTTCGACGCCGCCGGTAACGCCAGTGACGTCAGCGTCTCAGCCAGCGCCACCACGCTCGATACTACGGCTCCTACTACACCCGCCAGCTTCACGGCCACGGCCCAAGGTGGCCACGCGGTCGTGCTCAGCTGGGGTGCGGCTACCGACAACGTCGCGGTCAAGAGCTACAACATTTACCGCAACAACAGCAGCGCCCCCATCGCCACAGTCCTTGGTACCACATTCACCGACATCGGCCTGACAGACGCCACCACCTATGGCTACACCGTAACTGCCGTAGACGCCGCCGGTAACACTAGCTCACAAAGCGCTTCGGCGAGCGCCACACTGCCCGACGTCACGGCACCAATCGCGCCTACGAGCCTAGCAGCCACCGCCCAAAGCGGTAGCTCCATCAAGCTCACTTGGGCTACTCCCACCGACAATGTCGGCGTAACAGGCTACAACGTCTACCGCGCCGGTAGCCTGGTCGGCACCACGAGCACCCTCATATTCACCGACACTGGTCTCACCAACGCAACGACATACAATTACACCGTAACCGCCCTCGACGCCGCCAGCAATCAGAGCGCCGCCAGCAACACCGCCAGCGCCACCACCCCCGACACCGCGCCGCCCACTACGCCCACCGGCCTCGCTGCCACGGTAAACGGCCTCAATATTAATCTCAGCTGGACCGTTGCCTCCGACAACGTCGGTGTCGTCGGCTACACCGTCTACCTCGCTGGCGCACCCATTGGCACTACCGCTGGCACCAGCTTTGTCGCCAGCGGCGTGCTCAATGTGCTCAGCTACACCTTCACTGTCGACGCTTACGACGCCGCCGGCAACCACAGCAGCCCCAGCACCGGCCTGAACGTCACTTTGCCCGACATCACCGCTCCGAGCACTCCCACCGGCCTCACGGCCACGGCGCAAAGCAACGGCACCTCCATCGTCCTCGCCTGGAACACGGCCGCGGACAACATCGCCGTCACCGGCTACAACATTTACCGCAACGGCGCCGGCACCCCCATCGCCACAGTTATCGGTACCACATTCACCGACACTGGCCTCGTTAGCGCCACCACCTATACCTACACGGTGGCCGCTTACGACGCCGCCGACAACACTAGCGCCAAGTCGGCAGTTGCCAGCGCCACCACCCCCGACACCGTAGCTCCCACCGCTCCCACCGGCCTCGCTGCCACCCCCGTCAGCGCCTCGCAAATCAACCTCAGCTGGACCGCCAGCACCGACAACAAAGGCGTCACCGGCTACAAAGTCTACCGCGGCACCACGCTCGTCGGTAGCCCCACTGGCACCACCTACTCAGATACCGGACTCACCGCCAGCACCGCCTACAGTTACACCGTGCGCGCCCTCGACGCCGCCAGCAATCAGAGCGCCGCCAGCAACACCGCCAGCGCCACCACCCAGTCGGCCGTCGACACCGTAGCTCCCACCAAACCCACCAACTTTAAGGTAGCCAGCGTGACCGCCACAAGCGAGACCCTCACCTGGACCGCCAGCACCGACGACCGTGCCGTCACCGGCTATCACATCTATCGCAAAGGCGTGCTCATAGCCACCCTCAGCGCTGTGCTCACTTACACCGACACCGGCCTCAGCCCCGTCACGGCCTACACTTATCAAATCGACGCCTTTGACGCCGCCGGCAACAAGAGCGTCCAAGCCACTGCCACAACCGTCTCCACTGCCGCCGACACTACCGCTCCCACTGCTCCCACTAGCCTCACCGCCGTCACCGGCACTACCAACAAAACCGTTAAACTCACCTGGACCGCCAGCACCGACAATGTCGCCGTCACCGGCTACCGTATCTACCGCGGCTCCACCCCCGTGGCGACCGTTTCCGGCTCCACGCTCACTTACACCGACACCGGCCTCGTCAGCGGCACCACCTACAGCTACCACATTGTGGCCATCGACGCAGCAGGCAACGCAAGCGCCTCCAGCGCTACCGTTTCGGCCAAAGCCAAGTAAAACTAGTCCTTTTACATAGGGCAACTTCATCCTAAACATTTTGGCAAGGAGCTTCATTAAGTGCATCCCAGCCTACAAACGCGGTGGCGTCAGGCGATACAGCGGGAAGGTATTCGGCTGATTGTATTTGTGGTATGGTTTTTATATATGACGTTGTTTTTTCGCCTCTTTGTGCCCTATACCGCAGCCGCGGCGCACCTCGCAGCCGCTAGATTCATGTCTCCAGCGGGTTTAGGCTACGCTGCAATGGCAGTTGCGGTGCTGGCTGTGGGCCTCCATGTGCACGTTGTATTGTGTAGACTACTTTTGCTTAAGGTTCGTGTTTTTGGAGCTAAAGAATATGCATAAAAGACAGCTTGGATTTTCACTAGTAGAACTTTTTTTGATCGTCTTCGCGGTTGCGCTAGTGGCGTTAACCGGCGTCTACATTTGGCATCGATCCCATCCCACGTCCAATAGCGCCGTGACTGATCCAGGCACGACGACCGGCACGAGCGGCTGGCTAACGTATAAATCGACGCACAGCACGATCCGGTTCTCATACCCGTCTAGCTGGAAACTCACCAAAGGCGAGGCGAGCGGCTATGTTTTAGAGGATATAACGCTCGACGGCCCCCACAATTTTGAGATGAACTTTAACTTGGCAACGACACATGTTAATCCGGCCATGTCTTGTGCCACGGCTTATTTTGGCACGGTCGTGCCGCTTAATGATGCATACGTCATCGTTCCGACGCTCGCTAATGATAATCATAAGAATATAGACAGCATCAATCTAATGTCATCAGCTTATAAAACGGCGAGCGGACAGGGCGGCTGTGGGCTAGGCTTTTATCCCAATCAAGTCGGCAAGACGATGGGGTTCATATTTTCGGGTGGGTACGTGAAATCGTCTGGTGACGACAGCGGGCTGTCCGATCCAAAGCCTGCTAGCGAGTATTTTGATCTATCCGAGGTTAAGACGGCAAAGACGATATTTGCTAATCTAGAGCAGTAGGTGCCCGGCGAGGTTGTTGGCAGTTGTCAGGCTGCGGTAGCTTGTTCGCGGCCTGCTTTGAGCGTCTCGCCCCACCACTTGAGCTCACCGAGGAGGCGGCCTAGCAGCTGGGCCGCACTTTCGTCCGGCTTAAATGCGCCATCGTGGTCCCAATGCGCCATAACGTTAAAGCCAACGTGTGCGTTTAACGGTGCCATGTCGAGTTGCACAACAACTTGTTTAAGATGTTCGATGGCACGCACGCCATTTGCCACGCCGTAGCCTACAAAGCCCACGGGCTTGCGGTTCCACTCTTTGTATAGAAAATCTAGAGCGTTTTTGAGCACCGGTGAGTAGCTGTGGTTGTACTCTGGTGTAACCAAGATGTAGCCGTCGGCTGGGCCGATGATCTCTGCCCATCTTTTGGTGTGTTCATTCTGATATCTATCTGCCATCGGCGGGATCGATTCGTCGAGAAAAGGCAGGTTGATGTCGGCTAAGTCGACAACCTCAAACTCAAAATCTTTGCTGGTGCCCGCGGTGCTCGCCACCCATTCAGCGACCACCTTGCTTTTGCGGTTAGGGCGTGTGCTGCCGGTGATAATTACTATTTTCTGCACGTCGAGCTCCTTTACTTTACAAAGTATAGTATAGGCACTCCTGGTGCATCTTGCAACATTGTAATTGTGCCCGGTTTATGGTAGAGTATGTCGGTTATGACATCTGTTGAGAAACAGCTACGCCGTACCCAGCTAGAAGAAGTGTGCGAAGGACAGATTTTTAGCCCTGCGCAACTTGTACTGGGTATGGATATTAGCGTGTGGCACTACCGGCCAGGCACTTCGCACGCTGCACGTGCGGCCAGAGCGCTTTTTAGCATTGCGGCAGGCGTGGCTATGCACATGTCGCCCGCTCAACAGCGCGCTGGCATCGCGGAAGAACTGCGGGGGCATGAGCCGGTCTTTACGCCTTACTGGCGCGGTATAGTGGACCCTCCGGACGCCCAATTTCCTGGCTGCGTCGCTGTTACGCTGACACACAGCCTCCACAGGGGTGAGCTGGTAGAGTACGCCAGTCATCCGGAATACCCCAATCTTGACCCAAGGCGACGCATGTCCTACCAGACTATGGGCCTAGGGCCCGTGCCTCCCGGCTTCATCAATGCCGGCCTGTGGCTGCCCTTCATTACAGTTGCAGTTCCCACGCCTGGGTAGCCAGAGCTCGCAGGTGTCGCTTAGCAGATGCCAGGTATCATAATCTATGACATGAATTTGACATCTAGAACATCTCTGTACTTTTTATCTAAGGAGCGCTACAATCACCCTATGACAGTTACTAAAATTGCTACTTTTCCATCAAAGACTGAAGGCCCGATTACCGTTCGCCACGGTCATAATGAACGGGTTCGTGCTGCAGTGTATGCTGGCGCCTTCCACCCCGGCATCATGGCGACATTGGGTCAAAAGGACCAAAATCGTTTTTCTCCTGAAAAATTTTCTGGCTGGCACCCCAAGGGCGGCGGCCGTGACGTGTTTACTGCTTGGACCGATGAGGTTGCACCTGGGCTAGAAGAAGATCTACCGATGGAGGGCGTCGATGACGTGGCTGGTCTCGTATGGATTGGTGGCGAAGCATTTCCAAAAGGTGACTACCCCGACGCTCCTTATAGGCCGCAACGGACGATGGCCTTTAGGACGGCTTACAATAACCCGAAAGTCCCCGGTAGTAGCTTTGAGGGTCAGGGTATCGGCAGACGGTTAGCGATTGCCGGCTTGAAGCAAATTGTTGAACTGACTATGGACGGCGGAGTCGACGGACTGCCACCGCTGTTAGATGACGGTATCTGGATCGAGACCGACACGACAAACCGAGCCGCGTTGGATCTATACTACAACCTTGGTAATAGGCGGGGCGAACCATCGGTTGGATTTATAGACATGGGTGTCCACCAACCAGAGCCCTCCGCTAAAGACCCAAACCCACTGCCTCGTCAGGGTATGGTGCTCATGCCTGACGCGCTGCAGACCATAGTGGCTAACGCCGGCCAATTTGTCGATTTTGTATAGCACACCGACTCGTCTTATTGCAAAATTAACGTCGTTAATTTACAATAGGCGGGTTCCCAGGGCGCTTAGCTCAGTTGGCTAGAGCACCTCGTTTACACCGAGGGGGTCGGGGGTTCGAGCCCCTCAGCGCCCACCATGTAAAAACACTCAGTTTACTGGGTGTTTTTATTTAGTGCCGAGTTAGGCGCCACCAAAAACTTGGCTTTGGTACATCTTTGCTGAGTACCACATTCGCTGAACTTATTTTGTCGTTGCTGGTGATTTTTACTGTGCCAAGTGTGGCACCTTTTTTAAATGCTGTGGTGTGTGCCGGAACACTCGCTGTCGTCATTAAGTCATTGCCTTTCCAGTGCACCAAACTTACATCGCTGGCTGCCACTGCAGTAGTGCTCGCGCCCCAAGCCGTTTTTACGGTGGCAATGGTTTGCTTGGCGCGTACCGGCGTCACATATTCGAGTGCCTGTTGCGCGGAGTTGATAATCGGCACGCTGGATAGCAGGGCGCTGCGCAGTGACGGGGCATTGAGCACGGCACCGTAAATCACCACCGAATGGCCTTTACTCACTTGGTAGTTGGCGGCGAACAAAAATGCACCGGGATCTTCGTTATTATTGCCGGTTTTAATGCCCACAATACCGTCGTCGCCAAGCATCGAGTTAAAGTTATAAATCGTTCCTTGGCCGGCGATAGTGGTACGCGGTAGGCCTACGATCTGCGCAAACACCGGATTTTGCATGGCTTGCTCGCCAAGCACTATGAGATCGCGTGGCGTGCTGGTGGTATCGGCTAAGTAGCCGCTGGCATCGGAGCCGATTACCGTGTTGGTGAGGCCTAGGTCGTGTACAAATTGGGTGGCCGCACCGCGATAAGCGGTCATAGTACCGTAACCCCATATGGCGAAGGTATCGGCGATGTTGTTGGCTGACGGTAGTAATATGGCTGCTAGGGCGTCGTACTCGCTGAGTTGCTGCCCGGCGGTTACGGGCAACACTGAGCCGTCTTGGGCGAGGTAGGTGTTGTAGAGGTCGACATCGCTTGGCGTGAGCGTGATGGTGCCGCCCGTGGTATCGGGAAGCAGCGGCTTTTTCTGCAAAACGGTAAGAGCGGTTATCACTTTAGCTATGCTGGCCGTAGCCGCCGGAGCGGTTTGGCCGTTATCTAGGATGGGGCTAATGCCCGCCACTTGGAGCGCGGCCTCGCCGGTTGCCGGCCACTCTACTGCCACCTGCTGAGCGACCGTAGTCGGCAGCGCCAGCGCTGTGATGGTCGCTGGCGGAACGGGGCGCAGTACGTTGATGCCGGCCGCCACAACTACTAACAGAATGCATACATTGCGTACATGTTTGGGCCACCGTTTGGGCGGTGGCGGTGCTGGGCGAATCCGTACGAGCGGCATATAGCCATGATAGCATTACCAGCGTATACTATAAGTACACTTAAGGAGAGAAATATGCCCTGGATCATTATTGGAGTTATCGTCCTGCTGATTATCATTGTAGCCGCGATGTACAACGGCTTGGTGCGCCTTAATCAGCAATCTAACGAAGCCTGGAGCGACATCACCGTCCAACTCAAGCGTCGTTACGACCTGATTCCTAACCTCGTCAACACCGTTAAGGGCTACGCCACTCACGAAAAAAGCGTTTTCGAGAACGTCACCAAAGCTCGCGCTAATGCCTTAAACGCACAGGGCCCGGCCGAAACTGCCAAGGCCGAGAACCAATTTAGCCAAACGCTTAAGAGCCTGTTCGCCGTAGCCGAGAACTACCCGCAGCTCAAAGCCAGCGACAACTTCCGCGACTTGCAGGCCCAACTCACCGACACCGAAGACAAAATCATGGCCTCCCGCCGTTTTTACAACGGTGTGGTGCGCGACTTTAACACCAAGCGCAAGGTCTTCCCTACCAATATTTTTGCTAACATGCTCGGTTTTAAGCAAGACAAAGAGTTCTTTGAGCTGGATGACGCCGACCAAGCAGCTGCCGAAAAGCCCGTTGACGTTAAGTTTTAACTCCACCGCTAGGCCTAGTCTTATATGTACAGCGAAATAGCCAGCAATAAACGCCGCACGGTGTATATCATGCTTGGCTTTTTCATGTTCGCCGGCCTACTGGCCTGGGTGTTTGATCTATATAGCGGTTCCCAAGGGCTTACTATAGGTGTGGTGATCTTTGCGCTTATTTACGCAGTGATTGGCTATTTTGCCGGCGGGCGGATGAGCTTGGCGCTCAACGGCGCGGTAGCAATTACCAAAAAAGACCAGCCGCGCCTATGGCGCGTGGTTGAGAATTTGGCAATCACCGATGGCCTGCCGATGCCCAAGGTGTACATTATGCCTGACGCCGCGCCCAACGCCTTTGCTACTGGTCGTGACCCCCAGCATGCCGCAGTTTGCGTCACGCAGGGGCTACTCGACATCATGGAGGATAACGAGCTGCAAGGTGTGCTAGCGCACGAGCTGAGCCATATCAAAAACTACGATATTAGAGTGTCGATGCTGGCCTTTGCGCTGACCGCCGTGATTGCAGTAATCTCGGATGTCATTCTGCGTTTGGTGTGGTTCCGTGACGACAAGCGCGAGAACAACCAAATCTTTTTAATCGTCGGTATTGTGGCCGCTATTTTGGCGCCGATCATTGCCAGCCTTATTCAGTTGGCTATCTCACGCAAGCGTGAATATTTGGCCGACGCCAGCGGCGCACTTGCTACCCGCTATCCAGAAGGTCTTGCCAGCGCACTCGAGAAGATTGCTCGCACCGGCAGCGCACTCAAACGCCAGAATACTGCTACTGCGCACTTCTTTTTTGCTAATCCGTTGCGCGGTCACGGCATCACTAATTTGTTTAGTACGCATCCACCAATTAAAGACCGTATTGCGCGCTTGCGCAGCATGGGCACCCACGCCTAAACTACTATCATGGCCAAGAAGACCGCCCCTGCTAAAGCAAAAACCAAAAAAGCTCCCAGTGCTAAAACACCAGCCGTCCAGCCTGTGACGGCAGTGCGGCGCCTTAGGTTGCCCAAGCGCAAGCATGTGCCGCGCAAGTTGCGCAAGCAAGCTCAGGCGGGGGCCAAGTTGCCCTCAGCGTTTAAAATATTTTGGGCGGCTCTTAAGATTCTGCGCAAGAACTGGAAATTGTTCTTGGGAATGCTGGTTATTTACGCCATCCTACGGCTTATATTCTCGCTGGATACCAGCGAGTTCAGCACCGTGACGACGGCCAAGACTAGCTTTACGCTTTTAGCCCACGGCCACTGGTCTGCACTGTTTGGCGGCGTAGCGACATTTGCATATTTACTCGGTGGCGGTACGAACGGCACGGGAAACCCCTCCGCCGGCATATACGAGATCATGTTTGGTATTATGCTGAGTTTGGCGTTTATTTGGGCCCTGCGCCAGGCTTACGCTGAGCATCGCTTTCGCGTCCGTGATGCATTTTACCGCGGTATGTATCCACTGGTGCCGTTTGTCCTTACGCTGCTGCTGATTGGTATACAGCTGCTGCCGATGGTAGTGGGCATATTGCTGTACGTTACCGTGGTCAATAATGGCATCATCGTGTCTGGGTTTGAGCAGGTAGGGTGGGGGTTCTTAGCATTCTTGTTGTCGGTGTGGTCGCTGTATATTATTTGCCCAACCATTCTCAGCCTGTATGCAGTTTGTCTGCCCGATGCTACACCCTGGGCTACGACGCGCGCTGTGCGCCAGGTGGCACGCTTGCACCGCTGGGCAATCTTACGCAAGATGCTCTTTTTGCCGATAGCTTTGTTACTGGGCTCGGCCATTCTAACCGTTCCGTTTATTTTATTTCTCACCGTTATTTCGCCGTGGATCTTCTTTTTAGTGTCGATGTTGGCGCTTTTGGTGGCACATAGTTATCTGTATGGGTTGTACCGTTCGCTGCTATGAGACAACTGACTAGGGCCGAGGCCAAAGAGCGTATCGCCCGTCTGCGCGATCTCATTAACGACTATCGCTATCATTATCATGTGCTCGACGAGTCTACAATGAGCGAAGCCGCCGCCGATAGCTTAAAGCACGAACTAAGCGAGTTGGAGGCTGAGTACCCGGAGTTCGTCACAGCCGATAGCCCCACTCAACGCGTTGCCGGTGCACCATTACCCGGCTTTACCCAAGTACGCCACGCTACCCGCATGATCAGCCTTAACGACGTCTTTAACCGCGACGAAGTCCAGGCCTGGGCAACACGTACTCAAAAGCTGTTGCCAAATGAAAAGATTGAGTTTTTTGCCGACGTCAAAATGGACGGCTTGGCCTGCTCACTGGTGTATGTCGACGGTATATTTACCCAGGCAGTAACTCGCGGCGACGGCCTGGTGGGCGAAGACGTAACCACTAATATACGCACCCTCGATAGCGTACCGATCCATTTGCGTTCGTCAGAAGCCCATGCCGCATTTCTTAAAGGCCGCACCGAAATCCGTGGCGAAGTGGTTATCTACAAAAAAGACTTTGAGGCGCTTAACAAACGGCGCGAGGCCAAAGGCTTGCCACAGTATGCTAATCCGCGCAATTTAGCGGCAGGTTCGATTCGCCAGCTTGACCCCAAGCTAACTGCTGCCCGTCCGCTGCGTTTCCGCGCTTGGCAGCTGTTACGTGACGACCCGCGCGAAGTCCCCACTAACCAGTTTGCTTATCAAGCCATCCGCGCGCTTGGCCTGGCCGCCAATGATCAGTCCAAAGTTTTTACCTCTGTCGATCAGGTCATGCGTTTTGCCGATACCTGGGAAGAAAAGCGGCATAACCTTCCGTATAACACCGACGGGTTGGTTATAAAGGTGAACGACCACCAGCAATTCGATCGTCTCGGCGTTGTGGGTAAAGCCCCGCGCGGCGCAGTGGCGTACAAATACGCCGCGGAAGAGGCAACCACCGTAGTACGCGACATTGTATTAAGCATCGGGCGTACCGGCGCCGCTACGCCGGTAGCGGTGTTCGATCCCGTAGTTGTAGCTGGTACCACCGTGCAGCACGCCAGCTTACATAATGCCGACGAAATCGAACGTAAAGACATTCGTGTAGGCGATACGGTCGTCATTTTTAAGGCAGGTGATATCATCCCACAAGTTTCTAAGGTCTTGACCGAGTTACGCCCTAAGTCTGCTCATAAGTTTGACATGCAAAAAGAACTGGCGCGCCAATACCCAGAACTCGCATTCGACCGCCCGGAGGGCGAAGCCGTATACCGCGTTAAGGGCGCAACGGGCCCAGTACTGCTCAAAAAAGCATTGGAGCATTTTGCCAGTAAATCAGCGTTGGATATTGACGGTTTGGGCGAAAAAAATGTGGTTGCTTTAGTTGACGCTAAGCTGGTCCACGACATGGCCGATGTGTATACCATCAGCAAAGAAGACCTACTTAAGCTCGAGCGCTTTGCCGAAATATCGGCCACCAACCTGGTCAAAGCGATCGCCGCAGTCAAAAAACCGGAACTGCCACGTTTTATATATGGCCTCGGCATTCGTCACGTGGGGGCACAAACGGCCATTGACGTAGCAGAACATTTTGGGTCGCTCGATACGCTAAGACATGCAACTTTGGACCAACTTTTACAGGTTGAGGGCATTGGTGACATCGTAGCAGAGAGCATTTTAGGTTGGTTTGCTGATAGCGATAACGAAAGATTGCTCGAAAAGTTTGAGAAGCTTGGCGTTAAGCCGCACTACGTCTCCCGCGCCCGCGGCCCGCTGCATGGCAAGAGTTTTGTCGTAACTGGCACTCTGGAGCATTTGAGCCGCGATGAGGCAGCGGACAAGATCAGAGAACTTGGCGGTACATTTCAATCCTCGGTGGGCAAAGACACAAGCTACCTGGTGGTCGGCGCCAACGTCGGCGCCAGCAAGCTTGCCAAGGCTCAAAAACTCGGCACCAAGCAAATTGACGAAGCGGCATTGCTAGAAATAATTGGCAAGCGTTAGCGCGCACGGTAAGCTTATATCCATGGCTAAGTCCAAAAACCTCACCGCCAAACAGCAGCTTCGGGCGATTTTAGGCGTTGCTGGGCTGACATTTCGAACGGCGCCGACCGCCGTTATATTCAAATTGCTAGGTTCTGTTATCTATGCCGTTTTGCCGATCGCGACGACGTTCTACGCGGCTAAAACCACTACGGCACTGGCAGCTGCCTATGGCGGTGCGCCGGGCGCTAAACATCATGTCTTGGTCTACGTAATCATCACCGCCATCTTAGGGCTGGTTATGACTCTTTGGGGCAGTATGGATCAGTATGTGCAGGCCAAGATGCGGTACGTGGTTGAAACCCGGGTGTCCAATCAGATGTTCGAGCACTTCTTGTCGCTCGATTTTTGGCGCTATGACGATAAGCGTACTGCCGATCTCTACGACCGAGCCCAAAAATTTTCGCGGTTTTTCGCGTGGGTCTCCGATCGTATCGCAACCATCGTATCTCAATTAATATCGGTCGTTAGCGCCATCGTTGCCCTTTCTTATGTTAGCTGGGGGTTGGCCGTAGCTATACTGGTTGCCATCATCCCCGGACTGTACGTGCAGATCAAACTGTCGCGGCGGCAAATAAAGCATTGGAATGAAAACGTCGAAGTGCGCCGTATGCTAAGCCTCATTGAATGGAATATGCTGCAGCCGCGCTACGTCGGTGAACTGCGTCTCTATGGCATGGTGCGCTACCTGCTTAAGCTGCGTGCCGGCCTGCGTGACAAAGACGAGAAGAAGCGCATCGAAATCGAGCGTCAGACCGTGCCGATGGTGCTACTGTCTAATACACTAGAAGCTGCCGCCGAAGTTGGCGCCTTGGTGTGGATCGCGTTGCAGGTCGTCGGGCGCAGGCAGCCGCTCGGTCAGTTCCTGTACGTGCAGCAGTTGGTATCGCGCGTGATGGGAAGTGCCAGCAGTTTGGTATTGACCATCTCAAGCATCGACGAAGATGTGGCCAACCTCTTCGATTACGAGCAGTTTATGCGGCTGCCGGTAAGGGCGGCGGGCAGTGTCACATTGGAGGGCGCACCGGCAGCAATTGTTTTTGACGATGTTTCGTTTCACTACCCGGGCAAGAATAACCCCAACGTGTTGCAGCACATCAACCTGACTATCGAGCGCAACCGGCATGTGGCGATTGTAGGGGAGAACGGCGCGGGTAAGAGCACACTTATTAAGCTATTAACGGGGCTCTATAATCCGACCGCCGGTAAGCTACTGCTCGACGGAACACCGCTCGAGATTATTGATATTGCGTCGTGGCACCGTCAACTCGGCGTACTCCAGCAGGACTTTATCAGCTACGGCTTCGCCACCGCCGGCGATAATGTGCGTTTCGGCGATGTTGAAGCGGTCCCTGACGAAAAGCGTCTGCAACAGGCGCTCAAAGATGCCGAAGCGACCGATTTCGTGCGCAAGTTGCCCAAAGGGCTTGATTCGTATATCAACAACTGGATGGAAGACGACGACGGCAATAAAGGCACCGACCTGTCCGGCGGCCAGTGGCAGCGACTAGCGCTGGCGCGCGATTTTTACCGTAATGCGCCCATCGTCATCCTCGACGAACCTACCTCCGCCATCGACGCCATGGCCGAAGCGCGTATCTTCAAGCGTCTGTTTGCCGAACGAAACCGCACCGTTATCACCATCAGCCACCGTTTGAGTACCGTCAAAAAAGCCGACATCATTTACATGTTGAAGGATGGCAAGCTGGTCGAGTCAGGCACTCACGATGAGCTGATTGCACGTAAAGGACACTTTTATGAGATGTTTGAATCGCAGATTCAGGGATAAGTATGAAAGACCTTACATTTATTACTGGCAACCCCAATAAAGTGGATTTTTTGGTTAAATGGCTCGGCGTGCCGGTGCTGCACCACAAGCTCGACCTCGACGAAATCCAATCGCTCGACCCACACACAGTGGTGGAGCACAAAGTTCGCCAGGCCTACGAGCTATTACATAAGCCAGTGTTAGTAGAAGATGCTGGCCTGATTTTTACCGCCATGGGCCAATTGCCAGGCACATTCATAAAATGGTTTATTGACGAAATCGGCTACGACGGCCTACTCAAACTAGCCCACAGCTTACCGGAGCCAACCGCTATCGGCCGCGTGTCTTACGGTGTATACGATGGCCGTGATCTACGCCTTTTTGATGGCGAAATGCACGGCCGTATTGCTGATGCGCCCCGCGGCACAGGTGGTTTTGGCTTTGACCCGATATTTATTAACGACGGGTTCGACATCACCCGTGCCGAGATGAGTGAAGCAGACTACGCCCGCACGTCCTATCGTACACCTGCGCTCGATAAGCTCCGCGCTTTCTTACAGCAAGCGTAGCCAATTTCTTTATCTTGCCTTGCTGGTTATAATAGCCGGCAGAGGACAAAAACATGATTAAGTATTTTTACAAAACGCTGCGCAACCAGCGGCTACAAGAGCTAGATGCCTACAAACCCGGCTCATGGGTGTACGTAGAAGCGCCAAGCCAGGCCGAAATTGACGTGCTCGTTAAGAAGTTTGACCTGGAGCGCGGCCACCTCGAAGACGCATTAGACGAAGACGAGATGCCCCGTTTAGAGAAAGAGGGCGAAAGCAGTTATATCTTCGTGCGCTTTGTGTACAAGACGCCGGACCAAGAGTTGGTCACCGTGCCGCTGCTATTTATTTTTGGCAATGATCTAGTGATAACCGTGTCGCAGGTACGCCTGCCGCAGCTCGACTCATTTTTAAGCGGCAAGGTTAACTTTGCCACCACTCAACGCGCCAAACTGGTGCTGCTCATATTGCAACAGATTGTGGAACAGTACGATACCTTTATTAGCCGTACTAGCAAGCAAATTAAGCTGATCCGTTCGCGCTTGCGCGGCCACGAAATCGCTAACCAAGACTTTATCGATTTTGTGCTGATCGAAGACGAGCTCAGTGAATTCTTAAGCTCACTGATGCCCACCAATGCCACGCTGCGTCGGCTAATGCTTGGCCGCTACATGCCGCTCTTTGAGGAGGACCAAGACATAGTGGAAGACTTGCTGCTCAATAACGAACAGTCGATAGAGTCGTGTAATAGCAACATGCAGAGCATTATCCACATCCGCGAAGCGTATACCAGCATCAGCAGCAACAACCTTAACCGCACGATGAAGATGCTTACCGCCGCCACCGTAATCATTGCGTTGCCCAATGTGTTTTACAGCATGTACGGCATGAACGTCCACCTGCCGTGGCAATGGGAGCCGTGGTTTTATTGGGTGCTCAATGGCGCCGTTGTGCTACTAATTACCAGCGTCATTGTATTTGCGCGGCGCAAGCGCGTGTTTTAGCTTTTCATTTCGCCCGCCATCTGTTAAAATTACCAATTGTTCGGGGCATTAGCTCATTTGGCTAGAGCGCTTCCATGGCATGGAAGAGGTGATCGGTTCGAATCCGATATGCTCCACCATTTTGGAATTTACTATGACGACACTGTTGATTATCCTGGGTATTGTGTTGATTGCTGGGGCTTTCCTGGCGGCGTTTGCGCTCAAGGGCAAAAAGCTGAGCGAACGCAAATTCCGTAAGCCAGCCGATGCCATTGGGGTAGTCCTCGCCCTCGCAATACTCATTTTTGTTGAAGCAGTTTTACAGCGTGCCGCCGGCACGTCTTTTTATACCATCGGCGTGGGCACGGCGCTGCAATTTTTTGCCATCGGTGCTATGCAGGGCATGTTGTACGAATATGTAGGCCAGTTGACGTTCCCGTTGTGGTTCTACCCGGCCGCAGAGCGCCATCGCTACCTACTGCTGGGGCTGCCGATCTTTTGGGGGATATTCATGCTGATTATGCAAGACACTTGGGCGATCTATCGCTACGCCGGAGCGCCGGGTTGGCTGGCATTTATTTTGACTACGCTTACACAGTACGGTCTGATCGAAGGTTTCAACCTCATTACGCATTCATGGAAGTATGAAGGCCCATTTAAAGAAGCGCCTGGGCTGATTGTGGGCTGGGTTATATTGACGCTCACCTTCGTACTTCTGACTAATCATTTCGCGCACTCGCCCTTTGGCTTCTAGCCTGTTATTTGCTATGCTTTATGTTGTCGCTTGGGGTATTAGCTCATTTGGTAGAGCGCCTGCATCGCACGCAGGAGGTGGGCGGTTCGAATCCGCCATACTCCACCAAACCAGACGCAGACGACTTATTAAGTCAAGATTGGCCTCATCATCTCCGTTGGCGGGGTCATTTTTTAAAGTTTGGTTCTTCATTGTTCGTCTCCTATTAATTTTTTCGTTTCTAACACGTTTCGCGCAATGATTTGTGCAAAATTTGTGTAGCTAACAGATAGGTCATTGTTGTCAAAGACTACTTCCTTGAAAAGTTTGGTTATTATCAGCCGCTTTTGTTGAGGCGTCCTTTTAGCGTAGATTTGAGCAGCCTTTTGGGACAATTCCAACAAGACTAAAACCTGGTCAAGTCGGTTGCCAAAAGACTTGTCGATGCTCTCTAGCTGCTTGCGTAGCTCGGTTTGTTGGCGCCCAAATTCGGCGTGCTTCTCGACATACTTTTCAATCGATATCTCACCGGCGAGCTTGTCCTCGTACAAGCGGTCGTCCATACGCTCGACTCTATCGATCTGTGTCTTAACCGAATTCCATAGATGCTCCTTTTCTTCGATACTATTTTGATGCTGGCCGCGCATGGTATCGGCGACCCACTGGATAATCTCTTGTGAGGGGCAGACGAGCTTTTCTAGCAGGACAACAACCTCTGCCTCGATTCTGTCTTCGCGCAGTAGCTTGCGGCCTCGGCAGGCATCGCTGTTGCGTTGGCATGTGCCATAGTAGCGGCCTTTCTGCAACTGCCAGGTCACGAGACCGCCACAATTCTTGCAGCTAATAACGCCCTTAAATACGGGATTATGCTGACGATACCGATTAGGGCGCTTACCGTGAAGTTTTTGTTGAACCTTTGCGTACAGCTCTTTACTGATAAGTGGCTCGTGCGCTCCGGGATATTCTTGGCCGTCGAAGCGGATAATACCTACATAGTAAGGATCGTCCAGAATTTCATGGACTCTGGCCTTGCAATGCGGCCGACCCACTCTGTTTCGTAGACCCATATGATCCATTAGCTCCCTGATCGAACCTACTGACTCGCCAGGCTCCAGGTATTTTTTAAAGGCATTAATAAGGATTGGTTTGGTCTTGGGATCGGGGGCGTGGTGAACATGTCTGCCATTTGTTGTTATATTCATATAACCGGGCGGCGGGCCGTGGGGCAACCATCCCTGCGCCAACTTTTCGGTGTAGCCCTTTTTGATTTCTTCGCGTAGGGTATCGGTATATTTCTTAGCCGCAGCTACATTGATGTTCCACATAAACTTAACGTCGGACTTGGCGTTAGTGTGCAGGATGAGGCTCTCTTTCACAGAGTGGAGTTTGCGTTCGGAATTTGCAGCGAGCCAATCGTCTAGTAGTACCGCATCTTTGAAGTTGCGCGTATAGCGGTCGGCTTTCTCGACGACAATATGAGCCACACGGTTTTTCTTAACTGATGCGAAGGCCATCATCTCCTTGAAGACCTTGCGACCCTCAGAAACCGATGCGTTCTCGGTTAGCAGAAATTCCTTCATGATATGCAGCTCTTGACGTGCGCTGTAGTCCATCAGGAGTTTGTGCTGCGCGTCCAGCGAATAGCCCTCAATCTCCTGACCTCTGCCAGAAACACGGGCGAGCGCAACGGCATTCTTGTTATCCATCTGCTGCCTCACCACCCAATATTTCATAAAAGGTGAGCAGTGATTCGCCGATGTCTGTGGCTTCCTGGTAAGTTACCGATCGGGATTGTTGACTCTCTAATATGCCTCGAAGTAATTCGATGCTGTCCAAAGATTCTAGCTGTTTGTTACCCTCATGCACCATATTAGATTAGCCCTTCTCGACTAATTATACTAGTCGTAGGCGACTAATTTCAAGAGTAAAACTGTTAAATCGTACCTCAGTCCTCCAAATTTAGTTATACTATAAGGTTATGACGCCAGATGAAAATGCGGCCGCGCTACTTAATCCCTTCTATGCTGTACCTTTGCAAGCTCACCTTTTCTTCGATCACAGCGCGAAGACAGCCAAAGAAGATTGGGTGCTATTGAATGCGAAGCTCATGGAAGATATGGGCACTAGGGCATGGCTAGATGAATTCCTCGACGTGATCTCATTGCCGCGGCCGAAATATGACGGGCACGACGTCATTGACCCGACTATCGCAATGAGGGCATCCGACAGGCTACGCGGCCACCATAAGCCGCTTGTCACTCGCGGGCAATGGCTACAAGTAAACGAGAAGCTTATTAAAGAATTGGGCGCCGCACAGTGGCTATGGCTATTACTCGAGGTTCTAGAAACAGGCGGCCCTGAGTAAAGAAAAGGTGTAGTACGGTATACACCCTTCCTAACTTGATTGTATCTGTTGTTCCTTGTTTCTGGTCTTTACTATCCTTATACTACGTATAGAGTCACACTATGACCACAAACGAGGATATCTACACTCCCAACGCAAAACAACTCGAGCTACTACGCTTGTTCTATCGCTTCCGCTTTCTTACTTCTAATCATCTGACCATAATGCTGGACATCAAACTCACCAACCCAAATCAAATACACCAACGACTCAAAATACTCTTAGACAAAAACTATATTGGCCGAAACTACGATGGAAAGTACAAAATTCACGGTAAGCCAGCAGAGTACTATTTGCTAGAAAACGGTATTAAGGCGCTAAAACAATTCATGAGAGATAAGTGCGACGACAAAGTACTGCACAACATTTACGGGGACAAAAATGCCAAGCCGTCATCAATCGTACAGTATTTGAAAGTGTGTACAGTATATTGTTGCCTCAAAGGACGCTACGGAGATAGTCTGCGTTTCTTCACCAAAAGTCAGATAGCCCTGTATGAATATTTTCCCAAGCAGAAACCGGAAGCACTTATTCGCCTTGAAGTAGATGGTGAGCATGAGGAATTCTTTCTTGAAATCATCGATCCGATTAAGCCCTTCTTTGGTTACGTTGGCAAGGTTAGGCGCTATATAGAATACTCAGATGATGGCACCTGGAGAGACGAAACAAATACCAAGCTGCCTAAAATCTTGGTGGTCGGCGATATCGTTGGCACCGAGATACGCTTTCAAAAGCAAGCGGGGCGACTTATTAGAAAACACTACGACGAAGAACCAAAGATATACACGACTAATATGGAGAAGTTAAGGACCATAACACCAGGATACGACAGGGTATGGCGGGATGTTGAAGAACCTGTGCAGGTACTTGCATTGCATGAAATCCAGTAAATTTCGTTGCTTGCAACGGAATTAGGCCTGTTCCCACAGGGAAGAGGCTTTGAGCTACCAAGACACTTCACATATCAAAGCTTGCATATGATCAATACTACAACCACCGCGCTACTGCGGTTTGTCCGGTGCTTTTGGAGCGGGCTGCGAAGCTCGCTTGATTAGTCGTTTAAAGAGTTTTTTACTCATCCTTTGAGTCTTTATGATTAGGGAAAAGGTACCGTACGACAATAAAACTAAGACCAAATACTTCTGCAAGATTAGCAGTTATGAATGCTGGTATTGACCATGTGATCACAAAACTGAGCAACCCCGCACCCACCGCTCCCACAATCACAAAGTCTACTATAATAATATAGCCTACCAGCAAAAGTAGTCCATCGCTCCAATTTTTCCTATGGCCTATTATTTCTCTATATTCTTGTAGTTGAAGCTCTAGCCATGCGCTGTCTTTCTGTATATCAGAAAGTGTGGTCTCTTTTATGGCTACTTCGCTTGCTCCGCCATCAATAGGGCTAGACTCATCTACCAGCTCTTGGCGTTCTTCGTCTGTATCTTGCGCTTTTTCAGGATCATCAGCTAGAGGCACATTCTTGTCTTGTGTCACGGGGTCACCTTTTTATAATATCGAGATTCTTAAGACGATTTGTCATTGCGCTTGCTGAAACACCAAA
The DNA here is from genome assembly GCA_035479875.1 of Patescibacteria group bacterium. Lineage (GTDB taxonomy): Bacteria > Patescibacteriota > Saccharimonadia > Saccharimonadales > UBA4665 > PMNU01. The sequence continues at coordinate 42,250 of DATIIH010000008.1, read as the reverse complement.
GCGCAATGAGAGCAGGCTAGGATTTGCTTCCTTTAAGAATGGGTATCTTGCTAGCTCTTCTTTTATCATGCGTTTTGGCATTAGGAGGTTTGCCGCAAAACAATCCGCCTCTCTTTCATTTTCATGCTTTATGCCTACGTAGGAGTCTTGACGCTTATAGACCCCATATTCATTGGTGTTGTGTTCAAGAAAATAATGCCCAAGCTCATGCGCGATCGTAAACACTTGGCGCTCGGAAGATTCGTCAACATTTAAGTAAATTGTCTTATCCTTAGGGAAGTAAAACCCTGATACACTTCTCGACTTAAGAGGAAACTTCCTATACTTAATAGCAATGCCTTCGGAGGCTGCAATTTCGAATACATTAACGAACGGTGACGTAATCTGATTTTTAGCGAGTACGTCATTTGTTTTTGCTTCTATTGTTGCTATGTCCATATCTTTCCCCTTTCTACCATAATTATAGGTGAAGAGGCAACATTATACTACGTGCTGCTTACGTTTAAAACGTGATATTTTCCACCTGATAATGGTGTAGAATAAGGCCATCAATAGCGGAGGGAGCTGTAATGAAACTAATGAGCGATAAGTTTTTGAATTTCTACGTGGCGGCGTCTTTTGTACTTATTCTTTTTCTATCGGGCATGAGCCTTTACCTGTTGCACGCCGTGCATGTGGCAGATGATGACGCAGTGCAGGCCGGTAATAACACCACCGCAGACATTGACAGTAAGCTGGACGAGCTGCAAAAGACAACGCAGGACGCCGCGGACAATGCTCAGCAAGCTAAAGACGGCACTGACGTTTTGAGAGAGCATCTCTAATCGTTACTTGCTGTGAACATATGGTCGCCGAGCGCTACTCTTGGCTATCAGGAAGGTTCTTATCAACAACAACGAAGATGGCGAACGCCAACGCCAGAATGAGTGCCTGGAGCCGCACGTCTTTTCTATCCATAATGCCGAGTAGTAGCACGATTGCAAACCAAAATGGGACAGCGTAGATAACAACCCGGCCTATTAGCTGAAGTTTGCTGGCCTTCTTTTCGCGTTTCATTACGCTGAATTATACGCTACTTGCTGTCATGGGATAGTCGCCCTCGGCGGCGCACCCATATGCCCGGCATTGCCAATCAACTCATGTAGTATAGAGGTATGAGTAACGAGTTCAACCTATGAAGCTACAAACAGGTTACTTCAGTCTTTTTCAGGTCTTTGAGTTTGCACTGGGCAATCCCGAAATGCCAAGTTTTAAGAACAAGGAATTGCAGTCGCAGTATTCAAAACTAATAAGCAACACGATAGCTAGCGTACCTTCACTGCCAGGATGGTATCTTTGGGGAAAGTTTAATGATATGGGCTGGTGGGAAACTGTATATTTGGGCAAAGCTGGGAAAGCCAAAACTTTTTCTCTCCATACACGAATGTATGATGAGCTTAGAGAGGAATGTATTGCATTTTGGGCTGAAGTTTATGGCCGAGAGCCGATTATTAAGCAGGATAGGAAACTCTATGATGACAAGCATAGAGACTCCACAAGGAGCTTACGAAAAAGCGGCTCACGTATCGTGCTCTGGATAGCAGTCGAAGACCCTATTAGTGAAGCTGAAATAAAACGGCAGGAAGATTTCCTAATCAAACTCTATCGCCCGACTCATAATGCTGCCCGCTGGAATGCAAGCGCAGAACACGATTATCTTACTAGAGAAATTGAGCAAGCTATTGAAGATGAGTTACAGACCCTGATGAGAGCCAGCAGAAGCGTATAATAAAAATTTGGTAACCGCCGATAGTAGCAAGTGCGTTTTAAGACTCTACGGTGCAAACTGGCGCACCAAACCAGAAATACAGTATGAAGCCGCGCTGCTTGAACGCCTGACCAAAAAGCTTGCTAGTAAGTGTGTACAAAAACCGCTTGTGTTGTGAGGCTACGTGTGCCAATATTTAGTTGCTTAAGATTTACTGAAGATGGAGGTGGTACATGCGCTGGACAGACAAACTGGGCAACGGCAGAGGATATAACATCAAACCACGCCCAACTGTGGGTTCCGCGATGAAAACACTTAGCAACCGCGTGCTAAGTGTTTTTGTTATGTCCATAATGCTCCTTGCAATGGCCGGGCAAACAGGCTTGTTCGCGTACGTCAACAACTACCTTGAGGCACAACGCCGTACTCCCCATGCCCTCAATAGTATGCAGAATCTGCCCGGGGGGTTAGCCGCAGACGCTGCATATAACGGCGCACAGCGTAGTAAGTTGCCCCAGCAAATAGTAGATCAGCTTAGGGCAGACAAACTCCATCAAGTAACTGGCGAAACGCAAGATCGCCGCCATGTGAAGACCCTCGACGATAATCGTACCGAAACGGCCAAGACTTATTTGAATGCCGACGGCTCCAGAACCCAGGTTATTAGTACGCAAGCTACGAGCTATAAAGACGGTGGCGGCAAATGGCAAGACGTAGATATGACGCTCGTCAAAGACAGTGCAGGAAAGTGGCACAGTAAGGCTAACGCCTGGCAGGTCAGCTTTGGCCAGAGCAGTGAAGGCGTGCAGCTGACCAAAGGTGGCCAGCTGTTTACGCTGGTACCGGTGGGCGGCACAACAGTATCCCCAGTTGTTACGGGTAGCGCGCCAGACCAAGTAGTAACGTATAAAAACGTGTGGCCAAGCGTGGACCTGCAATACAAAGTGAGCGGTTCGCAGGTAAAAGAGAGTATCGTTCTTAACAACAGCAATGTTGCCACAGGTTTTGCGTTTGCCTATTCTGGTGCCAACCTATCGGCAAAGGACAACCATGCGGGTACATACGAACTGGACGGTGCATTCGCAGGATTCCAAATTGCCGCACCAAGTGTTACTACCCAGAGCGGTGGCCCAATATCGGCTCCCGTGCAGCAGACGCTCAATGGCTCTACTATAGACGTGAGCCTGGATCAGAATTGGCTTGCCTCCCAAAAGCCCAGTGCCTTCCCGGTGGTTATCGACCCCACGGTGGTCAATGTAGGGGCTAACTACCAAAACATGACTTCTACCGGTCTGTTTTGTTTGCCTGGCGGTGGCTGCGGCAATTCTGTGGGCCACGACACGGCTAATAACTGGGACTGGCGCTTTCAATACGGCGTTACTATTCCAACCGGCGGAACGAATCAAGTGATTGCCAACGCCGTGCTTCATTTGGACATGGGCACCAGCCCTGTGGGCATAACCGGGCCGGAACAGATTACGGTAGACCACGCCAACTGCAGCACCTATAACTGCTTCGATCTAGCATATGGCGAGGCTACCGGCACCGCTACAACCACAGCCGACATCGATTTGGCCGGATTATACCGCGCCGCTGTTCTCAACAGCGACACGACACCGTGGTTTACCGTTCGTGGGGAAGAGGGTGGCACAGTAGACAAATATAAAATGTTTGACGATACCAAAACTACTGTTACGTTTACCTATGAGACCTTGCCCAACCAGAGCCTTATCGATTCTTCCAACCCAAATATTAGCGTCCCGGCAGACAGCGGAACCAGCGTAACAACCCAGCCAACCTTGGCTTCGCTGTCCACGGCTGCCACCGATCCAGACGGCCCAGGGCCACAGCGCTACCGCTACATCGTCGCTTCTACCAAGAGCATTCCGGCTACCAACCCGCTTAATATGCTACCCAGTGTAACAGGCGTAGTGGCTGATTCTAGCACCCTCGACAGCCCACAGTGGGTGGTGCCAGACAACGTTCTGCAAGACGGTAACACCTACTACTGGCAAGCCTTGGTGTGGGATGGCTATAACACTACGCCTGCGCCATGGGTGTACAGCCCGGTGTATTCCTTCAAGGTAGATTTACGCAATGGCAAAGACGCTACGCAGGCTTTTGATAGTAGCGGTCCCGTAAGCGTCGATTTTGCCACCGGCAATGTAACCACCAGTGCCAGCTCGCATACCATGGACGCCTTGGGCGGGACAATAGGCTTGGGGCTAGATTACAATTCTCCGCTCCGCTCGCGGCCTGGCTTAGTCGGTGATTACTATAACGACCCTCTCCAAACCCGGACATTTCCTAGTTCTAGTATTGCTCCCACGCTCACCAGGGTTGATCCCAACGTCAACTTCGCCTGGGGAGCAAGCAGCCCGAGCACCGGCGTTGTGAGCACCGATAACTTCCTAACACGCTGGAGCGGCTGGTTTGTAGCTCCGGCCACCGCCACGTACCAATTTGGTACCACCAGCGATGATGGCTCCAGAGTATACGTTACGAATATGACCACCCCCTATGTAGACTCGTGGTCGGCCGGAACTACTAATAACTATGGGACGGGCATAGCGCTGACGGCGGGCCAGTTGGTGCAGATAAAATATGAATACGCCGAATGGACTGGTAGCGCAACTGCTCAAATGTTAGTCAAAACCACTGACGGTGTCACCGTTACCCCGCGGGTTATTCCCACCATCTGGCTGCAAACCGGGCCGCGTTCAATTGCTACGCCTCACGGCTTAGTGGGCCGCTATTACACCGACCCCGGCGCTGCTCATACTTTCCCCACCGATTTAAACGACCCAACGAGGCTGTTCCTAACGCGCACCGACGCCAGCCTCAATCAAAACTGGGGCGCTGGCTCGCCGGTGCCGGGTGGCCCAACCGACAACTTTATGGCCGAATGGACCGGCCAATTTAGGGTGCCGCTTACTGATACTTACACCTTTGGCGTAGGTTCGGATGACGGAGCCAGAGTGTACATCAATGGCACGCTGGTCACCGATGCCTGGTCCGACCACAACGCTAGCCCCATACGCTACGGCAGCTCAAACTCGTATAGCCAAGGCGACTTACTAAACATCAAAGTCGATTATTACGAAAATACCGGCAGCGCGCAGATGGGTCTGTATGTCCGCGAAGTTACGCTCGGTACTGCCGATATTCCTGTGGACTCTACTTGGTTAAATCCGCAGGCACAAATACTGCCTGATGGCTGGGGCTTAGCCCTGGATGGCGACGGCAGTGTTAGCTATTCGTACGTTTCGATTAATTCCGGCGGCGTAACGCTCTATGATTCCACGGGCCAAACACACGAATATAAATACGTTAATGGTGGCTTTACGCCTCCGATAAACGAGTCCGGGCAGATGGTGCGCAATGGCGACGGCACAATAACGCTGCAAGACAGCGACGGCCAAACCTACGTATTTTCCAGCAATGGCACTATTGTATCGGTCACCCAGCCGGCTGACGACCGCGCGCCGGCGGCTCTGCAATATACCTACGGCAGCACGGGCGGATCGGTACCGCGCCTGACGCAAATCGCCGACGGCGTTAACTCCACCCGCAAACTGAGTATCTACTACGGCGGTGATGCCAATTGTCCAGCAGCCCCAAGCGGTTTCTTGGCGGCCAATGCCACCAGCTTTATCTGTGGCGCCACAAGCTCGGATGGTCGGACCGCCGGGTTCTTCTACGTCAACGGTACAACCGGGCCGCAACTCGGTAGAATAGCGTTGCCCGGTAATGATCTAACAGATTACCAATACCTATCTGGCCTGCTGTCTTCTGTGCGGAGCAGCCTAGCTAACGACGCTATTGCAGCCGGTGTGCGATCGCAAGACAGCACGGAGCTGACTGCTCCTACCTATGACGGCCTCGGACGCGCCAGCAGCGTAACCATGCCAGCCGCTACCGCCGGAGCCGTTCGGTTGGCACATACGTATGACTACCTCACCGGTAGCGCCACCCAAATGCATGTAGTAAACGCCACCGAACCAAACGGCTTTAATCGTAAAGTAACCTACGACGGCACCTACCGTACGCTCACCGATACTGATGTCGCCAACCTTACCACCACCACCGTTTGGGACTCCGTAAAAGACTTGGTTAAATCCACCACCGATCCAGCAGGCCTAAAGACGACCATTCTCTACGACTACGCCGATCGCCCCACCGACACGTATGGCCCTGCGCCAGCCGCCTGGTTTGATGCTAACGGTGTCCCGCTCACCACGCCCACCAACTACACGCCCCAGGTGCCGCACAGCCAGAATGTTTACGAAGAAAATATTAACGGCCTGGCCGCCGCTTACCACGAGGTAAACACGGCAGTTAATGGCACCGGCGCGACCACCAAAGTACTGTTCGGTAGCCCTAAATTGCATGGCACTGGTGTGGGTGTTGCTAATGGCGACATTCTCAAGACCTGGGGTGGTACGCCACCTATTACGCCTGCCTCAGGCAACGGCTGGGGCGTAAGCCTCACCGGCTGGATACACCTTGCCACTAACGGTAGCTACGCCTTTAGGACACATTCCGACGATGGTGCCCGGCTATGGGTAGGCGACACGTTGCTCACCGACGACTGGACCGACGGCGCGCTGCGTAACCATCCGAACAACACTACGGCAAACGGTATATTCGTAAATACAGCAGGCGACAAGTGGTACCATGTCCGCCTGGATTACTACAATAAGTCAGTAGGGTCAGTATTGGACACCGACGCGCAGCTGGAGCTGTACATGACGCCGCCCGGTGGCGGCGAAACCAGCGCTCTGGGCAGCCTGCTCAAGCCAAACTATGGTTTGGTTACTACTAGCAAAGAGTTCGACAGCAGCGCCAGCGTAGGCGATACCGTTACCACCAATAACTATGGCACCAATCCAGAACTCGGCCTCTTGCAATCCAGCACGGTTGACCCCACGGGTCTCAACCTAACCACTACCAATATGTATGAAGCCCAGGGCGCGTCCGGCGGCTTCCTGCGCCAACTGTCCAGCGCATTGCCTGGCGGCGCTACTACAAACTACGCCTACTATACTGCCACCGATGTCAAAGACAATCCGTGCACCACGGGCACCGTAGAGTCCTACCCGCAGGCCGGCATGCTGCGGCTCAAAACAGAGCCCGACCCCGATGGCGCTGGCAGTCAAACCCCCATCACCACCGAGTCTATCTATGACGACTCCGGCCGCGTGGTAGCAACCCGCTTCAACACCGAATCGTCCTGGACGTGCCTCACCTACGATTCGCGCAGCCGCCTAACGCAAAAAGTAATACCCGCTAACGCCAACGGCAGCGCGCGAACCGTCGTGTACGATTACGCCGTCGGTGGCAACCCACTGGTATCCAGCACGAACGAGAATGGCGGGGGCGTCGAACTTGCCACCACGATTGACCTGCTGGGTCGCACCACCAGCTACCAAGACCAGAATAACAGCGCCGCTACGCCCACCGTAACTACCTACGATAACATCGGCCGCCTCATAAGCCGTTCCGGCAAAATGGGCCTAGAAGAGTTTACCTATGACAACCTCAACCGCCTAACCGGCCAAAAGCTAGATAGCATTGTGTTGGCCGTGCCCACCTACGACGCCTTTGGCCGCTTGCAGCAGGTAACATATCCCCGGGCAAGCCTGCAAAAGCAGGTCATTAACCGCGATACATTGGGCCGCGTAAACGGCTACGACTACACATTGGGTAATGGCACAACGCACGAAACGGATGCGGTTACTCTTTCCCAGAGTGGTCAAGTGGTATCCGGCACCGAGCTCACCAAAGCCAAAAGCTACACCTACGACAAAGTCGGCCGCCTCACCAATGCTACGCTGGGTACCAACACCTACGGCTATTCTTACGCTACACCTAGCGGCGCCACTTGCAACCAATCCAGCGCCAATCTAAACGCTAACAAGGACAGCAACCGCACTAGCCAAACCGTCAATGGCGCGACTACTACGTACTGTTACGATAACGCTGACCGGCTGATAGCCAGCTCCGATCCGGGTCTGACTACGCCAATTTACGACACTCATGGCAATAGCAGCTCAATCGGCCAGTCGCTGAATGCCAAGTATCTAGCCTTCAATTACGATTCCAGCGACCGCACAACGCAAATCAATCAGGTCTTCGGCACCAACTATACGAGTCAATACTCCTATGACCCCCAAGACCGCCTAACTACCCGCACCGAAAATAAGGCTGGCACCCTCCAATGGGCTTCATACTACGGCTACACCACCTCCAACGACACCCCCGACTATGAAATGGACAACACCTTCACCGTCCGCGAACGCTACCTCCACCTCCCCGGTGGCGTCCTCTTCACCATCCGCTCTAGCGCCTCCAGCTTCTCCAGTATCTCCAACGTCTACTCCCTCCCCAACATACATGGCGACATCATGGCCACCACCAAAGGCTCCGGTGCCATCCAAGACACCTTCACCTACGAACCATTCGGTAAGATAACCAGTACAGCCCTCCCTGATAACACTAACGGCAAAGCCGACTACGACTCCCTAGGCCAGTACCAAAAACAAACCGAGACTAACTTTACCAACCAACCACAGCTTATGGGTGCTAGAATCTATATGTCAGTCATGGGACGCTTCACCCAAGTGGATCCGGTACAGGGAGGTAATGCTAATAACTACGCTTACCCAACAGATCCGGTGAATGATGAAGATATCTCAGGCATGATTGGCTGGAAGAGATGGTTCACCGATAGGTACAACAATGTAAACAGTGTTGTAGCAAAGACCCAGAAGGTAGGTCAGAAGATCACCTCTTGGTGTGGGGGTAGTTCTTTGCGGGGCGCTGGCTGCAATGTTGGGTTCGCATTGGTTACAAGGGGGAGAAGTAAAGGTGGGGGCGGTAAGTTTGGTGAGGGGTTTGGGAATCTTCAAATGAAACGGATTAGTAGCGGCGAAATAGATGCGCTTAAGAAGGCAGGGTATGACCCAGAAGGGCTTAAGAGAGGCTACAGTCCCAAGAATTCAAGCAAATATGATATTTTCAAAGATGGCCAGCAGAACCTGTATATAAAACCTAAAAGTGGGATTGGCCCAGGGGATCCATTGAACATCAACATGAAAGACGTATGGTGAATATAGATATGAAAGATGAGTATGGCGCACTACTTACGGTTACCAGTGAGGTGTCCAGCTTCGAGGACTTAAATGAATTGTTTGGCACTCAAGCCGACAAAACGATTATTAAGGGACAGCCGCAACTGATAGGCGGGAAGGTTGCACCAGATAGATTCAACGAGCAAGATGTGTGGATATTAGACTCGCGATTTCATGTTAGCAAGTACGATGCATTGGATAAGCACATAGAATTTATTGTTGCAATTCTAAGTCGGATTCCAAATAGTTCGAGGGCTAACTTCAAATCAGGGGACATCGAGTTCTCGCTCACTGGCTATGAATACTCCTCGAATCCAGGCGTACATCTAGATTCAGCAGTCGTTGAATTGCTGTCTCAGTTTAGAGCAGACATAGACATAGACTTTTTTGCGGTGGGCGAGTAGCAAGTTGTCGCTGGAAAGATCGGGTAGCTCCAGCAAGTTTAGACCAACTATTTATCGTCGTTAGCGTCTAGCAGATCACTGCTACCCTTGCTTTTACCTTTGCCCTTCCGGTTATCCCCCTTGCGTTTGTTATCCTTATTACCTTGACCTTGTTTTTTCGGCTTCGGTTCCACGGGCTTAACATACGTGATCGCGTAAGTCGTTCGTGACGTCTCCACCACAGCTTCTGCAACAGTCTCGCTAGCCTCTTTCTCGGGTAGAACGATCGTCTTGCCTGACATCGGCTCAATTGATTCCTGCGCCTGAATGCGTATATAAAAATTGTAAGTCGGTAGGTTACTAATCTCTCCCTCCTTAATGAACGGCTCAAATCTATGCAGCATCAGCTCCTCGTCGTCATGGCTACCAGTTCTAAAGCAAACCACCGTACTTATGTTAGATAGGATAGCCTCGGTCTGGCGATCATCATCCTGTTGCTTGGTGGATTGCTCGGCTATCGTGAGAAAAAACTTATACTTTCGTGAGCTAGATAGCATTTTCACGAACGGCGTGGTGGCAAAGTTTTGGAATTCATCGACATAGGTATAAAAGGGCCTACGTTCGCCTTCGGGCATTCTGGCTCTACGTTCGGCAGCCATCTTGAGTTTGGCGAGTATGGTGGTGCCGAATAGCGACGACTCGTCCTCCTCAAGGTTGCCAAGGTCGCAGATCAGTATCTTGCCGGAATCCATGATGTCCTCAAAACTAATGGTAGATTTGGCCTGTCCGAGCATGCGTTTAGCTGGCTCAGAAGTCTTGAAACGATCAATCCGCTGCGTAACACCCCTAGTCATGCTTACTAATTGCATCTCACCGGCTTGACCGATCTCTTCCCGCCAAAAGTCCTTCAGGTCTTCATCTTCGAGTTTGCTTACGACATCTTTACGGAACTTCTCGTTTCGCAGTAACTTCAGTACCGTAAAAAGGGTTGCCCCTTCTACGGTTAGCGCAGTATGGACGGCGTTGCGCATGATGGCTTCAATACGATGGGCATTTGCCTCATCGTCGGAGAATACCTTGCGCATGACCGATACGACAGCCGACGTTACCCTGCCTTTTTCAATCAACAATTCATCTTCATCGAGTCCCTCGGGTAACTCCAGCAGATTTAGGCCGACAGGGTGCTTAATATCTATGGGGTTGAGGTAGATGACATCCTGCATACGTTTTTTCGGGATGTACTTCAAGACTTTTTTAGCCGAGTCCCCGTGCGGGTCTATAAAGGCCACTCCTTTGCCGTTTCGGATATCCTGCACAATGCCGTACTCCATAAGCGTCGTTTTACCATTGCCGGTGCCGCCAATGATATAGACATGCTTCTCGCGATCTTTAGCGAGCAAACCGATGTTGGTCTCGTCTCCATGATGGATATTCTTGCCGAATATGACGTCGAATTCGTGATTATCTGCCCGCTTCTTAATGAGTGGTGGTGCAGGCAATACGCTGCTGAGTGATCTAATGACACCTTCTGTACGAGCGGTGACGCTGTGCGGAAAATGGTAAATCCCTCCAATCTCTGACGCAGATAAAATGCAACTCTGCTTATTGCGTAGCCCTGGCAGCCGATTCTTAAACATGAATTGGCGATACAGCCCTTTGATCACATACGGAAAGTCGGGTCTTGCCCGTAGTTTTTGGTACTTCGGAACGTCAAATACGCTCAGGGCTTTGCGCATGCTATTGGCGCGTTCAGTCATGCTCGGTTTATCATTTGTTAGTACGAGAACTCGGATATTAGCTCTATAGAGGTTATCGCTCAACTTATCGTAGACCGCCTGCGCTATGGGTTGTTCAATATGGCCAAGCGTACGCGCAGGCTTGATCCTTTTTGCTACTTGGTGGTCATGTTGCAGGTCATTCTGGTGAGAGTGAGCAGTGTAACTTGATGAACCATGTACTGTGTCGCTAACACCGTCGATAATTGCAAACAGGAGCTTGTTTATGCCAAGCAGTATCGTTTTACCTACAGCGGAACGGTGCTTGCCGATAGTATGTGTTTGCTCCTCGTTATACAAAATTTTGGCAGCTAGGTCGTCTGCGTGGCGAATCTGCGTCGGCGATAACACAAGCTGCAAGGCCATAAGTTCGCCTGGGCGGAGTTTCGTCATGGCGTTGGTCATATAGGTAACAAGATCGCTGACGTCGAGTTGAGTTTGTTTCTTCAGGGGGTAGGCAAAGTGGCGAGTCTGCCGAAATTCAAGCACCTTAGCCTTGCGAAGCATATCGGGATTTGGCAAATAATCTTCTACTTGCTGGAATTGAATTTTGGAATCGTACCCAGCCACCTCTCGCTCAAACGTCTTTCTGTCACTTTTGGCAACTCGAATGACGTAGCGGATGCCACCTTCTCGCGTGGATATCATTTCTGGCGAGAAGATTGGCTTGCGGGAGAGTAGCTTATCCGCGCGCGTACGAATTACTTCTAGACCGTGCAATTCCGAGAATAACGCTTGTGTCGCCCGAGCATCTATATCGGCAAAGGCGTGCGGGGTTATTTCAAGTAGCACCGTCTTGCGATTGAGCAAACGGCGTATGTCCAGCAGACGCAGGGCTAAAATTATCAGCACACGAATAACGAATACTCCAATAATTGCCAAGACAAGCATCAAGCCTAATTTCGGCGCCATTGAGACGAAAGAACTGATAAAATGCCCGAATGCATGCATCTGCTGAGGTGTTGGAAAGTCGGTTGGCATAACGGTTACTCCTTGTCGTTCATTGGATCGGGTCTCCAACCATAAAAATACGTGGATTAACCGGCACGCCGTACACCCTAATCTCGAAATGCAAGTGTGAGCCGATGGCGTGGCCTGTTTGACCCTCTAAACCGATAATATCGCCAGGCTTCACGTCTTGGCGAGTAATCGCTTTAACTTCGGACATATGGGCATACAATGAGGTAATGTTATTGCCGTGGTCAACCATGACGTATTCGCCGTAACCAGTAGAATTGTTCGGGTTGGTATCCACCTTGTTCACTTTGCCAGTCATGAACGGTGTAATAGGTTCACCGACGCCTTTTGCAATATCGATGCCGGTATGATGCGACTGGTATGGCGGGTCCGGTTCGCCAAATTCCAAAGTCACTTTGCCGCGTACCGGCCAAACGGTACTTGCGGTAAGCTGAGCCACTATCTTGCCATCGGGATCATGGACTTCAATGAGGTGCGTTACGGGATTAATGGCGACTAGGGAGCTAGAGATTGCATTAAGCCCGGAACTGGCAACTACCAGCACAGCAAGGACAGGCAGGATCAGGATGACACTCAGTGATATGAGTACGACTTTTACTTCGGTCTTGAACGATGAAAAAGCCCGTAGGCACCACAGCACTGTTTTCATAATCTATAGACTTCTGTTGGATCGGTTGTTATAAGCGGGTGCTCTTTTTCGGACGCCACTACCTTTACTGCAACGTGGTTTTGGTCGGCAATAATTAAAGCGTCGCCTCTATCGCACGTTAGCAAAAAACCTTCTTCCCACTCGCTCAGATTGAACTCCAGGGCCACGTTTTTAATAGTTGTTGTGTCTTGCCGCATCAAAATACGCAGGGAACTTTGTGAGGCAATGGCACGGCCATATTTATTATTCAAAAAGTCGGTAGCTTGCTGTGAGATGATCGATACGCCCAGATAGTATTTACGGGCGCGGCGCACCAAGCCTGCCACAAAGCGGGCGCTTTCCTCATGCTCGAGCAACAGCCATCCCTCATCAATCACCAGCAAGCGTTTTTCCGGTTTGGCCTTCACCTGGTTCTGCACAAAGTTAGAAATAATCATCATCATAATTTGGCGCAAGGATTCAGGTAAATCTTTGATATCAAAAACCACCAGACGGTTATCCAACTTGATATTAGTCTTCTCGTTAAAGACGCCTGCAAGCGTACCGCTAATGTATTTTTCGAGGCGCTCGCATAGGGGGATATGGCCCATAGTATGTAATTCTGCATATAGATCACTCAGCAGCGGCATCTGCTCTTTCTTAACATCTTTGTAGATCTTGAGGATAGCCTTATCAACGGCAGCGCGTTCTCTGGCGTTTAGCCCAGGAGTCTTATCGCGCGGGTCAGGATTGGCGGCCATGAGCGAAATTACTTCGGTTAGGTCTTGAGCGTGCTCAGAAAGTTGCTCATTTGTGTGTGAGGTAGTGGCAAGGTCGAAAGGGTTAATCTTTTCATCGGATTTAGCAGACAAATTTATATAGGTTCCGCCCACCAACCTTGCCAGATTTTCATATTCCCGCTCTGGGTCGATAACGATTACCTTCGTGCCTTGCATGAGTTGACGCAAGATTTCTACCTTGGTCGCGTAGCTTTTGCCGCTACCTGATTGGGCAAAGACAATGCTGTTTGCGTTATTAAGGCTAAACCTATCAAGTATCACCAGCGTGTTATTGGATCTGTTAACGCCATAAAGTATGCCGGACTCCTGGACTAGCTCAGATGACATGAACGGGAACGTTAAGGCAGTCGAGGAGCTATCAAGGTTCCGCTTTTGGTCGAGGATGTTCTCGCCTCGCGGCAAGATGGATTGTAGCGCTTCGGCTTGCTGGTAGCGCGCTACTTTGGTGTAGAACAGCCGTGAAGATAGCTCCGCTTCCAGCATTTTTGTTACCTTATTCAACTCGGCTAGCGCATCGGCGGCTAGGCTCACATAAATCGACACCTGGAATAGCTTTTCTTGGCCGCGCATAATTTTATCGCTTAACTCAATAGCTGACTCTAGTGGATCGGTAACTTCAGTGCCAACGATCTTGCCAGCACTAATCATCGCTCGTCTAGTGGATTCTAATTCGGTAATTTTGCGGCGCAGCTTTGGCAGGGCTTGGGCGGCGTCAACAGCGGCCATATGATAGGAAATGTCTACGTTGTGATTAAAGTTAATCAAGCTGTCTAACCAGCCGCTTGAGGCCACAAACGGGTAGCCGGAAATATACAGTGATCGTATGAATTTACCGTCAATGCATAGGTAATCGACCTGTTCTTCCATGCCCGCGTACGAAATAAAGTCCATTGGGTCTTGCTCGCCAAAGCTAAGCGCAAACTCTTTTGGGCGCTCAGCGCGACGCTTTTTCCATTCAGTAATCTTTTCGAGTGGTCGAATCATGATAGTTCCTATAGGTAAGACTCTTTGATCATTTGTAGGGTTTGGTTAGTAAGCGGCTGGCGCTTAGCTTGGCCAGGGCTGTAAAAACTATAAAAGAGATCAAGCACTTCTAAACTGTCGAGTTGGCGCGTTTGGATGCCCAACCGCGCCAAACCTTTGCTCACAAGGTCAGCACTCATGGCAAGCTGCTCTTTAATATCCGGGAGATCCGCACTGTCGGTGTTACCGTAGGGGATGACTACGTAAAAATGCCTGGACAAGATTTTATTAGTAGTAACGAGGCCCTGCACGAACTCGGTGTAGTTTATAATTTGCTGGCGATAAATCTTTTCTTTCTCGTTGGCTAATGCTGCCCGAAAATCGTCGAGGTACTTTTGCATGTCCATTTCGCGAACGCGGATAAGTATTTGAACTGGACAGGTTAATGAATTTAGGAAGTTTTGGTACGTCTCAATAATCGTATCCTGCTCCTCATCACTCTTTAATTCAAAGTTGATCGAAGAGGCTTGCAAAACAAGCCGGTATTGATTACCGGGCAACAACAAAATGCCATCTTGGACGCCCTTGATATTGATTTGCTGGCGAGAGGATAACTTTTTATTTGACTTCGTTAAAACGGACATTTAAAGCTCCTTTCTTGTCAGTCATAAAGCGGAGGTTGGCCTTGGGATCGGCGATAATACCTTCAAGCATGACGGTATCGGCGGTGCTTAATTGCGGAAGCTGGATGTGCTTGGCCTGTTTTGCGACAACTGGCTCGTCGTCTATCTCGTCGATCTTCATCGATGCTGCGTCTCGCAGATGCATGTCATTCTTATTGAAGACGTAATAGCGCGGACGCAAATTGTAACGCACTATAATGATCCCCCAGAGCAACAGTATCTTTCCTTTAACCCGTATTGCGAGCGAGCCAAAGATAGCTACCAAAACTAACATGCATACGATTTTATACGGCGATATGTTCAGAGTCGGCGGCAAAATGATATAAATAGCGGTGCCAATAAAAGCCGGTGCTGCCAGCAGAAGAAGCTGCGAAAGGCTGAGGTTGCCCGCAATCTTGTCCTCTACGGTCGTAATCTGAGCCGGTACTGTGGTCGTTTTCATTTCTTTACTGCCTTTCCTATATTAGGTGCAACTCTGGTTTGTGGCGGCGAATTCCTAGGTGCTTTGGGCGCTCTCGGGCTCCTGTTAGCCTGGGCGTTCATCTGAATCTTAGTTGATCGAGCTCCGGCCGCATTATTACTACCGCCCCTGACAACACTACTTCCGGACTCGTAGAATATTCTTTTAGACCTGCCAGAGGCCGCAGCCCCTCCTCTCGACAACCCTTCGGGCCGCTCGTCTGCATTTCGAGCTTTTCGTTTGTCGTTGTAGTGGCTGATGACATTCGACAACTGACCGCCCAACTTACTCGCTGTCTTTGGCCCTAAGCTCACGTACGACATATGCGACATTACGCCTTGAGCTTTTAGTAGAGCCAATACGGTGGCAATTCCAACGACCGTAGACATTAGAGGATTAAAGGACTGCCCCTGGACTGCTACGACGATACCCGCAAGAAGGGTAGCTGCCAGATGCAAAATAACCACATGGATAAACAACACGAAAATTGTAGTGAGATACGTTTTCATGGCGCTCTCGGCAAAATCCCTACAACCTGGCAGCAGCCACAACAGAAAAACCAGTGGTGACAGTACCGCGCCAATGTACAGTACTACTAAACGAAGCACGTAATACACAACAAGCATCACCGAAAGTACCAAGAAAACCACCATAATGAGCAAAGGAACCAGCCCAAGCCCGCCCTCTAAGTCAACGATAGCAGTCAAAACGTCCCATACTGACTTTCCAGAAAACCCTGCATTAAGCGCACTTATCATGCCATTGGATAGGCTAATAACTCCGTCGATAAGAAAGATAGAACTGTTGGCTAATAAAAAGACTAGGCCAATCCTTGGCAGCAGGTGCTTAAACTCAATTTCATCCAGCCCAAAGGTCGCGTAGCTCATTACATGGAAGCCAAGGAGGGCGACCACCAACACAAATAGCACGTCCGATATGCCTACGATAGTTAGCCAAAGGTTAAATACTCCCGAATTATCGGCCATGAGCGGTGTTGCAGTAGTAAAGAATGACAATGCGGCCAAGAATGGCTTAGCGCCAGACTCGACCATCACCCTAAGAAAACCAGTGATGGCGTCGAGTAGCACGTCAGTTACTCCGCTACCAGGTACGTTTATCGTTACAAGCGCAGGGAGTTTTTGGGTCACCGCGCCGCCAGAAGCCGTATAGGCATGGCTCAGAATGGCTGTTAATGTGCCAGCAGCGACAACCATCACTAGCCCAATGAGCGCATTACGGATAACCTTTTTGGCATGCTCAAGTTTCTCGGGATTGCCGGAGCTGGTCATGTAATGGTAGCCACCGTTTACCAGGAAAAACACAACCGCCAATGAAGCGATGGCGATGATCGTGCCAATAACAGGCGTCAGATATGTCCGCATCGCATTGGAGGCGGTAGTAGCATCTGCCAGCAGAGTTAGGGGTAAGCCCACCATGAATCCCATGGTTTACTTCCCGAAAGCACTTGTTGCTAAGTCAGTAACAATATTACTCATCACGAAGGCGGCGATCACAATCGCTAGGCCAAGGCCGGAGTGCCATAGCGTCTTTTTGGCACGATCAAGGTGTTCAGGGTGGCCAGTACTGGTAATATAAACAAAGCCGCCGAACACGAAGAAACCAGTTGCTACCAGGCCGGCTAGGCCTGCTGCAACTTTAATGATGCTTCTAATAAAATTCTCTACTTGGGTGACGTTCCCATCAGCAGCGAGAGCTGGGTGCATGAGTACCAACGGCGCTCCAAGGGCAACAAACAGTGCCACAAATTTTATTGCTCTGTATCTCTGCACAATTTGTCCCTCCGTTACCCGTAAGTTGTTCCTATATATAACACACTATTTGTATGGTGTAAACAAAGTGTTAAAGCATGAGTACTTTCAAAGGGTGCTATAATTCGGAAACATGTACAAGAAAATGTTGGTCAAACTCAAAGCCCTCAGTTATAGGCAACGCATAGTTGCCGGTGCGCTGATTGCAGTAGTTCTGGCGTTGCTTGTCACCCATCTCATACCGCCCGAACGCTCAGTGGCTGCATACTGTAAGGTCTACAAGGCAGAGAATGCCAAGCTCCCGCACGTGGGCGCGGACAAGTATAATGCCGCTATGTTTACGTCGTCGTCAGGCAACCCGCGTAACTTCGCGGTGGCATTTGGTAAGCTTGAACAAGTGTCTCCTGATGACATAAAATACAACGTCAAAACGCTACAAGTCGTTTTCGATAATATAGACAGCGATCCGTCGCAGACACTGAGCGCTAGTCTTAGTGGTATTGGGGCTGAGTCGAACGTCAAAGATTGGACAGCTAGTCATTGTACCGACTAAGTAAAGATTAGTCCAAAGAGCGGTTACCCAGGTCTCAGCTACAAATATAATCTCTTATGCTTTTGAGGAATTCGAGCTCATCTTTCGTAACATAGTACGAGTGCATGTTCTGATTTCTTATTTTCCCCACTTTGTTGAGCCACTGGGTCTTGGCATCTTTCCCACCAGATAAACTTTTTTCGTCTGGTAGTGTCACTACATCCGCAAAAATACTCTGCCAATTTCTAAGGGCTATCGTTCTATAGTCAATGACATTAATGCACTCCCAAGGGTGGACGTCGGTGTGTTTTTCTCGCTTTTTCTGCTGAGCAAGTTTAACCGCATCATCCTGAATTTGCGGAGGGACGCCTTCCTCAAACCAACCTTCGCCAAAATTCTCAAACAACAATTCCTTAAATCTAGAATTAAGCCGTTGCTCAATATCACGTATGGTCGAGTAAGCTTCTTCGTTGTACTCTTTGCTCTCCTTCTTCTCGTATTCATCCAGTCCCGGCGGGGTAAACCTGGGGATAGCTTCGCGAACTTCTTTCTGCAGCCTCCTCCAATATGCAACATCTCCGGACTGACCGTATCTTCCCCTGAGGTCTTCGCTGGTTTTTTCGTCTATAGTTTTGTAAAAATCTATAATAGGATTGAGGAACCTTTTGGATTCATCAAACATTTCTTTTGGGCTTGTTGCGGAGTCAATCAAACCTTCTCTCAGCAAGTGATCAATGACATCACTCAATATGCTGATTAAAGAATATATGCCCTTGTTGATAGTGATGAGTGTGTTAGGCTCGAACCACATTATATCCAGCGACTCTTTGATATAGCCCAGGCAACAAATAATGTAATCCGAAAGGTTGTTATACGCGGCCTTTAAGTCGCCCTTGTAAAAAGTTCCTAAAGTCTCAATCTTAGTCTTACTCACCTTGCCTAAAAATCCGCTGTCCGACAATGCTCTGGTAATGGCATCAGTCGTTATAATCTTCTTATCTTCACCGATCGAGATCAGACTATATAAAGGAGACTTCTTACTCTCCCCGAGATAGAGTGCAATCCTGGAGCAAAGTGCTTTATGCTGGTCAATAAAGCTGTCGGAGCTCCATAGTAGATCTGCGTTTAGAGTCGTCCTTAAATTTTTCGGAACCGCTTTCTGGTTCTCGTTGATCTCCATAAACAATTTGACCTGCTCACTTCTATCTAGGTCTAGAAACGCTACTACAGGTATAGCATTTGTATTTTTGTATTTAGAATTCGAATAACCATACAATCGATGTTGACCATCAATAATAAATGCCGATCGATACTTCTTCGGTAGATGGAGGACACCTATAGTTGTAAGCGTCGTGCTTACTTGAGTATTGGCTCTGTCGAACTGCAATTCTTTACCGTCAGTGTCTAGACTGATGACTATGGAATTCGCAAAATAACCGGCTTTCTCATCAATGAACTCTAAAACTTTTGCTATGCGCTGTTTTTTGATCAGCCTCTGGTAAGTCGGCATCAGTTCCGAGTTAACCTTACTCCTGTGAAGAACGTAGCTAATCTTAAGTAGCTTCTCGGG
The DNA here is from genome assembly GCA_035479875.1 of Patescibacteria group bacterium. Lineage (GTDB taxonomy): Bacteria > Patescibacteriota > Saccharimonadia > Saccharimonadales > UBA4665 > PMNU01. The sequence continues at coordinate 22,829 of DATIIH010000008.1, read as the reverse complement.
TTCTATAGAGAAAGAATAATACTCGTGGTTCCCCATCTTGCCACGTATAGCAGGGATCTTATTGTCCATTCCTTTTATATCTTGACCATGAAAGAGAGAGCCGAGGAGTTGATATCTCGCAGCAGTTCCGAGATGTTTATAGAGGTTTAAATAATAATCGACGGCATCTTCATCTAAATGATCGCCGTTTATATTTTTAAGTCTTTCTTTGTCGTGGTCGCCTAACCAGAAATTCTTGGTAGCTAGAATATATTTGAACTTCAAATTTTCATCTGGGAATAGAGCTCGAATCGATTTTTGTAGTCCCTCCATTTGCCCAGCCGTTGCTTCAAGGTCTTTCTTGAAATCCCCCTGCTTAAGCTTCTCCGCAGACTTACATTCGACTATCAAGATTGTTTCATCGTCTTTTGCAAAAACGTCTATCTGCTGCGTAAGATTCTCTTTTAAGTTATAAGGGATATGGAAATTTCTATCCTTATTCATGACCTTGAACCCCATCAGAGCAAACAAGGTCCAAACTCTGTCTTCGCACTGCACGTCAAGACTCTTCAGCCTTCTTAATTTGGCTGTGGTCTTATACTCTCTTTCCTGTTCCCATCCCTCGCTGATCATTTCTGCAATTAACTGTGGCTTGTTGAGGTTTACCGACTCATACAGATAAATTTGGCGCCTAAGTGCGAGCTCTCGATTTATGTCTTTACCGGAGACGAGTCGGCTAATCAAATTGATTTTTTGATGTTCAAGCATCTATGTGCGCTTAGTGAGGTGATCCATATATTATGCAATTATATGTAAGTAGTGGCCATTATCCAAATAAATACAAGTTACTTTTTATAGAATATAAATGGCACCTTTTTTCGAAGCTTAAATTTGTAATATTGCGATCGGCGGATCATAATGTTTTACATCTTGAAAACTAACACAATCACTACTGCAAAACCCTTCGTAAAATGGCTAGGAGGTAAAACTAAACTTTTGCCTCAGCTTACTGATTTGCTACCAGAATCATATAACAAATACTATGAACCATTCGTAGGTGGTGGCGCATTGTTCTTCTCGCTTAAGCCAGCTAGGGCAGTTATTAACGACTTAAATCCACATCTAATTAACCTGTATATACAAGTTAGAGATAATTTAGATGTGTTGTTGGAACAGGTCGAAGAGCTCCTGGATATTTATCTTGATTTGGAGCCCGATGAACGTAGTGATTTTTTCTATGAGAAAAGGGAAGAGTTTAATAAGAGGACTGATGATGACGTTCGAGGAGCGGTGCTATTCTTATTCTTGAATAAGACATGCTACAACGGTGTCTATCGGGAAAACGCGGGCGGAAAGTTTAATGTACCGTTTGGCAGGCGGGCGACAACTACGCTCCATGAACTCGATAGCATCAAGCAGGCGTCGAAAGTTCTCAAGGGGGCTTCGATCTTCAAAGGTAGCTACGAAGAGGTGCTTGTCAAAGCGACTACTGGGGATCTCGTATACTTAGATCCTCCGTATGTGCCCTTAAGTTCAACCTCAAACTTTACACAGTATATCGGTGCGAACTTTGGTAATAGCGAGCATGTTAAACTGAGAGATTTGTTCAAGGAGCTAGACCAAAGGGGCTGTTATCTAATGATGAGCAATTCCGATACGACAATCGTTAGAGATTTGTACGAAGGGTTCAATTTTACGGAAGTACTAGCCGATAGGGCGGTGAACTGTAAGACATACGGTAGAGGACGAATAACCGAGCTAGTTATTACGAATTATTAAGCTCAGGCTAAATAAACCTAGCCTAGCGCACATCTTACCGCTAACGCTCCCCTCGGCAATAATGACGTAATCACATGCAGGCTCTCTAGCTCCACATTGCAGGTAACATAGATCGTTTTACATTCCGGTGCCCAATGCAAGAGTTGCTCGATGGTAGCAACGTATACGTCAGCAAGGTAATCGTCGGGCCATTTTGTGGTGAAGCGTAGCATTTGCATCCGCCCACTTAATTCGTTTAGCTCTATTATTCTAATAACGTTTAGTGTGCTAGCCGCTTCACGTCGCACTTTCCGTTCTAACTTAATCCACTGTTTGCGAAGTGCTGAAAGAGTTGCCGATGGCTTACTGGCAACAACGACGACCTTGCCACAAGACATCCGCATGAAAAGGTGGCGGGCTAAATCTTTGGTGCCAGGATTTGCGCCGAACGAATGCTCCTCACGTATCAGTCCATACATCGTTGTCATCCTTTTTGTGGGATAAACTGGCTCGCCCCACATAGAATCCATAGGTCTTTTACGTTCGCGTCCGATAAGATCAGCTAAACCAGTAATCAACTTCTCCGGCTCCGAAAGGTGTGAAACGCAAATAAACGTCTGGCTAGCACGCCCGTCAAATGGCCCAGCCGTAGCTTTATCTAAAGAAAGTTTGACGCCGCAGACGGCGCAGACAAACGGGTCAGGAAGCGCACAACCGAGATGAAGTTTAGTAATTGCCATGACCACTTCCGTACGGACACGCTAAATTTAAGGCAAAAATAAATACAGCCGGGACGGCTGCACAGAGTCGTTTCGTCATAATTTCCTTAGTGGGGTTTAGATTGGAACACAAAACCCGCCGTTAGCGGGCTTGCGCCCCATACCTCTTTCGAGGCATGACCCACTAAGATGCTGAACGACGGGATCAGTATCTTAGTGGGTATTTTAGGCCATACCTCCGTCGGAGGGTTAGGTCTTTAAATTGTTCGTTCCTGTTGCCGGAACTTACCGATAGTATACGAAGCTGTAATACGAATAGCAAGCCCTATCAATTGATAGTGGTTACTTAGAACAGTTATCTCTAGGCTATAAGTAATGGATAAGAGCAAAGTTGTTTACGTACAAATTTCTAAAGAGTTGAAAAAGGCGCGCGTCGCACGACACATGACTCAAGAAACGTTAGCGGCTGCTAGTGGAGTTCCGGCCGCTTACATTGGTTTTATTGAAGCGGGGCACCGCAGACCTACGGTCAGTACTATATGTAAGCTTACTTCGGCGCTTGGAATCTCTTTGGAGAAGCATATATTCAAAGGCCTATAAGCTAATTGTGGTAAAATATACACAATGAAAAAGTCAGCCGCCCAAATTTTTAAAGCAGCTAGGAGGAAGCAGGGCCTTACGCAGAAAGAAGTAGCGGATAAGGCAGGGATATTCTCTAATACCTACGCCAGGATCGAGCGCGGTGTTCAAAATCCCGGATATGATACGGCTCGAAGCATTGCAAGAGCGCTTGGCGTTGACCTCCCGAAGTAGTTACTGATTACAGGAACTCACTTAGTTGGATAAAATCGACCATTTGTTCTGCCGCAATCGTAGAGTCGATGCGTCGCATGACCTCACGGCTATTATTTTGAGATAAGATGTTGTGGCTCCCCTCCCAGAGTATCTTCCTGTCGATAATGGCTAGCTTGCGGTGGTGACCTACGGTCAATAATACTTGGATACCGGTTGTTTGGAGGGCTGCCACTGACCGTCTTGCCTCCAGCCGCAAGAAGCCTTCGTGTTCTTCCGGCTCACGAGTGCTAACGGTTATTTCGACTCCCCGCTGTACTGCTCTACGAAGATCGGGAAGCAATGACCTGACCCGCCTGCTTGTCATAAATGGAGATTCAATCACGATTTCTTTTTTGGCTCGTTCCAAGTCCTGCCTAAACTGCGCGTAAAAAGTTCTTTCGTTGAAGAGCAGGGAAGTCGCTAGCTCGGCTTGTTCTGTTCGGTGGAATAAGCGACCTAACATGGCTTTATGTTATTATCGTTTACGGAGTCATCAAGCAGCTCACGGATTTCTTGGACATCCACCTCTGGATCGCCCGCAAAAGTTATCTTAACGTCTGCTTTACTCCACCACTATTGTATTGCCTGAAGGTACCATCTGATGAGCCAGACTTCTGGCGCCGATGTAGGGCGCCATATACCCACATACACTGATTTTTTTCGAGATAGCAACGACAATACCGCAGTGCTTGCTATGCAGGTACTCCCCTGGATGTACGACGTATGGGGTATGAAGCACATAGAAGTCGTAGATGTTGGGTGCAGCAAGGGTATTGATGCTTTTTGCTTGGCTGCGGTGGCAGCGGTTCTAGGAGTAAAAATACATATTACGGGATACGACATGAACGCAACTATGCTCGCGCAGGCGCAGGAACCTTATGTCGGCAGCAAGCGCAGCATCGAGCAAATTTTGCGCGAGCGCCAAAGGGTGGGGTATTGGCGGAGCGTGCCGCTTGAATGCCTCGATTTCTTCGAGAATGTAGGCACGCGACATGTTCAGCCGACCGCCGCACTCCGCGCCACGGTTACATTTGCGCAGCCCAGAGATATGCTCACCGGCCCGCTGCCCATTCTGCCTCAAGCGCATGCAGTGATTCTTAATAACGTCCCGCAGATTTACTCAGGTTGTCCCAATCACGACCTAGAGACATTACTAACGAATAGCACTGCAACTTTAAGCGCAGGCGGCATACTTTCGTCCAATGTGCCGCAACTCATCCCTCCAGATTGGTGCATGGAAAACAATTTTGAGCTGGTCCCGGCTTGGCAGGCCAAAGACTTGGATAACGTACACTACCCGTTCTTCATGAGAGAGCCAAGCGCACTACGGCCTCCGGCGAGTCTAGCTCAAGCTTTTCTTGTTTCGAACTTTTAAATGGCTTTGCTGCTGAGCTATGTGCGTGTTCGATCTTTTGCTACTATACCGTTAATGATTATTAGTGCACTAAACGCACAAAAAAGGAGGCAAAGCAATGCATAAGATCGGTAGTAGGCAACAAGGCTTTGGTGTCATCGAGCTTATCATTGCACTGCTACTCGCCGCTCTGGTGGTGGGCGGCGGTTGGTACGTTTGGCACAAAAATCATCACCCAGGAGCTGCCACAAAAACAAGCAGTTCTACCGCAAGTATCTCTAAGACCACTAGCACCGCACCAGCGAACACAGCCGAGAATCCTACGGGCGTCGTAGGTTACCTCGACATCAAAGAGTTGGGCATAAAAGTAGGACTTACCTCAGATATATCTGACGCATACTATACGATCCGCGTAGTCAGTACAGCTTCATCCACGGGGGTGCCGGCGGTCAATTTATATCTGCACTCGTTGGATAGGTACCCGGAGTGCTCCTCGGCCAACGATACTGATGGTGTTGCGATCATCGGCAACTTTAAACCGGGTCAAACGAGCCCTGTTGATGGCGATATGGACACGGCGTATCCTGACGCTCCGCTGATTGGCGGCGTCCACTATTTCATCCAGAACGAGCAGTTTGATTGCAGTCAGGGCGCGACCGATATGAACGCTATCGTCCAAGCATTTACTGCTGCTACCAAGACCATCCAAGTCGATTAGTGGTACTATGTGACTAACACGCTTGGTAGCGGAGGAGGGTTCTATGCCAGGAGAAGAAATACCTGTAGGTCCACCGGAACAGCCCGCGGTGGGAGTTGTAGGCGACGTTGGACCAGCAGAAGTTCCACGGTGGGAGGCGCCTATTCGCCTTACTGCCGATCTGACTGAAGGAGAGCAAGCCATGGTTATCGCTGCGGTCAGACGTTATCGAGAATTGCTGTGCCAAGATCCTGGCGGTGAAGTCTTTGTCCGCCGCCCGAGGCGGCGCCTACCGCGCCGTTATGGCCATGGCGCGGTAGGCGCCGCAGTCCAGGTCGCCTAATTGATAAGGCAGCCACGCTAGCGATCTGTTACAATAGCTGCATGCAGATGAAGACTCTTACTCGAAAACCTTTACTGGCCCTGTACGCGCTTGCCGCCGTACTGTTAATCGTCGCTGGCGTGCTGTGGTGGAACAAAAAAAGCACTGACCCCCAGAATGTTTTTTGGGGCATGGTAAGCCAAAGCCTCAGCACCAACAGCGTTACGATTAACGCTGCAGACACGAGCACCGGTGCATCGGTAAGTCAGGCGGTAGAGTACCAGTTGGGCAGCCGCAGCGTTAGCCATTCCTTTACTACCGTGACGCAAGGCGCTACCGTGGTCAAAGACGAAATGCTCGGCACGCCAGAAGGCGACTTCACTCGTTACACGAGCATTACCACCAATCAAAAATCCGCCACCGGCAGGACCCTCGACTTTACCAAGATTCTTGGTGTGTGGGCTAGGAGTACGACTACGCCTATTGGCAAGCCTTCGGCCGAGCTATCCCAGGCCATACTTGGTTCTGGCTTGCCGTTTGGTGGCATTGTGGTGCCGATTGGTAATTTGACTGAAGCACAACGGGCACAGTTGCTTGGTCAAATCCGCGGCCAAAACACCTACCAAGTGGCATTTTCTACGGTTAAGAAGGCTAGCGTCAATGGCCGCACACAGTACACGTATGACGTAACGATGCAGCCCATTCTGTACGCCAGCATGGTAAAACGCTTTGCTCAGGACGTCGGCTTGCACGACCTCGACCAGCTCGACGTTAACAGTTTTGGTTCTCAGCAGAATATTAAGGTGAGACTAACGGTTGACGTGCGCTCACGCCAATTGGTTAAGGCGAGCGTAGGTAGCGGCACGGCTGGCATCAGCCAGACGTACACTGGCTACGGCATGCCGGTTATCGTGAATACGCCACACAACGTTATTACTGCGGCCGAGCTGCAGAGTCGCCTTACCGCTATCCAAAAATAGCAGCTAGTATGCCAAAAATGGCTTACGCGACAAGCACAGGTTCTTTGATGTTTTCGATGTCAGCATAGTGAAAGCCGATAGCAATCGGATAGATACCGTCAAAACAGCAAGCCGAAAATTCGTCGCCTGGACGGCCGGTGGCAGCGATAGTGCCCTCTAACGACAAATAACCCAGCGAGTCCACACCGAGGTGCTCGCACATCTGAGCATTGTTCATTCGATTAGCCAGTAGTTCGAGTTGGTTGGGGATGTCGGTGCCGTAAAAGTCGGGATAGCGGACCGGGGGCGAGCTAATACGTAGGTGTACTTCGCGGGCGCCGGCATCGCGTAGCATCTGTACAATGGCGACCATGGTGGTGCCGCGCACGATCGAGTCGTCCACTAAAACGACGCGTTTGCCTTTCACGACCGGTAGAGCCTTGAGTTTCTCGCGTACGCCCTGGGTGCGGGCGGCCTGGTTGGGCTCAATAAAGGTGCGCTTTTGGTACTGCGGGTTGCGGTGTAAGCCTTCGATATACGGCAGGTTGCTTTGAGTAGCAAAGCCGCGGGCGGCTGGGATTGCCGAGTTGGGAACGGGCACGACGATGTCGGCTGCAGCTGGCCATTCGCGGGCCAGTTGCTCGCCCATGCGTACCCGCATATCACCAATACGGATGCCTTTAAATAAGCTGTCTTGGCTGGCAAAATAGACCAACTCAAATAAATCCGCCTTAGGATTGGGCGGAATTATTTGGTGAGAGCGGAGGCCAGTGGCGTCGATGGTTACCATTTCGCCCGGCTTAATGTCGCGGATAAAGCGGGCACCAATGGCGTCAAACGCGCAGGTCTCGGAAGCGACGACATAGCCACGGCCGAGCTTGCCAAGTGACAGCGGGCGGATGCCGCATTCGTCGCGGAAGGCAACAAGCATGTCGTTGTTGAGCGCCGCTGCCGAGAATGCGCCGGTAAACAGGGGGTACGCAGCGGCTATAGCGGTATCGAGTGACACTCCTTGGTTAACGTGCCAGGCGATTACGCGGCCCATCATCTGAGAGTCGTTTAAGCCTCCAAAGCTTACACTGTGTTCACGCAAAAATTGTTCCATAGCGCCAGTGAGCGCCAGGTTGCCGTTATGAGCAAAGCTTAGGCTGTTTTCGTTTTCCATAGTAGGTTGCGGATGGCTGCCGCCGCTGCCGCCGGACGTCGCATAGCGATCATGGCCAATCGCGTTTTTGCCCGGGGTCTGTAATAGTTTGGCATCGGCAAATACGTCTTTAACTAGTCCGGCACCCCCATACCACTGCAGGCGACCGTTTTTGGTCTTAACAGCAATGCCGGCGGCTTCTTGGCCGCGATGCTGCATGGCTTGGAGTGCGGTTTTGGTGACGCTGAGGGCATGGGGTACGCCAAACGCACCGAACACGGCACATTTTTCGTTCGGACTGTCAAAAGAAAGTAGATCCCCCACTACGTTTTGCCGTTTTGCCCTCTCAAATAAAATATTCCTTCAATTTTATCGTAGCACGCATGGCGCATTGTGCAAATGTTTATTTTGCGCGGGCTTGCCAGCCAATGTCGGTACGGTATTGCATGCCGTCAAAATGGATCGCGTTTGGCCCGATGGCGGCGTAGGCGCGGGCTGCGGCTTCATCTGGTGTGGCGCCGGTGGCGGTCACATAGAGTACGCGGCCGCCGCTGGTTTTGAGACCGCCCGCGTCTTTAACGGTGGCCGCCTGGTGTACCACGACGTTATCGTACATCTTATCGAGGCCGCTAATGGCGTCGCCTTTGCGCGGCTGCTCGGGATAACCGGCTGCTGATAAGCATACTGATAACACGGTATATTTTATCTCTGGTAGGGCTACAGCGGTGAGGTTACCCTTGGCGGCTTCAATGAGTAAGTCGCCGGTTTGGCAGCCGCTGGCGCTGAGAGCGGTAAATTGCACCTCGGCCTCTGGATCGCCAAAGCGGCAGTTGTATTCGATAACTACCGGGTCACCGCCACGCTCCTCAGCCAGCATCAGGCCGACGTATAGCGTGCCTTCGTAGGGAGTGCCTTCGGCGCGCATGCCGTCGATAGTGGTCTTAATAATAGCGCGGATCTTTTCGTTTTGTGCCGGGCTCACGATGCTCTCTGGCACAGGTGCGTAGGCTCCCACACCGCCCGTATTGGGGCCTTGGTCGTGGTCTTGGAGTCGTTTGTGGTCTTGTGCGTTTGGCAGCACCACAAAATTGGTGCCGTCGCTGATGGCAAAGGCCGACACTTCTGGTCCGTGCAGGCGTTCTTGGATGACTACACCCTGCTTGCCGGCGCCGTCAAAACCGCCTGCAAACAGCATGTTGAGCGCTGCCTCGGCCTCGGCGGCCGATTCTGGCAGTATTACGCCTTTGCCGCCAGCGAGGCCATCGGCCTTCAAAACATAGCTGCTAGCCGGCTTGTCTTTGATGGCCGCCAGCGCTTCTTCTATATTGTGTACCAGCTGCGATTTGGGTTGAGGGATGCTGTGGCGTTGCATAAAGGCCGAGGCGAACGCCTTGCTGCCTTCCAGGCCAGCGGCCTTCTGGGATGGGCCAAATACAGTGACGCCAGCGCCACGCACAGCATCGCTGAGACCAGCTACCAGGGGCGCTTCGGGGCCGATAACTACCAGCTGGATGCCTCGGTCGGTAATAAACTCTACCGCGGCAGTCAAGTCGAGTGGGTTAATTGCTACGTTCTCGCCAAACGCGCTGGTGCCGGCGTTGCCGGGCATAAAATACAGTTTCGTTACTTGCCTGGAACGCTGGAGCTGCTCGCCCAAAGCCGTTTCCCGTCCGCCACTACCAACTACCAATACTTCCATAACTGCGGCCCTCCATTCAGGTCTAATTAAAGGCGCGTCCTGTCCGCAATGCAAGGACGGTTTTGCACAATCGCTACGCGTCGACTATGCTAAGACCATAGAGCGAGGCGAGGGGCGTATGAACACGGTAACGAGCAAGCGATTACAAATTTTAAGCGGCAGCCACAACCGTAAACTGGCCGATAAAGTCGCGGCTAAGCTCGGTATTAGCGTGAGCAGCGCACCAGTGAAGCGCTTTGCCAACAGTGAGGTCAAGTGTCAATTAGAAGAGTCGGTCCGCGGTGCGGACGTTTTTATTCTTCAGAGCCACAGCGCGCCAGTGAACGAAGCGCTTATGGAGCAAGCCATTATGATTGACGCCGCTAAGCGTGCCTCGGCCCGGCATATCACCGCTGTCTGCCCGTTTTTAGGCTATGCTCGCCAAGACCGCAAATCTGGCGGCCGTGAGCCGATTACTGCTCGCCTGGTGGTAGATATTTTGCGCGTCGCTGGCGCCGATCGGATTGTAAGTGTTGATTTGCACAGCGGCCAAATCCAAGGCTTTTTTGATGGCCCGTTCGATCACCTCATTGCTATGCCGGTACTGGTAGACCATTTGCAGCACGAGTTGGGCAAAGATTGTGTGATTGTTTCGCCCGACGCTGGCCGGGTAAAGCTGGCTGAGCGCTACGCGGCCCGCCTTGGTGCTGGCCTTGCGATTGTCCATAAACGCCGCGAAACCACTAGTAATGCCGCCAGCGCCTTGCACGTTATAGGTGACGTCGAAGGCGAACACTGCGTAGTTATCGACGATATGATCGACGGCGGCGGCACAGTGTGTGCTGCCGCGCTCAAGCTCAAACAGTCCGGAGCCAAATCGGTGATGGTGATTGCTACCCACGGCTTGTTTTCTGAGCCAGCCGCCGACCGGCTGGCCGAGTCGGCAATCGACCGGCTGGTAGTCACCGATACGCTGCCGCTCAGTATCAAGCTCAAAAAGCCAAAAATCGAGGTCGTGTCAGTCGCCAATCTGTTAGCCAACGCTATCGAGGCTATCTTTGAAGAGCGCTCAGTGTCGGCTATCTTTAATGGCGAAAACCAGGCATAGCGCGCGGTATACTTAGGCATATGGCTGACGTAACGAAACCGATATTCGACAGTGCGCTTGCCAGCCGGCAGGCTACCATTCTGGACGACGAGCTAGATTTAGAGGATGTGCAAGTAAGTGATCTGGATTGGAGTAATCAGACCGCTAAGGGCATTAGCCTGAGTGGTGTGGTGGCAACCAAGGGCGATTTTACTGGCGCTGTGTTGCCCAAAGCGGCACTGCGCGATGTCCGGCTCGAAAAATGCCAGCTATCTGGCGTGCAAATTGAAGAAGGCGGCCTCAACCGGCTCGAAATTTTGGACGCCCAGGCAGCTGGCCTCACTATCACCAACGCGGTAATTGCCGATGTAACGTTTAAGGGCTGCCGGCTCAATCTGTCCAACTTCCGTTTTACGCACTTCAAGAAAGTGGTGTTTGAGGACTGCATACTTACCGAGGCCGATCTTGCCTACGCCAAACTCGAGAACGTTTGGTTTAGGGCCTGCGATCTTACTGGCGCGCAGTTCTCCAACGTCTCGCTCAGCCATGTGGATCTGCGCACCTCCACCATCGAGGGCATCAAAGGGGTGGCCGCGCTCAAGGGGGCTACCATCGACCACCTGCAGCTTATCGCAATGAGCCAATCATTGGCCAGCGAGCTGGGCATCAAAGTGTTAGACTAACCGCCCCAGTAATGTTACATTATCTACATTATGAGTAGCCGTATCACGCTCGTACTCAACCTCCTCGCCCAGTAGGGCGCATAATTTTCTATTCTCAGTTATAATTTCAGATAAGACCGACAAAGGAGTTTTTTAAGTGGTGAAACGATATAACCCCAAAGAGATCGAACCCAGAACAGTCCAGTGGACTGTTTCTGTTGAGACCAGCGGAGCGTCCGCATGAAACGATACAATCCCAAGGAGATCGAACCGCGGTGGCAAGAGAAGTGGGTCGCCGACAAGATTTACGAAGCCAGTGATAACACCAGCAAGCCTAAACGTTACGTACTGGAATACTTTCCGTACCCCAGCGGCGCAGCCATGCACGTGGGCCACGTGCGCAATTACGCCATTGGCGATGCTATTTCTCGCCATGCCCGCATGAGTGGCTATAACGTACTGCACCCCATGGGGTGGGACGCTTTTGGCTTGCCGGCCGAGAACTATGCTATTAAAACCGGCACCAGCCCGGAGCGGGCGATTGCCGAAAATACTTCGCGCTTTAAGCAGCAGTTGGTGCAAATGGGCTTTGACTACGACTGGTCGCGCGAAATCACGAGCTCAGAGCCCGAGTATTATCGGTGGACGCAGTGGTTCTTTTTGCTGCTTTTTAAGCGTGGCTTAGCCTATCAAAAAGAGAGCCTGCAGTGGTGGTGCCCAGTAGACAAGACGGTGCTGGCCAACGAGCAGGTCGAAAACGGCCAGTGCTGGCGCTGTGGCTCCGAGGTAGAGAAGAAGGCACTCAAGCAGTGGTTCTTTAAGATTACCGATTACGCCGATCGCTTAGCTAAAGACTTAGACGATGTCAACTGGAGCGACAGCATCAAAAGCATGCAGCGCAATTGGATCGGTCGTAGCAGTGGTGCCGAAATCGACTTTAAGATTGACGGCAGCGACCAAAAGTTGACGGTATTTACCACGCGGCCCGACACGCTGTACGGTGCTACCTTTATGGTGGTCGCGCCCGAGCACCCGATTGTGATGCAGGTTTCTACCGGTGAACACCGCGAGCATGTTGGCGACTACATTAAATTAGCCCAAAGTAAGAGCGACATAGAACGCCAAGAAACCAACCGCGAAAAAACCGGCGTGTTTACCGGCGCCTACGCTATTAATCCGATTAACAGCGAGAAAATCCCGGTGTGGGTGGCCGATTACGTGCTCTACGGCTACGGCACTGGCGCGATTATGGCCGTTCCTGCCCACGATGAGCGGGACTTTGCGTTTGCCAAGAAGTTTGATTTGCCAATCCGCCAAGTTGTTGCCCCAGAGCTGGGCGTTAAGCGAGAGAACGAGCAGTTCGCCGACGGCGGTTCATCGGTTGTCTTTGACCCCAAAACCCAGTGCTATGCTTTTTTGCGTATCGATAACACCGACCGAACCGCGTTGTTTGCCGGCGGCACTAAAGATGGCGAAACGATACATGAGGGTATCTTGCGCGAGCTGCGCGAAGAAAGCGGCCTAACGCATATCAAACACTACGAAGAAGTATGTGTAGTCTACGGGCACTACTACCACTCACTCAAAAAGTTAAACCGTCGCGCTAAGGCCACGGTGTTATTGGTAGTCCTTGAAGACACCGACGTGGTTGATACCCAACTTGAGGCGCACGAAACATTCCACTTGGAGTGGCTCAATCCCGCTGATGTGCTGGCCGCCTGGCAAGCAACCGACGGCGGACATTACGACCATTACATCGTGGCGCTCAAGCAGGCAGTCGCCCGCGCCATTGAGTTAGGGTACGACACTACAAGCGACCCGCACGTTTTTGCATCTTCGGCCCTTTCTGGCGAGGGTGTAATGGTAAACTCCGGCGCTTACGACGAGATGGACGCCAGCGATGCGCGCGAGAAAATAGTGGCCGACCTAGCTGCCGCAGGTACCGGCAAAGAACGAGTGAACTACAAGATCCGTGACTGGCTGATCAGCCGTCAGCGCTATTGGGGCGCGCCCATCCCTATGATTCACTGCGAAAAAGATGGCACTGTAGCCGTGCCCGAAGACCAATTGCCAGTCGTTCTGCCAGAGTTAACGAGCTTTGAACCAAGTGGCGATGGCCGCAGCCCACTGGCGCGCGTGCCCGAATTTGTAAATACTACATGCCCCAAGTGTGGCGGCCCCGCGCAGCGCGAAACCGACACCATGGACGGCTTTGCTTGCTCAAGCTGGTACTTCCTGCGCTTTGCAGACCCGCACAACAATGCCAAGCCATTCGACGCCGACAAAGGTAAGTATTGGTTGCCGGTAGATGACTACATCGGCGGCGCCGAGCATGCTGTTATGCACCTGCTATACGCCCGCATGTGGACCAAAGTAATGCAAGATGAGGGCTTAATCGATTTTGGTGAGCCGTTTAAGACGTTACGCAACCACGGGATGATCTTGGCCCCCGACGGCGCCAAGATGAGCAAGAGCAAAGGCAATACCATAGAACCCGACACATTAATAGAACAGGGCTATGGCGCCGACTCTATCCGTATTATGGAGCTGTTTATCGGTCCATGGAACCAGACGGCCGCATGGAGTGTAGAGGGCATGGGTGGCTCATTCCGTTTTTTGCAGCGCGTTTGGGCGTTGGGCCAAGATGTTGTAACCGTTCAGGGCGAAGACAAAGCCGACGCCATCGAGATCAAACGCATCTTGCACCGTACCACCAAAAAGGTGAGCGAAGACCTACAGGCCTTAAGTTTTAACACTGCTATTGCCGCCATGATGCAGGCCGTAAATGATCTGTACGCTCAAAAAGCAACGTTGCCGTTCGACCAAGCTGCTACAACGTGGCGCTGGGCCATCGAAACTCTGGTGCAACTGCTCGCGCCATTTGCCCCGCACATCACCGAAGAATTGTGGGCACAATTGGGCCATAGCGATTCCGTACACACTTCGCGGTGGCCAGTCCACGACGAGCAATACCTAGTAAACGACACAATGACCATCGCCGTGCAGGTGAACGGCAGAATCCGCGGGCAAGTAGAGGTTCCGGCAGCGGCCACACAGGACCAGATTGTGGAAGCCGCCAAGGCGCATCAAAAAGTTGCCACTTACGTGAGCGGCAAAGAGATTCGAAAAACTATCTACATCCCTGGTAAGCTCGTCAGTTTCGTCGTCTAGCCTTGGCAGGTTGGATCAAAAGGATTGCCTACCGTGACTTTGCTCACGACGGTGCCGCTAAATACGATGTTGTAAGCATTGCCGGGCTGCAGGCCGCCTTGGGTGACTCGGTCCACCATACCTTGAGCATCAGTCGGATTGTCAAGACCATAACGGTTTAGGTCGGGATCCTGTTTGGCGCCGACTTCTTTGCGTACTGCGCTATCTATAACGGATTGAAAGCCGTCGCCCGGGCTTACTTTAACGCACACCTGAGCCCCTTCTGCTGGGGCCCTTCCAATGTGCGGGTGTGTACTGGCAAGCGCTACCGTGGCGCCTAGGACGGCCGCGCCAATTGCGGAACGAACGGGGTGGTCACGGAGTATATTGGGCAGCCAGGCCATTCGGCGTGCGGCATCATACATACGGTTAGCCATAATGGCGAGATTATATCACCGTAGCTCTCTTTAGTCAATTCTGGCTATTTAGCATACGCAGGCTTTCAATACGCTTGTCATATCTGTAATTTACGCTATAATAGTAGGCAATAATCAGTCAGTAAGACGAAAAAGAGGAGAACTATTTTTCATGGGTAAACCAAAGAAACGAACATCTAGCCGCCGCACCGGCACACGCCGCAGCCACTTGGTGCTGGAATTGGCCCGCAAGGTCAACGCTAAATCGCCAGTTAAGGTCCGCACCACGGTCCGCGAAACCGGTAAAGTGGTAAAAGCCTAAGAAGTTCCGGCTCCCCCGCGGGCCGCATGCTTTTTAGGTATAACGGAAAGGTTTAGCGTACATGGCATCCAACCGCCACCTTGGCCGAATCATTGCACTTCAAACTCTTTTTGAGCAGGACTTTCGCCGGGCAGCCGGAGACGACAATTTTGACCTCGAGTCGGTGCTCGCTCGTAACATCGAGCGCTACGAAGCAACCGTAGACGACACTGGCTTTATTACTCGCTTGGTGCGCGGTGTTGATAGTCGCGAGGCCGAACTCGACGCCGAGCTGCAGCCCGTGGCACCCGACTGGCCGATCAGCGAGATCGCTCGCATGGACCGCGTCTGTCTGCGTATGGGTCTGTACGAACTCAAGCACGAAAAAGACGTACCCGCCAAAGTTGTGATCAACGAAGCAGTAGAACTAGCCAAAGCTTTTGGTAGCGAAAACTCCTCTAAATTTATCAATGGCGTGCTTGGCACGGTGTACCGCAAGCTGAGCGGCGAAGACGTCACCATGCCGGTTAAGGGTGAGAAAGCCGAAGCCCGTAAACTTGCCGCCAAAATGGAAAAAGCTGCCGAAGCAGCTGAGGCATCCGAGAAGGCCACCAAATGAAGCGTCCGAACATAGGTGGGTTTAGGCGTTTTGTCCCTGGGCACCGTCCGAGTATTCAAGAAGTCGTGCACGAGACGACCGCCGGTGGCGTTATTTTCCGCCGCAATAAAACTACCAACCAGGTAGAGATATTATTAATCCAAGACGCCAAAGACCGTTGGACGATTCCCAAGGGTCACGTCGAGGAGGGCGAAGAGCCCAAGCAGACCGCCGAGCGCGAAATCAACGAAGAGACTGGCCTCAAACAAATGAAGGCCTTTAACTGGCTCGGCAAAGTGAACTTCCGCTACCGCCGCGGGCAAGTGTTAGTGCTCATGACCATGCACATTTACTTGGTGCAAGCCCTGGGCGACACCGACGATTTAAACCCCGAGGACTGGCTCAACGACATCAAGTGGTTTCCGTCGCACGTGGCCATCGATAAGATTGCTTACGACGACATTGGCAAGTTAATATTGGTAGGAATGAAGAAAATTCGCGATGCAAGACTATAGCGCCTACGTTGCCTTCGCCGAAAAAGTGCTGGGCATTACCTTTGACAACGTCCAATTGCTCGTAACCGCCTTTACCCACCGTTCGTACGTTAATGAGCACAAAAAGAGCGTAAGCGAGCACAACGAACGCCTAGAATTTTTAGGCGACGCCGTTTTGGAACTCGTCGTAACTGAGTACTTATATAACAACTTTAGCGAACCAGAAGGCATCTTGACCAACTGGCGCAGCAGCCTGGTGCGCACCGAAAGCATTGGCGCCGCCGCCGCCAAGTTTGGCTTTGAGCCGCTACTGCGCTTAAGTCGCGGCGAAAAGCGTGGTACCGACCGTGCCCGTGCCCAAATTTTGGCCAACAGCTTTGAAGCCGTGGTGGGCGCGATTTATCTCGACAAGGGCTATGGAGCCTCTAAGTCGTTCATTACCAAGAGTATTTTGAGCACCTTTAAACAGATTCTGGCTACCGGCTCATGGCTCGACGCCAAGTCGCATTTGCAAGAGGTTGCCCAGAGCCGTGATGGCCACACACCTCAGTACAAAGTGCTGAGCGAAGAAGGTCCAGACCACGAAAAAGTCTTTACCGTGGGCGTATACGTGGGCGGCAAGCTCAAAGGTACCGGCCAAGGTCCGAGTAAACAGCACGGCCAGCAAAAAGCCGCCGAAGCCGCACTTACATCTTACGACGAGTAGTACTCACTCTCCGTGCCATCCAAGGTTAGCTTACCTGAGACACTCGCCCAACTACTTCAGTGTACAGGGCGAATCCTGGAGCAGATTGCAGTCTAGGTTGATTAAGCTCGATCCATTCCTGGGCACCCTGGCTATACTCATGAACGGTCGAGGGCAAGCCGAGCTGTGCGTGGCGTTGCTCTACTATATCGCTCGGTATCTCTTTAGCGAGAGCGCTAGAGGATATCGCGAGGCGACCTGTTAGTTTTTCCCACACCTGGCCGGGTTCTCCTAGGTAGACTTCATTGAATGTGCGGCGAATGGCGGCCCATGCGGACCGGCTGCTTATAGAGTCGCCGATAACCGCAGCCGCCGCGGCTGCTACCAGCCGTAGACTGTCTGTATCATAGGCGCCAACCTCAAAGAGACTCGCCAGTCGTTGGGGCCGCATTGTCGTAATCTCCGTCATAAAGGCGCTTACTGCGGCCGGTTCGGCTGTAAGTGGTACGTCGGTTACTAGACGCCACCAAGCCTGGGATGCGTCATCATTGATACGAAACTCGGGGAGTGCCCCCCGAAGTCCGCTATACACACTGTTTGACACACCGCGTTGTCCTCTATTGGCTATGACCACCACGTCAGCGTCGGACAGGGGGCCTGCGGTCCCGTGACGCCGACTGCCTACTAACTGTATACCGAGTAAAGCGCCCGGCTGTTCGCATTCTACGCGCGCAGCTACGGTGCCGATCGTATACAGTATGTGTCTGTTCTGGTCGTAGACCTCCGGAGATGTGCCATGTATACCGTGAGGCCTGTCGGTTAGCAGAAAGGTCCCGATTTCTTGTGGAGAATAATTGGTCATCGCTTTGATTCTTTAGGTTAAGCTAATTCTGGCGGCGGCCCGAGGACGTATGCGTATATAATAACATCAATTTAGGCAATTATATACTTGACGTTACCAAACCACCCCTGTAGGATTAGAGTATGGAAGCAACAAATCTCATCGAGTTCTACAACCAGTTTGCCAGTGAAGAAAGGTGCCAAGAGTTCTTAGCAAAACAGCGTTGGGGCAATGAGATTATATGTCCGAAGTGCGGTGTCGTGGGTGTCAAAGCCTATAAGCTCGCCAGTGGCCGCCTAAAGTGCGCTGAGTGCCGCAAGCCTTTCACCGTTCGTATGGGTAGCGTCTTTGAGGATAGCAAAATTCCACTGCAAAAATGGTTCTTTGCTATCTACCTTTGCACCAGTCTTAAAAAAGGCATGTCGTCTATCCAACTGAGTAAGTACATAGGTGTTACCCAAAAGACAAGCTGGTTCATGCTCCAACGCATCCGCTACGTCTTCGAGAATGGCGCATTTGAAAAGCTAAAGGGTGCTGTAGAAATGGACGAGGCGTACGTCGGTGGTAAGGATAGCAATAAGCACGCGACCAAGCGTACTAAGTACCTTACCGGCAAAGGCTCTCAAGGTTTCGGTAGCAAAAACAGTAAAACACCAGTCGTCGGCATGGTTGAACGCGGCGGCAACTTGCACGTCGTCGTTACGAGCGATACTGGCAGCGCAACCCTCATGGGTCTAGTTCGCAAGCACATAGATATCGACACTACCGTTTACACAGACGAGCACATGCCCTACCGCACCTTGCCGAATATACTAGCAGCACAAAGGAGAGCACATTATGCCTAAACCTACGAAACAACAATTAGAAGACCTGGCAAAACAAATTAAGCAAGATCAAGCTAAAGCCAGTCCAGCCGAAAAGCGAGCTAAGGTTGATACTACCTTCCAAAAGGCTGTAAAAAAAATGGGGCAAACGCCGCCGCCCAAGAAAAAGGCCAAGTAGTGTGAACGCGCCTATATGCTTGCTTTGCTCACAATATTGGGCGGCATTATCGCAGGCTACATTACCTTCAGGCTTAATAAGTCGAAAGAGTTAGAGTTTAGCTGGCGAGAGCAGAAGGAAAGAAGGTATAAGTCGGCTATATTACACATGGCAGCCTACCTAGAGAATGATTTTGAATATCTTGTATCGCGTCCAGAGATTACAACTAAGGAACAGGTCACGTCACACCTCAAAGCTGAATATCATCAAATGACGTTTTACGCTTCAAGAGAAGTAGTAACTGCCGTACGCAGTTTTATCCGTAAACCCTCTCAAGAATCATTTGCAACAACGCTTCTAGCAATGAGGCGCGATCTTTGGATTAGAAAGGCAGATTTGAGCGTAAACGAAATAAAGCTAGATGCGACAACGGATAAAAAGTAAGTAGCTTCTAGGGAGCAATGCCATTATTTTGTTTTGGTAACGTCAAGTATATAATTGCCTACAAATATGATATAATAATACAATATGCGTCCGCGCCGCCGATTCGATAAATACTTTACTGTCCTAGGAAGTTCGGATATTCCGACTACTAATGTGTTTTTTCGAGCTTATCATGGGCACTGTGCACAACTCCCGCGCATTATCCGCTCAACATAC
Organism: Patescibacteria group bacterium; assembly: GCA_035479875.1. Taxonomy (GTDB): domain Bacteria; phylum Patescibacteriota; class Saccharimonadia; order Saccharimonadales; family UBA4665; genus PMNU01. The sequence continues at coordinate 3,510 of DATIIH010000008.1, read as the reverse complement.
GATCCTGCCACACCGATAAACATCGCAGAAGTGGGATGCAGCAAGGGCATGGAAACGTGGTCGATACTAGCAATGCTCGCCGTAAACGGCATAAATCAGGTACACATAGACGCCAGTGATGTTAGCCCACTCATGCTTGAGCGGGCCAGCGGGCCCTACAAGGCTACCAAAGATCAATTAGTAGAATGGGCAGCGGACTGGAATGTACCGGCAGAATGCGCTGATTTTTTTGACGTGCCGAAGCCTGGTTATATCAGCCCCGGTGCAGAATTAAGAGCGCGGGCTACATTCAGCGAATTAGACATTCGCAGAACAAAGCTCGACGCAAGCAGGTACGGTTTCGTCATTTGCAATAATGTGCTGCAACATTACGATCACTTGCCCCGCGTACAGAGCAAAATTGTCGCGAATATGGCTGTCGGCCTGCAGCCGGGGGGCCATCTTGCGGCAATCTACTCGGAGAGCCCAATGCCTGAAAATGCGTATGCAACGGCTGGGCTACAGCCACGTCCGGAGTTAGACAACGCCGGGCTACCCTACCCCCGCTTCCACCAGCGCGCTTCGTAGGCTACTGCACTTCTGGAAAATCTGGTTGTAGAACTCGATGAGATTTGTTGCTTCCATACTCTAATTCTACAGGGGTGGTTTGGTGACGTCAAGTATATAATTGCCTAAATTGATGTATATTGCTAGTACGCAGACAACGCCTCCGCTGCTTTGTCTCAGGATATATAGTTGACAACAGAGTGGCCTATCTGTAAAATAGACCTAAGATTGTTTATAATCTAAGGTTAGAAAGAGAGAACCATCCAGCAATGTTAGCTATCCGTATGCAACGAACCGGCCGTAAGGGCCACGCAATGTTTCGCGTGGTGGTTCAAGACTCCCACGTTACACCTACTAGCGGTAAAGTGGTGGCCTTTTTGGGCAGCTACGACCCACATGCTAAGGCCGTCATCCTCGATAAAGATAAGGCTGCCCTGTTCCTGCAAAACGGTGCTCAACCGTCTGAGCGCGCTGCTGCACTGCTCAAGCGAGAGGGCGTTAAGCTACCAAAATGGGTAGTCGCCAACGATAGCAAAGCCGGCAAGCTACGCCATCCCGAAAAATTGCGCAAGAACAAGCCTGAAGAAGCCAAAGAAGCTCCGACAGCCGAAGAATCAGTAGTCGAAACTACCGAAACTCCGACGGAACCAGCCGCTGAAGCTCCGGCAGAAGAGCCAACCAAGACCCCAGCCGCAGAGGCTGAGCCCGAGCCGAAAGAACCCAAAGTCGAATAATTCAGAAAAACAAAAGAAGCCCCAAAACGGGGCTTCTTTTGTTAGCGGTGGAAATAATTACTGCGCAACAGCAAAAATTTTGCTATACTAAGTTAACACGTTAACCAAGGAGACTGTCATGAGCAGCATTGACCAACAATTCGTGGAATACATTGTGAAGTCTTTAGTCAGCAACCCCGACGCCGTTACCATCGAACGGCGTATTGATGAAAAGGGCGTGCTACTAGAGCTCACCGTAGACCCAGAGGATCTCGGCCGGGTAATCGGTAAGCGCGGCGCCACCGCCCAAAGCTTACGCACATTACTGCGCGCCCTCGGTACCAAGAACGACGCCCGCTACAACCTCAAGATTATCGACAACGGTGAGGGCGGCTACAGCGGCGGCGGTTCAGGCTCGTCCAGCTCAAGTAGTTCGGACGACGACACGAGCAGCGACGCGCCGGCTTCCCGCGACGACAGCACCAACGACGATCTGCGGGATCTAAGGCATGACGACGACCAAGTGGCTGCCAAGCGCGAAGAGCCCGAAACCAACAGCGTGGTTAGTAAAACCCGCAAAGAACTTGAAGAACTAGACGACCTCGACGTATAATACCCCGTAGCGGTCTGATTAAGGCTGGACATTAAAACAAAAACCAGTGAGCTCATGCGAGCCAAGCTACTCCAAAAACAGGAGTTCCTTGGGAGCTTTATATGTGACAGAAAGACCCCGGTAAAACGGGGTCTTTCTGTGTCTTATTGTTAAGCATCCTTAGGGGCAGCCGGGGGTGACGCCTACGTCAATACCAACACCGCTAAGATCTACGACTACGTTGCCACTAACAACGCGCGCGCCTACAACAGATGGTGGAGGGGTACCAAAATTAGCCCTAGGGTAAATTGCCCACACGTACGCATCGTCTCGGCTATTACAGTCTAAGGGTGGCACGGCGTTGGCAGCTGAGATTGTTGCGCCAACAGGGGCGCTGGTGTTCCCGTTGGTATCGACGCAGGCGAGACTTACCGAGGCGTCGTTAAGGGATGCGTAAGCGACACCCGTTTGTTCCAGCAGTGTGTCGGCGGGACACGTGCCAGATATTTCCCATGTGACTTTGGTTGGAGTGGTGTCGACGCCCCATGCTACGCCCCCCACAACCAAGCCCATAGCCAAAATACCAGCTACCCCTTGGACAGTTGGGTTGCCTGTGATCCGGTTCCAGATGCTTTCTCTGCGGCGTGGGCTCGGGTACCTGCGATAAGCTGGGGGGTAGGGATATCGGGCTCTTGTCATTCTGCTATTATATAATGTACTCCGCATAGAATCAATGCCGGACTCTTACGTAATAAGAAGACCCCGATAATACGGGGTCTTCTTACATCTCAGATTTTGGAGATATTAGACGTTAACTTTGCTGACACGCATCTTGTTGCGGATCACTGAGCCAACGTAACCAGCTACAGCCACCACGGCGCTCAACACGAAGATGTTGCTACCGGTGCCAGTGTTTGGCAAGACAGGAGGGGTAACAGGGGGCGTGGGAGGTGTGGGGGGAGTAGGAGGGTTCGGAGGGGTGATCGGCGTGCAGGCCTGCGTACCACCGTGGAGTGAACCAAGGATAGTACCCTTAGTGTATTCGGGGCCACCTTTACTGTCAGTGGGGCTGGTGCCCTTTACGAGGTCTACTTGGTAAAAGCAGGTAGGCAATTTTACGGAAAGGGTGTGTGTGCCAGCAGCAAATGTACCAGTAGTGTGGCCGAACAGAGTCTGTTCGCTGTAGGGCCGACCTTTGTCGGCGTCAGGGGCCTGCCATACGGCAAGCGTTATGGCTTCGTTACAATCAGTTCCGGTTACCGTAAAGGCACCCGTTACTGTGCCGTCGCTGTTAAGCGTAAAACGGCTGTCGCTGTTGCCAGCGGTGTTTTTGGTACCAACCGCCTTAACTGTACAAACAGTTGTGGCAGTGGTGTTGGTGTCGGCGTGCACTAATGGTGCAGCACTCAATGTTACGAACGAAGCCGTTACGGCAACGCTTAAAGCAATAGTATGTAATGTACGCATAATTGGTCACCTCCTCGATGATTGGTAGCATAATACCATCAAACGTGCCATATGTCAATACCCCCGTAATGGTTCAATACCTTCGCACCACCCAGTCCACGGCGCTAGCCGTGACTGTGGTGGTGAAAAGAGGACAATTGAGCCATGCCCTACACCACCAACCCAAAACTTCCTCGACTCCGCATGCAAGCA
>DATIIH010000007.1:0-44984 GCA_035479875.1 Patescibacteria group bacterium | reverse complement strand
CACACGAAGGACTGCTTGCATGCGGAGTCGAGGAAGTTTTGGGTTGGTGGTGTAGGGCATGGCTCAATTGTCCTCTTTTCACCACCACAGTCACGGCTAGCGCCGTGGACTGGGTGGTGCGAAGGTATTGAACCATTACGGCAGTATTGACTTACTTAAATGATTATGTTAGCATTACCACGTTAAGAGGCTTATATGTGAGTGCTAAAAAGCAAGGCACGCTTGACGAGTTCAAGCTGTTTTACGAAGAGCTAGCCTTTTCGTTAAAAAGCAATCGTATTAGACGTTCCCGGGTTTTTGTTAACAACAAATAACGCAGCCCGGCACCCTCGCTCCAGATGGAACGAGGGTGTTTTTGTATCTACCCACAGTTTTTAGGCCTTTTTCCACTGGTATTTATGCCAGCATGGTGTCAATATGTTGACATGGTATGCGTATATTGCGGATCCCCCACCCAGGTCGTCAACTCACGCGCTCAACGGCGCGGCAACGGCGTTTGGCGCCGCCGCAGGTGTACGGTGTGTGCCCATGTCTTCACCACTGAAGAGCACCCCGACCTGTCTCAGAGCTTTATGGTAGAAGACACACACGGGGCCCTCAGCCCCTTCCAGCGTGATAAGCTGTTCATCAGCCTGTACGAAGCCTGTAAACACCGTGAGGACGCCTTGCAGGCAGCCACCTCACTTACAGAGACAATCATGGGCAAAGTACTAAAAAAACGTTTGCGCGGCAGCATCGCCGCGCCGGAGCTCGCGCGCACCGCGTATGCCGTGCTTCATGCGTTCGACCGCACCGCAGCAACGGTGTATTCCGCCTACCACCCTACCACCAGCCATAAACGCTAAAAACGCTTACTTACGAACGGCTTTGGCGGTCACATCAAACTTTGTTGGGTACTTAGCAAAGACTAGTCGTGTCTGCGAGTAGATCGCCGCTAAAGAGCCATACACGATGGTGGTCACCGGCAGGTACGCCCACTGCAATATCATAAAGATGGTACGGTGACGCTTGTAGCGTGCTGGGCGTGGCGGCAGCGTCTTAAGCGCCACAAAGAGCGAAGCGAGCGCACCAACCAAGCCAATGGTCTGAATGCGGCTCACAATCAGCGGCAGTTCGTTAGCGGCATAGCTCTGCGGATTTATGAGTACGGGAACGAATGCGGCTAGCAATAGTATGAGTGCCCCGGTGGCCCAGCTCACGTGGTTTTCGAGTAATCTAAAAAATTTGATGGCGATGTCGCGCTTGGGAGCTTTACTCTTTCTAAAAAGCGCCTGGTTGGCGATGTAGGCGATATCCGACGCACCATACGTCCAGCGGCGGATCTGCACAAACTGGGCTTTGAGCGTCTTAACATAGCCGTCGGCCAGCACAGCGTCGCAGAACACCGGGATCGATATGGGGTACACGCGATAATCACCGTCAAAGTGGAAATAGCTGCGCCAAAACTGATGGCCGTCTTCTACCACGGTACGCATGCTCCAAAATTCCATGTCGATGAGTGCTTTGAGGCATTGGGCGTGGGCCGAAAAGTTGCGCTCCAGGTGTGGCCGCTGCGTAAGCACGATGTAAAAGAAGTTGTTGCCGGTGGCTACCACGCGCATTGGCGCAGGTACATCCCAAATGTTGCTGGTAAACATCGGCAACGGCTGATACGAGGCGCGCAAGGGATCAGGCGATGAGCAATATAAATATGACAGCGCCGAGAAATACTTAGAGTGCGGGCGGTTGTCGGAGTCCAGCGTAGTCACGGCCACCTTAAGCGGGTCGATGTGGTGCTTCTCAACGTATTCCTGCAGCGCGTGCCCTGCCCATGTGAGGTTGCTGCCCTTGCCTATGATTTCGTCTGGGCGGCCATCGGGGTGCTCAAGCGCTACGGCGTACTTAAATTTATCCTTGTACTTTTCGACGAGCGCTTTGGACTCCATAGCTTTTTGCTCGCCGCCGCGCTCTTCGTATGCCAAGATGAGTATGATCTTGTTTTTAACGTCGTACCCCGCGTTAACCAACGACAAAATAGTGGGCTCAACCACGTCTTTACTTTCGTTCCAGGTGGCGATGATTACCGCGTGCAACATCTCGCTTGGTTTGAGCACGGGCGGCTGGACGCTTAAGCGCAGCAGATTATCGTAGTGCCACTTGGGCCGCACAGCCTGGGGGTCGGCCACGGAGCCGGCTTCTAGGTCTTCGAGCAAGGCATTCCAATCCACTTTCTCGTGCTCACGCATCACGCGGTAGCCGGCGAGCGCCCGGATATCAACAGCCACGGAACGCGTAAAGTAGATCAGCACATACGCCAAGATAAAAAACGCCGCCAAAGTGACGTTAATCAGGCTGAGCAATACCGGCGTGAGTATCAGTAAAAACGACAGCGCGCCGGGCAGTATCTCAAAAAAGCGGTAGCCGCGGCCACGCTCGTTCTCGTGAGGTATTTCGAGGTTCTTCATGTTTAATGCAGTACCATCAGCGCATTACTCACGATGATCGACAGCACTAGTAGCAGCACGCCCGCACCCAGTACCGACAGTGCCAGCTCCCGGCGCACGCGGTAGGTGCGCAGGCTGAGGGTAACCACGACAGTCACAACGACCAGTGCAAACACCGCAAAACTCAAAATAGATGTCAGGCTGCCCGTCTTAAAGGCGCTGATCCCGAGGTTAGAGCGGTACTCCACGATGTACCCATCGGTCCCCTGGCCCACATTAAGCCGCAAAAAGATTAGTAGGATGCTGATAAAGGCCAAAAAGACGTTGCTACTGGCGAGCAATAAAACTATCCTATCATGCAGATAACTTTTTGGGACTGTGGGGACTGGCATCATGTTGGTTATATTGTAAGCCCCGCCCGGCTATTCGTAAAATCAAGTTAGTGGTGCGGGTAGAGAGAATCGAACTCTCCGCTCAGCCTTGGGAAGGCTGCATATTAGCCACTATACGATACCCGCAACTTATAAAAATGGAGCCACCTCGGGGATTCGAACCCCGGACCCCCGCTTTACGAAAGCGGTGCTCTAGCCAACTGAGCTAAGGTGGCAACAACGAGAGGTATTATAGCAATTTGTGCGGGCTCTGTCACAACGTAACTTGGCTAAGTGCCATAACGTATAACAATATTGTTCACATGAAGGTTACGCAGATCGCAACGCGAAAGGCGAACACATTAGGTGTTCAACGCACCCTTCTCTCTGTTAGTGCTCAGATTTTGCGACATGGTTTTGAATGCCCACAGCCGATATCAACCCACCCACGATCAGCAAACTAGCCATAAAAATCGCACCCTTATGGAAGCCCGAAACATTCAGATGGTCCCCTACTACCAGCCCTAAAACGGCTACGGCAACCAACCCCGCGATACGCGCCACGGCATTATTAACCGCCGAGGCAATACCCGCTCGCGCCGGGTCGATAGCGCCAAGAATCGCCGTAGTAAGCGGCGTGACGGTGGTGGCAAGGCCAATCCCGAACAGCAAAATGCCGGGCAACAACTGGGTTACATACACTGCCCTGTTGTCGACGGTCAAGAACCACAGACCACCAAGACCGGCAACTATCGGCCCCACCGCCATAAACGCGCGCGGTCCATACTTGGTGCCGAGTGCGCCAACGCGTGACGAAAGGAAAAACATCATAACAGTCACCGGCAGCGTAGTGAGTCCGGCCTGGAGCGCAGAGTAGCCTGCCACCTGCTGCACAAACACCGATATCAAAAAGCTCGACAAACTCAGCCCGCCATACACCACAAACGTGGCAATATTACCCACGGCAAAGTTGCGCGAAGCGAACAAGCTGAGCGGCAACATTGGATTCGGCACTCGCTGCTCATTGCGCACAAACCACACAAACGCCAATACGCCGAGAGCGAGTGGGATAAACACCCGCGGCGCGCTCCAACCATATGTCGCCTGTTCAATAAAGCCATACACTACCCCGCCCAGGCCAAGCACGCACAGAATAACTCCGAGGCCGTCTACACGCACATCCTTGGCGCGATGCTCTGTGCTATGTAAGCGGGTGATAAGTGCCAAGGTTACTGTCACGGGCAACACATTGATGGCAAAAATCCACCGCCACGACGCGGCATCAACTAAAACGCCGCCTACTAACGGGCCAATAAGCGCGGCAATACTAATCCAGGCCGTCCAGGTACCAATTGCCTTACCCTCGCCCTTGCCCGAAAACGTCGACATAATCAGCGCCAGCGAACTCGGCACCAGCAATGCACCGCCGGCGCCTTGCAACAACCGCGCTACTACTAAAAAGGGTCCGTTGGGCGCCACAGCGCAGAGTAACGATGTGGCCAAAAACCAGATCAACCCAATCTTCAAAATTCTGCGCCGGCCAAATAGGTCCGAGAACGAGCCGGCCACAAGTATTAATGAGCCGAGCGTCAAAAGATAGCCATCGACCACCCACTGCTGTATCTGCAGCCCGCCGCCTAGGTCGCGCACAATTGCCGGCAACGCCACGTTCACCGCAAAACCATCGAGGAGCGCAACAAAAGACGCCAAAATGCTCACTACCAGCACCAGCCGTTGCTCCCTCGTCATACCAATAGTATACCGCTCACGAGGCCAACTTACGACAAACGTTTGACCGAACTACCATCAGCGAGCGTTGGATCGTCCCCCGCAAAGTCGTTCAATAAACCAAAATCACGCAGAATAGAGGGCATGCCCCATAAGATCCTGTCTGCTTCGAGAAGTTTATCTGGATCAAACCAAGCATAAGCCTCATGTTCCAGAGGGTCGATCACAACCACAGCCTGCGGATCGAGTTTAGCGCGATAGCTTGTAATATGCACTGCACCGTGGGGCATCCTTACTTCGTGCACCCCCAGCTCGGTAAACTCAGGGCTCTTGACGCCCGTCTCTTCAAAAAACTCGCGCTGCATTGCCTGTAGTGGTGATTCGTCTGGATCAATTCGCCCGCCAGGCGTGCCCCACTGTCCGCCGCCCAAATCATCGGAGTGGCGGCGCAGCAATAAAAGTTGGCCATCTTGGTCATATACAAATGCACCGACAATTGCGATTATTTTGGTATCGCCCCAGGCCTGGAGGCGCTTCTTAGTCATAATAATCATGATAGCAAAGCGAGCGCCGGCCTAAAACGCTACTTGTGCTGTTTTTTGCTTTTAGACTTAGGTTTCACGATCTGGCGTAAGCCTTCGTGGGCCAAGGCATTCACGCCCTCGTATGCCGCAAAGACCTCCAACGGCGGAAACACTACGGAACCGACTAGCGCTGCGGTACCCAATGCGATATGCACGTTGCGCAAAAAGCGCAGTCCCCTCTCGGGCAGATTGGTCTTTTTAGTCTCTGATGCAGCTTTGGCCATACTTCAAGTATAGTCTTGCGGACAAATGGCGTTGCACTGAAAACTTTGCGGGGGCTATTTCTTTGCCAATTCTAGCGTACGCTTGGCCACCGATTCCAAATAGGTCCAATCTTTTTTGTAGCCGTAGTATGCCTGTGCGCCAAGTCCCATATGAATCATGCAGCAACGCAAACGGCGTTCAAATTCGGGCACCCTTAACCCTATCGCTTTGTAGTGCGCTCGCGCTTTGGCCTCCCAATCGATGCCCTTTACTGGGTCATGCAACGGCCCCCAAAAGGTGAACTGCGCCAGATCGTATAAAAAGTCGCCGTAAAGCGCATTGGCCCAATCGATGACAGCAGTGATGTGGTCATTGTTCACTAAAACATTAAAGTTGATCAGGTCGTTATGTATGAGCGACCGTACTTCGGGCAAGTCGCGTGCCAGCTCGGCAAGCGCAGCGTAAGCTTCCTCGAATGGTTGAATGCCGATCAGGGAATCGCGCAGGCCTTCTTTCCAGCCGTGAATCTTCATGTCTGGGTGATCGCTGGCGACATCAAGCAGCACTTCATACCACGAAGCATGCCCAGCATTACCATCGGCATGGATGTGGCCAAAACCGGTGCTTTGCGAAACGTCAGCCGTGCGCATCGCGTCCATAGTGCTCATCAGCGACGGGACTACGCGGCGCATGGCCGGCTTGTCGAGATCGTCGATCATCGTGCCATACGCCCGCACGGAAACGGCATAATAGCCACCAAACGCCTCACCCACTTCCAAAACATTTGGGATCGGCAGGCCAACCGAGCCAAAGTGCTGCGCCGCAAACTGATCTCGCAGATAGTCTTCCTGGTGCTGGCCAAACCGCACTACTAAGTCCTGCCCGGCCTGCTTAAACCCAAAGGCTTGTGACCATTCACCACCGCTAAGCGGCACTACCTCACTAACGGGCCGGTCAGATCGACCAGCCATAAAGGCTTGCACTTGCATTGCAGTAAGTTTCATCTTCTCAAATGACATTGTAATCTTCTCCTCCTAAAAAACCGAGCAATAGGGTAACATGCGTCATCGCAGAGCTGCTCGGTTTTTTAGATGTAGATTAAGTAGTTAGAAATGATCAGTAGCAAAGCTACACAGCTGTCTGCGGTGGCGACTTAGCGATCAATCATTCCTGTCATAAAAGTAATGATAATATAACTGGCTGTCTATGTCAACACACCCGCAAAACTAGACTAGATCGCCAGGGCTCACAATGAATTCACTGCCAGGGCTATATTTTGCAACCATCTTGTCGATCTCTTCACGGACAGCCTGTTCTCCTGCAACCGTCGTGACTTCGACCTTGCGCGCCGGTTCAACCCCGGCAAGGTTGCCGTCGGGGCCTGTTACATACCGCACCTCGCTACCCACAATACCGGGCGTGTAGCCATACTTCTTAGCAATGTCGGCCGCTTCCTGCATTAGGCGCAAGACTAATTCGGTGCGGTATGCATCGGGAGAACTGTTAAAGCGAGGCAGCGCAGCAACACCCTTATCCCAACCCATAACTTCGGCCACAGCTGCGTCAACGCTGGTGGCAAAGTCTTCCGATGGGGCTGTTTTGCCGTATTCCCGAATTGGTTGAGAACTCGCCGCCATTAGAGCATCACGGGCAACTACCGACTCATGTACATCGTCAAAGATTTCGCCAGGCACGCGCTTGTATGAGTACTTAAAATGCTCGGGGAAGTACCGTCCTGAGTCGCCCTTAACAAGGCGCTCGAGGCCATGCCCCAGGGCCTCATGCACAATGACTACAGATAGCAAGGCGTAAAAATCAGCTCCGGCCTCGCGCGCCATCTCTTTGAGGGCTGGCATATTAACAACAACGCCGCCCGGAAAAGCCGCGCCGCCGTACTCACCGCCCTCACGGTTTTGGCCAAGTCGTATACCATTGGACAGAATAACACTGGGACGATCTGGATCTGCAGCCAATAAGCCACCCGAAAACTGGTCGATAATCTTGAGTGTCTCAAAGGCCGTTGCGATAGCTTCTCTATCTTCTTCTGGCTCGCCAACTTCGAACACGTCAAAGCCTTGGCCAGTTCGATTGCCATCGACAACTATATCGAGGGTATGCTTGGCGGCAATGGGGAAATTATCGGCCTGCTCTGGATCAGCACCCAGTTCCTTTAGTCTTAAAGAGGTGTTGGCCCACCATGAATCCCGGTACGCTTTCCAGCTAGCTTGAGAAACGAATACGTTACGAAGTTCTTGTAGGTCATAATTCGAGTCGTCGCCTTCATTGGCCAATACGACGTTTGCCTCAGGGTAATTGTCTGTCACTCGATAACTAGAGGGCAGGTCCAACGAACCAAATTCAAGCCGGTATACACTCCGCAGCGCATCCCCCTGCGGGGGGACGCCAGACGCATCCATGTGCTCGTGTTGTACCGGGAATATATTGACGGCTTGCATCTTTTTGTATTTGTTTAACCATCATAAGTATACCACCAAATACCCGCCCGGTCAACTATCGGTCATGGTATACTAGGCATCTACTGGATAAGGAGTTGTGCTACAGGCGCCGTATCGTCGGACGACTGCAGTCGGTCGAGGAGCGCCTCGTAGGCCTGCTCGGTTTGGCGCACGCGCCCGTGCTCTTGCTGCATGCCTTCTAGGCTGTATCCCCTTCTGAGGACGGCGGCAACTTGCTGGGGTTCCAGCCCGTTGCCGAGCAAGCTTTGAGCAATCTGCTGCGAAAGGGCTGCGCTCAGATCCACCATACCGGTGGCTGCTTCAATCGTCGGTACCAATGTGTCCCACGGGACGCCAAAGGCTGCGCGGTTTTGGTCGGTAACGCCAAACTCTTGGGCGGTCGCTGGGTCTAGCTCGCCAAGGCGGGCAAATTCGAGGTAGCGCATAGTCTGGGCCGGGAAATAGCGGTGCGGCTTTGCAACACCATATATTAACCGAGTGTCTACGCCCGTCGGATATACGATTGCCGGATTTTCATATTCTGGCTGGCGTGGGATTGGCGCCTCCCAGGCTAGGCGCAACTCTGTGGGCAGGTGTCTGGCTACGTGTCTATCAAATCTATTCTTCACACCGTACGATTTGTAAGTGGCGTCTCTGCCCGCCTCTCCCCTCGTTTCGGCCAAATCGATGGCGACGCCGCAGGCGTGAGCTGCGCCCGAAAGTGCAACCATATCGGCAGTGACCTCATCGGGCGTGGGGTAGCCGTTTTCAACAATGCTTGCAATCGTGGCCTCTCTGCTGCCCCCGCGCTCAAGATACAAGGCGCGCAGCGCAGCGAATTCGGCTGTCGTAGTGTGAGCATCACCAAATTCGCTAGGCGGAGTGGCCAAAAAGGTTTCGGCGACCAGGGCCGAATAATTTGTCATAAGAACTATTATACCATCTAGTCACCAGGAGATCAAACATAGCCAGTCCCGTCAGCGCTTACTATATAGTTGAGCGAGTACGAGTAAATTCTTGATAAACGCTTCCTTGCCTTTAGTGTAGGATATTCTGTCGCCGGCGTATTGTGTGGCGAGCCGCATCTTGAGGTCTTGGTACTCTTGGCACTTCTTAGGATGATTACGCAGATAATCTCTAAACAAGAGCGTATCGTTCCACTGCGCGCTACCCTTCTCTACCAAACTCAGATGGTATGTACGGTTGTCTTGCGGCCCTTTAGGGAAGAACACACGGTCCACAAACACACGCTCGGGCATGTACTCATACCCTAGGTGCTCCAGGGGCGCGATCGCTTGCTTGTAATCGGCCAGCGACTGCACCGTTGCAATGATGTCGATCAGCGGCTTGGCCGCCAAACCAGGCACCGATGTACTGCCCACATGTTCAATCTCGGCAACCAAACCTTTGAGCGCCACGAGCAGACGCTCTTTCTCAACCTCGAATAACATGGGCCACTGCTCGTCATACGGCCGCAGCGCAACTGTTCCCCGTTTTAAGCCGACTGGTTCCATGGCTTAATCATAGCAAAAGCTCCTCGGCCGAGAGGAACTTTAGCGCAGTGCCATAGCAGCGATCAGTATCGTAAAGTGCGACGAAAATATAAACGCTAACTCATACATAATGAAACGTTTTCTGTCGGTCAGCATTAAAATGGCCGCCGCGCACATCACGAGCGCGAGTACAGCCTCAGCCGCCACAAACGTGGCAAGGCCAAGCCAAAACATAACGGCCAGCCCCAGCATACCAAGCGCCATTGTCTGCGCCAATACGGCATGAGCAACTGCGGTTTTATGACGTGCTGGTATGAGGGCAGCTAACAATTCTCCGCCTATCATAAGGCCGCCAAAGATGGCCACCACAATTGGATGATTGACGCGGGGCACAATGAAGCCAAAAACAGTGACTGCAAAAAGAGCGCCGCAGAACAAGAGGATATTTCTAAAGCGCGCGAGGAGTGGCTGTTCAGCAACCGCTAGCTCGCTCAGTGGCCGCGGGCGATCACCGGTATGCTCCGAAACCGCAATATAACTCAGGCCCATAACAGACACGAGCGTAGCGATAAATACCGGATAGAACGTCCAGCTTTCCATGTGTTAACTATAGCAAAGACTCCTCAGCGGAGGAGCCTTTGACGCTTATGAAGGTACATTACGGCGCCGCAAGCCATTGGTCGAGGCCGTATCGGGCAAGCGTGCCCTCAACCTTGCCTGCGGCTTCCTGGACGTCGGCTAACTCTGCCGGTCGTATCACTAGCGGCACCACGTCCACCTCACGTCTGACTATCGGCTCGGCGTACGCCTTAGTCATATCATCTGCGCCGGGTGGATGGGTGTATTCATCCCGCGTTACTTCCGTCTCGTACTCGGCGTAGCCATCCCTATAGATTGATAGAGCCGTGTGCGTCGTTTGGTTGTCTTGTTTGCTGGCCCAGTGGGCATCTCCCCAATCAAGCCTTATCGCGCGGTGTTCAATGGCTGGGAACGATGAGTCTTCCGAAGCGTGGTGATCGCCGTCATCAAACGTAGCCAACATCATTGCGCTACCAGGCATAGCAGTACCGTCAAGATCCATCGCCATTGCGCCGAGAGCTTTATCTGCCCTGTGCTGTGCAAGCGCTTCTTGAAGGTCGTCAGCGAGGTGGCCAAAGTCGAGAACCGTCACTCCATTGTCGTACATTTGGACGGCGAGCCGCGTAGGCAATGTGCCCGTTACATCTGCTGCCTTAGCGCGTTCGCGGATGTCGCGCAGACGAGCTGCCAGTGCCTCTCGAGCGTCTACCATCTCTGGGCTATAGCCAGCTACGATTGCTTCGCGGTCGACTGGTCGATCGGGGTGAGATTCTTGCGCCATATCTTTTGATTACGCAACCGGTTCGGCTTTTGTAATATGGAGGATGTCGGCGACAGCCGGCGGCAGCGTTATTGCCCTGCTGCTCGGCTCTTGGGCTTTATCGCCCTGCGCAACAATTGGTTTATAGACGTAGTTCAATCCGCGATCGTTAACAGTCAGTGTGCCGGCATACTCGTCGACACTGTATTCAACAACTGTGTTGCCGTCCAAGACTTTTACGTCATTCTTATCTATAATCATCAGCTTGCCAGTGGCCAGGTCTTTATGCACCTTGCTGCTTGCGGGGATGGTCTCGTTGTGGCCAGCCTTTTTGAGCAGTGCTTCGGCCAGCTTTTGGGGGTCAGTAGATTTGACCGCACCGGCTGCCTCTTTGGCCGCTTCTTGTGCTAGCTTGGCTTCTTCTGCTTCCATCAGCGCATTCGTTCGTTGCCGGTCTTCCTCGACAGCCTGGGTATGCGCGTCAAACAGTGCATTCTCAGCTAGAGCCTGCGCGTGGGCGTCAAACATCTCGTTCTCGGCTAGAGCCTGTATGTGAGCATCTTCAACAAGCGCGGCTTGGTGCGCTTCTTCTACGTCGTATATCCGGTGGTCTTCTTGCAGATCGCCGTTTCCGCCTTCGAGTACGTTAGCGAGCCCCTCGTCGAAATTCTGCATACCCTGATTAACCTGCTCGTCTATGGAGAGTTCGTCATGCACGGCAGCCCTGCCTACTTGTCCAGCTAAAGCGGGATCTACCGATTCAGGCGGCCGCGCCGCTTCTTGATACGATGCGGCTAACAGATGTTGTAGAGTTTCGGTGCTAGGCATAATCGTTTAGCTCCTTTGTTGTGAACTAATACAATACTAGCATAAACGTTATAATAAGTCAATAATATGACATGGAACTACTATGTTTTGAAGTCTACGCCAATGCCATGTTCTTCCATTACGTCTATCTTCTGAGCCGCCGCAGAATGATCAGGATGCGCACGATACGCGTCAATTGCTGCTTGCGATTCACCTCGAACAAGAATAACGTGCGTATAGCCCTCGCTATACTTGGACGCATTCTCGGCAGTGCTAATCTCTACAATGCCGGGAATCTTGGAGGCTAGGGCCTCAATTTCCAACATCGCTTGCCGAATCTCCCCTGCGGTTACTCCGTCCTTCCACTTATACAAAGCGATGTGCACGTTCATAACTTTATGATAGCAAAAAGGCTCCGCGTGGGAGTCTTTATGGGCATGTTACTTGGCGAGCCGTGGCTCCAAAAGTTCTGAGTTATTAGGGCTCTGTTGGGAGGTTAGCGAATGCGCGTTTTACATAGAAATCGTTGTTGCGTTGCGCTGGCGACATGCCTTCTAGCACAAGCTTGGCGACCGCAAAACGCCCGCTCCTGTAGGCAACCTCGGCCCGCAAGGCTTCTAGGGCAGCGGCAGGGTCTGTTACTACATCAAAGCCTTGTGCGGGATGCAGCATATCTGGCCCTAATGTAAGCTTGATCGGGTGGTGATTGGCAGCCGGTACCGTATCAACGATCCACTCGTCTCCCTGGAACCCGTTATTATAGACGCCTCTGAGTTGAGGCTGTATATACGGCTTACGTATATCTAAGCCAGTGGTGTCTACCTGATGTAACACACCGGCTTTAGGCAAACCTAACCGCTCTTGATTCGCCCCTCTCCATCTAAAGGTCGGGCTGTCAGTAATCTGCGTGGTATGGCGCGGAGTGGCATATGCCACCTCAGCCATGTGCCCGTTATCGGACATATAGACGCCGTATTCATTGCCATCCGCGACGACCTTGCGACCTTCTGCGTCAATAAGTGGTTCTTCCCCGGGACGAATGTCGCCTACCAGCATGTCTCCAGTGACTGCGCCGGCAGGTACAATGACACCCCTGTACAGTGTCGACGGCCTAGCTTGTCCTGGAGAGACTGCGTTCATAAAACGAATAATACCATAAAGGTAACGTTATGTCCACCCAAAGCCACAGCCCCACAAGTATGGAACTATTTCCAGAATGCGTCAGCATCGTTACAAACGGGCCTTAGGACTAGCTGACTCTGCGGAACACGAATGGTGCCTTGCGTGCAGTATCATACAGAACGGCCTCTATGCCTTGCGCCTGGAGTTTTTGAGCGATTCGCCTTCGCCATTCAGGATAGTCAGTGTCGTCCCGATTGCCACTCATCCTCACCTGCTTTGCGTTCGCCCCAAAACTCATGATGCCGCCTACGGCGAGGTGCTTTACCATCGCTTCCACTAGTTGCTCAGCAGATGCTTCGTCAAAATGAAACAAAAGGTTGTTGCATAGTATTACGTCGGCCTCGGGGATGTCTAGCGTATCATTTACCAAATCAGCATTCACGAATGATACATCATGCTTTGCCCGAAGCTCAGAGGAATCTACCAAATACTCTCCTGCTTTAGGGGTAGGAGTTACCTGAAACGCGGCCAGGTATTTTTCTAGATCTAGCGGAACTCTCCCTTGGGGAGAATCAACGAGCGGCGCGCGAGCTAAGTATTAACCTGCGCGAGCTTGCTCAATACCAACCATGCTCACTCTTCCCACTCCAGGAGCTGCTCGTTCGATATAGTCTAGAGCGCTGTCGGCTTCAGCACCAAAACTTGAACCGACCGATAAAACTGTTAGGGGCCACTCGGCTCTGCGTCCTCCCTAGACCTCAAGGCAAGGTCAAGCACAGCACTTAACTGGGTATCGGCTCTATATAAGGCACTATGGGTAGGCAACTCTCCGAGCTGGCGGGGCGCATCGTTGACTGGTGCTACCGGTATTTCTATAGTTGCTGTCATATTGCTTTTTGTTTTTGGCTTGCAGATTATATATTAACATAAGCTTGATCACAGGTCAATTGTATACAAAAACACTCTGGGATAAATCAGAGTGTTTAAGCATAATCTATGTGGCGGGCCCGACCGGATTCGAACCGGCGATCTCCTCCGTGACAGGGAGGCGTGATAGGCCAACTTCACTACGAGCCCGCATCTGTAAATGCTGCCGCACAGCAGCAATAACAGAGGTAATAATAGCAGTATTGCCTCCTAAAAGCAACAATAGTTTACTGCCCTATTTCAAATGGATAAAGTGCTTGGCATGGTGTTGCGCTTGCACGGCCTGCACGTAGGTATTAATGCTCGTAAACTGGAAGAATATGTGCGAAGCCCGCACGCTGCTGCCGTCAATCTCGCGCACTTTGATAATCTCAAGTCCCACTGGCGTCTCGATAACGTCGCTGGTCTGCGCGGCTTTGAGCTTAAATATGGCGTCAATAACTTGCGGCGAGAGGTCCCGGTTGTTCTTGGTGATGGCAAAGCCGTAGTCGCCGCCAGCGGCTTTGGTTGCCGTATCGTCCGAGTTTTGCTGCGCTAGAGTGGCAAAATCACCCCCGTTAGCAAGGGAGGTGAGTACATTTTGTGCACGATTATGTGTGGTCACGTCCAGGGCAGATACAATCTTTTGGTTGAGCAGCTGGGTTTTAAGTTCGCGCTTAAAATCGTCTATCGACCAGCCCCAAAATTCCTTGAGCACGTCCGCAAACACAGTATTGCTGCTGCCCAAACGGTTTTGGTCACGCAGTAGTACGACTTCGTTTTCTATTTCGGTGCCAGACACCGAAATATGATTAGTGGCCGCCAGCTGCTTAACATAGGCGTTGCTAATTACCGTTTGCAATGCAGTTTTGCGGAAGGCGTCTAACTGCTGCTTGCCTGCCGTGCTATTAAAATCAATCTTCTGCTGCGTTTGGTAGTAATGAATGTAGTGGCGCAGCTCGAACAGATAGCTCTCGTACGACACCCAGCTGCCGCCGGCCTTGGCTACCGGGAACGGCAGCACCTGCGTCACGCGGTACATAAACGTAGAGGTCGAGTTAAAGCGGTACAGCGCCAGGCCGCAATACGTGAAGAATCCGATGGTGAGCGCCAAAAAGATGGTGAGCGAAATAAATACGATGCGCCGCGTGGAATGCTGCAACGGATAAATGAACTTGCGGGCGCTGCCTAGGACTTCTTCGCGGTGCTCGGCTACGGTCTCGTTGGTAATCCGTGGGATGTTTTGAATAGCCTCCTGGATCGCTTGCTCGGGAGGACTCTTACGCCTTAGTGGGCGCTTGGCCAGGAATTTCTTAATCTTACGCTTCATCTTCTTCGACTTCGCCAGACAATTCATTACCCATGCCGGCCGGATTGGTTACCGCGGCAATACCTTGATCCCGCAAAATCTGCAAAATTTTCTTTTGGATTTTGGCGGGATGGCCAATGTCGTGGATGACTAAATCACCTACAAATGTCTGCATCATTATTGTACCAAATCCCAGCAGCGTTTCTTGGACGCCGGCTACTTGATAATTAACCATCTGGATTTGGTTGAGACCCATATCAATGACACTGCGGTGGAACAGCCCCTTTTGGGTAATTTGGATGAGGCGTTGGTCGGTGAGGATAAACACACTAAAGTGCCAGGCGATCCAATACGGCAAAAAGATAAGGAAGGCCAGCACCATGCCGGCGGCCAGGCCAATAAAGTAAACTGAGTACTCTGGTTTAAACAACGATGGCGTCACCCCAAGCAGCAAGCCGAGGCCACCGTAGATCAAACCGCGGCGCATCACAATTGGATGCTTGCGGAATACCAACAGTACTTCTTCATCGTCGAACTGGTCGTCAAAATACTTCTCGGCCATACTATATGTATTGTAACTCTTTTTGGTGCCCCCAAACGGATTCGAACCGCTAGCTTCTCCTTAGGACGGAGCTATTTTATCCATTGAACTATGGGGGCATTGGCCGCGCAGTTTGAACGCTACGGCCCGGTTAAAGAGCGGCTAGTAGTTCTTGCCGTACATCACGCCTTCGTCAGAGCGTGGGTAGTCGTGAATGGCTTCATCGCCAAACCACAGTTTGATTTCGTTGGCGGCTTCTTCGGGGGTTTCGCTGGCATGGAACAAGTTGTGAATGGAACGCTTTTCGGCGTTGGCAATCGAGGGGCTGTCTACTGAGTAGTCGCCGCGGATGGTGCCCACAGCGGCCTTAAACGGAAGCGTGTGGCCGGCGAGTTTGCGGATCATTTCGATGGCTTGAATGCCCTCTACCACCATGCATACCACCGGGCCGGAGGTCAGATAGCCTACCAGGCTCTCAGTCACCTGCTTGCCAAGTACGATTTTGTCTTCTGAGCCCAGTACTTCTTGGGCGCTGACGTCGAGGTCTTCGAAACCGGTCAGACTCTTTTCGCCCAGGCGCTCTACCCAGGTCATGTCTTCCATCGGGTAGTGGCGGCGCACAAAGTTAGCGTCCGCGCGGGTCATTTTAAGGGCTACAACCTTGAGGCCCGACCTTTCGATGCGCTCAATAATATCGCCAATTAAGCCGCGCATCACGCCGTCGGGCTTAACCATACAAAACGTGCGCTGGAACTTGATAGGGTGCAGCGCAGGATGTAGACTTGAATCCATAAAATAATTTTTCCTATTTACTTACGATACCCTATTGTAACAGATGTAGCGCTGTTTCTCTAGGTGTACCCGCCCCCGTTCAACATTTTGACGAGCAGTGCGCTCTACGGGTGGCCTGCGGCCAGCCCGTGGCGCTAGCAACCCTGCTCTTACAAAATGTTGAACGGGGGCGGAGGTGTACAATGGGCATATGCTATTTGCGAGAGCCAAGACCGATTTTTTGGAGTACCTAGAGATTGAGCAAAATCGCTCTCAGAAGACGATTGCCAATTACGATCACTACCTCACCCGGCTGCTCGATTTTGCCGGGGATGATCTTACCATCAGCGACATCGACACCGAGCTTGTCCGTAAATGGCGCCTGTGGCTCAACCGCCTCGGCACTAATGTAAGCGATGAGTTGCAAAAGACCACCCAAAATTATCATCTGATTGCCCTGCGCAGCTTCTTAAAGTTTTGTGCCAAACGCGATATTCCAGCGCTCAGTGCCGATAAAATTGAGCTGGCACGTACCGTGCGCAAACAAGTAACGTTCTTAAACGAAGATGAGCTGGGACGGTTGTTTGCCCAGCCAGACACGGGCACACTGCAAGGCTTACGTGATCGTGCGCTTTTGGAGCTACTATTTAGCTCTGGCCTACGCGTATCCGAGCTGGTGGGGCTGGACCGCGACCATATCAATCTCAAACGCCGCGAATTCATGGTGCGCGGTAAAGGTCAGAAAGACCGCCCGATTTTTATTAGCCAGGATTCTGCCGACTGGCTGATGCGCTACCTCGATAAACGCGAAGACACTACCCGCCCGCTGTTCGTGCGCTACAGCGGCAGCAAAGCCGTCGATTTATCGGGTAACTTCCACCGTTTAACAGCGCGCAGCGTCCAGCGATTAGTAGCGCACTACGCGCTGCTAGCCGGCATCACCAAACACGTAAGCCCACACACCTTGCGCCACAGCTTTGCCACTGACTTACTGATGAACGGCGCCGACCTGCGCAGCGTGCAAGCCATGCTCGGCCACAGCAATATCGCTACGACTCAGATCTACACTCACGTGACCGATCCGCACCTCAAGAGCGTGCACGAACGGTTCCACGGGCGCAAACCCTAGCGTTCGGAGCTTACAGACACAGCGGGTTAGTGCCGGCGTCCATGCTTGGCACATCAGCGCTGGCCTCGGACTTGTAGTAGTTGCTCATGAGTACAAAGCGTTTGCATACTGAACCACTGCTCTGGATGGCGTAATCGCTGCTCTTATTAACGCCAGCACCGGGTAATGGAATGCGTACTTGCACGCGGCGTAGCACGTCTTGAGCCTTGCCAGTAGCGTCAATGACGGCCTGCAGGCCGCTAAAAGCCACAGGGCTGCCGCTGCCGTCTTTGCCGCTGATTAATAGCGTCGCCGGCTTGTAGAGCGTGCCAATGCGTAAGAAGTAATTGTTTCCGCCAAGGCCAGAGTTAATAGTGACCGAACACTGGGCCGTAGCGCCGTTGGTACAGCGTGTGCCCACAAGGTCCTGGCTACCGCTGGCCGAGAAGGGTATCACGGCGCTCCCACCAGAGCGAAGCGGCACAACAAAGCTGCTCATTGTACCGGCCTCCAAGCTGGACGCCGTCAAGGCGCCGCCGGTGGGTACCAAATCAAAGCGCAGCACGCCATAACCACAGTTTGATGCTGCCCAGTTGCCGCTATCCGAGAAATGCTGAGCGGCAGCACTAGGGCAACCGAGCGCTGGGCTGGGGTTGGCAGGATCGGTACTCTTCCAGGTAAACGTTAGCTGCGAGATCGTACCACTAGCCGGTATGATCGGCAATACAAAACTCGTAACACCATCGAGCGAGTACGACACTCCGGGCGGCGCTGGGTCAACCGTTACACAGCTATACGTAACATTGGTGGCTGCATCAAGCGTAGACAGTGCGTTCAACGGGCTATAGAGTGGACCGCTGTTGTTGCAGTCCGGTTTGGCGGTAATCGGCCCGCTGGCAGTTTTAATCAGATCCACAACATCGTTGATCCCCGCTTCGGCAGCGTAAAAGGCCTGGGTGCTCAGTTGGCGATCAAGCGACTGACGCTCATTGCGGCGGGCAATTTGGGCAAAGCCAAGTACTACCAGGCTCAGCACAATCATCAGCACCATCGTTACTAAAATCGATACCATACCGGCTTGACGGTTTGAGGTGGGGGTGGACGCTATTGCTCGCTTCATGATTATCCTTATTGTACTCGCTTTACGACTACTGTGGTAAGGTCAGAAACGGCACAGAACTGGGTGCCGGCGTGCACGCTAGCACAGGCCGCGTTAGCGCCCGTAGGATTAGACAAAACGTCGTCATCGCCATACACCACACGCACTTCAACTTGGTACGTGTTGGGATCGCTCCCAACATTCTTAACGGTGACCTTACTGAGCCGCATTTTGGGACTCATGAGGTCGCGACCGTTCACAAAACCGGAGCCAGCGCAACCGCCAGCAAAGGGCTGCGCCACGATGGAGTGGCTAGTTTGGTGTTTAGCTGGGTTAGCACCCACATCAATCAGCTCATAGCCTTGGTAGTACAAGTACACTGTCCCGCCCACACAAAAGTACGACTGCGCCCCGGGTATCACCACGGCCGGAGTAGGCGTAACCGTGCCTGGGCTAAACTGGATAGCCTGGCCAACAACATCCGATATACTGCGCGCCACACTTTGGGTGTTGGCTTCGGTAACGCCCTTGTAATACACACGGGTAACTTGAATAATACCCGCTGTGACGATCATCAGCACCACCGAAAAGACCAACGTGGCAATCAATAGCTCGACAACGGTAAAACCGCGTTGCTGAGCGCGAGGCTTTCGCATAGCTACTCTCATTGCTGGTACACCCGATAATCTAGTTGCAGGTGGTCGGTCTGCTTGCCGCTCACGTCGGGCCAGGTTTCGAGTAATGTGAATTGGCTACCAGTATGCGTAACCTTCAGGGTAAATTGTGGCTGGACGCTGGCGGGAACAGGGGTGCCTGAAGAATCCACCTGACACTGCGACAAGTTGGTCGTAAAGTCTACCACGGTGGTGCCGCCCGTAATACAAAAGACAGCGGGCGCACCGGACCCAAAGACCTGGGGAGAAGTAACCGAATTTTGCACGACAGACTTAAGCTGTTCCATCTGTGACTGACCGAGCTTGAGAGCAATTCCCCGCTCCTGCGCCGCCCGTGTCGCATTTAGGCTGGTATTGCTCACCACATAGGCGCCGCCTAGAATCAGACTTGCAATCGCTACAGCGATCAGGACCTCAACAATAGTGTCGCCACGCTCGCGCGCGGGAAGCGGTACTCGTCTTATGTGCATGTCGGGTTCCCCTTTATAGTAAGTGTTACGCCAAGCGTGTGTCGGTTACCGCCGATGACAATCAAAGCAGACTGGTTAGTGGTGCCGCTCACAAAGCAAATCGATACGCCGTTTTTGGGATTAATCGGGCTGGTGGGGAGCTTTGTCTTGAGCATCGACTCAGTAGAAGGTATATTAGCGCCGAGGTTAGTATTGTCGACGGGTATCACATTAACTTGCTGCGACCCCGATACGATTGCACCGCCACTGTATGATGCCAAGCTGCCCACAAAAGCCACCTCACCGACGTTGACGTTACTAGCGCCGGTGTTGTAATACATAAACAGTGTCGTAAGGCCGCTCTGCAGAGCCTTTTGGGTGATGCTTGGATCGATGGCGATCGGTCGAGCCTCGGACAGCAACTGCACATCTTGGCCGCTAATATTCTTTTGCAGGCCGGCAATTGGCATGACAGCAAACTCTTCTGGCGATGTACCCTGAACCTGGAACTGGATGGCTTTACCCAGCAAAATACAACCGCTGTTCGTGCCCTGCTGGTTAGCACCGGCGCTTATTTGAGGCCAGGTAGCTGGATTGCTGCCGTCACACGCAAAGTCGCTGTTGTTAGGGTAATAACCAATAGACACATCGTTTATGATCTGCTGGATCTGCGACTCAACCTGCTGCGCGGCTTGATCGAATGCGGTCTGATTCTGCTTGCCGGATATGAGCGTTGCTGCGCTCACAAACATCAGGCCGGTAATGGCCAACACAATCAGAACCTCAACTATCGTAAAGCCGGGGTCGGTGCGGTGCTCTACAAACATGCGTGGCAAACGGTGCTGCCTACGGGTGAATGCTTGGCGGACGTGACGGGTACCACCCTCCATAGGCAACAGTATAGCATAAGCTACTTGCCTCAGGCAGCGCTTTTTATGGAGTAAATAACCGTGTGTAGGCGTTGATAATAGACGTGCCCCACAGCACAACTACCAGCGTACCTGTAAGCAGAAGAGGCCCGAAAGGTAAATGGCTTTTGGCCGTCGCCCTGCCAGTGAGCAGTAGTGGCAGCGCCACTACTAGGCCAACCACCGACGCCACCAACAGGACTAGCAGCGCTGGCAGCGCACCCCCGGCTAAAGCCCCCAGTACAAGCGCCAATTTTACGTCACCGTAGCCAATCCACTTGCCACCCGAAATCAGATAGATGCCATAAAAGATACCGCTCATCAGCAATGCGCCGATTGCTGCGTCTACCGGCACGTGCCACGACTGGCCAAAGCACACCCAGGCGCCAAGCACCTGCAGCGCTGTTAGTGCCATGAGCGGGAATACAATTTTATCAGGCAAAATGAACCACTTAAAATCGTATAGCGCCAGCGCCGCAAAGCCAACCACAAACACCAGCCACAGCACGAAGGTGTACAGCCCTACTCCCACAAACGGTTGCGGCCAATACACATAAGACAGCACGAACACCACTGGCACTAGTAGTTCGGCCAGCGGCGTGTCGGGTATGCGTTTGTGACAGTAGCGACACTTGCCCTTAAGCCACAGCCAGCTCGCAACTGGTACCAAATCCTTAGGCGCCAGCACGTGGTGGCAGTGCGGACACTCCGAACGCTCGCGCACAAAATCGCGCTCCTCATGCAGTCGCCACACCAGCGCATTCACAAAACTGCCCAGCACCAGGCCAAACAATATAAGCACGAGGATAATCATGCACTCATACTACCATACCGGCCGTTGGCCGTGCCCACTAAAAAACGGGCCCTGTTTTGGGGCCCGTTTCGTTTTAATTTTTTATGAATCGTCTTAGGACTCTTGGCATTGCCAGACGTAACCGCCTGAAGCTTCGACGCCGTAGACTGCGGCAACCTGCCGCGTGCTACCGGCTGCTGCTGTAGTCGCGTTCGTACACTTTGTGCCTTCCATAATGGTAATGGTGTCGGCAGCTGCACCTGGAGCGACGTAGGCCGTCCTCAGTGTTATAGCCGTGTAGTAGCCAAGTTTAGCTATTGACTGAGCGGTACCGGCCGCACCAACGGTCCAGTTCGGAGCCGCAAAGGCTGCGCTGGCGGGCAATGAGCCGCCGTTGTTGTCGAGGTACTCGCTAATGGACGAGAGCGCGCCAGCGGCGTCGTTCTTACGTTCGGTGTTGCGGGCGTTGCGCTGGAGAGCCGGAACGGCCAGGAAGACGATGAGCAAGATCAAACCGGCAATAGCCAGCACGATCAAGACTTCGATGATGGTGAAGCCCTGCTCTTTAGGTTTACGAATGGTTGACAGCATGTAGATTGCCCCCTTTGCTGTAATATTAAAATCCTTATGCTTAGATGATACGGCATGGCCACGGTAAAAAGCAAGGACTTTTAACGAGCTATTGCTCACCTTTGCCGCCTTCGGTAGTACTTCTCTGGCTTAGTTTGTGAACGATTGGTTGGCCAGGCCGTAAATCGGCAGCAGCACAGCAGCAACAATCGTAAAGGCCACCACGCCCAAAATAACCATCAAAACCGGCTCGATAATCGTCGAGATCGATTTAATTTGGTCGTCTACTTCTTTTTCGTAGTATTCGGCGGTTTTGCTCATCATCTGCTCCATGGAACCGGACTGTTCACCAATGCGCAGCATGTTGGGTACGAGGTCCAAAAAGTTGGGGTCGCCCTGCAGCGTGTCGGACAATGCCTTACCGCCCTTCACCTTCTCGGCCGCACGAGTTAAGGAGTTCTTGATGTGCACGTTGTCCACCGCTTCACCGGTAATCTCAAGCATCTGGATGAGCGGAACGCCGCTCGCCACCAGCGTCGTGCCGGTACGCGAAAAGCGGGCCATGTACATCTTCATAAACAGTGCGCCGAGCGGCGGCGCCCGCATCTTTACTTTGTCGACAAAACGACGACCGCCGAGCGTGCGTGCCCAGCGCGAACCAAAGAATACCAATACACCCAAAACAATGGCCACCACCCACCAAAAGTGGATCACAAAGCTCGAAACGCCCAGCAGGATGCGCGTAATCAGCGGCAAGCTGGCACCGGGGATTCCGGCGTACAAAATCTGCACCTGCGGCAGCACTTTAACGAGCATGAAGCCGAGCACACCGGCCATCACCATCAGTACGATAATCGGATACACCATGGCGCCGCGCACCTTGCTTACGAGGTCAGCGTCTTTTTCCTGCTGAATAGCCAGGCGATCCAGCGCCTTGTCGAGCGTACCAGAGGCTTCACCGGCTGCTACCAGGCTTATGTAAATGCGGTTGAACACCTCGGGGTGTTTGGCCATGGCGCCCGACAGTGTAGCGCCGGCTTCAACATCGTTAATCACTTTACCTATCACCACTTTGAGCGGTTTACTGGTGGTCTGTTGGTTCACCGTGCGCAGCGACTGTACCAGCGGCAAGCCAGCGTTAATCAGCGTGCTCAGCTGGCGCGAAAAAATAACTTTATCTTTGGTCTTAACTCGGTTAAAGCGGCTACGCAGGCCGCTGACACTCTTCTCGGCCAAGGTAATATCGATAGGTACCAACCCCTCGCGGCGGATCAGCTTACTGGCCGACTGTTCGTCTTCGGCCTGAACTTCGGCCTTAACGTACTGGCCGGTGCTGGGATCGCGGGCGGTGTAGCGAAAGGACAGCATATGTTTCTCGGATTAGCCTCTCATCAACCGGTCAAGTTCGTCGGTGTCGATAGCCACCATACGGGCGTCGTCGTAACTAATGGTGCCATTGTGCACCAGGTTCACTAGTGTCTTGTCCATCGATTGCATGCCAAACTCGGAACCGGTTTGGATTACCGCCTCGAGCTGGTGGGTCTTGCCTTCGCGGATAATGTTGCGCACCGCCGGCGTGGCCACCAAAATTTCTGCCGCAGCAATACGGCCACCGCCAATTTGCGGGATCAGGCGCTGCGAGCAAATAGCCATCAAGATGTTAGACAGCTGCGAGCGGATCTGTGGCTGCTGGTGAGGCGGAAAAACATCGATCATACGGTCGATGCTCTGCGCCGCAGAGTTTGTGTGTAGTGTGGCGAATACTAAGTGGCCGGTTTCGGCGATGGTGATAGCGCTAGCTATGGTTTCGAGGTCGCGCATTTCTCCGATCAGTACTACGTCGGGGTCTTCGCGCAAGGCCGAGCGCAGGGCGGCCGAAAAACTGTAGGTGTCGTAGTGCACTTCGCGCTGGACAATCACCGAGCGTTTGGAACGGTGGGTGTACTCAATCGGGTCTTCGATGGTGATGATGTGGTCGGCGCGCTCGTTGTTGATTTTGTTGATCATAGCTGCCAGCGTGGTGGACTTACCGGAGCCGGTGGGCCCGGTTACCAACACTAAGCCACGGGGGTAATCAGCAAATTTGGCTACCGTTTGCGGCAGCCCAAGCTGTTCGATGCTCAAAATTTCGTTAGGGATAAGACGCAAGGCAGCGGCCAAGTTACCACGCTCGTGGAAGGCGTTCACACGGAAGCGGCCGAGGTCGCCAAAGGCAAAACTAAAGTCAAACTCTTTGTCTTTAAGCAAAATCTGCTTTTGGTCTTCGTCTAAAATCGCAAATATCAGAGTTTCGACGGCTTCGTCGCTCAACACATCAGCGCCGGAAACCGGAGCTAGTGCGCCGTCAACGCGCAGCATCGGCGGCAAGCCGACCTGCAGGTGCAAGTCAGAAGCCTTCTTTTTAACGACTTCTTCTAGTAAAACTTCGATTCTTGGTAACCCTTGCATGTCTCCCACTTTTCCTTTAGGCTCCGCCGGTTGCCACGCGGTTTACTTCGGTGATCGTTGTATGCCCTGCGAGCGCTTTGAGATAGCCGTCTTGGCGCATGCTTACCATGCCCTGTGCCTCCGCTACCTTGTTGATCTCGGCGCTCGTGGCTCGCTTGAGTATCAGGTCTTGGATTGGTTCGGTTACCCCAAACACCTCGTAGATACCCATGCGTCCCTTGTAGCCGCCGGGCGCATCGGGGCTATCTTTGCCCTTGGTTAAAGTATAAGCGCTTTGGCCGGCTAGTGGCAAGGTCTTATATCCAAGATCCTCGGAGACTCTTGCCACCTCTTCTTTGGTCTTGGGCAACAGGTGGCCGACGGTCGCATTAATGGCCTCTGTTTCGACTCTGTCCGACTGATACGTTTCGCGCTCAGCGCCGATACGCCGCACCAGGCGCTGGCCAATGACGGTGCGTACGGTGCTGGCAATCAAGAATGGCTCGATGCCCATGTCGAGCAGACGCGGCAGAATGCCTGCAGCACTGTTGGTGTGCAGCGTGCTAAACACCAGGTGGCCGGTAAGCGAGGCCTGTACGGCGAGCTCGGCCGTCTCTTTGTCGCGGATCTCTCCCACCATGACCACGTCGGGGTCTTGACGCAAGATAGAACGCAAACCATTGGCAAAGGTCAGGCCCACTTCGGCGTTCACCTGGATTTGGTTCACGCCGCCCATCTTGTACTCTACGGGATCTTCGAGTGTAACGATGTTAATCGCGTCGCTCTTTACCTCTTGCAGCAGCGCATAGAGGCTCGTGGACTTACCAGAGCCAGTCGGGCCGGAGGTAAGCACCATACCGCTGGTGCTCTTGATGCCGTCGCGGATTAAGCGCAGGGCGCGGCCGTAGTAGCCCATGTCTTCCAGTTTTAGGCTGGTGCCGGTTTTGTCGAGCAACCGAATCACTACTTGCTCGCCCCATACCGTGGGACTAATGGCGATACGCAGGTCTATATCTTTACCGGCGGCGGCAATACTAAACTCACCGTCTTGCGGTACGCGGTGTTCATCGATCTTGAGGTTGGCCAAAATCTTGATACGTGAAATCAGCGGCGGTTCGGTGCTCTTGGGCAGACGCAAAATTTCGCGCAATATGCCGTCGACGCGGCAGCGGATTTTGAGCCCATCGGGCAACGGCTCGATGTGCACGTCGCTCGCACCATTTTTGGCGGCGAATTCCAAAATAGTGCTCAGCGCCTTGCTAATAGGTGAATCCTGCACAATGGTCTTAATGTTCTTGGGAGCAGCAGCGGCAGCGCCGGGCGCTCCTGGTGCAGCGGGTGTGCCGGGCGCCCCGGCCGGCGTACCTTCGGGGGTCACTCCGGGAGTTTCGATGTTGCCCATCTCGCCCATCATCGCTTTGGAGATGTTGGCATTGTACTGCTTTAGCACCTGGCGGATGCCCGCTTCGCTGGCGGCATATACCTTGAGCGGGCGGCCGATCTTGTTACTTAAAAAGTCCACGGCTTGCACGTTGTCGGCATCGAGCATTGCAACTACCAAGCGGTTTTGCATTTCGCCCAAAGGCACAGCCATGTAGCGCTCGGCGATATCTTGTGGCAGGAGATCCAAAATAGCCGAGTCAATCTTAGCGGATGCCAAGTTTACATACGGTACCTTGGTGGCCTGCGCAATGGCTTTGGTGAGCGTTTCGTCGGGCACGTGCGCATCACTTACCAGCAAGGTTAAAATCGGCTTATTCTCTTTAGATGCCTTGCTTTTAAGCTGCGTCATTTGGTCTTGCGATACAGCCCTAGTAGCCACCAATATGTCTTCAACCTGCTTTTGGGCTGCAGTAGATAAGACGCTCATGCCTGCCGCCTCGTCCTACTGGGAGCTGCCGTTAAATGGATTGGGGTTACTGCTGTTGCCCGTTTGAATTTCAGGCGCTGGGTTGGTGGCGCTGGGATTAAAATACTTGGCGGGCGGAGGGCTAAACTGCGAGCTAATCGCGTCCACTACTTCGCCGTTTTGCTTTCGTGCAGAGGCCGAACTAAAGGTAAAATGCGATACAATCAACGCCACAATCGCGCCAATCCCTACCATCACTAACACGAGGGCAAAATCTTTGTTTTTCATTACTTTACAACCTCATCCTTTATGTTAAGGACTTTACCGGGCTGGTAGAACGTCTGGGCGGTGATGTCGGCAGTCATGCTGCCTTCGTCGCCGGATAATTTAACGGTTTGCAGCTGGAACGGGCGAATACTCGTCACAAAGACGTTCACTAGGCTTTGTACTGATTGGTACGAACCGGTGACCTGGATTTCGAATGGCATGGGTGTAGCCTCGGGCGTTGGACTGGTTTGGTTGGCGCCTTGAGCTACCTCGTCGTCGGTGCCACTAATGCCTACAATCTGTAAGTTTTGGCTGATGATTAAGTTTTCGAGACTGGTAGTGAGCGCCGGAAAGTCGTACGTGCTAGGAAGCGCATCGAGTATCAGCGCAGCGTTGTTGCCGTCCCGCGGTGTAACGCCCGCTGGGTCACCACCCAAGAAATTGGGGTCTTGAGCGACAAAGTCGTCGTATGAACTCTGTAAGCTGTCGCGGGCGGCGAGGTCGTCTTTAAGCTGGCTTAGCGCCGTCTTTTTAAAGCCTAGTACGCGGTTTTGGTACGACATCTGGCTTACCAGCGCCTTACCAGCAACGAGTGAAAACACTAGTACGAAGCCAGCAATCGTAGTGGCAATAACAATGTTCTGATTAGCCTTGCTAATGAGTGTGCGTTTGGTGAATGCGGTGGTGCGTGCCATGTTATTGCCCCGAATCCGATTTAAACAACTGTATGGTTTGGCCGCTACTGCTGCGGGTGTTGACCTGCGGAATCGTAATGGTGGCGTTCGACGCTCCATCAAACAATGGCGGATCATAGTTAAGCGTAATGGTGTAGTTGGCGTGCTTGCTGTCACGCGTAAAGGTCGACAGTACTACCGATGAGAAGGCTTTGGTTTCGGTGGTTGGGGCCGCGTCAGTGTGATACGTGGCAAACTTGAGTGTGTCGGCAAAGCTGTTAACCGTGCCAAGGGTGTCAGCGTCGCCAGTAATCGATATAGTGTGTGCCACAAAATCAGTTTGAAGCGTCGTAATCGTAGCGTTCAGCGGTGTTACCTGCTGAATATACCCAAAGAGTCGCGTTACTACCGGTTTTTGAGCGTGCAAACTCGGCAGCGAATTAAGCTGGTTTTGGACGGTCAGAATAGTGTCGAGGTCTTTGGTGCCCTTAAGCTCGTGGCTCTTGCTGGTGATGTCCTTGCTAATGTCAGCGATGCTCTTTTTTTGCACACCGTACACAACGCTCAAGAGTACCGCCATAGCGGTCACCGAAATGGCAGTCACGATGAACGAAATAAACATCACCAGTTGTTTTTGGCGCTTAGCCTTCAAATACTCAATCTTGATGTCAGGAAGTAGGTTAAACTGGACCATGCTACTCTGCCCTCTCTGCCAGCCCAGCGGCTACGCCAAAGTGGTTAGACACGGCTAGTAGTTCGTTCTGACGCTCCGGCGGGAACGATACGTTACGCCAGGCGTTGCCAATCTCTACCTCAATGCCAAACTTATTAGCGAGATGTAATGGGAACTCCGGCAAGGCCGATGCACCACCGGTAACGATAATGCGGCTAATCGGTACGTCAACGTAGCGGCTCTGGAAAAACTTAATAGATTTTTCGATTTCGCTCACCAAGAGGTCGACAGTGCCGATAACGGCGTCGTATACCCGACCCTCGAGCTTGTCTTTACTCAGACCAAACTTAAATACGAACTGGCGAGCTTGCTTGTCGTCGATGTTGAGGTTCTGGGCGGCGGCCCGGATAATTGCCTCGGCGCCGGTGGGGATGGCGCGCGTTAAACGAGGTGCGGCCCCAAAGGTCACAACGAGGTCAGTGCTCTTGCTACCGATGTCGAGTACCATCTGCGGCTGCGGCGAGTCGCCTGCCACCAGGGCGCGCGTCAGCGCCAGGTTATCGGGCTCAAAGGCAATGACATCGAGGCCGATTGACTCCAAAAGGTCAAGACGCTGCTCCACAAAGTTATTCTCGACGCTGCTCAAAAGCACTTCTACCTTGGTTTTGTCCTTGGGGGAATCACCAATCACCGCCCAGTCGATCTTGGACTTGTCGAGCGGTGTGGGAATCAACGAGTCTGCTTGGTACTTAATGGCTTTAGCGAGTTCGGCTGGCGGCAAACGCTCGAAGTCTATCACCGCTGTAAATACGCGCTGTGAAGGAATACCGACTGCCACATTCTTGGTATTGAGCTTAGCTTGGTCGATAAGCTCTTTAATCACCTGACTCAAATGCTGTTGGTCGGTTTTAGAATCACTGAGTACCAGCTTGCTGTCTACGGGCATGTAAGCGTAGCGCACCAGGGATTTAACTTCCCCATTGCCGTGCAATTGGACGACGCGGATCGCTGTTGTGCCGATATCCAACCCAAAGAATGACGAAACGCCGCTTAATACACTCATCTTGATCTTGATTATAGCATAAGCAGCTTGTTTTTTGGCAATTACAAAATCGGTGACAAACTGGTGATTGAGTCGTATGTAATGTTCGTGTCTAGGTTGGGCGGCATCGCCATCCACAGCGCCGGGGTGTAGTTAAATGTTTCGGCTTGGTTGGCGCTGCTGTTGGGCTCGCCTGCCACGCTAGAACGGAGCGTTCCGCTGGTGCGTAGCAGTTCAATCTGCTGGGCCACGAAGGCACCGTTCACCGTTAACTTGTTGCTGCAGGGGCCCTTAAACACCGCGCCGGACAAACGATTATCGTACGAGACCACCGGCAGGGTGGGGTTGGCACAGTCGGAGATAAGCCCGCCGTTCCCGGCGCCATCCGCCTGGGCAACATATAACCCAGCGAGCGACGTTACGGATTGGCTGATATAAATATTGCCTTTGGCGATAACTTCAAAGAATGGCAGATTTGCGGTGGTCCAGCTAGCGGCTGGGAAGTCAATGCCGGCGCCCGTGATCAACACGTCGCCATCGACGTAAATAGCAGTACGCTGGCCGGGGTTAAGCGAGCCGGTTAAGGTGATCGGGCCAGTTGCTGTGTAGGTCGCCGTAGAAAGAGCGCCAATGTTGTTGCTCGGAAGTGAGGAGTTTGTAGATGGCAGTGCACCGTAGTAATCCGTCATACACGGAGGCGAATCATAATTTCCGCCAAACAAACCACCGCTCACCACTCCAGTGTTAGTAAACGCCACACCATCTGGTGGTGGCGTGCCGCCGGCATTGCCGAGAGCAGCCGAGAAGTCATAAATTTCGTCTACCGCCAGAACGCCGTAGCGCGCGCCGGCGCCGGCAAACGCGCCGGCCGCTTCTTTGTTCCAGCCAACAATGCCTGCCTGTGGCACCGTAGTACAATCGGCGCTGATCGGGTTGCCTGCCGATACATCACCACCGTATACGCGCATATACGGCTTGGTCACAACGAATACGCATGCCGGTTGCGTCTCTGGCCCTCCAGCCGTTGCAGATGGATTTACGGTTAAGGATCTACACAGCGAGGTGTTAGCCGGCGCAGCCGCAATCGCCTCCGATCCTAGATTAGTCGTACCCGGCGGGAACGTACTCGTACAAGTAACCCCGGGCGGGCTCGGCCCGCTTGCGAGCGTCGTGTTATAGCCAGCGTAATTATTGGCGTGCGCGGTACACGCAATGCTCGTAGCTGTGGTGACCGAAGTGTTGAGTACCGTATATTTAAACGTTATCGGCTGCCCCGCCTCCACAAAGCTGCCATCCGGAAGCGGTGTGGCGCCAGAAGTTATGGTGATGTTCGGGTTGAGATCAAACGGCTTGGGAGCCACACCCGGCAAGGCGTCCAATCGACCAACCGGGTTGGCACACTGACGGCGGATGGCATAATTTTTGCCGCCCGGGAAGCTGAACACAATGGCTGGAAACGTTGAGTTAGTACAAGCAAGTGATTCGTCAAAAAAGGCATCATCTTTAGGACCCGGGCCGCTACGCCCGTACATGTAATAGGTGTTAAGCGTGTAGCAGTAGCCAGAAACGTTCCAAGCCACCGTACCACCATTTGCTCCCAGTGCGGCCAGTTCGGCCTTCCAGGTATTAAACTGCGTGAGCGTTGCTGGCTTGGGGCGCACTGCCGTCGCATTGCCGATCATCGTCTCGATAATAAACGAGGCACCGGTCTCATCCCACACATTACCATCGTTATATTTGGCACCGATAAAACTCTCGAGTGTGGCAATACTGGTAACTGTTTTGGGAATCGCAAAATAACCAGCCGAACCCATGCTGTAGATGTTGTTCATTACAAAGGTGCCGCTGTTATCGGGGTCGGTGGAGTTACTAAAATAACCACGGAATTCAGCACGGCCAAACGGAGCCGGAGAAGGGTAAGCATGAGCTAGCCCACCGTAGCCCGCGCAAAAGGCAACGGCTGCGATGGCGGCAAGTATCAGCTTGCGCCTCACGGTTTACCTCCGAGGGCTTGGATAATCTGCTGGTCTGTAGCTTTATCCTCAGCGGCCGTAGGTTTGTTGGACGGTATTAGGGTAATCGCCTTTTTGTAATACACTATGGCACTCTGATTATCGCCCAGCGACTGCGCCAGACTAGCCATTGATTCGTACAAGCTCTGGGTCTGTTTGTAGGTCGCCGCTTTCTTAAAGCTCTCGAGAGCCTGCTGCACATTGCCGTGATTCTGATAATTATTACCCTGACAATAGTACAGCTGATATTTCTGGTCGGTGGAAAGCCCTTTTTGTTTGAGCGCGTCAGTAACCACGGCCTGGGCGCCGGTAAAATCGCCGGCCATCGATAAGGTTTGCGATTTGAGCACCGCCGCATCGGTGCGGTCCACCGGCACACTGCCCTGCGAACGCGTTTGCCAATAGCGCACGCCCGCGCCGAGCAACAAAGCAACGACAATGACACCCACGACTGTTAGAACAGTCCGGAGTGGGAACGGACGCTTACTCCCCATATTTGATCCAACATGCACCTGTTCAGTCATAGTGATTACGCTTGCTTTTACTATACCCTACCCGGGTGCTGCAAGCCAATAGACGAACCGTGTGCTCTCGGTTATATTACAGTGTACCCCGGGAAGTAGTCGGTTTTAATGTCGTCCTTGGGCATGCCAAGCTCTTCTAAATCTTTGACGAATACTTCTACCATTGGCTCCGGGCCAGAGACGTACACTATCGGTTTGTCCACACTAGCGATTGCCTTTTGCAGGCGATCTTTATCGATAGCTTCCGGCGCCACAACGTACTCGATCTTGAGATTAGGATTGGCCCGTTGCAGCTCATCGAACTCGGCCTTAAACGGAATGTTGTTGTCGCGCGTACCATACACGAGCGTGGCGTGCGGCATGTTGTGCTGCACCCCAGCTTCACGAAGTATTGAGTGATACGGTGTAACGCCGATACCCCCGGCCACAAAAATATAGTTGCGCGCTGGATCGCCAAGTACAAAGTCACCGTCCAGCTCATCACACTCCAGCGTATCGCCCGGCTTAAGCGCGGCCAGCGCCTGTTTAAACGTGCTGGGATGCTCGGCCACAATGCGGGTCGAAATCGCCAGTGTGCCATCGCTGGGCGCTGCCGAAATGGTAAACCAGCGCTTGTGCCCGCGATCGTCCTCGCCCTCGTGCGGCAACACGAGGTGCAAATATTGCCCAGGCACCCACGTGGTGGGATGATCCGGCTTAAACTTAAACGAACGCACATCGCCCGCTTGCGGCTCGGAGCCTACAAATGTCAGGGTCATACCTCGCATCTACTTCCTTGGTTACTTTCCGATTGTAGCCCCCGCGTGTAATGCTACGCAAGCACAACACATGCCTACCGAGAGATATGTTAAACCTCGCCAAAACTGCGCTCTAGCTATTATCCAACAGCTAACCGACCATCAACGTTCTTATATGCAAGCGCATACAGTAGATGCGAATAGCCGCCTTGCTCGATATAGGAGTACGGAAAGGCCACTTGCCCATCATTGCGGAGCTTTGGCCCAAGGTCAAAGTGGCTCACGAGGGTACGCCTCGTAACGGCTTCGGCGTCGTCATTCAGGCTATCGCCTCTAGCCCGCAGGCCGTACCAGTAGGCAAGCGTATCCAAAACGCTGGGGGGCTTCAGGTTCAGCCCCGGCTGGTTGGCCGCAAGATCGCGCCACACTTCCATCTGCTGGGTAACCGTTTTTTGAGTCAATTCTTTGTTCGGCTCGAGCGGAATTAGGCTAAAACGAGCCGGCTCCTCGCCATGATTACCCGATAACTCACTGTCTGTATGGTAACCCTCACTATAGGAGGGGCTAAACGATGCCCCCACTAACTTTCTAGCAGGCACCTGCGTGTGAAGGTACTCGGACAGTCCCGTAATCTCAGCCGCGCTCGCTTCTACGTTGGGCGTTGCGGTTAGAACGAAATGCGTGTTGTCTCTTAGCAGCCTTTCTGTCACATACTCATATACGCCCTTAGCTCGCCACTCTTGGTCCTTCTCGTCAAATAATTGGGCCAGGGCTTCGTCGTCAAGAGCGCTCTCGCCAACAGCAGATAGGCGCTCCGCTACTGCTCTGTATGCAGCACCTGCTGGCGCAAGCTGTGCACGGATAGACTCGGGCATAGCGCGGATAATCTCGGGCTTATCCTTATCGGCCCGACGGGCACGGATCTCGACGATGCGGGGGTCTTTTGTGTAACCAAAGCCTTGAATCTCACGCTCTAATTCATACAAGAATCGCACATCATCGGCTGTAAGTGCCACGTCGGGGTCGGCGGCCACTCTCTTTTCAATGGCCGTCAAACGCTTCATATCTTCGGCCTTTTGGAAGTACGTATCGCCACCGGGCAGGTCGCGTATCATTTCTATGGCAGTATCGACTAACTCAGGTTCCAGCTCTTGCTGTGGGTTCACGCCACGAACCTCAGCCACTTGACAATCCTGCATACGGACAGCTATACGTGGCACATCCTCTTTATCAGTGCCAGGATTATGCGACCGCCACACATAAAAATCACCGCCCGCTAACTGTGTGGCAGCAGTCGCAGCCCCAGCGGTACACCAGCCCGTTCGATACGCTCGGACAACGGCAGATAGTGCCTGCCCAGCGCCATCTTCGTTACTGCGCGGAAAGTGTGTCCATGAGCCCGTGGTAATAGCCTTAAGCTCATCGGTAATCTTAAATCCATAATTTTGGGCCTCTGCGTAAAGTTCCTTAAACTTTGTCCTATCAAGCAACCCACGCATGGCCTCATACCCCATATCCATCTTCTTGCCGCCCAGCTTTTCCACCATCGCTTGATAGACGATAGACAGTGAATCGCGGTGGAGTTCGGGGAAAAGCGCAAATGTACCTTTGCTACGCTCCTCGAAGCCCTTTGGCTGGCCCGTCTTACCGACGGCCGGGTTGAAGGCAGTGAGACCCGTAACGTTCTTGTACGCCCAGTATTTAAACCAGTCCGGGTAATTCGTCTCGTCGCTATTGAGCTCATCCGCCCAGGCCCCCAGCTGAGCTACCTGATCCTTGCGCACAGTACGCAAAAGCTCCATCTTCTGACCTTCGTCCATGCTCTCGAGGTTTACATCCCCCCCAGCTCCCTGTTCGCGGGCAATCTTTACTTGAAACTTTACATATGCCTCGGCGTTATTAGGTGTTAGCTGTACGCACGTTGCACTTATCTGCCTGTCTATACTTGGCCGATCACCAGTAAGGATGCCGTCGTTCACATACGCTTCATCGGCTAAAAAGCCTACGTAGGCCGCAATTCTATCAGCCGGTTGGTTTGGTACTCGCTCGTTGTTGGCGGTTAGGTAATCTACGACGTGCGCCACGCCCTCGGTGCCGAAAGCGCGCGTACTGTGGAGATCGGCATTTTGGTCGTGGAGAAAGGCGTGTTCTGGTCCGTGCATGTTGTTTATTTTCTATTAAACTACTTAAACATTAGCATAATATTGTGCATTTGTCCATATTAGTAGACCACCAAACTTAATAAAATGCTCTGCCTCTGTTAAACTAGGGGCATGTCTTCATCATTGCAAATAGGCATCGTTGGCCTGCCCAACGTTGGCAAGTCCACCCTGTTTAACGCGCTTACCAATAACAACATTTTGGCAGCTAATTATCCGTTTGCTACGATCGAACCAAACACCGGTATTGTGCCGGTACCAGACGCGCGTCTGCAAAAGTTGGGCGAGTTGTACCACACGCAAAAAATTGTGCCCGCTACAGTTACATTTGTAGACATCGCCGGATTGGTGGCTGGGGCTAGCCAAGGCGAAGGTCTGGGTAACCAGTTCTTGAGCCACATCCGCAGCTGCAACGCTATCGTGCAAGTAGTGCGCGCGTTTAAGGATGACAACGTCATCCATGTAGATAACGAACACAACCCGCGCAAAGACATCGACGTAATTAACACCGAACTGGTGCTAGCCGACCTTCAGACCGTGGAACGTCGCCTGCCTAAACTCGAAAAAGAGGCCAAAGCTAACCCCAAGCTCAAAGCCGAGGTCGAGACACTGCAACGCGCTCAACAATTGCTAAACGACAACCAGCCGCTGAGCAGCGTCAGCGACCTCGACCTTACACACCTGCAGGATCTATTTCTGCTCACTGCTAAGCCAGTCATTTACTTATTTAACCTCGACGAAGCCGGCTTACAAGACGACAATCGCAAAAACGAGCTGCGCACTCTTGTGGCGCCAGCTCGTGCACTATTTGTCTGCGCCCAGCTCGAAAGTGAGCTACGCAGTTTAGACGAAGCCGACGCTAGCGAGATGCTCGCCAGCTACGGTCAAACCGAATCCGGCCTAGTGCAGCTCATCCACACCGCATACGAAGTGCTAGGCTTGCAAAGCTACCTCACCGCCGGCGAAAAAGAAGTGCGCGCCTGGACCATTAAGCGAGGTTTTACCGCGCCGCAGGCTGCCGGCGTGATCCATGGTGACTTTGAGCGCGGCTTTATCGCCGCCGAGATTGTAAGCTACCCAGATCTCATAGCCGCCGGCAGTGAGCAAGCGGCCAAAGCCGCCGGCAAACTGCGCACTGAGGGCAAAACATACGTTATGCAGCCCGACGACGTGGTCGAGTTCCGTTTTAACGTATAGTAACTAGGCCGTTGCGCCTATCAGGCGAGATGGCTTCCGAGGAGTCCGCAAACGCGCAAACGCCGCCGCTATGCGGTTTGGACCGTACGCTTTAGCCGGCAAGGCTTTATCCTCCGGGCCGGCAAACTTAGTGCCGATCCCAAACCTACCCTTGTAAACGTATATGACCTTACCGGCCGGAGCCAAGACGCGGGCGTGTGTTGTGTCGGCAATCGCCTGCCCGACGCCGCCTTCTTCGCCAGCGTCGCAACCACGGATCACTACTTTGCAGCCCGGGGCTATGATGCTATTGTCCAACAAGGGTGGTACGCCCTTCGATTCATCACCCCGAATATTGTCAGTAGTAAGGGTCGACTTAACTAACTGCACTCCGTACTTGTTCATGTGCCCCCATAGAATAAGTTTTTTAAGTGGGCCATGCTGGCTTGAGATTTGCTCGAGCCGATAGCGGAATTCGTCGGGGTCTGACGCTTCCTTAAAGCGTATCCGCATGCGATCGCCACGGAAACCATATAATCTATCCATCATATCGTCGGCGCCATACTCACCGCCGGCCAGATTCCAATTCGAAGCGGAATGTAGCACCGTAAGATCTGGTCTAGCATCTGATTCTCGTGCTTGCTTTACCAATGCCCGTGGGTTGTAACTATAAAAATTACATATTCCGTCGTCTTCGTGAAGCTGCTTAACGGCGCCAGGCTCGGCGCGTTGGATAGCCTCCATATTGGTAAAATTAGTATAGAGGGCGCTACGCATCCTCGCCGCAGCTCTTGTGTCGATCTCACCCCGGATCGGCCTCATATTGTCGTCAAATTTGGCGACAAGCTGCTCTCTCCAAGCTGCAAGCAGTTTGGCCTTGTGTTGGCCAATACCAAAAAAATCGAGCGCCCGGGTTATGAGCGCCTCTTGAGCGGCATCGAGCTCCCGCCGTTCTTGACGTGTCCACATTTCTGTTTTGACGTCGACCATTGCTTGAGCAATCTTGCGGTACACGAGAAGCCTAACGTCTTCTCCGCGCCACAGAGATTCCACATCCTTGCTTAGCAGCTCGGAGGCATCGGCATCCTCTAGGTAGGTCCTTAGCGCCCGGCGGGCGTCGGGATCGCGATTCTGGGAGCGCGCAATTAGGTCGGCGACGTCCGTGCGTGCCGGCGCGGCTTCTTGCGCTGATAGGTGCGTTGTTAGATGTTCGGGCAACGCAGAATCGCCTAGCGACGCTTCGTCCACCATGGCTGTCGAGCCCATAGCCAACACCACTTCCGCACCAGGTTGCGTCGGACCCAAAGACTGTTCCCCTGGCTGTGGAACCTGCTGTTCTACCGGTAGATGTTGATTGTTTGTTTCTGCCATGGCTAGTGCCTATGTTCTACATAAACACTAGCATATTATTGACGTCTGGTCAAATACCCATTTCTAAAAATACCTGTCTTGCGCTGCTGTTGTGCGGCCTAATAGAACTTTGGGTATCGGCGCCGGCGCATAAGGATCGGTGTCTTGGTGTACGGGTTCATCGGCACCATGCCATAAGCAGTGTCGCCAGCGCCCTGCATCATCATGCCGCCCACCATCGGTGCGGCCATCTGTGCATTAATCGCTGGTTGCTGCGCTTGGAACTGGCGCTCCATGTAATGCTGGCGGACTTCCATCACTCGGCGCTGCGTAAAGTTCATAATTTCTCGCAGCCGATCGCGGTTCCAGCAGCTAAAGCTAAGCTTACGGTTGGGGGTCATGATAAACACCGTGCTATCCATCAGGCGGGCATTAAAGTCCATCTCGGTAATCATGTCAAAACGGATATCTTCTAAGCTTAAGAACATGGGTTTGCGGTCAATCAATAGCAGTCGATGGTTGGTGGCGCACAAAAGCGCAAAGCCATTCTCGTAACGGCCGTTTACGCAGCCGGCAATAATTTCGTCGGGCATCAGTATTTTGGCGAGTTCGCGAATCTCCGGCCTGCCCCACCACCGAAAATTACAGCCTATTTTCTTGAGCTGTGCCTCCACTTGAGCTAGTGTTGTCATTTGCCCTCCTTATCCAACGCCACGTTGGTACTCTTAGAATAGACTTAATCATATAGGGGGAGCGGTAATCTTTGTCACATAAAAAATGATACTTTCATCACGTCAAGAAAGCATAAGGGTAACAGGGGTGCAGAGGGCACAACCGAATTCTGGCATCATTTGTCTGATTTCTTGAAAAGAGCTAGTAACTATGCCATAATACGCATATGCTGACCGACGACAGCGAACGTACTGCGCTTATCAACCTGTTCCACCAGGGTACACGCCATGTGTACAGCAAAGGTCAGTTCATTATTCGCCCCGGCGGCCCGCCTCAGGGCGTTTTTTATATCTTAAGCGGTTTGGTTAAAGCCTACGACATCACCAAGTACGGCGAAGAAAACCTGCTGATTATCCGCAAGCCCGGCGAAATCTTGGGCCTTACCTGGGCCGTAACCGGCGAAGATCGCCACATTTTGTACGCCGCGCTTGCGACCACTGAGCTGTTACAGATAAGCCGCGACCAGTTCATAGACTTTATACGCAATAATCCGCAGACTGCCCTGCCGCTGCTTGAGATGGTTACCGACATGTATCGGCTACATTCCGAGCGCATCTTAAACCTCGAATACCGCACCGTGCGCGAACGCTTAGTGTCGTTCCTGCTCAGCATGGAACGCCGTTTTGGCGAAAAAACGCCCGAAGGCTCGCTACTGCGTGTGCCGCTGCGCCACCAGGACATCGCTAGCTCGATTAGCACCACGCGCGAGTCGGTAGGCCGCGAACTAGGCGCCCTTGAACGTCGCGGCATACTCAGCTACAGCCAATCGACGTTTATACTTAAAGACCTCGACGCGCTCAAAAGCTTCTTAAGCTAATTACTTCCAGTGGCTAACAATCTGCTCGATAGTCTTGACCACTAGGTCGTGCGATGGCACGTCCTGGGTATCGTAGTAGTGGCTGGTAGAAATATAATCTTGAATAACGCTCAAACAATAGATTTCGTCGGCCAAAATGTGCATGCGGTCCACGGCTTGCACGCTGGCCAGCGGCGTAGCCACAACCAGGCGCGCCACTTGTATAGGCTTTAGGAACGCTGCGGCGATGTCCAGCGAGAACCCGTTGCTCAGACCGTCGGAAACCAAAATCACGTCGTGGTCTGTAAGCAGCTCGCGGCGGATCAGCGCGCCTTTATGCCCCACCAGCCGGTGCATGTCCTGCATTTTGTGCATCTTTTCTTCTTCGATAAAGCCATGATATTCACCGAGCAGGTCTTCGAGCTCGCCGGGAGAATATGCCGAATTGTACGTAAACGATCCGTCCTGGCTGATGCCGCCGATGGCTTCGGGCTCGCGCGGCAGGTCGATTTGGTCGCTTATCAGCATCGTCAAGACGCAGTGCAACTTCATGGCGATTTGCGCGCCCACCATCACGCCGCCATCACTCAACCCCACTACTGCGCACGGTCTTCCTTGGTATTTTACGGCGATTTGCTGCGCCAGTTTTCGCCCGGC
Source organism: Patescibacteria group bacterium (assembly GCA_035479875.1). Taxonomy (GTDB): domain Bacteria; phylum Patescibacteriota; class Saccharimonadia; order Saccharimonadales; family UBA4665; genus PMNU01. Next base: position 6,254 of record DATIIH010000007.1, on the reverse strand, counting down.
CTCGACCCGGCTTTTGAAATACATATCTGGAGTGTACCACTTAACCGCTTACGTTCTCAAGGGGTTAGAGCGGACGCAATTTGTAAAAACGCTCGACGTTGCCTCTAAAGCCGGCGACTTCGGAGTCGGCTTTATCAAGCACTACAAAGTACTGCTTAGCCCAATCTTCAAAACTTTTTAAAATGTTGCGGCGCAAATGGTCATTCTTGATGACACCTTTATGCTTGAGATTGGCGGCACTGGCTTCGAACTGCGGTTTGACCATAGCGATGATGTCGGTCTGCTTGCCGCTAATTTTGGCGACGTGCGGCAAGATATCCCTGACCGACGTGAACGAAACGTCGATAACAATCATGTCGGGAGCATCAGACAGGACCACGTGGCGGGGTCCTGTCGAGCCAGATTCCCCCACCGTGCTCACTGCGTTCCGCGCGGCGGGGGTCCCCCCAGGCTCACCACCCCTCAGCATAACGACATTGCGAATGTCGGTTTGCTCGTGGAGTTCGATCTTTGGATTGCCGTGCAAACTGGGATGGAGCTGATCGGTACCCAGCTCGATGGCGATCACTTTGCGGGCGCCGTGCTGCAACGCGTAATCGGTGAAGCCGCCGGTGCTGCTACCTACGTCGAGCATCACAATGTCTGTAAACTCGAGTTTAAGCGCCTTAGCTGCGGACGACAGTTTGAGGCCGGCGCGGCTGACATACTGCTCGGTGGCGGTGAGCACTACGCTAGCTTCGTCGGACACTAAAAAACCGGGCTTGGTCTGCGCCCGGCCATTGACTAGCACTTTGCCTAAACGGATCCAGCTCTCACCCTGACTGCGCGTGGTAACAACGCCACGTGTCACCAATGCTTGATCTAGTCGCTGCTTCATGGCTATTCCTTGACGCGCTCGCGGTAGGCGCCAGTGGTAGTGTCAACAGAAATGAGATCGCCGGTCTTAACAAATGCCGGCACACGAATAGTAATGCCCGTTTCTAGCTGGGCGTCCTTAGTAACGGCATTGGCGGTGTCGCCCTTGACTACGTCTTCGGCGTAGGTGACGCGGAGGGGTACGTTTTTGGGCAGTTCGACGTTAATCGGGCGATCGTTAAAAAATTGTAGCTGCAGGGCATCGCCCTCTTTGAGATAGCCAGCGCCGTCGCCCACAAGGTCGGCCGAGACTTCGAACTGCTCGAACGTCTCCTCGTTCATAAAGAAGAACATGGTGCCGTCGTTGTACAGATACTGCACCTTTTGGTTGGTGACGTCGGCGCTGTCGAGTTGCTCGTTGCCCTTAAAGGTCTTCTCTAGCACCTTGCCGTCGAGCAGGCTCTTGATACGGACGTTCACAATCGAACCGCCGCGGCCCATCACTTTTTGGCCGTATTCCACCACGCGGTACGGCACGCCGTCCAGCGCAAATACAGTGCCTTTTTTAAGATCGGTAATACTTAAACCCATACGTTCTCCTCTGTAGGTACGCTTACGATACCTCTATTTAGTATATAACTACGCAGCACATGCCTCGCCAACGGCGCGATGCTGCGCCTGCCGATTAGATACGGAGCAGCATATGCAGGATGGTTCGGAACGAACATCGCGCAACCACCCTCTTGTTCAGTAGGCGCTACTCTTGTGCCGGGCTGCAGTCGTACCCTAAACACGCTAACATCATGTACAACTGATGCCCCGCTACTCGTAATGCTTCGGTGCAGGCCCGCCCACAGGAAAGCGCCTAATCCAGGCTCATCTATTCGGATACCAACCTCCTCGTCAAGTTCGCGCACTAGAGCCTCTGGGGGTGTCTCACCCGGCTCAAGATGGCCGCCAAAGAGTAGACCCTGGCCTCGACAATGTGTGCCGTCAATGTTCGGCCTCCTATGAAGCACAAAGGCGTCCATGTCGGGAAAGGCGGGATAGTAACCGGGAAGCTCCAGGAGGGCTAAAGCTGTTCTTGGCGGCGGCGCTGCCAAATCTACCATGCGTACCTACCTAGTTGTTGGCTACGAACGGCAAAAGTGCAATGTGGCGAGCGCGCTTGATAGCGGCGGCCAGGTGGCGCTGTTGACTCTCGGTGAGGCCGGTCTTTTTGCGGGTTTCGATTTGCCCGTAGACGTTTACAAAACGCTGCAGGGTTTTGACATCTTTGTAATCAAAAAACGGGATGTCGGTTTTGTGCTTAAAAATCTTTGCCATAAATCTAAAATCCTCTTAGGTTAAAATGGGATGTCGTCGAGGTTGATTGGTTCGTCGCCAATGTCCTCTACAACTTCGTCTTTCTTTTTGCTGGAGCTGGCTGGCTTGCTGGAAGCTGCCGGACGGGATGAACCGCCTTCTGCCTCGTCGCCACCGCTCGCGCCGCCTTCACCGCGGCCATCTACAAATGTAACGTCGCTGGCGAGTACCTCTACCTTAGAGCGCTTTTGCCCGTCTTGTTCCCAGGAGCGGCTCTGCAAACGTCCTTGGACGAGTGCGCGCCGGCCTTTGCTTAGGTACTGCGAAACGCGCTCGCCGAGCGGGCCCCAGGCGACAACGTCGATATAGTCGGTGACTTCTTGCCACTGGCCGGACTTGTCCTGGTAGGCGCGGTTGAGTGCCAGGCTAAAGCTACAAACACTTTGGCCGGTAGGCGTTTGGCGCAACTCCGGGTCGCGCGTAAGGTTCCCCATTAGTACAACTTGGTTGACGCTTCGTGCCATACAATCTACCCTCTCTTATCTGTTAGGCCGAGGATACACCCTCGTACCTGCTTATGCAACTACTCTTCTTCTGATTTTTCTTCGGTGGTTTCACCACGCTCGGCAGCCTTTTTGGCTTTGAGAGCCCGCAGAGCTTCGGCCTTGGCGATGGCTTTGAGGTCGGGCTTGGTAATAAGGAAACGAATGACCTCGTCGGTAATGTTCAAGATGCTTTCCACCTTGCGCACGGCTTGTGCTGGCAGGTCGACAGTGTAGATAACATACACAGCCGATTCGTTGTCCTTAATCGGGTAAGCCATTTTGCGCTTGCCCCAATTGTCGGCGTTGGTTACTTTGCCACCGTTGTCGGTTAGTATTTTCTCGACACGTGAGGTCGCCTTTTCGAGGTCGATCTCGAGGTCGGGGTGATACAGTACTGCGATTTCGTACTGGTTCATTGATCCTCCTTTGGAATCATACCGGTTGCCCGGCAGATGCATACGGACTCCTCCGCACGCAGGTTAGTTTTTAACAGAGGTAATTATACTATAGACCGAGGACTTGCGCAACGTCCCAAGGCTCAGGTACATTCTCGCGTGATGCGGTGGGGTGGCGCGCCCGGGCCGCAGCCATTTCCTCTGTCGTAAGGGGGACATAGGTGGTGTCAAAATCATCACCTGGCTCGTTCAAAAACTCACTATCAGGTTCGGGGTCGCCATTAGGATATTCAGGATGACTCATAATACGCTGTCTCTTACTTGAATAAGACGATTATTATATCGTATTGTTGTTGTCCCCGCAATAGACACTCCGGTGTTTACCCAGTGCGGGCTACGGCGCTAGTCCGTCATCACCGCTGATAGGTTCACGAGTGCCGTCGCGCCTATATATAGTGAAGTAGTGCTCTTCTCTCGGAAGATGAGGCATATCAGTGACATCGGGGGGCACGAAAATCGGGATGACTTGGCGGGAGCTCGATAGGACCACCCCTCAGCCCAAAGCCGTCCGTCTTGCCCCAGTTCATCTCGCTGTCAAGCCCTGCGAAATCAAACCCTGGAAATTCCGGGGAACCTCCACCGCCAAAGTCTCCTCCTTGCTTGCCCATACCTCGCTCACTCCGCTTATATAGTCATACGATAGGACGATGCGACGCGCCTGTCAACGGACAGTATGCGCTGGCGGCTAAGGCCACTGACTATTCAACGTCTGGGCTAGCGACAGGCTCGGCAGCAGCGGGGCTGCCAAAGACTTCATCGAGGGAGCTAACGAGCACTTCGCGCGGACGCTGGCCGTCGGCGGGGCCTACGATGCCCTGCTCTTCCATTTCCTCAATCAAGCGTGCGGCGCGGCCATAGCCGATGCGCAGACGGCGTTGCAGCAGGCTGGTGCTGGCCTTACGGCCTTCGATCACGCAACGCACGGCGTCTTTGAACATGTCGTCGTCGGAGCTACCGCTGCTCATGTCGGCCACGATGCCACCTTTACCGTTGAGTTGTACTGGCTGCGAGATAATTTCGTCGTCGTACTGTGGGGGGCGCTGCATGCGGATAAAGTCGGTGACTTTGGCGGTTTCTGGTTCGTCTATAAACGCACCCTGCACGCGTTTTGGTTTGGGCATGTCGGCAGTGAGCAGCAGCATGTCACCCTGGCCCAAGAGCTTTTCGGCGCCAATTTGGTCGATGATGGTGCGGCTGTCTACCTGGCTGGCGGTGGTAAAGGCGATGCGCGCTGGTACGTTGGCTTTAATGAGGCCGGTGATCACGTCAACACTCGGACGCTGCGTAGCAAGTACTAGGTGAATACCCACGGCGCGAGCTTTTTGGGCAATGCGTACTACCAGGGCTTCGACGTCGCGGGCGGCCATCATCATAAGGTCGGCCAACTCGTCGATGACGATGACGATGTAGGGCATGCCCTCTTCTTTTTTAACCATGTTGTATTCGGCGATGTTGCGCTTGTTCACCGCAGCCAAGGCGCTGTAGCGACGCTCCATTTCGGCGGTCGCCCACTTGAGTGCGCTAATGCACTTTTCGGGCTCGGTGATAACCGGGGTTAAGAGGTGAGGGATCTCGTCGTATGGCTTGAGCTCTACCTGCTTGGGGTCTACCAAAATGAGCTTAAGATCGCTTGGGCTATTGCGGTATAGTAGGCTGGTTAAAATGGTGTTGATCATCACCGACTTACCGGAGCCAGTCTGTCCGGCTACGAGCAAGTGCGGCATTTTGGTAAGGTCGGCAACCACCGGTTTACCGGCGATGTCGCGGCCGATAACAAAGCTGAGCGGGCCTTTAATGTCGGTCCAGTCGTGCGATTCAAACAGCGAGCGCAGACGCACCGTAGCCGACTTAACGTTCGGCACTTCAATACCGACGGCCCGCTTGCCAGGAATCGGCGCCTCCATCCGGATGCTGTGGGCGGCGAGGTCGAGCGCCAGGTTGTTCTCGAGGGCGGTAATTTTGGTGAGCTTAACGTTGGCCGGCGGTTTAAGCGTGTACTGCGTAACGCGCGGACCCACGTTGGCGCCTTCCATTTCTACCTCGATGTTAAAGTTGCCGAACGTTTCTTCGATAATTTTGGCGTTACCGGCTACGTCGCCAGCGTCAGCTTTATCTTGCTTGGCATCGAGCAGCGCTACCGATGGGAATTGCCAGTTGGGATCGCTGGCAATAGTCAGCGCTGAGTGGTTGTCGGCGGGCGCCAGCTTTTCGGCACTGTTGCGCAGGCCAGCAAATTGACGGCTGCCGTGGTGCTCTACCGGAACACCTTCGTTAAGCTTAAAGCCACCAGCTTCGGCGTTGGCCTTAAGCTGAGCTAATTCGCCATCCTCCCCGCGCTTACGGAATATGCGGCCAAGACCCAAAAGCACTTTAGGCGAAATGCCAAACGCAAAGAACACACAGAGCAAGATAAAGATAGTGAACATCAAGCTGGCCGGAAAGCCGTCGAGTGCGGCACGCGCCAAGCCACCTACAGCGCTACCCACGGTGCCGCCGTGGCCACCGACCCATGAAGTATCTGGCAGACGACTGGCAAAGGCAGTAAATAACCATGCAGCACTGAAGACCATCACGCCGATCACACTAAACAAATTGCCGAGCGGTATGCGGTGGTCTTCGGTCCTGAATTTGGTGGCTGCCCAGTACACAAACGCAAACGGTACTAGGTAGGCGGCTACACCAAACGTCCAGTAAGCGCCGTCGAACAAGCCTTTAGGCAACGCGCCGCCGGTACCAAAGCCGCCAAGCAGCAGAAACAGGCCAAGTACTACTAAAAGTACAGCGCTGGCCAGCGGCCAAAACGGCGACTTCTCGACAATTTCTTCGTCGGCCTTTTTGCGGCTTTTGCTTTGTTTTTTCTTTTTGGCCATAGTTTGTATATTATAGCATCCCTGTTATGCTAGTGCATCACAAAACATATTGTAGCAAATAATACAACTATTGTCAATGCTAGCGTAATGGTTCAATACCTTCGCACCACCCAGTCCACGGCGCTAGCCGTGACTGTGGTGGTGAAAAGAGGACAATTGAGCCATGCCCTACACCACCAACCCAAAACTTCCTCGACTCCGCATGCAAGCAGTCCTTCGTGTGC